>NZ_JBMKGI010000002.1:0-615566 GCF_049238885.1 Enterobacter cloacae complex sp. BZL2005 | reverse complement strand
CGCCAGCAGCAGATGTTCGGTATCCACCTCGGAGCGGCCAAATTCGGCAGCGTGTTTGGCGGCCTCCTGCAGCAAGGCTTCCGACTGTTCGCTGATGCGGCTGGCCAGCCCACTGCCGCGACGGCGCGGCGCACCCGAACCTGCGGCGGCGGGCTCGCCAAACGAGGCATCGACCACGTCATCGGTATCGGCGGCAACTGGCGTCGCGTCGTCGCCGATGCGGAAGAAGTCACTGCCGAGGAAGTCCTCGAACAGGCCGCTGCGCGAGCCGAACAAGGCTTCCAGCGGCGAAACGGTGCGCTTTTGCTGGCGCACTAATTGCCGGTAATGGTCGTCGCACAACAGCATGGTGCTGTGACGACCGTTGAGATTGGCTTCCACCCGCACGGTGGCGGGTTGGCCGCAGACCTGGCATTGTTTTCTGGCCATGCTGATGCTCCTGAGAAGGTTGACAAGGTTGAGGCGACGAGGCATCGCGAACCGCGACTCCTCGTCTCGTGCCGGGTTTTTCTTGTGACAAACGAGCCGGCGACGTCAGCCGTTGATCGGGATCGAGCGTCCCTGCTTCGGCGCGCTGACCTCGCGCTTGTCGATCGTGACCGTGAGCACCCCGTTCTTGAACGATGCTTTGATTGAATCCTGGTTGGCGTCGTCAGGCAGGTTCAAGGCACGCTGAAAGCTGCCGTAGGAGCGCTCCACACGGTGGAAGCCACCTTCCTTCTTCTCCTGTTCCTGGCGCTTCTCGCCACGCACCATCAGCACGTCGTTGTCGAGAGTGATCTGGATGTCCTTCTCCTCGACACCGGGCACTTCCAGGGCAATCTTGTACTGCTTGTCGGTTTCCTGGATGTCCAGGGCCGGCTTCAGCATGCCCGACCAATCGGATGGCCACTGCGGCATGTTCAACGCCGGAAAACCGAAGCCCCGGAATGCGTCATCGAACAGCCGGTCGATTTCCCGATGCAGTTGCAGGATCGGGCTGACTGGCCCGCTCGCCGCTGGCAGGTCATTGCGCTGCACCGGCAGGGAAGAGGCGGTCTGCTGCTCTTGCTGCTCGTTCTTGAACCAGTTCCAGGGAGCCAACTTCTTGAAATCGATGTCCATGTCATACCTCCAGAAAAATTGGAAAACGAGTTACTCAAGCCCTTTGCCTGCTGTGACGGGCAGTGCGCCCAGGCGACACGGGCTGCTCGGATGACTTCTGCTGTTCACGCTTGCGCATCACCTCCTTCTTTGCTGCGGCTCGGGTCTGATCATTGATCCACTGATCGATTTCACTTTGAGGAAACCGCCACGTCCCGCCCACCTTGAAAGCCGGAATTTCCCCGTGCGCGGCGAGCCGATAAAGCGTCCGCTTGCCGACTTTCAAGTACGCAGCCAATTCATCGAGCGTGAAAATCACCTGTAGGTGCGCTTTCATCCCTGTAGGTGCGCTTTCATCTCACCCTCTCCAATCGCGTCGCTTTGCGGTTCCGGCCAAGGAAATCCTTGTAATACTTTGTAAGATATTACGCTTACCATGACAGCCTTCAAGAGTCAATGTACAGCGTTCTCCCGCCCCATTGATGCAGGTCAACTGCTCAGGCAAGGCGCAGCGGGGCGGTCTGATCAGGCAATGGACAGCGCCTGGCTCGTCAGCCTGCGTGTACCACAGGCGCCTCGATCAAACACCGATCCTCACGTTGTAGCCGAGTGCCCGCAGCCCCTTGCTCGTCTGCATGTTCCTTGACGGAAACTCGTCTGGGCGCGCCCAGACGACGATTTCCCCGAGGCTGCTCAGGCTAACGTGCGGAATTGCCCAGTCGTCGCTGCGGATCGCGTTCCAGAGTCGGGCCGAAACACTTCCGTTGCCCCAGACAACGTAGTTCAACAGTATCCGTCCGGCCAACACACCTTCCCGACACCGCCGCCGAAGGCCATGGCCCATCAAGCGGATTTTCCATGCGCCCTCAGCGCCGTACCTACAGCAAATCTTTCAAGGCTCAGGTCATTCAGGAGTGTTCTGAACCCGGTGCCTCCATCGCAAACATCGCCTTGGGCTACAGCCTCAATGCCAACCTCGATCACAAATGGATTCGGCTGCCTACCCAGAAAACCACGGCTATCCAGCCAGCGTTCATCCCGTTGCCTTCTCAAATGCTCGGCGTGGGTTCGCATACTCAAGCGCGCTGCTGCGATCATGAGTTTGATCCAGTCGGCCCGTAATAATGGGCACGATCCGTATGCCTATCTCAAGGATGTGCTGACACGGTTGCCGTCCCTGTAACAGCCTGAAGTTGACCTGGGTAATCAAATACCGGTGTAGTGATTAGGAAACAGGGCTCGGATAACATCATGGCGCAGGTCACCCTGATCTTGACCCTCCATCTCCGAACAGCTTTTGTATCTTAAGTTAACGATGTCCGCTGCCGGTATTCCCTCGGGGAGTGATATCCCAGCGCGCTGTGCGGGTGGCTTCCATTTCCATCAGATGTCCTTCCTGCTCCGCTACTGAAGGCGTGGTGCGTAACGGCAAAAGCACTGCCGGACATCAGCGCTATCTCTGCTCTCACTGCCGTAAAACATGGCAGCTCCAGTTCACTTACACCGCCTCTCAGCCCGGTACACACCAGAAAATTATTGATATGGCCATGAATGGCGTTGGATGCCGGGCAACCGCCCGCATTATGGGCGTTGGCCTCAACACGATTTTACGTCACTTAAAAAACTCAGGCCGCAGTCGGTAACCTCACGCATACAACCGGGTAGTGACGTCATTGTTTGCGCGGAAATGGACGAACAGTGGGGTTATGTCGGCGCTAAATCACGCCAGCGCTGGTTGTTTTACGCGTATGACAGGATACGGAGGACGGTTGTGGCGCACGTATTCGGTGAACGCACGTTGTCCACGCTGGAGCGTCTTCTGGGCCTGCTGTCGGCCTTTGAGGTCGTGGTATGGATGACGGATGGCTGGCCGCTTTATGAATCACGCCTGAAGGGAGAACTGCACGTTATCAGCAAGCGATATACGCAGCGCATTGAGCGGCATAACCTGAATCTGAGGCAGCATCTGTCAAGGCTGGGCAGGAAGTCACTGTCGTTCTCAAAATCGGTGGAGCTGCATGACAAAGTCATTGGGCATTATCTGAACATAAAACACTATCAATAAGTTGGAGTCATTACCCTTTTTTCAACTTCTGATGGATGCGAGTGATTGAACTCATACATTAATGTTTTCCCACGAAGTCTTTTTTCAGGTAAGCCTTCGCACATATCGGTAAATAGCTTGCCTGCTTTTATTTTTTCTGTCATCGACATGTTCATTTTTAACATTCCGTCCTGATAAGTTGGTCGGATAAGGCGCTCGCGCCGTATCCGACATTAATTTCTTAAGCGACTTCATTCACCTGGCGACGCAGCAGAGAAAGTGGGCCGGGGCCGCTAAGCGTGAACACGGAAATTAAGGTGAAGCCCAGCGCCACCAGACCCAGCACCAGGTAAGCGCCCTGGAAACCGATGCTTTCATACATATTGCCCGCCAGAATAGACATAAAAATCATCGCCAGTTGCTTAAAGAAGCAGAAACAGACCAGATAAATCGTCGCTGAAAAACGCACTTCAAACTGGCTGGTAATATATTTAAAGCAGCCCACCAGCAGGAACGGTACTTCAAACATATGCAGCGTTTTCAGAATAACCACTTCCAGTGCTGAGGTAGCGAACGATGAGCCAATAATACGTACTGACATAATAGTGCCAGCCAGCAGCAGGGCGTTTTTCCCACCGATGCGATTAATGATCAGTGGCGCAAAAAACATAATCGAGGCGTTAAGTAATTCGCCCATTGTCGTTACGTAGCCAAATACCCGCGTACCCTGTTCACCGGTAGCAAAGAACGAAGTAAAGAAATTAGCAAACTGTTGGTCAAAAACATCGTAGGTGCAGGAAACGCCAATAACATACAGTGACAAAAACCACAGTTTTGGCTGTCTGAACAGTTCCAGCGCCAGCTTAAGGCTAAATGCCGAATGGTTGGCACCTACCGCATTGGCAACCGTGGCAGAAGAGGGCGCATCCGTTTTGGCGAAAAAGAGTAAAACGGCGAGGATGAATGCACAGCCAGAACCCAGCCAGAAAACAAACTGATTATTGATGGTGAACATGATGCCGACAATCGAGGCACACAGCGCCCAGCCAACACAGCCAAACATCCGCGCGCGACCATATTCGAAATTACTGCGACGGCTGACTTTCTCGATAAATGCCTCTACTGCTGGCGCACCGGCGTTAAAACAAAAGCCTAGATAAATACCACCAACAATCGATCCTACTAAAATGTTGTATTGTAACAGTGGCCCGAAGATAAAAATAAAGAACGGCGCAAACATCACTAACATGCCGGTAATAATCCACAGCAGGTATTTGCGCAGCCCGAGTTTGTCAGAAAGCAGACCAAACAGCGGTTGGAATAATAGCGAGAACAGAGAAATAGCGGCAAAAATAATACCCGTATCACTTTTGCTGATATGGTTGATGTCATGTAGCCAAATCGGGAAAAACGGGAAGTAGGCTCCCATGATAAAAAAGTAAAAGAAAAAGAATAAACCGAACATCCAAAAGTTTGTGTTTTTTAAATAGTACATAATGGATTTCCTTACGCGAAATACGGGCAGGCATGGCCTGCCCGGTTATTATTATTTTTGACACCAGAGCAACTGGTAATGGTAGCTACCGGCGCTAAGGTGGAATTCCGCCGACACTGACGGGCTCCAGGAGTCGTCGCCACCAATCCCCATATGGAAACCGTCGATATTCAGCCATGTGCCTTCTTCCGCGTGCAGCAGATGGCGATGGCTGGTTTCCATCAGTTGCTGTTGACTGTAGCGGCTGATGTTGAACTGGAAGTCGCCGCGCCACTGGTGTGGGCCATAATTCAATTCGCGCGTCCCGCAGCGCAGACCGTTTTCGCTCGGGAAGACGTACGGGGTATACATGTCTGACAATGGCAGATCCCAGCGGTCAAAACAGGCCGCAGTAAGGCGGTCGGGATAGTTTTCTTGCGGCCCTAATCCGAGCCAGTTTACCCGCTCTGCTACCTGCGCCAGCTGGCAGGTCAGGCCAATCCGCGCCGGATGTGGCGTATTGCTCGCCACTTCAACATCAACGGTAATCGCCATTTGACCACTTCCATCAATCCGGTAGGTTTTCCGGCTGATAAATAAGGTTTTCCCCTGATGCTGCCACGCGTGGACCGTGGTAATCAGCACCGCGTCGGCAAGCGTATCTGCCGTGCACTGCAACAACGCTGCTTCGGCCTGGTAATGGCCCGCCGCCTTCCAGCGTTCGACCCAGGCGTTAGGGTCAATGCGGGTCGCTTCACTTACGCCAATGTCGTTATCCAGCGGTGCGCGGGTGAACTGATCGCGCAGCGGCGTCAGCAGTTGTTTTTTATCGCCAATCCACATCTGTGAAAGAAAGCCTGACTGGCGGTTAAATTGCCAACGCTTATTATCCAGCTCGATGCAAAAATCCGTTTCGCTGGTGGTCAGTTGCGGGATGGCGTGGGGCGCGGAGGGGAGTGTCACGCTGAGGTTTTCCGCCAGACGCCACTGCTGCCAGGCGCTGATGTGTCCGGCTGCTGACCATGTGGTCGCGTTCGGTTGCACTACGTGAACCGTTAGCCAGAGTTGTCCGGCGCTCTTCGGCTGCGGTAGTTCAGGCAGTTCAATCAACTGTTTACCTTGTGGAGCGACATCCAGAGGCACTTCACCGCTTGCCAGCGGCTTGCCATCCAGCGCCACCATCCAGTGCAGGAGCTCGTTATCGCTATGACGGAACAGGTATTCGCTGGTCACTTCGATGGTTCGCCCGGATAAACTGAACTGGAAAAACTGCTGCTGGTGTTTTGCTTCCGTCAGCGCCGGATGCGGCGTGCGGTCGGCAAAGACCAGACCGTTCATGCAGAACTGGCGATCATTCGGCTTATCGCCAAAATCACCGCCGTAAGCCGACCACGGATTGCCATTTTCATCATATTTAATCAGCGACTGATCCACCCAGTCCCAGACGAAGCCGCCCTGTAAACGGGGGTACTGACGAAACGCCTGCCAGTATTTAGCGAAGCCGCCAAGACTGTTACCCATCGCGTGGGCGTATTCGCAAAGGATCAGCGGGCGCGTCTCTCCAGGCAACGAAAGCCATTTTTTGATGGACCATTTCGGCACAGCCGGGAAGGGCTGGTCTTCATCCACGCGCGCGTACATCGGGCAAATAATATCGGTTGCGAAGGTGTCGGCTCCGCCGCCTTCATACTGTACCGGGCGGGAAGGATCGACAGATTTGATCCAGCGATAGAGTGCGTCGTGATTAGCGCCGTGGCCTGATTCATTCCCCAGCGACCAGATGATCACACTCGGGTGATTACGATCGCGCTGCACCATTCGCGTTACGCGTTCGCTCATCGCGGGTAGCCAGCGCGGATCATCGGTCAGACGATTCATTGGCACCATGCCGTGGGTTTCAATGTTGGCTTCATCCACCACATACAGGCCGTAGTGGTCGCACAGCGTGTACCACAGCGGATGGTTCGGATAATGCGAACAGCGCACGGCGTTAAAGTTGTTCTGCTTCATCAGCAGGATATCCTGCACCATCGTCTGCTCATCCATGACCTGACCATGCAGAGGATGATGCTCGTGACGGTTAACGCCGCGAATCAGCAACGGCTTGCCGTTCAGCAGCAGCAGACCATTTTCAATCCGCACCTCGCGGAAACCGACATCGCAGGCTTCTGCTTCAATCAGCGTGCCGTCGGCGGTGTGCAGTTCAACCACCGCACGATAGAGATTCGGGATTTCGGCGCTCCACAGTTTCGGGTTTTCGACGTTCAGACGTAGGGTGACGTGATCGGCATAACCACCACGCTCATCGATAATTTCACCGCCGAAAGGCGCGGTGCCGCTGGCGACCTGCGTTTCACCCTGCCACAAAGAAACCGTCACCCGCAGCTCATCGCGCAGCTCGCCGTACATCTGAACGTCTGCCTCCAGTACAGCGCGGCTGAAATCATCATTAAAGTGAGTGGCTACATGGAAATCGCTGATTTGCGTGCTCGGTTTATGCAGCAACGAGACGTCACGGAAAATGCCGCTCATCCGCCACATATCCTGATCTTCCAGATAACTGCCGTCACTCCAGCGCAGCACCATCACCGCGAGGCGGTTTTCTCCGGCGTGTAAAAATGCGCTCAGGTCAAATTCAGACGGCAAACGACTGTCCTGTCCGTAACCGACCCAGCGCCCGTTGCACCACAAATGAAACGCCGAGTTAACACCATCAAAAATAATTCGCGTCTGGCCTTCCTGTAGCCAGCTTTCATCAACATTAAATGTGAGCGAGTAACAACCCGTCGGATTCTCCGTGGGAACATACGGCGGATTGACCGCAATGGGATAGGTCACGTTGGTGTAGATAGGCGCATCGTAACCGTGCATCTGCCAGTTTGAGGGGACGATGACAGTATCGGCGTCAGGAAGATCGCGCTCCAGCCAGCTTTCTGGTACCGCTTCTGGTGCCGGAAACCAGGCAAAGCGCCATTCACCATTCAGGCTGCGCGACTCTTGGGAAGGGCGATCGGTGCGAGCCTCTTCGCTATTACGCCAGCTGGCGAAAGGGGGATGTGCCGCAAGGCGATTAAGTTGGGTAACGCCAGGGTTTTCCCAGTCACGACGTTGTAATACGACGGCCAGTGAATCCGTAATCATTGTCATAGTTGTATCCTGCGTGAATTGTTATCCGCTCACATTTTCGCATAACATACGAGCCGGACACATAGAGTGTAAAGCCTGGGGTGCCTAATGAGTGAGCTGACTCACATTAATTGCGTTGCGCTCACTGCCCGCTTTCAAGTCGGGAAACTTGTCGTGCCAACTGCATTAAGGAATCTGCCAACGTGCGGGGAGAGGTGGTTTGCGTATTGGGCGCCAGGGTGGTTTTTCTTTTCACCAGTGAGACGGGCAACAGCTGATTGCTCTTCACCGCCTGGCCCTGAGAGAGTTTCAGCAAGCGGTCCACGCTGCTTTGCCCCAGCAGGCGAAAATCCTGTTTGATGGTGGTTAACGGCGGGATATAACACGAGCTGTCTTCGGTATCGTCGTATCCCACTACCGAGATATCCGCACCAACGCGCAACCCGGACTCGGTAATGGCGCGCATTGCGCCCAGCGCCATCTGATCGTTGGCAACCAGCATCGCAGTGGGAACGATGCCCTCATTTAGCATTTGCATGGTTTGTTGAAAACCGGACATGGCACTCCAGTCGCCTTCCCGTTCCGCTATCGGATGAATTTGATTGCGAGTGAGATATTTATGCCAGCCCGCCAGACGCAGACGCGCCGAGACAGAACTTAATGGGCCCGCTAACAGCGCGATTTGCTGGTGACCCAATGCGACCAGATGCTCCACGCCCAGTCGCGTACCGTCTTCATGGGAGAAAATAATACTGTTGATGGGAGTCTGGTCAGAGACATCAAGAAATAACGCCGGAACATTAGCGCAGGCAGCTTCCACAGCAATGGCATCCTGGTCATCCAGCGGATAGTTAATGATCAGCCCACTGACGCGTTGCGCGAGAAGATTGTGCACCGCCGCTTTACAGGCTTCGACGCCGCTTCGTTCTACCATCGACACCACCACGCTGGCACCCAGTTGATCGGCGCGAGATTTAATCGCCGCGACAATTTGCGACGGCGCGTGCAGGGCCAGACTGGAGGTAGCAACGCCAATCAGCAACGACTGTTTCCCCGCCAGTTGTTGTGCCACGCGGTTGGGAATGTAGTTCAGCTGCGCCATCGCCGCTTCCACCTTTTCCCGCGTTTTCGCAGAGACGTGGCTGGCCTGGTTCACCACGCGGGAAACGGTCTGATAAGAGACACCGGCATACTCTGCGACATCGTATAGCGTTACTGGTTTCACATTTACCACCCTGAATTGACTCTCTTCGGGTGCTATCATGCCATACCACGAAATGTTTTGCGCCATTCGGAGGGGGCACGCCGAAGTGAGATTCAAAATGCCGACGTCAGTTCACAGGTGGGTAATGATACCAACGTGTTGATTTCGTATTTTCACTGACACCAGGATCATCCTGATGTTACAAGGATTGAATGACTACAGATTAAAATAGTCATCAACAGGTTGACAGCATTACCGGTAACCCGTTTCAGCTCTTTCTGGAGACGGCGGATCTCGGCCTGAGCATCTGACTGTTCTTTATTAGTGGAAGAATCCGGACCGTACTTCTTTATCCATGCATAAAGGCTGTGGGTGGTGATATCGAGACGTGTTGCAACGCTGGAAACAGAATAACCGCGATCAACAACCTGTTTGACTGCTTCAGTTTTAAACTCTTCGGGATAACGCTTACCGCTCATGGGCACCTCTCTTTAAGCCATCTTAAATGACTCTGAGGTGTCTGTTAAACCCGTGGCGATTCATTTTAGGCATAAAAAAAGACCTCAGTTGAGGTCTATTTACATACTGTTGGTGCGAAGGCCGAACTCGAATCGGCTCTTCATTAACTAACTCTGGCAACGTTTCCATCCAATCGCAATCCATCCAAATAGTCCCCATACCACTGCATCATCTCTTTCCTCCCTTCAAGATACTGCGCATGGTTATAGGTCCCGCGAATCGCGTTCTTGTCCACATGCGCGAGCTGGGTCTCAATCCAAGCAGTGTTGAATCCTTCCTCATGCAAGATTGTGCTCATGGTGTGACGAAAACCATGTCCGGTTGCTCTCTTATCGTAACCAATCCTTTTAATAACCATATTGATGCTGGCTTCGCTCATTGGTTTATTAACATCGTTTCGACCTGCAAAGATAAACTGGTAAGTACCGGTCAATTGCTTTAGTTGCCGAAGTGCTGCTAAGGATTGAGCAGAAAGGGGCACTATGTGGGGTCGCCTCATCTTCATTCTACTTTTCGGTATTTCCCAGATATGGTTTTCGAAGTCGATTTCACTCCATTCTGCCATACGTAATTCGACGGTTCGTAAGCCCGTAAGCATGAGTAGTCGGGTCGCCAGAAGCGTTACTAGACTGCCGGTGTATTGTGAAAGCTTTTGTAAAAACTCGGGTAGCTCAGCAGCAGTAAGAAAGGGATAATGTTGTTTCTCGTACCCCTGTAAAGCACTACCAAGATCAGCCGCAGGGTTGTACTCGGCTCGGCCAGTAACAATAGCGTAACGGAACACTTCGCTACAACGTTGGCGCACTTTACTGGCAAGCTCCGGCGCACCTCGCTTTTCCATACGCTGCAATACAGACAGAAGCTCCAGTGGCTTTATCTCATTAACCGGCTGCGATCCAACAAAGGGAAATACATTGTTTTTGAAGGCCCGGTTAACATAGTCAGCGTAGTTTTTTGACCAGCCAGAAACTTTTGCGTTGTACCACTCAACCGCTATCGCTTCAAAAGTATTCGTAACCGATAGTTTTTGGGCAAGTAGTTCGGCTTTTTTAACTTCACCGGGATCTTTATCATTTGCCAATGTTTTTCTCGCTTCATCGCGCTTAGTGCGGGCTTCCGCAAGTGAGATGTCAGGATAGGTTCCGAACGAGAGTTTTTTCTCTTTACCGGCAAATCGATACTTCATTCGCCAGTACTTTGAACCGTTAGTATTGACCATGAGATAGAGCCCTCCGCCATCAGCGAGTTTATAGGCTTTATCTCTGGGCTTTGCAGTCTCGACCTGACGAGCATTCAGTGGCATTTGGGGGCCTCATTTTCCGTTGAACAGGATAAGCCCCCACTTAGGCCCCCAAACGTTTATTGATTCACGTAGATATGGGTAGACTTCAGTTGACGTCGCATAGCCTGAGAAGAGGGGTTATGGCTGATTATAAAAGGTTTTTATTGAATTCGGTAGACATCAGGAGAGTTATATCTGGTGTCCCCTGCAGGAATCGAACCTGCAACTAGCCCTTAGGAGGGGCTCGTTATATCCATTTAACTAAGGGGACGAGGCGGCACGAGTATAGCGTCATTTACACTTTGCGTTAAGCGCATCGCCGCCTGACTGCTCAAAGAGTCACCATTCAGGACGATTTTTTTGTCGATTTATCATCATTTTCCCGCGCTTTAAGCTCCGCTTTGCGTTTGTTCGACATGTCGTTACGGATTTGGGCATGGCTTAACAGCGCGAAGATAAACGTTCCGCCGCAGATGTTTCCTGCTAGTGTCGGCAGGGCGAACGGCCAGAAAAAGTCGCTCCAGTGAAGCGTACCGTTAAAGACCAGATACAGTATTTCTACGGTACCGACCACAATATGCGTGGTGTCAGCCAGCGCAATCAGCCAGGTCATCAATATAATCACCACAATTTTGGCGCTCCCTGCTGAAGGAAACATCCAGACCATCGTGGCGATAATCCACCCGGAGATGATGGCATTCGAGAACATTTCGATCGGGGTGTTTTTCATCACATCCATGCCGATTTTTACAAATGCATCCCGGGTGGGTTCATCAAAGATCGGCATGTACTCAAACGCCCAGGCCGCGATGCCCGTGCCGATGATATTACCCAGCAGGACGACGCTCCACAGACGCATCAATAAACCGAAGTTGCCGAGGGTAGGGTTTTGCATCACCGGCAGAACGGCGGTCACCGTGTTTTCGGTAAACAGCTGCTGGCGGGCCATGATGACAATCACAAAGCCGAAGGTATAGCCGAGATTCTCGAGTAAAAAACCGCCCGGCACACCTTCCAGCTGAACATGAAATATCCCTTTGGCGAGCAGAGATGCGCCCATTGAGAGCCCTGCGGCGATAGCTGACCAGAAGAGGGCCATGGCATCGCGCTCCATCTCTTTTTCACCGTCCTGGCGGATATGCTCATGGATGGCCATCGCACGGGAAGGGAGGCGGTCTTCATCAATTTCTATTTTCTCGCCACGCGCTTTCTCCTCGCTTTCAATTTCAAGTTCCTCATCGCTCTCGCCAATTTTTTCTTCGCCCACGTCTTTCATATCTGCTCCCGGAGGTTGATCTTTCTGTTAAGCGTAGCGGCTTTTATCGGGATGCCTGTGGGGATGCTCTTAAATTGGCGGCAATGACAACAAAGGTGATACATCTCTTTCAAAGACATTATAAAATTGCCAGCGAAACGAATTCCAAAAGCCAGGCTATGCTGAGATCAGAGTCACGGTGATTACTGCCCGTAATTGTGCTCATAGACATCGGTAAACGTGCTGTTACAATCGCTTGCACGTTTACAGACGGAGCATCAACGGCTCCGTTACGGATGGCAATCAACGATAGCCATACTGAACAGGGAGATATTTATGAAACTTCGGCTGTCGGCGCTTGCGCTTGGCGCGACGATGCTTGTGGGCTGCGCCAGCTCCGGGGAGCAAACGGGACGCTCCGATCCTCTCGAAGGATTTAACCGCTCCATGTATAACTTCAACTACAACGTGCTGGACCCGTATGTGGTTCGCCCGGTGGCAGTAGCATGGCGCGATTATGTTCCCCAGCCCGCGCGTAACGGGTTAAGTAATTTTACCAGCAACCTCGAAGAGCCTGCGGTAATGGTGAACTACTTCCTGCAGGGCGACCCGTATCAGGGGATGGTGCACTTTACCCGCTTCTTCCTTAACTCTATTCTGGGGATGGGCGGCTTTATTGACGTGGCAGGCATGGCGAACCCGAAACTGCAGCGTGAGCAGCCGCACCGTTTCGGCAGCACAATGGGACATTATGGCGTCGGGTACGGGCCGTACATGCAATTACCGTTCTACGGCAGTTTCACCCTTCGTGATGACGGCGGCGATATGGTTGATACGCTGTATCCGGTTCTGTCGTGGCTGACCTGGCCGCTGTCGGTGGGTAAATGGACGGTGGAAGGGATTGAAACCCGTGCTCAACTGCTCGACTCTGATGGCTTACTGCGCCAGTCTTCTGACCCGTATATTATGGTGCGGGAAGCGTACTTCCAGAATCATGATTTTATTGCTAACGGCGGTAAGCTGAAACCGGAAGAGAATCCAAACGCGAAGGCGATCGAGAACGAACTAAAAGATATCGATTCGGAGTAAATAAAAAAGGTGAGCAATGCTCACCTTTTTCAATTCCTGCGCGATTAGAACGCGTAGTTGAAGTTCGTACCGAACAGCCAGGCTTTACCTTCAGAGGTAAACTCGTAAGGGCCTTCCTGGAACGTCACTTTCTGACCGTGCATATAAGATACGCCCGCATCGATAGATGCATTCTCGTTGAACGCATAAGTCGCGCCTGCACTTATCCAGAAGCGGTCCTGATCCGGAATGGAAATGGAACGCTTGTCTGCCGGAACCGGGCTGTCGTCAAATGCGATACCGGAGCGGAAAGTCCAGTTTTTATCGTAGTAGTAGGTGGTACCCAACGCAATACGATAAGCGTCGTGGAAGCTTTCGTCCTTATAGAATAGCGTTTGACCATTGCTTCCGGTCGCTTTCAGCTCCTGGAACTGGCTCCAGCTGGTATAGGCCAGGCTGTAGTGGATCGCCCATTGCGGTGCAACGCGGTTATAACCGGAGACTTCCCACATTTCTGGCAAATGCAGTGACAGCGAACCTGGAACGGTCTGGTTTGACGTTCCCCAAGGAATGGTGGTACCCGCACCAGGAACCACGTTGTTCACAGGCTTCAGGATGCCGCTCTTGTAATCGCCGTCGAAGTCAATTTTCACTTCGGAGCGATAGGTCAGGCCCCAACGGTTGTTTTTGTCCAGCTCGTACAGGATACCGGCGTTCCAGCCATAGCCCCACTCATCACCTTCAAGGCTGGCAATTTTATTGCTGTTTTTTGGCAGGCGAGCAGTTTGCTCCCCGGAGTAACGTTCAATTTTGGCATCGGCGTAGACGGCATCAAAGCCCAGACCAAAGCTCCAGTTGTCGTTCAGGCGATAAGCACCACTCAGGTTCAGGTTCAGCGTAGTAAGGTCTGTTTTACCGCCGTATTCACCAGCCGGATAGTTGCTATTGAACTCGGTAGCAAGGCCGTAGTTAGAGGTTACGGATGCTCCCCAGCCAAACTGTTCATTGATAGGCGCAACGAAGTGCAGGTTAGGGACCCATGCTGTTGGGGCAATATTGTCCGCTTTAAGGCTCGCACCCGTGTAAGGCGATTTGCCAGAAATGTTGACATCAGGATCGATATAAACCGCACCGGCAGAGAAGGTCGGACGATCAAACATCATGATCAATGCGGGGTTACGACTTGCGTTACCCGCATCATCAGCGATAGCGCCTTCCCCTGAATACGCGCGGCCAAGGCCAGAGGAAGAAAATTCGTTTAACTGAAAGCCCGCTGACCATGCGGAAGTGGAGACGAGTGCCACTGCGACTGCCAGCGCAGTCTTGTTGAACAGGGTTTTCTGGCTCATGACCATAACCTCATTGAGTTATTTTTATTCAATAATTGTTACATACCGTAACAGGAGCGCGAAGTGTAGGGTCTGAGGTATGACAGACAAATCAGACCAGTGGCCAGAGTATAGGTCCGACCAGCCTGAATGTTGCAAGTTTGTTTATTAATATTTTCAAACATGTTTCGTGAAACGAGATCTGGTTGGCAAAATTGTGACCATCGCGACTCACCCAAAAGGGTGGTTTTTGTTTTAGATCATTTTTTAGTGTGATATTGGTCACTTATCCGATTTTGCGCCATTAACGGCTGGAGAGAGCACGCGCCGGGGCGTAAAATATCAGCATCGTGTTTATCTCGCGCGCTGCGCGAATACAGAGGAAATTGAGCTATGAGTAAATGCAGTGCTGATGAAACCCCGGTTTGCTGCTGTATGGATGTTGGCACCATCATGGACAACTCCGATTGCACCGCGTCTTACAGCCGTGTGTTCACCAACCGCGCCGAAGCGGAAGAGACCCTGGCCGCGCTGAGCAAGCGTGCGCGTGATGTTGAATCCG
Organism: Enterobacter cloacae complex sp. BZL2005; assembly: GCF_049238885.1. Classification (NCBI taxonomy): domain Bacteria; kingdom Pseudomonadati; phylum Pseudomonadota; class Gammaproteobacteria; order Enterobacterales; family Enterobacteriaceae; genus Enterobacter; species Enterobacter cloacae complex sp. BZL2005. Next base: position 600,621 of record NZ_JBMKGI010000002.1, on the reverse strand, counting down.
ATCCGTGTGAAATCAAGTCGACCTTTACCGAAGTGGAAGGCGGCGTGAAGCTGGACATCGACTTTGTTTTTGCCTGCGAAGCTGAAACGCTTATTTTCCAGCTGGGTCTGCGTTAATTCCTGCGGCCTGATGCCCTCAGCCCGACCCTCTCCCACGGGAGAGGGCGTAAGCATTAAAATCGGTAACCTACGGGTTACCGTTTTGCTTTTCCTTGCGCACCTGGCAACATACCGCACAAATGCCCCTGCCATGCAGGGGCATTTTCTTTTTCTTCTCTGTGTTTTAGCTCGCACTTTTTCGTTTCCCCGATTGGCTGAATGTAAAAAAATGGTTAAGACTGTTATCAGGTCAGACCACTTTGTGTTTGCGAATATTTTTTACAGGGGAGTGTTATGAGTCAGGCATTACCGCTTATTACCCGTCAGGGCGATCGCATTGCCATAGTCAGTGGATTGCGCACGCCATTTGCGCGTCAGGCAACGGCGTTTCATGGCATACCGGCCGTCGACCTGGGGAAAATGGTAGTGGGGGAGATGCTGGCTCGCAGCGAAATTCCGCCGGAGGTCATCGAACAGCTGGTCTTCGGCCAGGTCGTGCAGATGCCTGAAGCCCCCAACATTGCGCGGGAAATCGTCCTCGGTACCGGGATGAATGTTCATACCGACGCCTACAGCGTCAGCCGCGCCTGCGCAACCAGTTTCCAGGCCGTGGCTAACGTCGCCGAAAGCCTGATGGCGGGCACCATTCGCGCCGGGATAGCGGGGGGAGCGGACTCCTCTTCGGTACTGCCGATTGGGGTCAGTAAAAAGCTGGCGCGTATTCTGGTCGATGCCAACAAAGCCCGCACGACGGGTCAGAAGCTCAAACTCTTCTCGCGTTTACGTCTGCGCGATCTGATGCCTGTTCCCCCTGCCGTAGCGGAATATTCCACCGGCCTGCGCATGGGCGACACCGCCGAGCAGATGGCCAAAACCTACGGCATTACGCGTGAACAGCAGGATGCGCTGGCGCATCGTTCACATCAGCTTGCGGCAAAAGCCTGGTCGGAAGGCAAGCTGACCGATGAGGTCATGACCGCCTATATTCCGCCCTATCGCGAACCGCTTGCGGAAGATAACAATATTCGTGGCACGTCAACGCTGGCGGATTACGCCAAACTGCGCCCGGCGTTTGACCGCAAGCACGGCACCGTGACGGCGGCGAACAGTACGCCGCTGACGGACGGGGCTGCCGCCGTGATCCTGATGACCGAATCCCGTGCGAAAGAGCTGAGCATTACTCCCCTGGGCTATTTACGCAGCTACGCCTTCACCGCCATTGACGTCTGGCAGGACATGCTGTTAGGTCCGGCATGGTCCACGCCGCTGGCGCTGGATCGCGCGGGGCTGACGCTGGCTGATTTAACCCTGATTGATATGCACGAAGCGTTTGCCGCGCAAACCCTGGCAAACGTCCAGCTGCTGGCAAGCGAGCGTTTCGCACGTGATGTGCTGGGCCGCGCGCATGCCACGGGTGAAGTGGATCAGAGTAAATTCAACGTGCTGGGTGGCTCTATCGCCTACGGTCATCCGTTTGCCGCTACAGGGGCGAGGATGATCACGCAAACATTACATGAACTCCGTCGCCGTGGCGGTGGGTTTGGCCTTGTTACCGCCTGTGCGGCGGGCGGCCTTGGCGCAGCAATGGTTCTGGAGGCTGAATAATGGATATGCCATCTGCATTTAATCTGACGGTTCGCCTCGATAACGTGGCCGTTATCACTATTGATGTGCCTGATGAAAAGATGAATACCCTGAAGGCCGAATTTGGCGTTCAGGTGCGCGCGATGCTAAAGCAGATCCGCGAGAACAAAGCCATTCGCGGCCTGGTGTTTATCTCTGCCAAACCCGACAACTTTATCGCCGGGGCGGATATCAACATGATTGCCCGGGCGCAAAGCGCGCTGGAAGCCGAAGAGCTGGCGCGTCAGGGCCAGCAGGTGATGTCGGAGATCAACGGTCTCCCAATCCCGGTCATCGCAGCGATCCACGGTGCGTGTCTGGGCGGTGGGCTGGAGCTGGCGCTGGCCTGCCACAGCCGCATCTGTACTGACGATGCGAAAACCATTCTGGGCCTGCCGGAAGTGCAGCTGGGCCTGCTGCCAGGTTCTGGCGGAACGCAGCGTCTGCCGCGGCTGGTGGGCGTCAGCACGGCGCTGGAGATGATCTTAACCGGTAAACAGCTGCGTGCCCGTCAGGCGCTGAAAGCCGGTCTGGTCGATGACGTCGTGCCGCAGTCCATTTTGCTGGAGGCCGCCGTTGAGCTTGCGCTGAAAGGGCGTCAGGCAAAACGTCCTCTGCCGGTTCGCGAGCGCGTGCTGGCCGGTCCGCTGGGGAGAACGCTCCTGTTCAATATGGTGGGCAAAAAGACCGAACAAAAAACCAAAGGCAATTACCCGGCGGCAAAGCGGATCCTCGACGTGATCGAAACCGGGCTGTCGCAGGGCAGCAGCAGCGGCTATGCCGCGGAGGCCAAAGCCTTTGGTGAACTGGCGATGACGCCGCAGTCACAGGCATTGCGCAGCATCTTCTTCGCCAGCACTGACGTCAAAAAAGATCCCGGCAGCAAGGCGGAGCCTGCGCCTCTGCGTGCCATTGGCGTACTGGGTGGGGGGCTCATGGGCGGCGGTATCGCTTTTGTTACCGCCAGCAAAGGCAAATTGCCGGTACGCATCAAAGACATTAACCCTAAGGGAATCAACCACGCGCTGCAGTACAGCTGGCAGAACCTTGATCAAAAGGTCAAACGCCGCCATATCAAGGCAAGCGAGCGTGATAAAACCCTGGCAATGATCTCCGGTACGACGGATTACAGCGGTTTTGCGCACCGCGATCTGATGATTGAAGCGGTGTTTGAGGATCTGGCGCTTAAGCAGCAGATGGTGGCAGACGTTGAGCAGCATTGCGCCCCGCATACCATTTTTGCCTCCAACACGTCGTCATTACCGATTGGCGATATCGCGGCGAAAGCCGCGCGTCCGGAGCAGGTGATCGGGCTGCACTTCTTTAGCCCGGTAGAAAAAATGCCGCTGGTGGAAGTTATTCCACACGAGACTACCAGTCCGCAAACCATCGCCACGGTAGTCAAGCTTGCGAAGAAGCAGGGTAAAACGCCGATCGTGGTCGCAGATAAAGCCGGCTTCTACGTTAACCGTATTCTGGCGCCCTATATGAATGAAGCCATGCGGCTGCTGACGGAAGGCGAGAAGATCGAGCACGTCGACGAGGCGCTGGTAAAGTTTGGTTTCCCCGTTGGCCCAATCCAACTTTTGGATGAGGTGGGAATAGACACCGGCACTAAAATTATACCTGTGCTGGAGGCGGCTTATGGCGATCGTTTTAGCCCGCCTGCAAACATTGTTTCTGCAATTTTGAAGGACGATCGCAAAGGCAGAAAAAATGAACGCGGTTTCTATCTTTACGGCGCGAAAGGGCGTAAAAGCAAGAAACAGGTCGACCCTTCGGTTTATGGGCTTATTTCGACCACCGGTCAGGGAAAACTGTCTGCCGTTCAGTGCGCTGAACGTTGCGTGATGATGATGCTCAATGAAGCGGCGCGCTGCTTTGGTGAGCTGGTGATCAAGAGCGCACGCGATGGCGACATTGGCGCGGTATTTGGTATTGGTTTTCCGCCGTTCCTTGGCGGCCCGTTCCGCTACATGGATACACTCGGCGCGGGTGAAGTGGTTGCCATTTTGCAACGTCTGGCCTCGCAATATGGCCCACGGTTTACACCGTGTGACGAATTATTGCAGATGGCGGAACGGGGCCAGACATTTTGGCCTGCACGGGAAACTGATTTCGTAAACTGAAGTCAAAGAAGGGTAAATCCTGAGGTGAATGAACCTGTTCTGGCGATTTTGTAAACAGAGATTGACTATACTTACGCCATTGAGGTAAAAAACAGCGTTTCATTCATCGAATGGATCAGGCACAATGCCCGGCCATCGGGTTTTCTACCTCTTAGCATTTATCGCGGGTAGTTAACGCCGGTGATTCTGGTTAACAAAAGCGGTGCAATATGCAAGTTTTCATCATGCGTCACGGCGACGCGGCACTCGATGCCGCCAGTGACTCAGTACGTCCTTTAACCGTCTGTGGCTGCGACGAATCCCGTCTGATGGCAACCTGGCTTAAAGGTCAAAAAGTGGACATTGAACGCGTTCTTGTGAGTCCGTTCCTGCGTGCAGAACAGACGCTGGATGTGGTAGGGGAGTGTATGAACCTGCCGTCCAGTGTGGATGTTCTCCCCGAACTGACACCATGCGGTGATGTCGGCCTTGTCAGCGCTTATCTTCAGGCGCTGTGCAATGAAGGTGTCGCTTCCGCACTGGTCATTTCCCACCTGCCGCTGGTCGGCTATCTGGTATCTGAGCTGTGCCCGGGCGAAACGCCGCCTATGTTCACCACTTCCGCGATTGCCAACGTCACCCTCGACGAAACCGGCAAAGGGGTCTTCAACTGGCAAATGAGCCCGTGCAACCTGAAGATGGCAAAAGCGATCTGACGTGACGTGTGACAGGGCGGGGTGCTATATCTTTCCCGCCCTTCTGTCAGGGCAACTCTGGCGGCTGCCACTCCTCAACTTCAATCAATACCAGCAAGGCGGCATCTCCGCCGTACTCTTTCGGTGCCTGATGAAACGCCATTACGTGTGGGTGCTGAGCCAGCCACAGCGGCGTCTGTTGCTTGAGGATATGTTTCCCGTGGCCATGCATCACGCAGGCGCAAAAAACATGTTCGCGGCGACAGGCGGCAATCAACGCCCCCAGCTCCTGTTTCGCCTGCATTTGCGTTAAGCCGTGCAGATCCAGAAACAGCTCCGGCGAATAATCTCCCCGGCGTAACTTTTTCAGTTCGAAATGGCTGACGTCCTCGCGCACGTATTTCACCGCGCCCTGGGTATTAAGCAGCGGCTGAAACTCGTCTGAAAAGTAGTGGCTGTTATCGGCCTGCTCCTGCAGCAGCCGTTTGACCGGAACTTCGCTGATTTTTTTACGCAGCGGGCGATGGACGATGGTGTCCTGCGCGATTTTCCGCGTCCCGGTCATTAGCTGGCGGAAGAGCGCCTGATCCTCCTCGCTGAGCGATGTTTTCTTTTTCATTCGTCATTCTCATCTCGTATTTCCGATAGTGTACCCGACTAAACGCATTTTTTAACCTCAAGCGGTACGCGTCATTGCTGATTTATCGCCGTCTTCATGGCAAACTAGCCGCCGAAAATTATGCGAGCATGCCCTGGAGGAAAGAGTGGATAAAATATTTGTCGATGAAGCAGTAAACGAGCTGCATACCATACAGGACATGTTGCGCTGGTCGGTTAGCCGCTTCAGCGCCGCCAATATCTGGTACGGACACGGTACCGACAACCCGTGGGATGAAGCCGTGCAGCTGGTGCTGCCGTCACTCTATCTGCCGCTGGATATTCCGGAAGACATGCGCACCGCGCGCCTGACCTCCAGCGAAAAACACCGCATCGTTGAGCGCGTGATCCGTCGCGTCAACGAACGCATCCCGGTCGCCTACCTGACCAACAAAGCCTGGTTCTGCGGCCACGAGTTCTATGTCGATGAACGCGTGCTGGTGCCGCGCTCGCCGATTGGTGAGCTGATTAACAACCACTTTGAAGGCCTGATCGGCCATCAGCCGCAGCACATTCTGGATATGTGTACCGGGAGCGGCTGTATCGCCATTGCCTGCGCTTACGCCTTCCCGGAAGCGGAAGTGGACGCGGTTGATATCTCCACCGACGCGCTGGCCGTGACCGAGCACAACATAGAAGAGCACGGCCTGATCCATCACGTTACGCCAATTCGCTCTGACCTGTTCCGCGATCTGCCGACGCTGCAGTACGATCTGATCGTCACCAATCCGCCGTACGTCGATGCGGAAGACATGTCCGATCTGCCGAACGAATACCGCCACGAGCCGGAGCTGGGTCTGGCGTCAGGCTCTGACGGCCTGAAGCTGACCCGCCGCATTCTGGCCTGCGCGCCAGATTATCTGACCGACGACGGCGTTCTGATTTGTGAAGTGGGCAACAGCATGGTACATCTGATAGAGCAGTATCCGGATGTGCCGTTCACCTGGCTTGAGTTCGACAACGGCGGTGACGGCGTCTTTATGCTGACCAAAGCGCAGCTGCTCGACGCGCGCGAACACTTCAGCATCTATAAAGATTAATCCAGCGGGCTTCGGCCCGTTTCACAACGCTCAAACACAAACAACAACATCGGAGCCGTGATGGCAGGAAACAGTATTGGACAGGTATTCCGCGTGACCACCTTTGGCGAGTCGCACGGGCTGGCGCTGGGCTGTATCGTTGATGGCGTACCGCCAGGCATCGAACTGACCGAAGCCGATTTGCAGCATGACCTCGACCGTCGTCGTCCGGGCACCTCTCGCTACACCACGCAGCGTCGCGAGACGGACCAGGTCAAAATTCTCTCCGGCGTTTTTGAAGGACGCACTACAGGCACCAGCATTGGTCTGCTGATTGAAAACACCGATCAGCGCTCCCAGGACTACGGCGCCATCAAGGACGTGTTCCGTCCAGGCCATGCCGACTACACCTACGAACAAAAGTACGGCTTCCGCGACTATCGCGGCGGCGGACGTTCCTCCGCGCGTGAAACCGCGATGCGCGTGGCGGCTGGCGCCATTGCTAAGAAATACCTGCAGCAGAAATTTGGCATCGTGATCCGCGGCTGTCTGACCCAGATGGGCGACATTCCGCTGGCGATCAAAGACTGGGATCAGGTCGAGCAAAACCCGTTCTTCTGTGCGGATGCCGACAAGCTGGACGCGCTGGACGAACTGATGCGCGGTCTGAAAAAAGAGGGCGACTCCATCGGGGCGAAAGTCACCGTCGTGGCCGACGGCGTCCCGCCAGGCTGGGGCGAGCCGGTATTTGACCGTCTCGATGCCGACATCGCGCACGCGCTGATGAGCATCAACGCGGTGAAGGGCGTTGAGATTGGCGACGGTTTTGACGTGGTATCCCTGCGCGGCAGCCAGAATCGCGACGAAATCACGAAAGCGGGCTTCCAGAGCAACCACGCGGGCGGCATTCTGGGCGGGATCAGCAGCGGGCAGCAGATTATTGCCAACATCGCGCTGAAGCCAACCTCCAGCATTACCGTGCCAGGCCACACGATTAACCGCGATGGCGAAGAAGTTGAAATGATCACCAAAGGACGTCACGATCCGTGCGTCGGGATCCGCGCGGTGCCGATCGCAGAAGCGATGCTGGCGATCGTGCTGATGGATCACTTCCTGCGCCAGCGCGCGCAGAATGCGGATGTGACGACCACCATTCCACGCTGGTAAACATGAAAAAAACCGCAATTGCTCTGCTGGCGCTGCTTGCCAGTGGAGCCAGTCTGGCCGCCACGCCGTGGCAAAAAATCACCCATCCGGTGGCGGGGAGCGCGCAGTCCATCGGCGCCTTTTCTAACGGCTGTATCGTGGGGGCTCAGGAACTTCCGCTGCAATCGGATACCTATCAGGTGATGCGTACCGACCAGCGTCGTTACTTCGGCCACCCGGATCTGGTGCTGTTCATCCAGCGGCTGGGAAACCAGGTGCATAATCTGGGGCTGGGCACGATGCTGATCGGCGATATGGGGATGCCTGCAGGCGGGCGTTTTAATGGTGGACACGCCAGTCACCAGACCGGACTGGATGTCGATATCTTCCTGCAGCTGCCTAAAGCGCGCTGGAGTTCAGCCCAGTTGCTGAAACCGCAGGCGCTGGATCTGGTGTCGAGCGACGGTAAGCGCGTTGTGCCCTCACTGTGGACGCCGGATATCTTCAGCCTGATTAAGCTGGCGGCAAAAGATAACGACGTCACGCGGATCTTCGTCAACCCGGCTATCAAGCAACAGCTGTGCCTCGATGAGGGAACCGATCGCGACTGGTTGCGCAAAGTGCGCCCGTGGTTCCAGCATCGTGCGCACATGCACGTTCGTCTGCGTTGCCCGGCGAACAGCCTGGAATGCGAAGATCAGCCGCTACCGCCGCCAGGCGATGGCTGTGGTGCGGAACTGCAAAGCTGGTTTGAACCGGCAAAACCTGGAACCTCTAAGCCTGAGAAGAAGACACCGCCTCCGTTGCCGCCTTCCTGCCAGGCGCTACTGGATGAGCATGTACTTTAATGGATAATTTCGTCGAGCTGTTTATGGTGTCACCGCTGCTGCTGGTGGTGCTGTTCTTTGTGGCTATGCTGGCAGGTTTTATTGATGCCCTTGCGGGCGGCGGCGGGCTATTAACCGTACCCGCGCTGCTGGCGGCGGGCATGAGCCCGGCGCAGGCGCTTGCCACCAACAAGCTGCAGGCCTGCGGCGGCTCGCTCTCAGCGTCGCTCTATTTTATCCGCCGCAAGGTGGTGAACCTGGCCGACCAGAAGCTCAATATCCTGATGACCTTTATCGGTTCCACGTCGGGCGCGCTGCTGGTGCAGCACGTGCAGTCGGATATTTTGCGCCAGATCCTGCCGGTTCTGGTTATCTGTATCGGTCTCTACTTCCTGCTGATGCCGAAACTCGGCGAGGAAGACCGTCAGCGTCGTCTGCACGGCCTGCCGTTTGCGCTGATTGCCGGGGGCTGCGTCGGTTTTTACGACGGTTTCTTCGGCCCGGGGGCAGGCTCGTTTTACGCGCTGGCGTTCGTGACGCTGGCCGGGTTTAACCTCGCCAAATCTACCGCCCATGCCAAAGTGCTCAACGCGACCTCGAACGTCGGCGGCCTGCTGCTGTTTATCATTGGCGGCAAGGTTATCTGGGCAACCGGGTTTGTGATGATGGCAGGGCAGTTCCTGGGCGCGCGCGCAGGCTCGCGTCTGGTATTAAGCAAAGGGCAAAAGCTGATCCGTCCGATGATCGTTATCGTCTCGGCCGTGATGAGCGCCAAACTTCTTTATGACAGCCATGGACAGGAGATCCTCACCTGGTTGGGGATGCACTAATGAACAGTACGCATAAATATGAACAGCTGATTGAGATCTTTGACGGCTGTTTTGCTGACGATTTTAATACCCGTCTGATTAAAGGCGACGACGAACCGATCTATCTTCCTGCTGATGACGAGGTTCCGTATAACCGCATCGTCTTTGCGCACGGCTTTTACGCCAGCGGTTTGCACGAAATTTCGCACTGGTGCATCGCCGGAAAAGCGCGTCGCGAACTGGTGGACTTCGGTTACTGGTATTGCCCGGACGGGCGAGACGCCGCGACGCAGGGGCAGTTTGAGGATGTGGAAGTGAAGCCGCAGGCGCTGGAATGGCTGTTCTGCGTGGCGGCGGGTTTCCCGTTCAACGTCAGCTGCGACAACCTCGAAGGCGACTTCGAGCCAGACCGTATTGTCTTCCAGCGCCGCGTGCATGCGCAGGTGATGGAATACCTTGAGAAAGGCATCCCGGCACGTCCGGCGCGCCTGATCGAGGCCTTACAGAATTATTACCACACGCCGGCGATTGCGGCGGAAAGCTTCCCTTGGCCGGAAGATCTTTAACAGAGGAAAGAAGATGATCGCAGAATTTGAATCACGCATTCTGGCGTTAATTGATGACATGGTGGAACACGCCAGCGATGATGAGCTGTTCGCCAGCGGTTATCTGCGTGGTCACCTGACGCTCGCGGTAGCCGAGCTGGAAGCAGGTGACGATCACTCTGCCGACGCTGTTCATGAGGAAGTGACCCGCAGTCTGGAGAAAGCCATTCAGGCCGGGGAGCTCTCTCCGCGCGACCAGTCACTGGTGCTGGGCATGTGGGACAACCTGTTCCAGCAGGCTAAACGCTAAGTCATTGTTTTTCGCCCGGTGGCGCTGCGCTTACCGGGCCTACTAATTTTCCCTCTCCCTGTGGGAGAGGGTTAGGGTGAGGGCACCAGGCCGCACCTTACTTAACCATTTTCCCCTTCAGCAGTTTCCTTACCCACAAGCGATTCGGATTCAGTCCCGCAAGCGTAACCCTGTCCAGCGGAATTGGCTCGTCGCTCATTTGCGCGGCTAATACTTCAGCCAGCAGCGGCGCAGAGCACAGCCCACGGGAACCCAGCCCGCCCAGCATAAACAGCTCCGGATACACCGGTGCGGCCACCGCCGTTTCCTTGTTTTCAGCCAGATCTTCATAGGCCGCAAGCGTCGCGTCATAGTCCGGCGCGTTGCCCGCCATCGGCAGATGATCGCGGGTGGCGCAGCGCACGCCGCAGCGCGCGTCACCCTCGCTGACGTCAACCTCTTTCGCCCACGTCGCATCCGGGAAACAGTCAATCAGGCGCTGGCGGTTTTGCGCCTGATCCGCTTCGCTGTAGCGCATATCCGTTTCGCCACGATGATAGCTGGCCCCGATGCAGTGATGGCCGTTAGACGGATTTTGCGGTGTCAGATAGCCGTCATAGCACAGCACCTGGCGCAGTTTGCCGAGCGCAGGCGCGGTGGGGATATGGCTTACCTGGCCGCCGACCGGATAAACCGGCAGCGTCGCTGTCTGGATAAACTGGCTGATGTGATGCCCGTTGGCCAGCACAACGCTGGCATGGCTCGCCTCCTTGCCATCAGCAAAACGCAGATCCCAGCGTTCTGTCCGGCTGAGCGATTCCACCTTGTGGGCATAATGCGTCGCCAGCCCGCGCGACTGCGCCAGGGCAATGACCGCCGCGGTCAGTTCAGCCGGACACAGCCAGCCGCCGAGCGGGTACTGAATGCCCCCACACCCGGTTTCTACGCCAGCGGTGTCCGCCACCTCCTGGGCACTTACCGCGCGGGCAATTTCTTCCGGCAGGCCCAGCGACAGCATCTGCGCGATCTTCTGCTGGCTCTTCTCATCCCAGCCGAGCTGCGTCACGCCACACCAGTCGTGGTCGAATGCCACTGGCAGCGCGTCGTACAGGCGGCGGGCGAAGGTAAAGGCCGCGGGGAAAAACTGGAACAGGGCCGGGTCGTGTGCGCTTAAAAGCGGATAGAGCGCCCCCTGACGGTTGCCGGATGCGCCGCTGGCGGGCGCGTCGTCAGCGCAGTAGAGCGTGACCTGCCAGCCACGCTGGAGAAGGGCGAGCGAGAGCAGGGCGCTGGCGATCCCACCGCCAACGATCGCTACGTCGCGCGATGCGCTGGCGCGGCGCGCAAACCAGGGCGTCTGAGCGGGGATCTCCAGCGTCTGCTCCATCCTGCCGACAAGCATGTCGCGCTTGCGGCCAAAGCCTTTGGTCTTCTGCATGGTAAAGCCCGCCTCCTGCAGCCCACGGCGGACAAAGCCCGCCGAGGTGAAGGTGGCAAGGGTAGCCCCAGGGCGCGCCAGCCGCGCCATCGCGTTAAACAGATGCTGGCTCCACATGTCCGGGTTTTTGGCAGGGGCAAAACCGTCCAGAAACCACGCGTCGACCTTCTGATTCATCGAATCATCGAGCCTGTCGGTCAGGTCGTTGATGTCGCCGAGCCATAAGTCCAGCGTGACGCGTCCACCGTCCAAAATCAGACGGTGACAGCCGCCGATGTGGGGCGGCCACTGCGCCTGAAGCTGTTCTGCCCAAGGCGCAAGCTCCGGCCAGCGCTGGTGGGCAAGCCGCAGATCGTGCGCGGTGAGCGGGAATTTTTCGAAACTGATGAAATGTAATCTTTGTAGCGTAGCCTCAGGGTGAGCAGCGTGGAACTGATTAAACGCCTGCCAGAGGGTTAAAAAATTCAGACCGGTGCCGAATCCACTTTCCGCGACCACAAACAGGCTCCGCGGGTGCGCCGGGAAGCGGGTGCTGAGCTGGTTTCCGTCGAGGAAAACATAGCGAGTTTCTTCGAGTCCGTTATCATTAGAAAAATAGACGTCATCAAAATCTCGGGAAACAGGTGTACCCTCAGCGTTGAATTCGAGGTTGGCGGGTTGTATAGCGTTTTGTTTCACGTAAGTTACTCGTCTGACAGGCAGTGGCACGATCTTAACGATGTGAGTCCATCGGTGCAAATTTCCGCAGAAAATGTCTGATCGGACTTGTTCGGCGTACAAGTGTACGCTATTGTGCGACTCGAAACTTACTATAGTGCGACTTACAGAGGTATTGAATGAAACGTGCAGTGATTACTGGCCTGGGCATTGTTTCCAGCATCGGTAATAACCAGCAGGAAGTCCTGGCATCTCTGCGTGAAGGACGCTCCGGGATCACTTTCTCTGAAGAGTTTAAAGATTCAGGTATGCGTAGCCACGTATGGGGTAACGTCAAACTGGACACCACCGGTTTGATCGACCGCAAAGTGGTTCGTTTCATGAACGATGCCTCTATTTATGCTTATCTCTCCATGCAGGAAGCGATCAAAGATTCTGGCCTGAGTGAAGAGGTTTATCAGAACAACCCGCGCGTGGGTCTGATTGCCGGTTCCGGCGGCTCATCTAAAGCGCAGGTATTCGGTGCTGACGCCATGCGTAGCCCGCGTGGTCTGAAAGCGGTAGGTCCGTACGTGGTCACGAAAGCCATGGGTTCTGCGGTTTCCGCGTGCCTGGCGACCCCGTTCAAAATCCACGGTGTGAACTACTCCATCAGCTCCGCGTGTGCGACCTCCGCACACTGTATCGGTAACGCTGTTGAGCAGATCCAGCTGGGTAAACAGGACATCGTATTTGCTGGCGGCGGCGAAGAGCTGGGCTGGGAAATGGCCTGTGAATTCGACGCGATGGGCGCACTGTCCACCAAGTACAATGAGACCCCGGACAAAGCTTCCCGTACCTACGATGCGCACCGTGACGGTTTCGTTATCGCGGGCGGCGGCGGTATGGTTGTGGTTGAAGAGCTGGAGCACGCGCTGGCACGTGGCGCGCACATCTATGCTGAGATCGTGGGCTACGGTGCAACGTCCGACGGCGCCGACATGGTTGCTCCGTCCGGCGAAGGCGCGGTGCGCTGCATGAAGATGGCGATGCACGGTGTTGATACCCCAATCGACTACCTGAACTCCCACGGTACTTCTACGCCGGTAGGTGACGTGAAAGAGCTGGGTGCGATCCGCGAAGTGTTCGGCGACAACAGCCCGGCTATCTCTGCCACCAAAGCCATGACCGGTCACTCTCTGGGTGCGGCTGGCGTACAGGAAGCGATCTACTCTCTGCTGATGCTGGAAAACGGCTTTATCGCTCCAAGCATCAACATCGAAGAGATGGATGAGCAGGCTGCTGGCCTGAACATCGTGACCAAACCAACGGACGCGACGCTGACTACCGTCATGTCCAACAGCTTCGGTTTCGGCGGCACCAACGCCACGCTGGTCATGCGTAAGCTGAAAGCATAAGTTTTATGTTTGATTCGAAAGGGGAGCCATAAGGCTCCCTTTTTTATGCATTGACAAGCGGCTGATCTCACAGGCAAACTTCATCACTCAACATTATCCTCACGATAATGCGTAAGCGTTTAACGTCAACCAACGCACCTTAATCCTGATAATCAGGTAGAGGGGGCGTGGCATTTCCCCGCCTTACTCTTCATTTCGGAGTAAAGCATGACTGCAGTAACTCAAACAGAAACAACCCCTTCAGCGAACGTCTCGCTGTTCCGTATCGCCTTTGCGGTATTCCTGACCTATATGACCGTTGGCCTGCCGCTGCCGGTGATCCCGCTGTTCGTACACCAGGAGCTGGGCTATGGCAACACCATGGTCGGCATCGCCGTGGGTATCCAGTTTTTAGCGACGGTCTTAACCCGCGGCTACGCCGGACGGCTGGCGGACCAGCACGGTGCCAAACGTTCGGCGCTGCAGGGCATGTTTGCCTGCGGCCTGGCGGGCGGCGCATGGCTGCTGGCGGCTCTATTGCCGGTCGATGCCGCGTATAAATTTGCGCTGCTGGTGCTGGGCCGTTTAATCCTGGGCTTTGGTGAAAGCCAGCTGCTGACCGGCACCCTGACCTGGGGAATGGGGCTGGTAGGGCCAGCACGTTCCGGCAAGGTGATGTCCTGGAACGGCATGGCCATCTACGGCGCGCTGGCCGCCGGGGCACCGCTTGGTCTGCTGATCAACAGCCAGTTCGGTTTTGCGGCGCTGGCTGCCACCACCATGGCGCTGCCGCTGGTGGCATGGGCGTTTAACGGCTCGGTGCGTAAGGTGCCCGCGCACAAAGGCGAGCGTCCTTCCCTGTGGAGCGTGGTCGGCCAAATCTGGCAGCCGGGCCTGGGCCTGGCGCTGCAGGGCGTGGGTTTTGCGGTGATTGGGACGTTCGTCTCGCTCTATTTTATGAGCCGCGGCTGGGCGATGGCCGGTTTTACGCTTACCGCGTTTGGCGGCGCGTTTGTGCTGATGCGCGTCTTCTTCGGCTGGATGCCGGATCGCTTTGGCGGCGTGAAGGTGGCGGTGGCGTCGCTGGTCATTGAAACCATCGGTCTTCTGCTGTTGTGGAATGCACCCGTGGCATCCGTTGCGCTGCTTGGTGCGGCGCTGACCGGCTGCGGCTGTTCTCTGATTTTCCCGGCACTCGGTGTTGAAGTGGTGAAGCGCGTGGCTCCGCAGGTGCGCGGGACGGCGCTGGGCGGCTATGCGGCGTTTCAGGATATCTCATACGGGGTAACCGGGCCGCTGGCCGGGCTGTTAGCCACCTCGTTTGACTATCCGTCCGTCTTCCTGGCCGGTGCGGTTTCCGCGGTGGTGGGGATCGTGGTGACGCTGGTGGCGTTTCGCAGAACGTGAGTCCTTGTTGCCGGGTGGCGGCTGCGCCTTACCCGGCCTACGGTTCAAGCCGTTGTAGGCCCGGTAAGCGCAGCGCCACCGGGCAAAATATCAGGCAACCAGCCAGAAAATCGCCAGCGCAATCAGTAATGCAATAAACATCAATCCCGGACGCGCAGAAAGTGTTCTGAAGGTCTCCACGACCGGCGCAAACAGCGGGCTGTAGATCGGCTGAATATTTCTCACCTCCGGTACACCGCCTTCGCGCTCGGCGCGGCGAACGAAGATCTGGTTGAGCAGATCCTGCACCTGCGCGGTAGTCAGTACCGTTTGCGGCGTGGCCTGCCAGTTCTGCTGGGCATAATCCCGAATCACCTCGAACTCGTGCGGCTCAAGCGGCTGTTTCAGCGCGGCCTGCACGGTATGCAGGGTAGGGGCGCTCTGGGTGCTGAGCGTCTGGCGTGCCTGGAGCCAGGTCACCAGATGGGTAAACTGTTTGGCCGGGATCAGCTCGCCTGCCTTCACGCCCGACAGCTCCAGCATGGATTGCCAGATAAGCTTCGTCGGCTCGCCGGTGGCCGCGGCCAGCTTCGTCACCATCTGCTTGAGCGTATTGTGCTCGGCGGGCAGCAGCGGACGCTCGGTCGCCGGGCGCACCTGCGGCTGCGGAATCGACAGCTCATTGTTCTGCAGCAGCGTCAGCACGGTTTTGAGCTGGTCGGGCGTAAGCTGGCCCAGCGCGGTCTGACCATACTGCTGGCGAATAAAATCACTCACCGCCTGGCGGTTATTTCCCTGGCCCAGCAGCTCCGTCAGCTGAGAAACAATCTGGCGCGTGGTGTGGTTCTGCTGCGCGGTCGTAATACGCTGGTTCAGATTTTGCTCGGCAGCGGGGAAATGGCGCGACTGCAGCGGTGCGTCGTTCCTCACGCCTAAATCATGCTTCACCCCGGCCCAGACTTCCGCGTTTTGCTGTGAAGTCAGCGCAATCAGGCGCGTGATCAGTCGCTCCAGCACGGTGCGCTGTTGCGTGGATAGCGGTTGTTCACCGGCAACGTTTGGCGTGACGGGGCCTTCACCCGGAGGGCGTGGCGGCGTACCTGAAATGGGCTGCATCGTCAAAAATCCTTAAAGTCAAAACTCAGCGTAAACCTGGCAGACGTATATGCCTGGCGGCCAGATTATGGCACACTTGGCAGGTTTTCTTCCTCTCAAACAGGTACTCAGACGTGAAAATCCTCGTTGATGAAAATATGCCTTACGCCCGTGAGCTGTTTAGCCGCCTGGGTAACGTTAAGGCTGTTCCTGGTCGCCCGATCCCGGTCAACGAACTGGACGATGCCGACGCCCTGATGGTGCGCTCGGTGACCAAAGTAAATGAGGCGTTGCTCGCCGGTAAGGCGATTAAGTTCGTTGGGACCGCAACGGCAGGGACCGATCATGTGGATGATAAATGGCTGAAGCAGGCCGGAATCGGTTTCTCCGCCGCGCCGGGCTGTAACGCGATTGCCGTCGTGGAATACGTTTTCTCCTCGCTGCTGATGCTGGCCGAGCGCGACGGGTTTGCGCTGAAAGACCGCACCGTGGGGATTGTCGGCGTGGGTAACGTCGGCGGACGCCTGCAAAAGCGCCTGGAAGCGTTAGGGATCCGCACGTTGCTGTGCGATCCGCCGCGCAAAGACAACGGCGACGACGGGGATTTCCGTTCGCTGGACGAGCTGGTTGAACAGTGCGACGTGCTGACGTTCCACACGCCACTGTTTAAAGAGGGGCCGTATAAGTCTCTGCATCTGGCCGATGAGGCGTTAATTCGCCGTCTGAAGGCTGGCACTATTCTGATAAATGCCTGCCGTGGTCCGGTAGTCGATAACGCCGCGCTGCTGACGTGTCTGAACGAAGGACAAGACCTCAGCGTGGTGCTGGACGTCTGGGAGCCGGAGCCGGACCTCAACGTTGAGCTGCTTAACAAGGTGGACGTGGGCACCGCGCATATCGCAGGTTATACCCTCGAAGGGAAAGCCCGCGGTACGACGCAGGTCTTCGAAGCCTACAGCGCCTTTATCGGCCATCCGCAGCAGGTGGCGCTGGATACCTTACTCCCCGCGCCTGAATTTGGCCGCATTACCCTTCACGGCCCGCTCGATCAGGCAACGCTGAAAAGGCTGGTGCATTTGGTGTATGATGTGCGCCGCGATGATGCGCTGCTGCGTAAAGTGGCGGGGATCCCGGGTGAGTTTGATAAGCTGCGCAAGAACTACGTTGAGCGCCGCGAGTGGTCTTCCCTCTATGTGATGTGCGACGACGCGTCGGCGGCGACGCTGCTGCACAAGCTGGGGTTTAACGCCGTTCATCACCCGGCGCATTAATGTCTTCTTAATGCTCCCTGTCGGATACTCCGACAGGGACGCTTTTTTATTTCTGGAGTAAACCACCATGTCTGAAGGCTGGAACATTGCCATTTTAGGTGCCACGGGTGCCGTGGGCGAAGCCCTGCTCGAAACGCTTGCTGAGCGTCAGTTCCCGGTGGGCGATATCTATGCGCTGGCGCGAACGGATAGCGCGGGTGAGCATCTGCGTTTTAACAATAAATCCGTCATGGTTCAGGATGCGGCGGCGTTCGACTGGACGCAGGCGCAGCTGGCGTTTTTCGCCGCGGGCGCTGAAGCCACTGCGGCGTACGTTGAAGAGGCGACCAACGCAGGCTGCCTGGTCATCGATCTGAGCGGTCTGTTCTCCATGGAGCCGGATGTGCCGCTGGTGGTGCCGGACGTGAACCCGTTTGTGCTGGCTGACTACCGCAACCGTAACGTCATTGCGGTGCCGAACAGCCTGACCAGCCAGCTGCTGACTGCACTGAAACCGCTGATCGACGACGGCGGCCTGTCGCGCATTACCGTCACCAGCCTGCTGTCCGCGTCCGCAAACGGCAAAAAGGCCGTTGACGCGCTGGCCGGGCAGAGCGCGAAGCTGCTGAACGGCATCCCGATTGACGAAGATGATTTCTTTGGCCGCCAGCTGGCGTTCAACATGCTGCCGCTGCTGCCGGACCGCGAGGGTTCCGTGCGCGAAGAGCGTCGTATCGTTGATGAGGTACGTAAAATTCTGCAGGACGATGGCCTGATGATCTCCGCAAGCGTCGTGCAGTCCCCGGTCTTCTACGGTCACGCGCAGATGGTCGGCTTTGAAGCGCTGCGTCCCCTGGCGGCAGAAGAGGCGCGCGATGCGTTTGGCCGCGGGGAAGACATCGTCCTCTCTGAAGAGAGCGAGTTCCCGACGCAGGTAGGCGACGCCACCGGTAGCGCGCATCTTTCCGTTGGCTGCGTGCGTAACGACTACGGTATGCCGGAGCAGGTTCAGTTCTGGTCCGTTGCCGACAACGTTCGTTTCGGCGGCGCGCTGATGGCGGTCAAGATCGCTGAAAAACTGGTGCAGGAGTACCTGTACTGATGTCAGACGTGGAACAAAAGCCAGTTCATAAAATTGCCCTCGGTATTGAGTACGATGGCAGTAAATATTATGGCTGGCAGCGTCAGAATGAGGTGCGCAGCGTCCAGGAGAAACTGGAGAAAGCGCTCTCTCAGGTGGCAAACGAGCCGATTAACGTCCTGTGCGCAGGCCGTACGGACGCGGGCGTACACGGCACGGGGCAGGTGGTGCACTTTGAGACCACCGCCGTGCGTAAGGATGCCGCCTGGACGCTGGGTGTAAATGCGAATTTGCCTGGTGACATTGCGGTGCGCTGGGTGAAAGCTGTGCCGGATGATTTTCATGCGCGTTTCAGCGCCACCGCGCGTCGTTACCGTTATGTCATCTACAACCAGCGTCTGCGTCCGGCGGTGTTAAGCCAGGGCGTGACGCATTTTTATGAACCGCTCGATGCGGAACGCATGCATCGCGCGGCGCAGTGTCTGATTGGTGAAAATGACTTTACCTCGTTTCGTGCGGTGCAGTGTCAGTCCCGCACGCCGTGGCGTAATGTTATGCACATTCACGTCAGCCGTTTTGGCGCGTATGTGGTGGTGGATATCAAAGCCAATGCCTTTGTACATCATATGGTGCGGAATATTGTGGGCAGCCTGATGGAAGTGGGTGCCGGACACCAGCCGGAGAGCTGGATTGCAGACCTGCTGGCAGCGAAGGACAGAACGCTTGCGGCAGCCACGGCGAAAGCGGAAGGGCTGTATCTGGTCTCGGTAGACTATCCTGATCGGTTTGACCTGCCGAAACCGCCAATGGGGCCGCTGTTTTTAGCGGACTAAACAAAGGTGCAATTAAGGCTTAGACAATATGGACGTAATTCGTTTTTTGATTGATTTCATCCTGCATATTGATGTTCACCTGGCAGAGCTGGTCGCGCAGTATGGCGTCTGGGTTTATGCCATTCTGTTCCTCATTCTGTTCTGTGAAACCGGGCTGGTTGTCACGCCGTTCCTGCCGGGCGATTCACTGCTGTTTGTCGCCGGGGCGTTATCGGCGCTGCCCACCAACGATCTGAATGTGCATCTTATGGTGGTGCTGATGGTGATTGCCGCCATCGTCGGTGATGCGGTCAACTACACGATTGGACGCGTATTCGGTGAGCGGCTGTTCAGCAATCCCGATTCAAAAATTTTCCGTCGCAGTTATTTAGATAAAACTCATGCGTTTTATGAACGCCATGGCGGAAAAACCATTATCCTTGCGCGCTTTGTGCCTATTGTGCGCACATTTGCACCGTTTGTGGCGGGAATGGGACATATGTCCTATCGTCATTTTGCCATGTATAACGTCGTGGGGGCGCTGCTTTGGGTACTGCTGTTTACCTATGCAGGCTACCTGTTTGGCGATCTCCCTGTGGTTCAGGAAAATCTTAAGTTACTGATTGTAGCGATTATTGTGCTTTCCGTACTGCCGGGCGTTATCGAAATCATTCGTCATAAACGTGCGGCGGCAAAGCAAGCGAAGTAAATGCACACTGGCGGTTCGACCACTTTTTTATCCAAAGTTTCGGGCTGTTATGTTTTAATGTGCAACATTCATGGTCTGTTGGAGGCAAAAATGGCATTATTCGCCTCTTATAGCAAAACTGGCATACGACCAGGTTCAGGCAGAAAGGTTATCAATGAGCTGGATTGAACGAATTAAAAGCAACATTACCCCAACGCGTAAAGCGAGCATTCCTGAAGGGGTATGGACGAAGTGTGATAGCTGCGGCCAGGTTCTGTATCGCGCAGAGCTGGAGCGCAACCTTGAGGTGTGTCCGAAGTGTGACCACCATATGCGTATGTCGGCGCGCAACCGCCTGCATAGCCTGCTGGACGAAGGTTCTCTGGTAGAACTGGGCAGCGAGCTTGAGCCAAAAGACGTGCTGAAGTTCCGCGACTCCAAAAAATATAAAGATCGTCTGGCCTCCGCACAGAAAGAGACCGGCGAGAAAGACGCGCTGGTCGTCATGAAAGGCACCCTGCATGGGATGCCGGTTGTTGCCGCTGCGTTTGAGTTCTCCTTTATGGGCGGCTCAATGGGCTCCGTGGTCGGTGCGCGCTTCGTGCGTGCCGTTGAGCAGGCGCTGGAAGACAACTGTCCGCTGATCTGCTTCTCTGCCTCCGGCGGAGCACGTATGCAGGAAGCGCTGATGTCCCTGATGCAGATGGCTAAAACCTCTGCAGCGCTGGCGAAGATGCAGGAGCGCGGTCTGCCGTACATCTCCGTGCTGACCGACCCAACCATGGGCGGCGTCTCCGCGAGCTTCGCGATGCTGGGCGACCTGAACGTCGCTGAGCCAAAAGCGCTGATCGGCTTTGCGGGTCCTCGCGTTATCGAGCAGACCGTTCGTGAAAAACTGCCGCCGGGATTCCAGCGCAGTGAGTTCCTCATTGAGAAAGGCGCCATCGACATGATCGTCCGCCGTCCGGAAATGCGCCTGAAACTGGCGCGCATCCTGGCGAAGCTGATGAATCTGCCAGCGCCGAACCCGGATGAGCCGCGTGAAGGCGTGGTGGTACCGGATCAGGAACCCGAGGCCTGATAACTGAAAAGGGCAGGGCCGGTTGGCGCTGCCCTTTTGCTTTCTAATCTGTTAATGACAACCGGGCATTATGGAAAATAAAAGCATTCCCCAAGCCACGTCGCCCCTGGCCGCGTGGCTTTCTTATCTGGAAAACCTGCACAGTAAAACCATCGATATGGGGCTTGAGCGCGTAAGCCAGGTTGCCGCGCGTCTTGATGTGCTGAAACCGGCGCCTTTCGTGTTCACCGTCGCAGGCACCAACGGCAAAGGTACCACCTGCCGCACGCTGGAATCCGTCCTGATGGCGGCGGGCTACAGGGTCGGCGTGTACAGCTCGCCACATCTGGTACGCTACACCGAGCGGGTTCGTGTGCAGAACCGCGAGCTGCCGGAGTCCGCGCATACGGCATCGTTCGCGGAAATTGAAGCCGCGCGCGGAGAGACCTCATTAACCTATTTTGAATACGGCACTCTGTCGGCCCTGTGGCTGTTCAAACTGGCCCAGCTGGACGTGGTGATCCTTGAGGTTGGTCTTGGCGGACGTCTTGATGCGACCAATATCGTCGATGCAGACGTGGCGGTAGTGACCAGCATCGCGCTGGATCATATCGACTGGCTGGGGCCCGATCGTGAAAGCATTGGCCGCGAGAAGGCCGGTATTTTCCGGGCAAATAAACCTGCCGTGGTGGGCGAGCCGGACATGCCGCACACCATTGCTGACGTGGCGAACGAAAAGGGCGCACAGCTGCTGCGCCGCGGCGTTGACTGGCAGTATGAGGTTCAGGACAACGGCTGGCGCTTTAGCGACGCGCAGGGGGCGCTGGATAACCTGCCGCTGCCGCAGGTCCCGCAGCCAAATGCGGCAACCGCGCTGGCGGCACTGCGCGCCAGCGGCCTCGTGGTCAGCGAACAGGCGATCCGCGAGGGTATACAAAACGCGATTCTGCCAGGGCGTTTCCAGATTGTGAGCGAGTCACCGCGCCTGATTCTGGATGTGGCGCACAACCCCCACGCGGCGGCGTATCTCGCGGGACGTCTCAAATCGTTACCAAAAACCGGGCGCGTGCTGGCGGTTATCGGTATGCTTCATGATAAAGATATCGGCGGGACGCTGGCCTGCATGGAGAGTGTGGTCGATAGCTGGTATTGTGCTCCTCTGGAGGGGCCACGCGGCGCGACGGCTGAGCAGCTGATGGAACATCTCGGCAAAGGTGCAATCTACAGTAGCGTGGCGCAGGCCTGGCATGCCGCGATGGCGGAGGCTAAACCAGAAGATACCGTGCTGGTGTGTGGTTCATTCCACACGGTGGCACATGTCATGGAAGTGATGGACGCGGGGAGAACCGGTGGCGAGTAAGTTTCAGAACCGTTTAACAGGAACCATTGTGCTGGTCGCGCTCGGGGTGATTATTCTTCCCGGGCTGCTCGACGGGCAGAAAAAGCATTATCAGGATGAGTTTGCCGCGATTCCGCTGGTGCCGAAACCGGGCGACCGCGATGAGCCGGATATGCTGCCCGCGGCGACGCAGGCGCTGCCTGCTCAGCCTCCGGAAGGGGCGGCGGAAGAGGTGCGCGCGGGCGATGCCGCCGCACCGTCGCTCGATCCGTCTCGCCTGGCGGCCACGAGCAACAGCGATATCGATCCTGTGCCGGTCGAGCAGCCTAAACCGGTTGAAAAACCGAAGCCGGTTGAGAAGCCGCAGCCGAAACCGCAGCGTGATAAAGCGGCAGAACAGCTCGCCGCAGCGTCAGAGACGCCTCCGCCAGCAAAACCGACGCAGCAGGACGCTGCTGCCCCAACGGGCAAAGCCTACGTGGTGCAGCTCGGTGCGCTGAAAAATGCGGACAAGGTGAATGAGGTGGTGGGTAAACTGCGCAGTGCGGGATATCGTGTTTACACTTCACCTTCCACGCCGGTGCAGGGTAAAATTACCCGTATCCTCGTGGGGCCAGAAGCGTCTAAAGACAAACTGAAAGGGTCGCTGGGTGAGCTGAAGCAGATCTCCGGCCTGAGCGGTGTAGTAATGGGCTACAGCGCGAACTAAGTACGACCTGCTCCTGTAAGAGAGAGGCGATAAGCCACGGCGTTGAACATTTTTTCAGCGCCTTTTTTATTTACGCGCGGGAAGGAAATCCCTACGCAAACGTTTTCTTTTTCTGTTAGAATTCGCCCCGAACTGGATGACAGGGCGTTTAATCGTGGGACACATATGGTCTGGATTGATTACGCCATCATTGCGGTGATTGGTTTTTCCTGTCTGGTTAGCCTGATCCGTGGCTTTGTTCGTGAAGCGTTATCGCTGGTGACCTGGGGTTGTGCTTTCTTTGTCGCCAGTCATTACTACACTTACCTGTCTGTCTGGTTCACGGGCTTTGAAGATGAACTGGTCCGAAATGGAATCGCCATCGCGGTGCTGTTTATCGCGACGCTGATTGTTGGCGCTATCGTCAATTACGTGATAGGTCAGCTGGTCGAGAAAACCGGTCTGTCAGGAACGGACAGGGTACTCGGGATCTGTTTCGGGGCATTACGAGGCGTGCTGATTGTGGCCGCGATCCTGTTCTTCCTGGATACCTTCACCGGGTTCTCCAAAAGTGAAGACTGGCAGAAATCGCGGCTCATTCCAGAGTTCAGCTTCATCATCAGATGGTTCTTTGACTATCTGCAAAGCTCGTCGAGTTTTTTGCCCAGGGCATAAACCCTGAGATGTGGCTTAACGAGGAAAAGACGAATGTGCGGTATTGTCGGTATCGCCGGTTTCATGCCGGTAAACCAGTCGATTTATGACGCGTTAACGGTGCTTCAGCACCGTGGGCAGGATGCTGCGGGTATCATCACCATTGATGCAAACAACTGCTTCCGTTTACGCAAGGCGAATGGCCTGGTAAACGATGTGTTTGAAGCCCGCCATATGCAGCGTCTGCAAGGTAATATGGGGATCGGTCACGTTCGTTATCCTACCGCTGGCAGTTCCAGCGCCTCTGAGGCACAGCCTTTCTACGTCAACTCACCGTATGGCATCACCCTTGCCCATAACGGCAACCTGACCAACGCGCATGAGCTGCGTAAAAAGCTGTTCGAAGAGAAACGTCGCCACATTAACACCACCTCTGATTCTGAAATCCTGCTCAACGTGTTCGCCAGCGAGCTGGATAACTTCCGTCACTATCCGCTGGAAGCGGACAACATTTTTGCCGCGATTGCCGCGACCAACCGTCAGATCCGCGGCGCGTACGCCTGCGTGGCGATGATCATCGGTCACGGCATGGTGGCCTTCCGCGATCCAAACGGCATTCGTCCGCTGGTGCTCGGCAAGCGCGACCTCGGCGATGGCCGTACCGAATATATGGTTGCCTCGGAGAGCGTGGCGCTGGATACCCTGGGCTTCGAATTCCTGCGCGACGTTGCGCCGGGCGAAGCGGTGTATATCACCGAGAAGGGCCAGCTGTTTACCCGCCAGTGTGCCGACAACCCGGTCAGCAACCCGTGCCTGTTTGAATACGTCTATTTTGCCCGTCCGGACTCCTTCATCGACAAGATTTCCGTCTACAGTGCGCGCGTCAACATGGGCACCAAGCTCGGCGAGAAGATTGCCCGCGAGTGGGACGATCTCGACATCGACGTGGTGATTCCTATCCCGGAAACCTCCTGCGATATCGCGCTGGAGATCGCCCGCATTCTGGATAAGCCATACCGTCAGGGCTTCGTGAAGAACCGCTACGTTGGCCGCACCTTTATCATGCCGGGGCAGCATCTGCGCCGTAAGTCCGTGCGCCGCAAGCTGAACGCTAACCGCGCGGAATTCCGCGACAAGAATGTTCTGCTGGTGGATGACTCCATCGTTCGCGGTACCACCTCTGAGCAGATTATCGAGATGGCACGCGAAGCGGGTGCGAAGAAAGTCTATCTGGCCTCTGCTGCGCCGGAGATTCGCTTCCCGAACGTGTACGGTATTGATATGCCAACCGCCAACGAGCTGATCGCTCATGGCCGTGAAGTGGATGAAATTCGCCAGATCATCGGCGCTGACGGCCTGATTTTCCAGGACCTCAACGACCTCATCGACGCGGTGCGTGCCGAGAACCCGGAAATTCAGCAGTTTGAATGCTCCGTGTTCAACGGCATTTACGTGACCAAAGACGTTGACCAGCAGTACCTCGACTATCTTGATTCGCTGCGCAACGACGACGCCAAAGCCGTTCAGCTGCAAAACGATCTCGAAAGCCTAGAGATGCACAACGAAGGTTGATGTTCCGGCAGGTGAGGGCGTATGCCCTCACTTGCAACTCCCTGCAAAATCCTGCACAGTCTGCCCTGAAATCAGTAAGGGCGAAAATCATGAAACGACTCATAGTTGGGCTCAGCGGTGCCAGCGGTGCGATTTACGGCGTACGTTTGCTACAGGTTCTGCGTAACGTGGCGAACGTCGAAACCCATCTGGTGATGAGCCAGGCGGCGCGGCAGACCCTCTCTCTGGAAACCGATCTCTCCCTGCGCGATGTTCAGGCGCTTGCGGATGTCGTTCACGACGCCCGTGATATCGCCGCCAGCATCTCCTCAGGCTCGTTTAAAACCGCCGGCATGGTGATCCTGCCCTGTTCAATCAAAACGCTCTCCGGCATTGTGAACAGCTATACCGACACCCTGGTGACGCGTGCGGCGGATGTGGTGCTGAAGGAGCGGCGTCCTCTGGTGCTGTGCGTGCGGGAAACGCCGCTGCACCTGGGCCATCTGCGCTTAATGACGCAGGCTGCTGAGCTGGGGGCTGTGATCATGCCGCCGGTGCCCGCGTTCTACCATCGTCCGCAAACGCTGGACGACATTATCAACCAGACCGTTAACCGCGTACTCGATCAGTTCGACATCGACCTGCCCGAGGATCTCTTCACCCGCTGGCAGGGTGCCTGAATCTGTGCACATAGCCGGTGCATGAAAAGACACGTTGCCCTGTTTCAGGGCAATTATGCAACGGCGATCATATCCTCGACATTTAATTCGTTTTTTCCCTTTTTCTCTCTCCGGTTCGTTCGGCAGACCTGCTATCTTTCACCATTAAGGCAGTATCGCAACGTTTTATTAACATATTTAACGTCGAAGTTTTAACCAGACGGCAATGTGGCATAAGACCTGCAAGATGAAGCCTGCAACACAACACACAACACAATACATAATAAAATCACGGTACTTGAGGGTAAATGTATGAAGAAGACGGTTCTGGCTCTGTCTTTGCTGGTGGGGTTAAGTGCGGCAGCAGGTAGCTACGCAGCGCTTCCACAGACGGTTCGTATCGGTACAGACGCAACCTACGCGCCATTCTCTTCCAAGGATGCGAAAGGCGATTTCGTGGGGTTTGATATCGATCTGGGTAATGAAATGTGCAAACGCATTGCGGTGAAATGCACATGGGTGGGCAGCGACTTTGACGCGTTAATCCCGTCGCTGAAAGCCAAGAAAATCGACGCCATTATCTCTTCTCTTTCCATCACTGAAAAACGCCAGCAGGAGATTGCCTTCTCTGACAAGCTCTACGCCGCGGATTCTCGCCTGATTGCGCCTAAAGGCTCCCCGATTAAGCCCACCATCGACTCGCTGAAGGGCAAGCATGTCGGCGTGCTTCAGGGCTCGACGCAGGAAGGCTATGCCAATGCTAACTGGCGTGAGAAGGGCG
Source organism: Enterobacter cloacae complex sp. BZL2005 (assembly GCF_049238885.1). Classification (NCBI taxonomy): domain Bacteria; kingdom Pseudomonadati; phylum Pseudomonadota; class Gammaproteobacteria; order Enterobacterales; family Enterobacteriaceae; genus Enterobacter; species Enterobacter cloacae complex sp. BZL2005. The sequence goes on along the minus strand of NZ_JBMKGI010000002.1, from coordinate 574,290 downwards.
TAGACGTGGTGGCTTACCAGAACCAGGATCTGATTTACTCTGACCTGGCGGCAGGCCGTCTGGATGCGGCATTCCAGGATGAAGTCGCCGCGAGCGAAGGCTTCCTGAAGCAGCCTGCGGGTAAAGACTACGCGTTTGCAGGCCCGTCGGTGAAAGACAAAAAGTACTTTGGCGACGGCACCGGGATTGGCCTGCGTAAGGATGATACCGAGCTGAAAGCCGCCTTCGACAAAGCCTTTGCAGAGCTGCGTAAAGACGGTACGTACGACAAACTGGCGAAGAAATACTTCGACTTCAACGTATACGGTGAATAACACCTGGCGGTGACGCACCGGAAAGGTGCGTTACGGGAGCGGTTGACCCAATACGGTGCATTTGATGCACTGTATTGGATCGCTGTGTGCATACTTACGCATTAATAATGCAAAAATTCCCGCTGGAAAGGCATTAATCTTTGCCTGACTGAGGGGATTAATGGCACATTAGCACCACCCCGTCGTCGTAAAAATCCCGTATGAAGACAGTTTGTTGAGGACAAATATGAAAAAACTCGTGTTGTCATTATCACTGGTACTGGCCTTTTCCAGCGCCACCGCGGCATTCGCAGCTATTCCGCAGAAAATTCGAATTGGTACCGACCCTACCTATGCGCCGTTCGAATCGAAGAATTCAAAGGGTGAACTGGTCGGTTTTGACATCGATCTGGCCAATGAGCTGTGCAAACGCATCAAAGCACAGTGTACCTACGTTGAGAACCCGCTGGATGCGCTGATCCCATCCCTGAAAGCGAAAAAAATCGACGTAATCATGTCCTCCCTCTCCATCACTGAAAAACGCCAGCAGGAGATTGCCTTCACCGACAAACTCTACGCGGCCGATTCACGTCTGGTGGTGGCGAAATCGTCTGATATTCAGCCTACGCTGGAGTCGTTGAAGGGCAAACGCGTGGGCGTGCTGCAGGGCACCACTCAGGAAACCTACGGCAACGAGCACTGGGCACCGAAGGGGATTGAAATTGTCTCCTATCAGGGCCAGGAAAATATCTACGCTGACCTGACGGCAGGCCGTATTGATGCCGCATTCCAGGATGAAGTCGCGGCTAGCGAAGGCTTCCTGAAAACGCCGGTAGGTAAAGATTACAAGTTTGGCGGCCCGTCCATTAAGGATGTGAAGTTGTTTGGTGTGGGCACCGGTATGGGCCTGCGCAAAGAAGACAACGAACTGCGTGAAGCGCTGAACAAGGCGTTCGCTGAAATGCGCGCAGACGGCACCTACGACAAGCTGGCGAAAAAGTACTTTGATTTTAATGTTTACGGCGGCTAATCGCCCCGTCATATAACGTGCGGCCCCTCCCACGGCGGGAGGGGAAAAGACACGGTTCCACCACTCACGATACGACAGGGCTCGCGGTATGCTGTACGGATTTTCTGGCGTTATTTTACAGGGCGCGCTTGTCACCCTTGAGCTGGCTATCAGCTCCGTGGTGCTGGCGGTGCTGATAGGTCTGGCAGGCGCAGGGGCGAAGCTTTCAGCTAACAAACCCCTGGCGCTAATCTTTGAAGGCTACACCACGCTCATTCGCGGCGTTCCCGATCTGGTGCTGATGCTGCTGATTTTTTACGGTCTGCAGATTGCGCTTAACGGCATAACAGACGCGATGGGCATGGGACAAATTGATATCGACCCGATGGTGGCCGGTATTATTACCCTCGGTTTTATCTACGGCGCCTACTTCACTGAAACCTTCCGCGGTGCTTACATGGCCGTGCCGAAAGGTCACATTGAGGCGGCAACCGCATTTGGTTTTACCTCATCACAAACGTTTCGTCGGATTATGTTCCCGGCCATGATGCGCTACGCGCTGCCGGGCATCGGGAACAACTGGCAGGTTATCCTCAAAGCGACAGCGCTGGTCTCGCTGCTCGGTCTGGAAGACGTCGTGAAAGCGACTCAGCTGGCGGGTAAGAGCACCTGGGAGCCGTTCTATTTTGCGGTGGTCTGTGGCGTGATTTATCTGGTCTTTACGACCGTCTCCAATGGTGTGCTGCTTCTGCTGGAGCGTCGCTACTCCGTGGGTGTGAAGAGGGCTGACCTGTGATTGAGATTATTCAGGAATACTGGAAATCGCTGCTGTGGACAGATGGCTACCGCTTTACCGGCGTGGCGATTACGCTCTGGCTGCTGATCTCCTCCGTGGTAATGGGCGGTATTCTGGCGGTGTTTCTTGCCATTGGCCGCGTCTCGAACAATAAATTTATCCAGTTCCCGATCTGGCTGTTCACCTACGTCTTTCGCGGTACGCCGCTGTACGTGCAGCTGCTGGTGTTCTACTCGGGAATGTATACGCTTGAGATCGTAAAAGGCACTGAGATGCTGAATGCGTTCTTCCGCAGCGGTCTGAACTGTACGGTGCTGGCGTTGACGCTCAACACGTGCGCCTACACCACGGAGATTTTCGCGGGGGCGATTCGTTCTGTTCCTTACGGTGAAATTGAAGCAGCCCGGGCCTACGGCTTCTCGTCGGTGAAACTCTACCGCTGCATCATTCTGCCATCGGCCCTGCGTATCGCGTTACCGGCCTACAGTAACGAAGTGATTTTGATGCTGCACTCGACTGCGCTCGCCTTTACCGCGACGGTGCCGGACCTGCTCAAAATAGCGCGCGATATTAACTCCGCAACCTATCAGCCGTTTACCGCGTTTGGCATTGCGGCGGTGCTCTATTTAATTATCTCTTATGTTCTGATTAGCCTGTTCCGTAAGGCTGAAAAACGCTGGTTGCAGCATATAAAACCTTCTTCGACGCACTGAGAAAGATGATGGCTGAGAACAAATTAAACGTAATTGATTTGCACAAACGCTACGGCGAACATGAAGTGCTGAAAGGGGTGTCGCTGCAGGCGAATGCGGGCGACGTGATCAGTATCATCGGCTCATCCGGCTCGGGAAAAAGTACCTTCCTGCGCTGCATCAACTTCCTCGAAAAGCCGAGTGAAGGCTCAATTGTGGTGAGCGGGCAGAATATCAACCTGGTGCGTGACAAAGACGGTCAGCTGAAGGTGGCAGACAAGAACCAGCTGCGCCTGCTGCGTACGCGCCTGACGATGGTATTCCAGCACTTTAACCTCTGGAGCCACATGACGGTGCTGGAGAACGTGATGGAAGCACCGGTTCAGGTGCTGGGCCTGAGCAAGCATGAAGCCCGCGAGCGCGCGGTGAAATACCTGGCGAAAGTGGGCATTGACGAACGCCAGCAGATGAAATACCCGGTGCATCTCTCCGGCGGTCAGCAGCAGCGTGTCTCTATCGCCCGCGCGCTGGCGATGGAGCCCGAGGTGCTGCTGTTCGACGAACCGACCTCCGCGCTGGACCCTGAACTCGTTGGCGAAGTGCTGCGCATCATGCAGAAGCTGGCCGAAGAGGGCAAAACGATGGTGGTGGTGACGCACGAGATGGGCTTCGCCCGTAACGTCTCGAACCACGTGATTTTCCTGCATCAGGGGAAAATTGAAGAGCAGGGCCACCCGGACGAGGTGCTGGCAAACCCGCAAAGCCCGCGTTTGCAGCAGTTCCTTAAAGGCTCTCTGAAGTAAGAGGGCATCAGACCGCAGTGCAGCCCAATCGCCCGGTGGCGCTTCGCTTACCGGGCCTACAAAACCGTAGGCCGGGCAAACGCAGTGCCGCCCGGCATTCAGGCCGCACTACACTCCAGCCGGTACACCCAGTCGTCATAGCGCACGCCGTCAATCTCATACGCCTTTTCCAGTACCTGCATACGCGCAAACCCGGCTTTCTCCAGCACCCGTATCGACCCGCCGTTGTCCGCCAGTACGTACGCATTAATCGCCTTCACGCCGGTCTGGTTAAAGGCGTAATCACACACCGCGCGCAGCGCTTCGCTGGCGATACCTTTCCCCTGCGCGGCAGGCACAACCGTATAGCCGATGTCGGCCTCTTCACGATTCTCAGCGCTGATTTGCAGGCCGATATCGCCAAGCGGCGTATCATCATCCCGGGCGCGAATGACAAACACATGAGCAGCAGCGAGTCGCGCGGCAAACACGCGTCGGGTCTCTTTTTCCGGGGCGATGGCGGCCATATAGCGCATGATGCGGCGATCTTCACGCAGCGAGCGGAAGAAGGCCCAGTCAGTGGGTTCAAAAGGGGTGAGGTAAAGCCGGGGAGTGGTGATGGTTGCCATTGTTACGCCATTTCTTCGGAACATGGCCTGTCACTGTACCATATTCACCGCACCACATCCCCCAGCGCCTCTTCTAATTCATACCAGCGGAACGCAAACCCGGCCGCTTCCAGCCGTTTTGGCAGCGCTCTCTGTCCGCCCAGAACCAGAACAGACGCTTCACCCATCAGCAGCCGAATCGCCGTCGCAGGCACGCGCAATATCGCCGGGCGGTGCAGGGCATGTCCCAGCGCGTGGGCAAACTGTTCATTTCGCACCGGATACGGCGCAACCATGTTAAACGGCCCGCGCAGATCGTTATCCAGCAGCCAGAGAATCCCGTTGACCATATCGTCGATATGGATCCACGCCATATACTGACGGCCATTGCCGATGGGGCCACCGAGTCCTAGCCTGAAAGGGGGAAGCATCTTCGCCAGAATGCCGCCTTTCGGCGCGAGGACGACACCGGTCCGCAGCAGGCAAACGCGGGTCCGATCGCTCTGCGCCGCGCAGGCAATACGCTCCCACTGGGCGCAGAGCTTATGGGTAAACTCGTTATGGGGAGGCTCTTCCTCGGTCACCACCACCTCGCCAAGATCGCCGTAATAGCCTACTGCGGAACCCGAAATCAGCACGGAAGGCGGCGTATGGCTGTTGCGGATCAGCTCGACCAGCTTTTCGGTAATGTTCCACCGGCTGCTGCATAACAGCTGTTTTTGCTCTTCCGTCCAGCGCTTATCGGCGATGGGTTCTCCCGCGAGGTTAATAACGGCGTCGAAACCGTCCAGATTTTGCTGCTCGGCCAGATTTTTCCAGATATCAACACCTGCCCCTAGCACCTGACGCGCTTTTTCCGGGCTGCGCGTGACCACGGTGATGTCGTGGTGCAAGGCCTGCAGACGCGCAATGAGGTGACGACCAATCAGGCCAGTACCGCCGGTCAGCAAAATCTTCATACAACCTCCAGGTTTACGCCTGGCGTTTCCAGCTTAACGTCATAGAGACGGAGTCGGCGTAACGCAGGGCGTGAAGTTTATCGATCTCAACTTCAGCATAAGTGACCCAGTGATGTTCGCGTGCGATATCGAGCACATCCTGAGTTAATTTTTCCAGCAGAGAGAAACGGTTATTCTCCACAAACTGGATAATGTTCTTGGTGATTGTGCGGTAGTTCAGCGCGTCATTGATGTCTTCGCTGGCGCGCGCTTTGTCTGCGGAGTAGTGAATCACCACGTTAATAACAATATCCTGACGGTTGGCGATCTCTTCCTCTTTGATACCGATGAAGGTACGCAGGCGTAAATTTTTTATACGAATAATGGCGTCTGGCTGTGACATTGCAGGTCTTCTCCGTGTCAGTATTTCCTGCCCATAATACATGAGAGCCTCACAGGCACCCAGCCTCATACCGGGTTAAATTTGCTGGATTTTTTGCATCGCTCGCTCGGTCGCCGGGCGGGTCCGGATGCGCTCAAACCAGTTGTTCACCGCCGGGTAAGCGGCCAGGTCAATTCGGTGTTTTTCATGCGTATTCACCCACGGCCAGCAGGCGATGTCGGCAATACTGTAATGATCGCCCCCGAGCCACGGCGTTTTCTCCAGCCGACGGTTCAGAACGTCGTAGAGCCGCTGCGTCTCAACCTGATAGCGCTCTATCGCATAAGGAATGGGTTGCGGGGCGTAAGCGGTAAAATGATGATTTTGTCCCAGCATGGGGCCCAGCCCGCTTGCCTGCCAGAAAAGCCATTGCAGCGTATGGTGGCGCTCGCGCAGTTCGCCGCTCAGCAGCTTGCCGGTTTTCTCCGCCAGGTAGAGCAAAATTTCACCGGATTCAAACAGGCTCAACGGTCTGCCCCCGTCCGCCGGCTGGTTATCAATGATGGCCGGGATTTTATTATTCGGCGAGATAGCCAGAAAGAGAGGGCTGAACTGCTCGCCTTTGCTGATATCCACGCGAATGATCCTGTAATCCAGCTCGGCTTCTTCAAGAAAGAGGGTGATCTTATGGCCGTTTGGGGTAGGGGCATAATAAAGGTCGATCATTCTCAACTCCTGTCCATGCGAATAGTGGTGCCATGACAAATGAGTATAGGTGGTTGTTGTAAATCGTGAGTTTTCATCAAGTGACAGCGAGGCAAAGAGATTATATGTTGAGTAAAAACCGATCAGCCTATGAGGATGTTATGAACCAGCCCGTCATCACGTTGTGGTCCGATGCGAACTTCTTTTCTCCCTATGTCATGAGCGTTTACGTTGCGCTGGCCGAAAAAGGACTCGCTTTTACCCTGAAGACCGTTGATCTCGACGGCGGTGAACATCTCAAGCCGCAGTGGCAGGGCTACGATCTGACCCGACGCGTGCCGGTGCTGGAGATTGATGGATTTGCCCTGAGCGAATCGTCAGCGATCGATGAGTATCTGGAAGATCGGTTCGCCCCCCCGGAGTGGGAGCGTATCTATCCTCACGATCTGCAAAAGCGCGCCCGGGCGCGGCAGATCCAGGCGTGGCTGCGCAGCGATCTGGTGCCGATTCGCGTGGAACGCTCGACGGACGTCGTGTTTGCCGGGGTGAAAAAGCCCGACCTCAGCGCAGAAGGCCAGGAAAGCGCGCAGAAGCTGATTGGAACCGCCTCCTTACTGCTCGCCCATGGCAACCCAAACCTGTTCGGCGAGTGGTGCATTGCGGATGCCGATCTGGCGTTGATGCTAAACCGCCTGATCCTCAACGGTGATGAGGTGCCGCAGCTGCTGGTGGATTATGCCGCATTCCAGTGGCAGCGTGCCTCCGTACAGCGCTATGTGGCACTCTCGGCTAAGCGCGCGGGCTGATAAGCCCTGACGCTTCAGGTATGATGGGGGCAGTTTGTTTTCCCGAGGAGTGACTGATGAAACTGATGTTTGCGTCGGATATCCATGGATCGCTGCCCGCGACCGAGCGTGTCCTTTCTCTGTTTGAGAAAAGCGGTGCGAAGTGGCTGATTATTCTGGGTGACGTGTTGAATCACGGCCCACGCAACGCGCTGCCGGAAGGCTATGACCCTGCGCAGGTCGCGGAAAAACTCAACCCGTATGCCTCGCGCATCATCGCCGTTCGCGGCAACTGTGACAGCGAAGTGGACCAGATGCTGCTGCATTTTCCCATTACCGCGCCGTGGCAGCAGGTGCTGCTCGAACAACACCGTCTGTTCCTGACCCACGGGCATCTTTTCAGCCCGGATAATCTCCCGGCCCTCGCGGCTGGCGATGTCCTGGTTTACGGTCATACTCATATTCCGGTTGCGGAAAAACGCGGTGAGATTTATCACTTTAATCCGGGCTCGGTCAGCATCCCAAAAGGCGGGTATCCTGCGAGCTACGGCATGCTGGAAGGAAATACCCTGAGCGTTATCGCACTTAATGATCAGCAAGTTATTGCGCAGGTAGCGATTAATCCGTAAGTTACACCTCAACTGCAAACGCGCCGAAAGAGCGCTTAGAAAAGAAGGTTTCCCGATGGTGGAGCAGAGTCATTTGGCAAGTACAGAGTGGGTTGACATTGTCAACGAAGAGAATGAAGTGATCGCGCAGGCCAGCCGCGAGCAAATGCGTGCGGAGCGCCTGCGCCACCGTGCGACATATATCGTTGTGCATGACGGTATGGGTAAAATTCTGGTTCAGCGCCGCACGGACACCAAAGATTTTCTCCCGGGTATGCTGGATGCCACTGCAGGCGGCGTCGTCCAGGCGGATGAAGTGCTGCTGGATTCTGCGCGTCGTGAAGCGGAAGAGGAGTTAGGCATCGCCGGCGTGCCGTTTGCCGAGCACGGTCAGTTCTATTTCGAAGACGAGAACTGCCGCGTCTGGGGCGGGCTGTTTAGCTGCGTCTCCCACGGCCCGTTCGCTCTGCAGGAAGAAGAAGTGAGTGAAGTCAGCTGGATGACGCCGGAAGAGATCACCGCGCGCTGCGACGAGTTCACGCCGGATTCGTTAAAAGCGCTGGCGCTGTGGATGACCCGCAACGCCAAAAACGAATCGACCAAATCAGAAAAAGAGGAAGAGGCTGAGTAAGCGTCAGCAGCTCTCTCTCAGACACAGGCTGGACGCGATGGGCTTTTGATCGCGCCAGTCTCCGCCATTCAGGCGCTCCAGTAGCGCTTTCCCGGCTTCGATGCCAATCTTACGATGCGGCACCGCCATGGTCGTCAGCGGCGGCTGACAGACGCGGCTCACGTCGCTATCGCCAAACCCTACCACTGCCAGATCGTCCGGCACTTTGATTCGCCTGCGCTGGCACTCGTACAGCGCGCCGCAGGCCAGCTCGTCAGAGACGCACACCAGCGCATCCAGCTCAGGCCATGCCAGCAGGAATTCGGGCAGCTGCGCCGCGCCGGTCGAGAAGCTCGGCGGCATCGCCGCGTTAATGACCCGGTTAGGCGACATATGGTGGCGAAGCATGGCTTTATACCAGCCCTGCAGATGCTGCTGGAAAATCCACTGCTCCTGGTTGGCGCACAGCAGGCCAATGTTTTGATAGCCGCGCTTAATGACCATCTCCGTGAGCTCAAACATGGCCGCCACGTTATCAATCCCGATGTTCATATCAATCGGATCGGCGCGCATGGCGCCCATCTCCATCACCGGAATCGAGGCGTTTTTCAGCCAGTGGCGAACGGTGTCGGTATGTTCAACGCTGAGCAAAATCGCTGCGGCGATATTTGACGCCAGCAGCGTCTCCAGCAACTTCTCCTCCTGCTCAAGACGATGCTGGGATTCTGCCAGCATGATCTGATATCCGGCAGGCTGCAGCACCTGCTGAAGCCCGGCGAACATCTCCGAGCAGCCGGCTTCGGAGAGGTTGGGCACCACCATGGCTATCGTCCATGACGACGCCGAGGCAAGGGCACTGGCGGCAAGATTAGGCATATAACCCAGCTCCTGCACGGCAGCTTCAATTTTTTCTCGTAGTTTATCGGAAACCTGTTCGGGCGTGCGAAGCGCACGGGACACGGTCATCGTGCCCACACCGGCAAGCTGTGCGACATCGGCGAGTGTCACTTTACCAGTACTGCGCCGTTTTCGGGTTAGAGACATACACCTTCCTGCTGACCAGACGCGTTCTTTTTTTCCTTCGTTTCACGTGACAGGCAGTATACGCCTTAAATCCCTTTTTTTGCTGTGATTTAGCAACGTGATTGCAATTTGATAGCGCTATCACATTTCTGCATGTTAACGATTGGTAGCGCTATCTTTGTGATCGCGATCGCAGTCATTCCGCGATGCGTTGAATAAAGTTTGCTCATCTTAAACGTGTGGCGGGAGTGAAAAGTGCTCAAAAAATGGATATATGATACAACCATCACGCTGCAGGAGAGCGTGGAAGACTGGCCGCAGGCGCTGAAGCTGTGCGCGAAGCCGCTGCTGGATTTGCAGGTGATTGAGCCTGACTACGTCAAGGCCATCATCAAGCAGCACCACGCGTTAGGACCTTATTATGTGCTGGCACCAGGGCTGGCGATGCCGCATGCGCGGCCGGAGGAAGGCGCCAAAGGACTGGGGTTGTCGTTATTAAAACTAAAACAGGGCGTCTCGTTTGGTGCCGGTGAGTTTGACCCTGTCGATGTGATTATCATGCTCGCGGCACCTGACAAACATAGCCATATCGAAATGATATCCGCACTCGCAGAATTATTTTCCAGCGACGAGGAGATGGAGAAACTGCATCAGGCGAATACCCTGGAGGAAATTAAAACAATTATTAACCGCTTCTGATTTAATTCTGTAATCCGGTTTTTCACTACATTACGCGTCAGCGTGATGGGGCGTACTCTACTCAAAATAAGGGGACAACAATGAAAATCATGGCTATTTGCGGTTCTGGCCTGGGCAGCAGTTTTATGGTCGAAATGAATATTAAAAAGGTGCTCAAAAAGCTGGAGATTGAGGCTGAGGTTGAACACTCCGATCTCTCCTCGGCGACGCCGGGCGCGGCCGATCTGTTCGTGATGGCAAAAGACATTGCGGCCAGCGCCAGCGTGCCGGACAGCCAGCTGGTGGTGATCAACAACATCATCGACATCAACGAACTTGAAGCGCAGCTGCGCGCCTGGTTCGAAAGACAATAACCCTGATAAGGCGAGGTGGATATGTTTATCCTTGAAACGCTGAATTTCGTTGTTGATATTTTAAAAGTCCCTTCGGTGCTGGTCGGCTTAATTGCGCTTATTGGTCTGGTTGCGCAGAAAAAAACGTTTTCGGACGTGGTGAAAGGGACGATTAAAACCATTCTCGGCTTTATTGTGCTGGGCGGCGGCGCCACGGTGCTGGTGGGATCATTAAATCCGTTAGGCGGCATGTTTGAACACGCTTTTACTATTCAGGGCATTATTCCAAATAATGAAGCCATTGTGTCCATTGCACTCGAAAAATACGGTGCAGCGACCGCGCTGATTATGGCCTTCGGGATGGTGGCGAATATTATCGTCGCCCGCTTTACCCGCCTGAAGTACATCTTCCTGACCGGGCACCATACGTTTTATATGGCGTGCATGATTGGCGTGATCCTGACGGTGGCGGGCTTTGAAGGCGTAGGGCTGGTCTTTACCGGGTCGCTGATCCTCGGCCTGATCATGGCTTTCTTCCCGGCGATTGCGCAGCGCTACATGAAGCGCATTACCGGCAACGATGAGATTGCCTTCGGCCACTTCGGCACGCTGGGCTACGTGCTGTCCGGCTGGATTGGCAGCAAGGTAGGTAAAGGTTCCCGCTCAACCGAAGAGATGAACCTGCCGAAGAACCTGAGCTTCCTGCGCGACAGCTCAATCTCCATCTCCCTGACCATGATGATTATCTACCTGATCATGGCGGTGAGCGCCGGGCGTGAGTACGTCGAGGCCACCTTCAGCGCCGGTCAGAACTACCTCGTGTACGCCATCATCATGGCTATCACTTTCGCGGCAGGCGTGTTCATCATCCTGCAGGGCGTACGCCTGATTCTGGCGGAAATCGTCCCGGCCTTTACCGGCTTCTCGGAAAAACTGGTGCCGAACGCGCGTCCTGCGCTGGACTGCCCGGTGGTGTATCCCTATGCACCTAACGCGGTGCTGATTGGCTTCCTGTTCAGCTTCCTCGGCGGGATTGTGGGGTTGTTCATCTGCGGTCAGTTTAGCTGGGTGTTGATCCTCCCGGGCGTGGTGCCGCACTTCTTCACCGGCGCAACCGCGGGCGTGTTCGGTAACGCCACCGGCGGACGCCGCGGGGCAATGATAGGCGCTTTCGCCAACGGCCTGCTGATTACCTTCCTGCCGGTCCTGCTGCTGCCGGTACTGGGCGCCATTGGCTTTGCCAACACCACCTTCTCTGACGCCGACTTCGGCGCGGTTGGGATTGTGCTCGGCAACCTGGCGCGCTTCCTGTCGCCGCTGGCCATCACCGGGCTGGTCGTGGCGCTGTTCGCGCTGCTGGTGGCGTACAACGTCTTCGCGAAAAACAAACCTGCGGGCGGTAACGCGCAGGAAAACACCGGAGCCAAATCATGAATGAGAAAGAGATAACCGAACTCGCGCGTCAGATCCGCCTGGAGACGCTGAAATCCCTGACGCAGCTGGGCTTTGGGCACTACGGGGGCAGCATGTCGGTGGTTGAAACCCTGGCCGTGCTGTACGGCGCGGTGATGAAAATCGACCCGGCGGACCCGGACTGGCCGGAGCGAGACTACTTTGTGCTGTCAAAAGGCCATGCGGGCCCCGCGCTCTACAGCACCCTGGCGATCAAGGGCTACTTCCCGACAGAAGAGCTGAGCACGCTCAACCAAAACGGGACGCGCCTGCCGAGCCACCCGGACCGTCTGAAAACGCGCGGCGTAGATGCTACCACCGGTTCGCTGGGACAGGGGATTTCCATCGCCGGCGGCATGGCGCTGTCGCACAGGCTGGCAGGGCGGCCGAATCGGGTCTTCTGCATCGTCGGCGACGGCGAGCTGAACGAGGGGCAGTGCTGGGAAGCGTTCCAGTTTATTGCCCACCATCGCCTGAACAACCTGACGGTATTTGTCGACTGGAACAAACAGCAGCTCGACGGCGAGCTGGACGAGATCATCTGCGCGTTCGACCTCGAGGGCAAATTCCGCGCCTTTGGCTTTGACGTGGTGACGGTCAAGGGGGACGACATTCCTGCGCTGCTGGCGGTAACGTCCCGGGTGCCTGCCGCGGACGCTCGCCCGCGGGTGGTGATCCTTGACAGCATCAAAGGCCAGGGGGTGCCGTATCTGGAGCAGCTCAGCAACTCGCATCACCTGCGATTGACCGCGGAGAGTAAAGCGGCCCTCAACGAGACGATTCGCCAACTGGAGGCTTCACATGATTAAGGTTGCACCGGCAGGACAGAAAGACGCCGTTGAGATGCGTAAAGTTTACGCGGGCTTCGTGGCAAAGCAGATTGAGGCCGGAAGCGACATCATTGCGCTTGAAGCCGACCTGATGAGCTCGATGGCGATGGACGGCGTGGCGCGCGATTATCCGCAGCACGTGATTAACTGCGGCATTATGGAAGCTAACGTCATCGGCACGGCAGCCGGGCTGTCGCTTACCGGCCGCAAGCCGTTCGTTCATACCTTCACCGCGTTTGCCAGCCGCCGCTGCTTCGACCAGCTGTTTATGTCCCTGGACTACCAGCGTAACAACGTGAAGGTGATTGCTTCAGACGCGGGCGTGACGGCCTGCCACAACGGCGGGACGCACATGTCGTTCGAAGATATGGGCATCGTGCGCGGTCTGGCGCATTCGGTGGTGCTGGAGGTCACAGACGCGGTGATGTTCGAGGACGTACTGCGTCAGCTTATCGACCTCGAAGGCTTTTACTGGGTGCGCACCATCCGCAAGCAGGCGCCGAGCGTCTATGCGCCGGGCTCGACCTTTACCATTGGCAAAGGCAACGTGCTGCGCGAAGGCAGTGATATCACGCTGATTGCCAACGGCATCATGGTGGCGGAGGCGCTGGAGGCGGCGCGCCAGCTAGAGCAGGAGGGGGTCAGCGCGGCGGTCATCGACATGTTTACCCTGAAGCCTATCGACCGAATGTTGGTGAAAAACTACGCCGAGAAAACCGGGCGCATCGTCACCTGCGAAAACCACAGCATTCACAACGGCCTGGGGTCGGCGGTAGCGGAAGTGCTGGTGGAAACCTGTCCGGTGCCGATGCGGCGGGTCGGGGTCAAGGAGCGTTACGGCCAGGTGGGAACGCAGGATTTCCTGCAGAAAGAGTATGGCCTGACGGCACATGACATTGTATCGGCGGCGAGAGAGCTGCTGTAAATAAAAAAGGCGACCGGTTAAGTGGTCGCCTTTTTGTTGCCCGGTGGCGCTAGCGCTTACCGGGCCTACGGTTTTGTAGGCCGGATAAGCGAAGCGCCATCCGGCAATACATTACTGCTGCTGCGAAGACTGGATCGCTGTCAGCGCGATGGTGTAAACGATATCGTCTACCAGTGCGCCACGAGACAGGTCGTTCACAGGTTTGCGCATGCCCTGCAGCATTGGCCCGATGGAGATCAGGTCGGCAGAACGCTGTACCGCTTTGTAGGTGGTGTTACCGGTGTTGAGATCCGGGAAGATGAACACGGTAGCGCGACCTGCAACCGGCGAGTTCGGCGCTTTGGATTTTGCAACGTCAGCCATGACTGCGGCATCGTACTGCAGCGGGCCGTCGATCATCAGATCAGGGCGTTTTTCCTGCGCAATACGGGTCGCTTCACGCACTTTCTCTACGTCGCTACCTGCACCAGATGTGCCGGTGGAGTAGGAGAGCATCGCCACGCGCGGCTCGATACCGAAAGCGGTCGCGGAGTCTGCGGACTGGATAGCGATCTCTGCCAGCTGCTCTGCGGTTGGATCCGGGTTGATCGCGCAGTCGCCGTAAACGTAAACCTGTTCAGGCAGCAGCATGAAGAACACGGAAGACACCAGAGAGCTGCCTGGCGCGGTTTTGATCAGCTGCAGCGGTGGACGGATGGTGTTCGCCGTGGTGTGAACCGCACCGGAAACCAGACCGTCAACTTCGTCCTGCTCCAGCATCAGCGTGCCCAGCACCACGTTGTCTTCCAGCTGCTCACGCGCAACGGCTTCGGTCATGCCCTTGCTCTTACGCAGCTCAACCAGACGGGCGACGTAGCTTTCGCGAACCACTTCCGGGTCAACGATTTCGATGCCAGCGCCCAGCTCAACGCCCTGAGAGGCCGCTACGCGGTTGATCTCATCCGGGTTACCCAGCAGCACACAGGTCGCGATGCCGCGCTCTGCACAGATAGCCGCCGCTTTAACGGTACGTGGTTCGTCGCCTTCTGGCAGAACAACGCGTTTGCCCGCTTTACGCGCCAGCTCGGTCAGCTGGTAACGGAAGGCTGGAGGAGACAGACGGCGGCTGCGCTCGGAGGTCGCGGTCAGGGATTCGATCCAGTCTGCGTTGATGTAGCCCGCAACGTATTCCTGTACTTTCTCGATACGCTCGTGGTCATCAACCGGCACTTCCAGGTTGAAGCTCTGCAGGCTCAGGGAGGTCTGCCAGGTGTTGGTGTTCACCATAAAGACCGGCAGGCCGGTAGCGAACGCGCGTTCGCACAGCTTGCTGACGCGTGGGTCCATCTCGTAGGCACCGGTCAGCAGGATCGCACCGATTTCCACGCCGTTCATTGCGGCCAGGCAGGCTGCAACCAGCACGTCAGGACGGTCTGCGGAGGTCACCAGCAGGGAACCTGCGCGGAAGTGTTCCAGCATGTGCGGAATGCTACGCGCACAGAAGGTCACGGACTTCACGCGACGGGTGTTAATGTCGCCTTCGTTAATCACGGTCGCGTTCAGGTGACGCGCCATGTCGATTGCACGGGTGGCAATCAGATCGAAGCTCCATGGCACCGCGCCCAGAACCGGAAGCGGGCTGGATTCCTGCAGCTTAGCCGGGTCAACTTTGATGACTTTCGCTTTGGACGAGTCGTCGAAGATCTCGGACAGGTCAGGGCGAGTACGGCCCTGCTCATCCACTGGCGCGTTCAGCTTGTTGACGATCACGCCGGTGATGTTGGTATTTTTCGCGCCGCCGAAGCTGCTGCGCGTCAGTTCGATACGCTCGTTCAGTTGTTCCGGGGTGTCAGTGCCCTGAGACATCACGAAAACGATCTCTGCGTTCAGGGTTTTCGCGATTTCGAAGTTCAGAGACTGGGCAAACTGGTGTTTGCGGGTTGGAACCAGACCTTCAACCAGCACCACTTCCGCGTCTTGCGCGTTAGCATGGTAGTTGGCGATGATCTCTTCCATCAGCACGTCTTTCTGGTTGCTGGAGAGCAGAGACTCAACGTGGCTCATCTTCAGCGGTTCAGCCGCCGGCAGATTGGAGTTCTTGCGAACGATGGTGGTGGTCTGGTCTGGTGCATCGCCACCGGCACGTGGCTGGGCGATTGGCTTAAAGACGCTCAGACGAACGCCTTTGCGTTCCATAGCACGGATAACGCCAAGGCTGACGCTGGTCAGGCCGACGCTGGTTCCGGTAGGGATCAGCATAATAGTACGGGACACGGTTTATCCTCTTTCGTTACCGCCCAAATCGGGCGGGTTACAAAACAGCACCGCCAGCATTGCTGGCGGTGTGGAATCAGGCAGTCAGGCGGTGCGCGTCTTGCGCGATGACCAGTTCTTCGTTAGTTGGGATAACGAGAGCAGGGCGGGTGCCTTCTTTGTTGATGAAGCCAGACTTGCCGAAGCGGGCAGCCAGGTTACGCTCGTGATCAACCTCGAAGCCCAGAACGCCCAGTTTGCCCAGGGACAGTTCACGAACCATTGCCGCGTTCTCACCGATACCACCGGTGAAGATAACCGCGTCCAGACGGCCTTCCATCAGCGCAGTGTAAGAGCCGATGTATTTCGCCAGACGGTGGCAGTAAACGTCCATTGCACGTTTAGCGTCTTCTTTCTCTGCGTAGTTGTCTTCAACGTAACGGCAGTCGCTGGTGACTTCGGTCAGACCCAGCAGGCCAGACTCTTTGGTCAGCATTTTGTTGATCTGGTCAACGCTCATGCCCAGGGTGTCGTGCAGGTGGAAGATGATCGCCGGGTCGATGTCACCGGAACGGGTACCCATCACCAGACCTTCCAGCGGGGTCAGACCCATGGACGTATCAACACATTTACCGTTGCGGATAGCAGAAACAGAACCACCGTTGCCCAGGTGGCAGGTGATGATGTTCAGTTCTTCAACCGGCTTGTTCAGCACTTTTGCCGCTTCCTGAGTCACATAGAAGTGGCTGGTGCCGTGCGCGCCGTAGCGACGTACGCCGTGCTCTTTGTACAGGCTGTATGGCAGGGCATAGAGGTAAGACTCTTCCGGCATGGTCTGATGGAACGCGGTGTCGAATACGGCCACGTTTTTGTCTTTCAGATTCGGGAAGGATTTCAGCGCTTCAGCGATACCGATCAGGTGAGCCGGGTTGTGCAGCGGTGCGAAAGAGGCTGAGTCTTTGATGCCCTGGATCACAGAGTCGTCGATCACCACGGAGCTGGTGTATTTTTCGCCGCCGTGGACGATACGGTGACCAATCGCAGTCAGCTGAGCAGACAGTTCTGGTTTTTGTGCCAGAATAGTGTTAACGATAAAGTTCAGCGCTTCACTGTGAGCGGCGCCTGCACCTAAAGCCGCTTCTTGTTTGCTGCCGTCCATCTTCCACTTGATACGTGCTTCAGGCAGATGGAAACATTCGGCCAAACCAGAGAGGTATTCGTCACCGTTGAGCGCATCGATGATGGCGAATTTCAGTGAGGAGCTACCGCAGTTCAGAACCAGTACTAACTTACTCGACATGGAAGTACCTATTATTGATACGTGGCTAAAAAAACGTCAGTGAGTCTAACAGCGTAACGCATGATGACCCGGACATTTATGATTAACATCATGCCAAACGAACATTGTGGCATGATGGAAGAAATAACTATGATTTTATGCCATTTTGCACAATTTTCAGCCAATGGCATAATATGCAATAATTTGACGAGCTAATGATTCTCGTCTAAGGCCCTATCAGGCTGGCACAGGATACCCGATACGGGGTAGTGATGACAAAATATTTTGAACGTTGTCATAGCTTGTTGTGGTTTTGCACGAAAATTTTAATTTTTATATGTGAAGTTGAGGTACAGCCATGTCGACACCAGAGAACCCGTCCGTTAATTTCTTTAGCCTGTTTCGTCGGGGACAGCATTACGCAAAGACGTGGCCGATGGAAAAGCGCCTTGCGCCGATGTTTATTGAGAATCGCACCATCCGCGCCACGCGCTATGCGATTCGCTTTATGCCGCCTGTCGCTATCTTTACGCTGTGCTGGCAGATTGCGCTCGGTGGACAGCTTGGCCCTGCCGTCGCCACGGCACTCTTCGCATTAAGCCTGCCAATGCAGGGCCTGTGGTGGTTAGGTAAACGGTCCATCACGCCACTTCCCCCTTCTATTTTACACTGGTTTTATGAAGTGCGCGGTAAACTGGAAGAGGCCGGGCAGGCGCTCGCCCCGGTGGAAGGCAAGCCGGATTACCAGGCGCTGGCGGACACGTTAAAGCGTGCATTTAAGCAACTGGATAAAACATTCCTCGATGAATTGTGATTGATCATCGAAACGACCAAGAAAAGAGGGCACAGTAACAATCAGTTACCGTGTCTTTTTTTTAAGTGCAATGCGCTACAGGAGTCGAAAGATGGAAATGACCCATGCCCAACGTCTGATTTTGTCTAACCAGTACAAGATGATGACTATGCTTGATCCCGATAACGCTGCGCGCTACAGCCGCCTGCAAACCATCGTCGAACGCGGCTTTGGTCTACAAATGCGCGAACTGGACCGCGAGTTTGGCGAGCTGAAAGAAGAAACCTGTCGCATCGTGATCGACATTATGGAGATGTATCACGCCCTGCATGTGTCCTGGACGAATCTCAAAGATCAGCAGTCCATTGACGAGCGCCGCGTGACCTTCTTAGGTTTTGATGCCGCAACGGAAGCGCGTTATCTGAGCTATGTGCGCTTCATGGTGAATACGGAAGGACGTTATACCCACTTTGACGCGGGCACCCACGGCTTCAACGCGCAGACCCCGATGTGGGATAAATATCAGCGTATGCTGAGCGCGTGGCACGCCTGCCCGCGTCAATACCATTTAAGCAGCAACGAAATTCAACAAATCATTAATGCCTGACGGAGGTGCGTGTGCAGTGTAGAGGTTTTCTGTTTGATCTGGACGGTACGCTGGTGGACTCGCTGCCGGTTGTGGAACGTTCCTGGTGCCATTGGGCTGACAGACATGGCATCGACCATCAGGACGTGCTGAATTTTATCCATGGCAAACAGGCCATTACCTCGCTACGGCACTTCCTGGCCGGACGCTCTGAGGAGGACATTCAGGCGGAGTTCAAGTACCTGGAACACATTGAAGCCACCGATACGGACGGCATCACCGCGTTACCGGGCGCGCGCGAGCTGCTTGAGCATCTGAACGAGGCGCAGATCCCGTGGGCTATCGTCACCTCCGGTTCCGTGCCGGTGGCCCACGCCCGGCACAAGGCTGCAGGGTTGCCAACGCCGGACGTGTTTATCACGGCGGAGCGCGTGAAGCGGGGTAAACCGGAGCCTGACGCATTTTTACTGGGCGCTGAACTGCTGGGCCTGGACCCTGCAGAGTGCGTGGTGGTGGAAGATGCGGCGGCTGGCGTACTGGCCGGGCTGAACGCAGGAAGCCACGTCATCGCCGTTAACGTTCCTGCGGAATCTCCCCGCCTGGACGAGGCAGACCTGGTGCTGGATTCACTGACGGCACTGTCTGTTTCAAAAGCCTCTGACGGAGTTGTAACCGTCTCGCTAAAAATGTAATCCCATGATATGGCCCCACATTGCTGGGGCTTTTTTATGGCAAAATTCCTCATCTTCCACTGACAAGGATAGGTTGTGAACGGTGAACTGATTTGGGTCCTGAGCCTGCTTTTAATCGCCATCATTCTTTTTGCCACGGGCAAGGTACGCATGGACGCCGTCGCCCTGTTTGTTATCGTCGCATTTGTGCTCAGCGGAACGCTGACGCTGCCGGAAGCCTTCTCCGGATTTAGCGATCCCAACGTTATCCTGATTGCCGCCCTGTTTATCATAGGGGATGGTCTGGTGCGCACCGGCGTAGCGACCATTATGGGGGCGTGGCTGGTAAAAGTGGCGGGCAGCAGCGAAACCAAGATGCTGATCTACCTGATGGTGACCGTCGCCGGGCTGGGGGCGTTTATGAGCTCCACGGGCGTGGTCGCTATCTTTATCCCGGTGGTGCTGAGCGTCTCCATGCGGATGCAGAGCTCGCCTTCTCGCCTGATGATGCCCCTGAGCTTTGCCGGGCTTATCAGCGGCATGATGACCCTGGTGGCCACGCCGCCGAACCTGGTGGTCAACAGCGAACTGATCCGGGAAGGATTTGAGGGCTTTAGCTTTTTCAGCGTCACCCCGCTTGGGCTGGTCATTCTGGTCATGGGCGTGGTCTACATGCTGCTGACCCGTTTTGCCCTGAAAGGTGAAAAACAGGACAAAAATAAAGAAGGATGGAAGCGACGCACCTTCCGCGATCTGATTAAGGAGTACCGCCTTACCGGGCGCGCGCGCCGTCTGGCGATCCGGCCCGGCTCGCCGATGGTGGGGCAGCGGCTGGATGACCTGAAGCTGCGTGAGCGCTATGGCGCGAATGTGATCGGCGTAGAGCGCTGGCGACGGTTTCGCCGGGTGATCGTCAACGTCAACGGGGTGTCGGAATTCCGCGCGCGTGACGTCCTGCTGATTGATATGTCCACCGCGGATGTGGACCTGCGCGAGTTCTGCAGTGAACAGCTGCTGGAGCCGATGGTGCTGCGCGGGGAGTATTTCTCCGATCAGGCGCTGGATGTCGGCATGGCCGAGGTGTCGCTGATCCCGGAGTCGGAACTGCTGGGTAAAACCGTGCGGGAGATGGGGTTCCGCACCCGCTATGGTCTGAACGTCGTGGGGCTGAAGCGCGATGGCGTGGCGATGGAAGGGGCGGTGGTGGATGAGCCGATCCTGCTGGGCGATATTTTTCTCGTCGTCGGTAACTGGAAGCTGATTAGCCAGCTCGGGCAAAAAGGGCGTGATTTTGTGGTGCTCAACATGCCCGTTGAGGAGAGCGACGCCTCCCCGGCCCACAGCCAGGCGCCCCATGCGATTTTTTGCCTGGTATTGATGGTGGCGCTGATGCTGACCGATGAGATCCCCAATCCGGTCGCCGCAATCATCGCCTGCCTGTTGATGGGCAAATTCCGCTGCATTGACGCCGAAAGCGCCTATAAGGCCATTCACTGGCCGAGCATCATTCTCATTGTCGGGATGATGCCTTTTGCCCTGGCGCTGCAAAAAACCGGCGGGGTAGACCTGATCGTTAAAGGCTTAATGGACGTGGGCGGCGGGTATGGGCCATACATGATGATGGTCTGCCTGTTTATCATGTGTGCCACCATCGGCCTGTTTATCTCGAACACCGCGACGGCGGTACTGATGGCACCTATCGCCCTGGCGATGGCGAAGTCCATGGGCGTATCGCCGTATCCGTTTGCGATGATGGTGGCGATGGCCGCTTCCGCGGCGTTTATGACGCCGGTCTCTTCACCGGTAAACACGCTGGTGCTGGGACCGGGGAACTACCGGTTCAGCGATTTCGTGAAGCTGGGCGTGCCGTTCACCGTGCTGGTGATGGTGGTGTGCGTGGTATTGATACCGGTCCTGTTTCCGTTCTGAGCATTTTGCCGGGTGGCGGCTGCGCCTTACCCGGCCAACAAGCCAGCAGGCCCTGCAAGCGCAGCGCCGCTGGGCGAAAATCAGAGGGGAGAATCCTGGCTAATCTCATCCAGCGATAAATGGAAGCTCGGTACAAACACCTGCATAAAGTAATCCATCTCTTCGCTGCGGCGGGATTCCAGCGTTTTTTCCAGGCGCGTTTTCGCCAGCAAGAATTCGTTATTCCCTGCGGACAGCTCTTCGAGACACTTCAGATAGGCACACAGCGCGTCGGCCTGTTTGACCAGCGACTTTTCATCTTCCGTGTACTGATGCTCGTTGATAAGCGGCTCGAAGATATCACGAAGCTCTTCGGGCACCATCTCAATCAGCTTCTGCTGGGCAATTTTCTCAATGGCCTTATATTCCTGCGCAATTTGCGAGTTGAAATATTTCACCGGCGTAGGCAGGTCGCCGGTGAGCACTTCTGACGCATCGTGGTACATCGCCAGCAGGGCGATGCGCTCTGGATTAACCTGACCGTTGAATTTGCGATTTTTAATCGCGGCCAGCGCGTGAGCGACCATCGCAACCTGCAGACTGTGCTCTGACACATTTTCCGTGCGGACATTGCGCATCAGCGGCCAGCGGTTGATGAGTTTCAGGCGGGAGAGGTGGGCAAAGAAATGACTCTGACTCATAGGTTACCTTTTGTCTTCACTGCGACAGGCGTTCATTGTGCGGGGAGGGGAGGCAAGATGCAAATTTGCGGATTTTGCAGGCCGGGTAAGCGCAGCGCCACCCGGCAGAAAGGCAACGTTACTGATGGTATCCGGAGAGGAAGCGGCCGAAACGGCTGATGGCCATTTCCAGGTCATCTTCGCGCGGCAGCGTCACGATACGCACGTGATCCGGCCACGGCCAGTTAAACGCCGTGCCCTGGACCAGCAGCACTTTTTCCTGCAGCAGGAAATCGAGCACCATTTTCTGGTCGTCGTGGATATTGAAGCGCTTTGCGTCAATTTTCGGGAACATATAGAGCGCCCCGTTCGGCTTCACGCAGGAGACGCCCGGGATATCGTTGATCAGCTCCCACGCGCGGTTACGCTGTTCGTACAGGCGTCCACCGGGCACGATAAACTCGCTGATGCTCTGATAGCCGCCGAGCGCGGTCTGGATCGCGTGCTGCGCCGGCACGTTGGCGCATAAACGCATGGAGGCCAGCATCTCCAGCCCTTCAATATAGCCTTTGGCGTGTTTTTTAGGACCGTTTAACACCATCCAGCCCTGGCGGAAACCGGCCACGCGGTAGGTTTTGGACAGGCCGTTAAAGGTGACGGTCAGCAGGTCCGGGGCCAGCGCGGCGATGGAATGGTGCTGCGCCGCGTCGTAGAGGATCTTGTCGTAAATTTCGTCTGCAAAGATGATCAGGTTGTGCTGGCGGGCCAGCTCGACGATCTCCATCAGCAGCTCTTTTGAGTAAACCGCGCCCGTCGGGTTGTTGGGGTTAATAATGACGATACCGCGCGTGCGGGGCGTAATTTTTGCGCGTATATCATCCAGGTCCGGGAACCAGTCAGAGGATTCGTCGCACAGATAATGCACTGCTTTACCGCTGGACAGTGATACGGCAGCCGTCCACAGCGGATAGTCCGGCGCGGGTACCAGCATTTCGTCCCCGCTGTTCAGCAGGGCCTGCATTGCCTGCACAATCAGTTCGGAGACGCCGTTGCCGATATAGATATCTTCAACGGTAACATCACGCATACCGCGTGCCTGGTAGTGCTGCATAATGGCTTTACGTGCGGAGTAAAGTCCTTTTGAATCGCAATAGCCTTGTGCAGTCGGAAGGTTGCGGATCACATCAACCAGAATTTCATCCGGCGCTTCAAAACCAAATGGCGCAGGGTTACCAATGTTGAGTTTCAGAACCTTGTTGCCTTCTTCTTCAAGGCGTTTTGCCTCTTTCAGAACCGGGCCGCGGATGTCATAACAGACGTTATCTAGCTTGCTGGATTTTTCGATAGGGGACATGAACCTTTAACCTTTTCGCTATTATTGCCGCTCCCTGCCGTGGAAGTCAGCACGGAATAATGTACTCCCCCCTCGCTTCGTTTTGAAGGGTGTGCAGGAGAAGATTTTGTGCCCGGAGCAAATTATTGATGAATCTTTTTCGCTGCGCGTGCGCTTTTTCACTGTCTTAAAGTTGCGCGCTTAGCGAGAGGTTAGGTTAAATGTGCTATCCATTTGCCAAAATACTGTATAATGTGCTGTTAAAAATAAGTAGTAAGCTGGACAGAGGTGGCAATCACCCTGAGTGACTTTTCGTAAAACCTGAATGCTTGATGCCTGTTTCTGTAATAGCATACTGTGGATAAAAGTTACTCATGTGAAATTAATGTTAAATGCCATTAATGAATAGTCTTAATCTAAATTAAAATTTATTTATTATTAACCTATAAAATGCAACTTTAGTTAATTTTAATAAAATTAGTTTAGAAGCTTAACATTCTTCTTTAATCCTTAATATTGCAATAAGACTTATAAATAAAGTGGATTTGGGTTAAGATGTCTTCAAGGAAAGCAGAGGACAGATGCACGTTTTTTGTATATCTGACACTGGTTTTCTGAATTAATTGATTGTTATTGTTAGAGTTATCTCTGGCTGGAATGTGTCGCACATCTCCTGCTACGTTGACAGCGCTGCGATACAGATGGCAGAAAAGGTGTTATACCTTTAATGTAATTTACATAAACCTGCGAACATCTAAATATCCTGAACGTTTAAGAGAATAAAAATAACGTCATGAAACGTGCTTTCTGACTGTTGATATAAAGCAGCACAATAACTATCTGTCAGGCAGTCTGCCGGGCCGGGATGCGAGGGAAAATCTTCAGAGGGAATTGCTTAACTGTACACACACAGCTTCAACCCGGGCAGCTCCGCACGAGCAACCTGAAAGTGAATAGATATGATAAATGCAAATCGTCCGATAATGAATCTCGACCTCGATCTGCTGAGAACGTTTGTTGCGGTCGCCGATCTCAACACTTTTGCAGCAGCTGCTGCCGCCGTTTGCCGAACTCAGTCCGCCGTCAGCCAGCAAATGCAGCGGCTGGAGCAACTGGTTGGTAAAGAGCTATTTGCCCGTCACGGGCGTAATAAGCTCTTAACGGAACACGGTATTCAGCTTCTGGGTTATGCCAGGAAAATTCTTCGCTTTAATGATGAAGCATGTATGTCATTAATGTTTAGCAACCTTCAGGGCGTGCTAACGTTAGGTGCATCTGATGAGTCGGCGGATACTATATTGCCGTTTCTTCTCAATCGCATCAGTTCGGTTTATCCGAAGCTTGCGCTGGACGTTAGCGTAAAGCGTAATGCTTTTATGGTTGAGATGTTAAATGAGAATAAAGTCGACCTGGTGGTCACCACGCATCGTCCCGGGCAGTTTGATTGCCTGACGCTGCGTACATCACCTACGCACTGGTATTGCGCGGCCGAATACGTGCTGCAAAAAGGCGAGCCGGTGCCGCTGGTGTTACTGGATGACCCGAGCCCGTTCCGCGATATGGTGCTGACGGCGCTGAATGAGGCCAATATTCCGTGGCGTCTGGCGTATGTGGCGTCCACGCTGCCAGCGGTGCGTGCCGCCGTGAAAGCCGGTCTGGGTGTTACCGCCCGTCCGGTAGAAATGATGAGCCCCGATCTGCGCGTTCTGGGAAAATCCGATGGCCTGCCTGCGCTGCCGGATACGGAATATCTGCTCTGCCATAATTCGTCCAGCCATAACGAGCTGGCAAAAGTGGTGTTCGAGGCGATGGAAAACTACCATAACCCGTGGCAGTTCGAGCGCGTTACCTCCGAAGGGGGGGATGATTCCCTGATCGTTGAAGGGGATTTTGAGTGATCGCCAGCTCAAAATTCTGGTAACAAAATGTAAGTGTAAAAAAAAGCCACTCGTGTGATTTTCACATGCAGTGGCTTTTTTTTAGCAATAATACCCGCGTATGCCGCGTGGATTTACGGGATACCCTCTATTTATCAATAAGCTAAATGCTTTTGATTAAAACTCATCCGTTTTCCGTTCTAACTTCATCCATATCCCCCCTATGTTAAAAAAACAGGAAATATGTTGCCGTTTTCCAGGTTGAATTAACAAAAGCGTGTCGCAGATCAAGAAAATACTCCTATTTGGGGGGAGGAATCGTTGGCAAATCCTGTCAAAATAGGAGGGTTATTTTTTTTACTTCCGAAACGGACACGATTCAACAACATACATTTGACGGAAAGTCATGTACCCACCAGGGTTAAAGGGCACCAAATGTTAATGAGAATCGCTCGATGTAATTTAATGTGAAGAAACCTTTGTTAAAGTTGACAATAGGTTATAGAAAGGAGTAAAAAACCCCATCATTTTGCTGTCTATGTCTCATTTCTGACAGTTAGTGTAAGGTTATTTGTTCCTCCCCATGAATCGATGTGATGCCCATCTGCCAGCAAGAGCAGTGTCGTTGGTATCACTTTTGATGAGTAAGCAATGAGTATGTCAACATCCACAGAAGTCATCGCTCATCACTGGGCATTCGCAATCTTTCTTATTGTAGCCATTGGCCTGTGCTGCCTGATGTTAGTCGGCGGCTGGTTCCTGGGCGGTCGCGCCCGTGCAAGGCACAAAAACACACCTTTCGAATCAGGTATTGATTCAGTAGGTACCGCTCGCTTACGCCTGTCTGCCAAGTTTTACCTGGTAGCCATGTTCTTCGTCATCTTCGACGTGGAAGCGCTTTACCTCTTCGCATGGTCTACCTCCATTCGCGAAAGTGGTTGGGTGGGCTTTGTCGAGGCCGCAATTTTCATTTTAGTGCTACTGGCCGGTCTGGTTTATCTGGTGCGTATTGGCGCGCTTGACTGGACGCCTGCGCGTTCACGTCGTGAACACATCAACCCGGAAAACAGTATCTCTAATCGTCAGCAGTAACAGCGAGGCAATAAGATGGATTATACGCTCACCCGCATAGATCCTAACGGTGAGAATGACCGTTACCCCCTGCAAAAACAGGAGATCGTAACCGACCCCCTGGAGCAAGAAGTCAATAAAAGCGTGTACATGGGCAAACTCGAACATGCCATGCACGATATGGTCAACTGGGGTCGTAAGAACTCCATCTGGCCTTACAACTTTGGCCTTTCTTGCTGCTACGTTGAAATGGTGACGTCATTCACTGCGGTGCATGACGTTGCGCGTTTTGGGGCAGAGGTACTGCGTGCTTCCCCACGTCAGGCTGACCTGATGGTGGTGGCCGGTACCTGCTTTACCAAGATGGCACCTGTTATTCAGCGTCTTTATGACCAGATGCTGGAGCCAAAATGGGTTATCTCCATGGGCGCATGTGCTAACTCTGGCGGTATGTACGACATCTATTCCGTCGTACAGGGCGTAGATAAATTTATCCCAGTGGATGTGTACATCCCGGGTTGTCCGCCTCGTCCGGAAGCCTACATGCAGGCGCTGATGCTGCTGCAGGAGTCCATCGGTAAAGAACGTCGCCCACTGTCGTGGGTCGTTGGCGATCAGGGTGTGTATCGCGCGAACATGCAGTCTGAGCGCGAGCGTAAACGTGGTGAACGTATTGCCGTCACCAATCTGCGTACGCCTGACGAAATTTAATTTGCGCCTGTAGGCCTGGAGAACACCTTCGCATATCACTACTCAAATAGCGCGAAGCCAGGCTCAACAGTCACCACGGACCATTTGCAATGGTGAACAATATGACCGACTTAACCGCGCAAGAAGCCGCCTGGCAGACCCGGGATCATCTGGATGACCCAGTCATTGGCGAACTGCGCAACCGTTTTGGGCCGGATGCCTTTACTGTTCAGGCTACCCGCACCGGGGTACCCGTTGTTTGGGTGAAGCGTGAACAATTGCTGGAAGTTGTCGATTTCCTCAAGAAATTGCCAAAACCATACGTCATGCTGTTTGACTTACACGGCATGGACGAACGTCTCAGAACGCACCGCCAGGGTCTCCCTGCTGCGGATTTTTCCGTTTTCTACCACCTGATCTCAATAGACCGTAATACGGATATCATGCTCAAGGTGGCATTGTCTGAAAACGACATGCATCTGCCGACGATCACCAAACTTTTCCCGAACGCCAACTGGTACGAGCGTGAGACATGGGAAATGTTCGGCATGACCTTCGACGGCCATCCACACCTGACGCGCATCATGATGCCGCAGACCTGGACCGGCCACCCGCTGCGTAAAGACTACCCGGCACGTGCTACCGAATTCGATCCGTTTGAGCTGACCAAAGCCAAGCAGGATCTGGAGATGGAGGCGCTGACCTTCAAACCGGAAGACTGGGGCATGAAGCGCGGTACCGACAACGAGGACTTCATGTTCCTCAACCTCGGTCCGAACCACCCGTCTGCGCACGGTGCTTTCCGTATTATTCTTCAGCTCGACGGCGAAGAGATTGTCGACTGCGTGCCAGACATCGGCTACCACCACCGTGGTGCTGAGAAGATGGGCGAGCGTCAGTCCTGGCACAGCTACATTCCGTATACTGACCGTATCGAGTACCTCGGCGGCTGCGTCAACGAAATGCCATACGTGCTGGCCGTTGAGAAACTGGCAGGCATTACCGTGCCGGATCGCGTTAACGTGATTCGCGTCATGCTGTCAGAACTGTTCCGTATCAACAGCCACCTGCTGTACATCTCCACGTTCATTCAGGACGTCGGCGCAATGACCCCGGTCTTCTTCGCCTTTACCGATCGTCAGAAAATCTACGATCTGGTAGAAGCCATTACCGGTTTCCGTATGCACCCGGCCTGGTTCCGTATCGGCGGTGTGGCACACGATCTGCCGCGCGGCTGGGACCGCCTGCTGCGTGAATTCCTCGACTGGATGCCGAAACGTCTGGCCTCTTACGAGAAAGCCGCGCTGCGTAACACCATCCTGAAAGGGCGTTCCCAGGGCGTTGCTGCCTATGGCGCCAAAGAGGCGCTGGAGTGGGGGACAACAGGTGCAGGTCTGCGTGCAACCGGTATTGATTTCGACGTGCGTAAAGCCCGTCCTTACTCTGGCTACGAGAACTTCGACTTTGAAGTCCCGGTGGGCGGCGGCGTTTCCGACTGCTACACCCGCGTGATGCTGAAAGTGGAAGAGCTGCGCCAGAGTCTGCGCATCCTTGAGCAGTGCCTCAACAACATGCCGGAAGGCCCGTTCAAGGCGGATCACCCGCTGACCACGCCGCCACCGAAAGAGCGCACGCTGCAACATATCGAAACCCTGATCACCCACTTCCTGCAGGTTTCCTGGGGCCCGGTCATGCCGGCACAAGAATCCTTCCAGATGATCGAAGCGACCAAGGGTATTAACAGTTACTACCTGACCAGTGACGGCAGCACCATGAGCTACCGTACTCGCGTGCGTACGCCGAGCTTTGCGCACCTGCAGCAGATCCCGTCCGCCATCCGCGGCAGTCTGGTCTCCGACCTGATTGTGTATCTGGGTAGTATCGATTTTGTTATGTCAGATGTGGACCGCTAATTATGCACGAGAATCAACAACCACAAACCGAGGCTTTTGAGCTGAGTGAAGCAGAACGTGCCGCCATTGAGCACGAGATGCACCACTACGAAGACCCGCGTGCGGCGTCCATTGAAGCGCTGAAAATCGTACAGAAACAGCGTGGTTGGGTGCCGGACGGGGCGATCTATGCGATCGCGAAAGTGCTGGGTATTCCGGCAAGTGACGTAGAAGGCGTAGCCACGTTCTACAGCCAGATCTTCCGTCAGCCGGTAGGCCGCCATGTGATCCGCTACTGTGACAGCGTGGTCTGCCACATTACCGGTTATCAGGGCATTCAGGCTGCGATTGAGAAGAAGCTCAATATCAAGCCGGGCCAGACCACGTTCGATGGGCGCTTTACTCTGCTGCCAACCTGCTGCCTGGGTAACTGCGACAAGGGGCCGACCATGATGATTGATGAGGACACTCACAGCCATCTGACGCCGGAAGCGATTCCTGACCTGCTGGAGCAGTACAAATGAAAACTGTAATTCGTACTGCTGAGACGCATCCACTGACCTGGCGTCTGCGTGATGACAAACAGCCGGTATGGCTCGACGAATATCAGAGCAAAAACGGCTATGCCGGTGCGCGTAAAGCCCTTGGCGGCATGGCGCCGGACGACATCGTTAACGCGGTAAAAGAGTCTGGCCTGAAAGGCCGCGGCGGCGCGGGCTTCTCCACCGGTCTGAAGTGGAGCCTGATGCCAAAAGACGAATCCATGAACATCCGTTACCTGCTGTGTAACGCCGATGAAATGGAGCCGGGTACCTATAAAGACCGTCTGCTGATGGAGCAGCTGCCGCACCTGCTGGTGGAAGGCATGCTGATCTCCGCGTTCGCGCTGAAAGCGTACCGTGGCTATATCTTCCTGCGCGGTGAGTACATCGAAGCGGCGGAAAACCTGCGTCGCGCGATTGCAGAAGCCACCGAAGCGGGCCTGCTGGGCAAAAACATTCTCGGCACCGGGTTTGACTTCGAACTGTTCGTGCACACCGGTGCCGGGCGTTATATCTGCGGTGAAGAGACCGCGCTGATTAACTCCCTGGAAGGCCGCCGTGCGAACCCGCGTTCCAAGCCGCCGTTCCCGGCAAGCTCCGGCGTGTGGGGTAAACCGACCTGCGTCAACAACGTCGAGACCCTGTGCAACGTCCCGGCTATCCTCGCGAACGGCGTGGAGTGGTATCAGGGCATCTCCTCAAGCAAAGATGCCGGTACCAAGCTGATGGGCTTCTCCGGTCGCGTGAAAAATCCTGGCGTCTGGGAACTGCCGTTCGGTACCACCGCACGTGAAATTCTTGAAGACTACGCGGGCGGCATGCGCGATGGCCTGAAATTCAAAGCCTGGCAGCCGGGTGGGGCAGGGACAGACTTCCTGACCGAAGCCCACCTTGACCTGCCGATGGAATTCGAAAGCATTGGTAAAGCAGGCAGCCGTCTGGGTACGGCGCTGGCGATGGCCGTCGACCACGAGATCGGCATGGTCTCGCTGGTGCGTAACCTGGAAGAGTTCTTCGCCCGTGAGTCCTGCGGCTGGTGCACACCGTGCCGTGATGGTCTGCCGTGGAGCGTGAAGATCCTGCGTGCAATCGAACGTGGCGAAGGCCAGCCTGGCGATATCGAGACACTTGAGCAACTGTGTCGATTCTTAGGCCCGGGTAAAACCTTCTGTGCCCACGCACCGGGTGCCGTCGAACCTCTGCAGAGCGCGATCAAATATTTCCGCGACGAGTTCGAAGCAGGCATCAAGCAGCCGTTCAGCAATACCCATGCGATTAATGGGATTCAGCCGAACCTGCTTAAAGCGCGCTGGTAACGACAAGAATTTTGATTAACGCTCGGTTTCGACCGAGCCAACTGGAAGCATGCTAATGGCTACGATTCATGTAGACGGCAAAGAATACGAAGTCAACGGGGCGGACAACCTGCTGGAAGCTTGTCTGTCTCTTGGCCTCGATATTCCGTACTTTTGCTGGCATCCGGCGCTGGGCAGCGTCGGTGCTTGCCGCCAGTGTGCGGTGAAGCAATATCAAAACGCGGAAGACACGCGTGGTCGCCTGGTGATGTCCTGTATGACGCCAGCCACCGAAGGCACCTTTATTTCGATTGATGACGAAGAAGCGAAACAGTTCCGCGAAAGCGTTGTGGAATGGTTGATGACCAACCACCCGCACGACTGTCCGGTCTGTGAAGAGGGCGGTAACTGCCACCTTCAGGATATGACCGTGATGACCGGTCACAGCTTCCGTCGCTATCGCTTTACCAAGCGTACCCACCGTAACCAGGATCTGGGGCCGTTCATCTCTCACGAAATGAACCGCTGCATCGCCTGCTACCGCTGCGTGCGTTACTACAAAGACTATGCAGACGGTCAGGATCTGGGCGTGTATGGCGCACATGACAACGTCTACTTCGGTCGTCCGGAAGACGGCGTACTGGAAAGCGAATTCTCCGGTAACCTGGTAGAAATCTGCCCGACCGGCGTCTTCACGGATAAAACCCACTCCGAGCGTTACAACCGTAAATGGGACATGCAGTTTGCGCCAAGCATCTGCCAGCAATGTTCTCTCGGCTGTAACACCAGCCCGGGTGAGCGCTACGGCGAACTGCGTCGTATCGAAAACCGTTACAACGGTACCGTTAACCACTACTTCCTGTGCGACCGCGGTCGTTTCGGCTATGGCTATGTGAACCTGAAGGACCGTCCGCGTCAGCCGGTTCAGCGCCGTGGCGACGACTTCATTACCCTGAACGCTGAACAGGCGATGCAGGGCGCGGCAGATATTCTGCGCCAGTCGAAGAAAGTGATTGGTATTGGCTCCCCGCGTGCCAGCATCGAAAGCAACTTCGCGCTGCGCGAGCTGGTGGGGGCGGAAAACTTCTATACCGGCATCGCCCAGGGCGAGCAGGAACGTCTGCAGCTGGTACTGAAAGTGCTGCGTGAAGGCGGTATCCATACCCCTGCGCTGCGCGAAATTGAATCCTATGATGCGGTTCTGGTGCTGGGTGAAGACCTGACGCAGACCGGCGCACGCGCGGCTCTGGCGGTTCGTCAGGCGGTGAAGGGGAAAGCACGTGAAATGGCAGCGGCGCAAAAAGTGGCTGACTGGCAGATTGCGGCGATCCTCAACATTGGCCAGCGCGCGAAGCATCCTCTGTTTGTGACCAACGTCGACAATACCCGTCTGGACGATATTGCGGCGTGGACCTACTGCGCACCGGTTGAAGATCAGGCGCGTCTTGGCTTTGCCATTGCCCACGCGCTGGACAACAACTCACCGGCCGTTGAGCTGGATCGCGACCTGCAAAACAAGGTTGACGTGATTGTTCAGGCCTTGGCCGGTGCGAAGAAACCGCTGATTATTTCCGGTACCAACGCCGGTAGCGCAGAGATCATTCAGGCAGCAGCCAACGTGGCTAAAGCTCTGAAAGGCCGCGGTGCTGACGTTGGCGTGACCATGATTGCCCGTGCGGTGAACAGCATTGGTCTGGGCATGATTGGCGGCGGCTCGCTGGAAGCTGCGTTAAGCGAACTGGAGTCCGGTGCCGCTGACGCCGTGGTGGTGCTGGAAAATGACCTGCATCGCCATGCATCAGCCGCGCGTGTCGACGCTGCACTCTCTAAAGCGCCGCTGGTGATGGTTATCGATCATCAGCGCACCGCGATTATGGACAAAGCGCACCTGGTGCTCTCTGCGGCAAGCTTCGCAGAAAGCGACGGTACGGTTATCAACAACGAAGGCCGCGCACAGCGTTTCTTCCAGGTTTATGACCCGGCGTACTACGACAGCAACACCGTGATGCTGGAAAGCTGGCGCTGGCTGCACTCCCTGCACAGCACCGTGCAGAGCCGTGAAGTGGACTGGACGCAGCTCGACCACGTTATCGATGCGGTAGTCGAAAAACTGCCTCAGCTGGCGGGCATTAAAGATGCCGCGCCTGAAGCGAGCTTCCGTATTCGCGGCCAGAAACTGGCGCGTGAACCGCACCGTTACAGTGGCCGTACCGCAATGCGCGCCAATATCAGCGTGCACGAACCGCGCCAGCCGCAGGATAAAGACACCATGTTCGCCTTCTCCATGGAAGGGAACAACCAGCCGTCTGCGCCGCGTTCGCAAATCCCGTTCGCATGGGCACCGGGCTGGAACTCCCCGCAGGCATGGAACAAGTTCCAGGCTGAAGTGGGCGGCTCCCTGCGCCACGGCGATCCGGGCGTGCGTCTGATTGAAGCCTCCGAAACCGGTCTGGACTTCTTCACCACCGTACCGGCGAGTTTCCAGGCGCAGGACGGTAGCTGGCGTATTGCCCCGTACTACCACCTGTTCGGTAGCGACGAGCTGTCCCAGCGTTCACCGGTCTTCCAGACCCGCATGCCGCAGCCGTACATCAAGCTCAACCCGGCGGACGCTGCGAAGCTTGGCGTTAACGCGGGCGCGAACATTGCCTTTAGCTATGACGGCCAGACCATCAGCCTTCCGCTGATTATTTCTGAAAGTCTGACAGCAGGGCAGGTCGGTCTGCCGATGGGTATGCCTGGCATCGCGCCGGTTCTGGCGGGTGCGCGTCTTGATAATCTGCAGGAGGCAAAAGCATGAGTTGGTTAACGCCGGATCTTATCGACATCCTGCTGAGCATTCTGAAAGCGATTGTTATCCTGCTGGTGGTGGTCACCTGCGGCGCGTTCATGAGCTTTGGTGAACGTCGTCTGCTCGGTCTGTTCCAGAACCGTTACGGACCGAACCGCGTGGGCTGGGGTGGTTCACTCCAGCTGGTCGCGGACATGATCAAGATGTTCTTTAAAGAGGACTGGATCCCGCGCTTCTCGGATCGCGTGATCTTTACTCTGGCACCGATGATCGCCTTCACCTCGCTGCTGCTGGCGTTTGCTATCGTTCCGGTCAGCCCGACCTGGGTGGTCGCTGACCTGAACATCGGCATTCTATTCTTCCTGATGATGGCAGGCCTCGCGGTTTACGCGGTGCTGTTCGCAGGCTGGTCCAGTAACAACAAATACTCGCTGCTGGGTGCGATGCGTGCGTCCGCGCAGACCCTAAGCTATGAAGTGTTCCTGGGTCTCTCCCTGATGGGCGTGGTGGCGCAGGCCGGTTCATTTAACATGACCGACATCGTCAACAACCAGGCCGACATCTGGAACGTGATTCCGCAGTTCTTTGGGTTTATTACCTTTGCCATCGCGGGCGTGGCGGTGTGTCACCGTCACCCGTTTGACCAGCCAGAAGCCGAACAGGAACTGGCCGACGGTTACCACATCGAATATTCCGGTATGAAATTCGGTCTGTTCTTCGTGGGCGAGTACATCGGTATCGTCACCATTTCCGCGTTGATGGTAACGCTGTTCTTCGGTGGCTGGCATGGCCCGTTCTTACCGCCGTTCATCTGGTTCGCGCTGAAAACCGCGTTCTTCATGATGATGTTCATTTTGATTCGCGCAGCGTTACCGCGTCCGCGTTATGACCAGGTAATGTCCTTCGGCTGGAAAGTGTGCCTGCCGCTGACGCTCGTCAACTTGTTGGTAACGGCCGCTGTCATTCTCTGGCAGCAGCCATAAGGGGCAATAGACCATGACCTTAAAAGAATTACTGGTAGGCTTCGGTACCCAGGTACGCAGTATCTGGATGATCGGCCTGCACGCGTTTGCCAAACGCGAAACCCGGATGTACCCGGAAGAGCCGGTATATCTGCCGCCGCGCTACCGTGGCCGTATCGTGCTGACGCGCGACCCGGACGGTTCCGAGCGCTGCGTTGCCTGTAACCTGTGTGCGGTAGCGTGCCCGGTTGGCTGTATCTCTCTGCAGAAAGCCGAGACGGTAGACGGCCGCTGGTACCCTGAGTTCTTCCGCATCAACTTCTCACGCTGCATTTTCTGCGGTCTGTGTGAAGAAGCGTGCCCAACCACGGCGATTCAGCTCACCCCAGACTTCGAATTGGGTGAGTACAAGCGTCAGGATCTGGTGTACGAGAAAGAGGATCTGCTGATTTCCGGTCCGGGCAAATACCCGGAATATAACTTCTACCGGATGGCGGGTATGGCAATCGACGGCAAAGATAAGGGCGAAGCAGAGAACGAAGCCAAGCCTATCGACGTCAAGAGCCTGTTACCGTAAGGAGAGGGCAATGGAATTCGCTTTTTATATCTGTGGCCTTATCGCCATCCTGGCTACGCTGCGAGTGATCACGCACACCAATCCGGTGCATGCGCTGCTGTACTTAATCATCTCGCTGCTGGCTATTTCCGGGGTGTTCTTCGCACTGGGCGCGCACTTCGCCGGTGCGCTGGAAATCATCGTCTACGCCGGGGCCATCATGGTGCTGTTCGTGTTCGTCGTGATGATGCTGAACCTGGGCGGCTCTGAAATCGAGCAGGAACGTCAGTGGTTAAAACCGCAGGTGTGGATCGGCCCGGCAATTTTGTCGGCCATCATGCTGGTGGTGATCGTGTACGCCATTCTGGGTGTAAACGATCAGGGCATCGACGGCACGCCGATCGGCGCTAAAGAGGTCGGTATTACGCTCTTTGGCCCATACGTTCTGGCGGTTGAACTGGCCTCCATGCTGCTGCTGGCAGGTCTGGTTGTGGCCTTCCATGTTGGCCGCGAAGAGCGTGCTGGCGAGGTGCTGAGCAACCGCACTGACGACCGCGCGAAAAGAAAAACGGAGGAGCGCGCATGATCCCCTTAACACATGGACTGATCCTCGC
Source organism: Enterobacter cloacae complex sp. BZL2005 (assembly GCF_049238885.1). Taxonomy (NCBI): domain Bacteria; kingdom Pseudomonadati; phylum Pseudomonadota; class Gammaproteobacteria; order Enterobacterales; family Enterobacteriaceae; genus Enterobacter; species Enterobacter cloacae complex sp. BZL2005. The sequence goes on along the minus strand of NZ_JBMKGI010000002.1, from coordinate 539,049 downwards.
TGCGATTTTATTCGTTCTGGGTCTGACTGGTCTGGTTATCCGCCGCAATCTGCTGTTTATGCTGATCGGGCTGGAAATCATGATTAACGCCTCCGCGCTGGCCTTCGTGGTCGCCGGAAGCTACTGGGGCCAGACCGATGGTCAGGTGATGTACATTCTCGCCATCAGTCTTGCGGCTGCCGAAGCGAGTATTGGCCTGGCGCTGTTGCTGCAGCTCCATCGTCGCCGCCAGAATCTGAACATCGATTCAGTAAGTGAGTTGCGTGGATGAACATGCTTGCCTTAACCATTATTTTTCCGCTGATTGGCTTCGTGCTGCTGGCGTTTTCTCGCGGCCGCTGGTCTGAGAATCTGTCTGCAACCGTCGGCATGGGCTCTGTTGGCCTGGCCGCGCTGGTGACAGCGTATGCGGGTATCGACTTCTTTAACAACGGGCGTCAGCCTTTCAGCGTGCCGCTGTGGACCTGGATGTCGGTCGGTGATTTCAACATCGGCTTCAACCTGGTGCTGGATGGCCTCTCGCTGACCATGCTTTCCGTGGTGACCGGCGTTGGCTTCCTGATCCACATGTTCGCCTCCTGGTATATGCGCGGTGAAGAGGGTTACTCCCGCTTCTTCGCCTACACCAACCTGTTTATCGCCAGCATGGTCGTTCTGGTGCTGGCTGATAACCTGCTGCTGATGTATCTGGGCTGGGAAGGCGTGGGCCTGTGCTCTTACCTGCTGATCGGTTTCTACTATACCGATCCGAAGAATGGCGCAGCGGCCATGAAAGCGTTCGTCGTGACCCGCGTGGGTGACGTCTTCCTCGCTTTCGCGCTGTTCATTCTTTACAACGAACTGGGCACGCTGAACTTCCGCGAAATGGTGGAACTGGCGCCAGCGCACTTCGCCGCAGGCAACAACATGCTGTGGTGGGCAACGCTGATGCTGCTGGGTGGTGCCGTGGGTAAATCCGCGCAGCTGCCGTTGCAGACATGGCTGGCCGACGCGATGGCGGGTCCAACCCCTGTCTCCGCGCTGATCCACGCTGCGACCATGGTTACCGCCGGTGTCTACCTGATTGCGCGTACCCATGGCCTGTTCCTGATGACTCCGGAAATTCTGCACCTGGTGGGTATCGTCGGTGCGGTCACGCTGGTGCTGGCAGGCTTTGCCGCGCTGGTGCAGACCGACATCAAGCGCGTACTTGCGTACTCCACCATGAGCCAGATTGGTTACATGTTCCTCGCGCTGGGCGTTCAGGCGTGGGACGCGGCCATTTTCCACCTGATGACGCACGCGTTCTTTAAAGCGCTGCTGTTCCTCTCATCCGGTTCGGTGATTCTGGCCTGCCATCACGAGCAGAACATCTTCAAAATGGGCGGACTGCGTAAGTCCATCCCGCTGGTCTATGTCTGCTTCCTGGTGGGCGGCGCGGCGCTGGCGGCCCTGCCGCTGATCACCGCGGGCTTCTTCAGTAAGGACGAAATCCTTGCGGGTGCCATGGCGAATGGTCATATCAATCTGATGGTTGCGGGTCTGGTCGGTGCGTTCATGACCTCCCTGTATACCTTCCGTATGATTTTCATCGTATTCCACGGTAAAGAACAAATTCACGCTCACGCAGGGAAGGGGATTACCCATCACCTGCCGCTGATTGTGCTGCTGGTACTGTCCACCTTCGTTGGCGCGATGATTGTGCCTCCGCTGCAGGGCGTGCTGCCGGCGACAACCGAGCTTGAGCACGGTCGCGTTCTGACGCTTGAAATCACCTCCGGTGTGGTCGCTATCGCGGGCATCCTGATTGCGGCATGGCTGTGGCTGGGCAAACGTACGCTGGTCACTGCCGTGGCCAACAGTGCGCCGGGCCGCCTGCTGGGCACCTGGTGGTACAACGCGTGGGGCTTCGACTGGCTGTACGACATGATCTTCGTTAAGCCGTTCCTGGGCATCGCGTGGCTGCTGAAGCGCGACCCGCTGAACAGCCTGATGAATATCCCGGCGATCCTTTCCCGCTTTGCAGGCAAAGGCCTGCTGTACAGCGAGAACGGTTACCTGCGCTGGTATGTGGCGTCCATGAGCATCGGTGCGGTTGTCGTGCTGGCGCTGCTGATGGTGTTGCGTTGATCGTTAAGTGAATTTTATTCGAATTCGTTGAAAATCAGGCCCCTGCTGGGGGCCTTAAAAAGGAATGTAAATCGCCATGTTACTACCCTGGCTAATATTAATTCCCTTCATCGGCGGCTTCCTGTGCTGGCAGACTGAACGCTTTGGCGTGAAGATGCCGCGCTGGATCGCGCTGATCACCATGGGATTGACGCTCGCGCTTGGCCTGCAACTGTGGTTGCAGGGCGGTTACTCACTGACCCAGTCTGCGGGCATTCCGCAGTGGCAGTCTGAGTTCATCCTGCCGTGGATCCCACGTTTCGGCATTACGATCCACCTGGCGATTGACGGTCTCTCACTGCTGATGGTGGTGTTGACCGGTCTGCTCGGCGTTCTGGCGGTACTCTGCTCCTGGCGAGAAATTGAAAAATACCAGGGCTTCTTCCACCTGAACCTGATGTGGATCCTGGGCGGCGTAATCGGCGTGTTCCTTGCCATCGACATGTTCCTGTTCTTCTTCTTCTGGGAGATGATGCTGGTGCCGATGTACTTCCTGATCGCGCTGTGGGGCCACAAGGCGTCCGACGGTAAAACGCGTATCACGGCGGCAACCAAGTTCTTCATCTATACCCAGGCGAGTGGTCTGGTGATGTTGATTGCCATTCTGGCGCTGGTGTTTGTTCACCACAACGCGACCGGCACCTGGACCTTCAACTACGAAGACCTGCTGAAGACCCCAATGTCGCACGGCGTAGAATACCTGCTGATGCTGGGCTTCTTCATCGCCTTCGCGGTGAAAATGCCGGTGGTTCCGCTGCACGGCTGGCTGCCAGACGCACACTCTCAGGCGCCAACGGCGGGTTCCGTTGACCTGGCGGGCATCTTGCTGAAAACGGCGGCCTACGGCCTGCTGCGTTTCGCCCTTCCGCTGTTCCCGAACGCCTCCGCAGAGTTCGCACCGATTGCCATGTGGCTGGGTGTGATCGGTATCTTCTACGGTGCCTGGATGGCCTTCACCCAGTACGACATCAAGCGTCTGATTGCCTACACCTCCGTTTCCCACATGGGCTTCGTGCTGATTGCTATCTACACCGGTAGCCAGCTGGCGTACCAGGGGGCGGTGATCCAGATGATTGCGCACGGTCTGTCCGCAGCCGGTCTCTTCATCCTGTGCGGCCAGCTGTACGAACGTCTGCACACCCGCGACATGCGTATGATGGGCGGTCTGTGGAGCAAAATTAAGTGGCTGCCAGCGCTCTCCATGTTCTTCGCGGTGGCGACTCTGGGGATGCCGGGTACCGGTAACTTCGTCGGCGAATTTATGATTCTGTTCGGCAGCTTCAAAGTGGTACCGGTGATTACCGTGATCTCCACCTTTGGTCTGGTGTTCGCTTCCGTGTACTCGCTGGCGATGCTGCACCGCGCTTACTTCGGTAAAGCGAAGAGCGAAATTGCTGCACAAGAACTGCCGGGGATGTCGCTGCGTGAGCTGTTCATCATCCTGCTGCTGGTCGTACTGCTGGTGCTGCTGGGCTTCTTCCCGCAGCCGATTCTGGATACCTCGCACAGCGCGATGGGCAATATCCAGCAGTGGTTTGTTAATTCTGTTTCTACTACAAGGCCGTAATTCGCCATGACAATAACTCCACAACAACTGATCGCGCTGCTACCGCTGCTGATCGTCGGATTGACGGTGGTGGTTGTGATGCTCTCCATTGCGTGGCGACGCAATCACTTCCTGAATGCCACGCTGTCGGTCATCGGCCTGAACGCCGCGTTAGTCTCACTCTGGTTTGTTGGCCAGGGTGGGGCGATGGACGTCACCCCGCTGATGCGCGTTGACGGTTACGCCATGCTGTATACCGGTCTGGTGCTGCTGGCGAGCCTGGCAACCTGTACCTTTGCGTACCCGTGGCTCGAAGGCTACAACGACAACAAAGAAGAGTTTTACCTGCTGGTTCTGATTGCCGCGCTGGGCGGCATTCTGCTGGCGAATGCGAACCACCTGGCCGCGCTGTTCCTCGGCATTGAGCTGATCTCTCTGCCGCTGTTCGGTCTGATTGGTTACGCCTTCCGCCAGAAGCGCTCGCTGGAAGCAAGCATCAAGTACACCATCCTGTCTGCGGCGGCGTCCTCGTTCCTGCTGTTTGGTATTGCGCTGGTGTACGCACAGTCCGGTAACCTCTCCTTTATGGCGCTCGGCAAGAGCCTCGGTGACGGCATGCTGCATGAGCCGCTGCTGCTGGCGGGTCTGGGCATGATGATTGTTGGCCTTGGCTTCAAACTCTCTCTGGTGCCGTTCCACCTGTGGACGCCAGACGTCTACCAGGGTGCACCGGCTCCGGTGTCGACCTTCCTGGCGACGGCGAGCAAAATCGCCATCTTCGGGGTGGTGATGCGTCTGTTCCTGTACGCGCCGGTGGGTGACAGCGAAGCGGTTCGCGTGGTGCTGGGCATCATCGCGTTCGTCTCCATCATCTTCGGTAACCTGATGGCGCTGAGCCAGACCAACATCAAGCGTCTGCTGGGCTACTCGTCTATCTCTCATCTGGGCTACCTGATGGTGGCGCTGATTGCGCTGCAGAGCGGTGAGATGTCGATGGAAGCCGTGGGCGTCTATCTGGCCGGCTACCTGTTCAGCAGCCTCGGCGCCTTCGGCGTGGTGAGCCTGATGTCCAGCCCGTACCGTGGTCCGGATGCCGATTCACTGTTCTCTTACCGTGGTCTGTTCTGGCACCGTCCGATCCTGTCCGCCGTAATGACCGTGATGATGCTCTCTCTGGCCGGTATTCCGATGACGCTTGGCTTTATCGGTAAGTTCTACGTGCTGGCCGTCGGTGTGCAGGCGCACCTGTGGTGGCTGACCGCGGGCGTGGTGATCGGCTCCGCGATTGGTCTGTACTACTACCTGCGCGTGGCCGTGAGCCTGTACCTGAGCGCACCTCAGCAGCTCAATCGTGATGCTCCAGGCAACTGGCAGTACAGCGCTGGTGGTATCGTCGTGCTTATCTCCGCGCTGCTGGTGCTGATCTTCGGTATCTATCCGCAACCGCTGATTGATATCGTGCAGCGAGCGATGCCGCTGATGTAAAAACAAAAAACCCGCTTCGGCGGGTTTTTTTATTGCCCAGCGTAGCTACGCTTGCAGGGCCTACGGGTTTTGTAGGTCGGGTAAGCGTAGCGCCACCCGACTAAGCCAGCTGTTTACGGCTAATCAACGGCCCGTCAATCTTCTTCATCGAGCGGTCCAGCACTTCCTCAATCACCGACGACAGCTCGTTCAGCTCAAACTTCGCGACGTAGCCATCCGCCTTCACCTTGCGAATATGGTCTTCGTTGGCGTTGCCGGAAAGGGAAGAGTGGATCACCACCGGAATATCCTTCAGAACCGGGTCGGTTTTGATTTTGCGCGTCAGCGTAAAACCGTCCATCTCCGGCATTTCGAGGTCGGTCAGCACCAGCGCGATCTTATCGGTGATCGGCACGCCTTCAGCCTGTGCCTGTGCGGCCAGCACGCCAATTTTTTCCCACGCGTCTTTGCCGGTGATATGCAGCTGCGCCGGGATCTCCATCGCCTGCAGGCCTTTCTCCAGCATCGAACGCGCCACTTTGGAATCTTCCGCCACAATCGCGACCGCGCCCGGCTTGATATTGAACTTAGTGGTTTTCAGATTGGTGGCGTGCAGATCGTGGTTGGCCGGGGTGATGTCATACAGGATCTGCTCAACGTCCAGCACCATCGCCAGATCGTTGGTATCGCTCTTCTCGTCAAGACACGCAATGCTGGTGATATAGCGACCGCTGACGGCGGTTTCCGCCGCGTGCACCTGCTTCCAGTCCAGACGCATGATGTTCTCAACCGACTCCACGGCAAACGCCTGCACGCTGCGCGCATATTCGGTGATCAGCAGGATATTCAGCCCGGTGGTGGGCTTACAGCCCGCCACGGCGGCCAGGTCAATCACCGGGATCACCTGATCGCGGATATTCACCATTCCCATCAGCGGTGATTTCATCCCGGCGGGTTTCGTGAACTCCGGCATCGGCACAATTTCACGCAGCTTAAAGACGTTAATGCCAAACAGCTCAGATTTATTTTCGTTAAGAGAGGTGCCAAGACGGAACAGCAACAGTTCAAAACGGTTCGACAGGGTCAGATTCGCCCTGTCATCAATATCTTTCTGGAAATTATCCATTCTACCCTCGAGAGAAATGCTGACCTTTTAATCGTTATCGGCATCCTGAGGGAAAAATGAAGGACTAAACGCTGACCTGAGCGAAATCTTCGGCCAGCTCACATTCCGGGAACAGCGCGAGGCACTCTGCCAGCAGCTTTTCACAGCCCCGCGCGTCGTAGCGCGAGCTGACGTGGGTGATGATGAGCCTCCCGACGCCCGCGTCACGGGCTAGCTGCGCCGCCTGTCGCGTCGAGCTGTGGCCCCGGCCGTTGGCTTTCTCTTCCATCGCCGTTTCAAGGGTCGCTTCATGTACCATCACGTCCACGCCCTGGGCCAGCGTGAGCGCCGCCCGGCACGGGGCCGTGTCGCCAAAGATCGCCAGCTTCTTGCCGGGCTGCGGTGCGGCGAGATAATCCTGCCCATTGATGACGCGCCCGTCCTCCAGCGTGACGGTCTCGCCGTGCTTCAGGCGCTGGAACAGCGGCCCGGGTTTTACGCCATCGGCCATCAGCGCGGCGGCATCCAGCGCGCCGGGTTTGTCATGCGCGTCAACACGGTAGCCATAGCATTCCACAGGATGATTGAGCGGTTGAGCACTAACCCGATAATCTCCGTCATCGAATACCAGGCCTTCGGTAATCTCAACCACCTCCAGCGGATAATCGGTCCACGACCCGCTCAGGCGCAGCGTGGTTTCAACAAATTCACGAATACCCGCAGGCCCGTAAATCGTCAGCGGGTTGGCGTTACCGGCCATCGAGCGGCTGCACAGCAGGCCGGGAAGGCCAAACAGATGGTCGCCATGCAGATGGGTGATAAAAATTTTATCCAGCTTGCCGGGGTGATAAGCGGTGTGTAGGAGCTGATGCTGCGTCCCTTCACCACAGTCAAACAGCCACAGCCCGCCGCGGGTGGGGTGTTTAAGATCCAGCAGTATCGCCGTCACATTCCGTGAGCGGGTTGGCACGCCCGCGGACGTACCCAGAAAAATCAGTTCCATAACGCAATCAGCCCTTTGCTGAACGGGGAGGTGTTTAGTATAACGTGATGAACCCCAGGAAGGAGACTGACATGATCCAGTGGCAAGATTTACACCATAGTGACCTTACCGTTCATTCACTTTACGCCCTGCTGAAACTGCGCTGCGAAGTGTTTGTGGTTGAACAGACCTGCCCGTATCAGGACATCGACGGCGACGATCTCGTCGGCGAGAACCGCCATATTCTTGGCTGGCGGGATAACGAGCTGGTGGCGTATGCGAGGATTCTGAAAAGCGAGGACGAATTCGAGCCTGTCGTGATTGGTCGGGTCATCATCAGCGGCAAAGCGCGCGGTGAAAAACTGGGCTATCAGCTGATGGAGAAAACGCTGGAGGCATGCCAGAAACAGTGGCCGAACAAGGCGTTATACCTGGGCGCACAGGCGCACCTGCAGTCCTTCTACGGCCACTTTGGTTTCGTGCCGGTCACCGAGGTGTACGATGAAGACGGCATTCCCCACATCGGCATGGCGCGGGAAGCGAAGCAGGCGTAATGGCGAGTCGTTGGCTATAGTTAGCGAACTGGTGTACTAACATGGAGAAAAATATGTCATTTCAATCCTGGGATACCCGTATCGACGACGACCTGGCCTTACTGAGCGAAACGCTGGAAGAGGTGTTACGTTCCTCGGGCGACCCTGCCGATCAGAAATATATTGAGCTAAAAGCCCGTGCCGAACAGGCGCTGCATGAAGTGAAAAACCGCGTCAGCCATGCGTCTGATACCTACTACTACCGCGCCAAAAAAGCGGTGTACCGTGCCGATGATTACGTGCATGAAAAACCGTGGCAGGGTATTGGCGTGGGGGCTGCCGTAGGCCTGGTACTGGGGCTGCTGTTGGCCCGTCGTTAAGCCGCTTAACCACTCCCTATACGTGGGTACTGCTATTTATGGCCAGTACCCCGTATAATACGAGGTTTTAACAGGGAGAGGTTCGCGTGAATTCGATTTTCCTCGCGCTGGAGCAATTGCGTACCCAGCTTTCGCAAGCGTTACCCGCAACGCCCGGCATACGTCATTTCGACGTCTCTTTCCCGTTAAACGATGCCTTCGACCCTCTCGCCTGGCTTGGGGCGCAGCAGTGCTATCCGCAGTTTTACTGGCAGCAGCGTAACGGCGATGAAGAGCTGGCCGCGCTGGGGGCGGTTATCATCTTTTCCTCTCTGGCGTTAGCCACGCAGTTTTTGCGCGAGCAAAACGCGCCAGGTGATACCCGCATCTGCGGCCTGAACGCCTTTAATCCGGAGCAGGGCAGCCTCTTTTTACCGCGACTGTTCTGGCGACGTACCGCCGGCACCGCTACGCTGCGCCTGCAGCTGTGGAGCGATTATTCACTTCAGGAAGATGCCCATGCCGCGCGGGATTTTTTACAGCAGCTCCAGCCAGCCAGGCCTATCCGCCCGCTGGCCGTTCAGGTTGAGCACGAAAACCATCAGCCTCAACGGGCCGAATGGCTGAGACTTGTCCGAAGGGCGACCGAAACCATCGCGCGCGGTGATTTTGAAAAGGTTGTCCTTGCGAGGGCCACCGATCTTCAGTTTACACAGCGCATTAACCCCGTCGCGCTGATGGCGGCCAGCCGCGCCCTCAATTTACATTGCTATCACTTCTGCATGGTATTCGACGCCAGCAACGCGTTTCTCGGCTCGACGCCCGAGCGTCTCTGGCGGCGACGCGGCACGCTGCTGCGCACCGAAGCGCTGGCGGGCACCGTCGCCAGCCATACCGATGATAAAAAGGCGCAGCGTCTGGGCGAGTGGCTGCTGAACGACGATAAAAACCAGCGCGAGAATATGCTGGTCGTGGAAGATATCTGTCAGCGTCTTCAGCACTCTACGCAGACGCTTGAGGTACTGCCTGCCCAGGTGGTACGCCTGCGTAAGGTGCAGCATCTGCGCCGCTGTATCTGGACCGAGCTCAAGCAGGCCGACGACGAGCAGTGCCTGCATATGCTACAGCCGACGGCGGCCGTTGCCGGTTTGCCGCGACAGCCTGCGCGCGAGTTTATTCAGAAGGTTGAGCCCTTTAACCGCGAGTGGTACGCCGGTTCGGCCGGGTATTTATCGCCTGACCAGAGTGAGTTCTGCGTGGCGCTGCGTTCAGCCCGCGTCCATGAGGACTCGCTGCGGCTCTACGCCGGGGCCGGCATTGTCAGCGGATCTGACCCGGAGCAGGAGTGGCAGGAGATTGAAAACAAAGCGGCCGGGTTGCGCTCTCTGCTCCTAAGGGATTAATACTGAATCGCGCAATCCCGATTCACATCAAAATTCCAATTTTTTCTATTATTTATACTGTGTCGCATTCTTGATACCGGACAATCTCATGTCAGTAAGTTCTTTTAACCGACGCTGGGCGGCGGTGATCCTTGAAGCCCTGACGCGCCATGGCGTCAGGCATGTGTGTATTGCACCGGGTTCTCGCTCAACGCCGCTGACGCTGGCGGCCGCCGAAAACCGGGCGTTGATTCACCACACCCACTTTGATGAGCGTGGCCTCGGGCATCTCGCGCTGGGTCTGGCGAAGGTCAGCAAAGAACCCGTGGCGGTGATTGTCACTTCCGGTACTGCCGTGGCGAACCTCTATCCGGCTCTGATTGAAGCCGGGTTAACCGGTGAAAAGCTGATTCTGCTGACGGCCGATCGTCCCCCTGAGCTTATCGACTGCGGCGCCAATCAGGCCATCCGTCAGCCGGGACTCTTTTCTTCGCATCCTTCGCAGACGATTTCGCTGCCCCGGCCCACCCAGGATATTCCGGCAAGCTGGCTGGTCTCCACCGTCGATCACGCCATGGAAACGCTGCGCGGCGGGGCGCTGCATATCAACTGCCCGTTTGCCGAGCCGCTGTACGGCGAGCTGGACGACACGGGTCTTGACTGGCAGCAGTCTCTCGGTGACTGGTGGCAGAGTGAAAAACCGTGGCTGCGCGAGCAGACGCACCTTGAGAGCGCGAAGCAGCGCGACTGGTTCTTCTGGCGGCAGAAGCGCGGCGTGGTTATCGCCGGGCGCATGAGCGCTGCCGAAGGCAAGCTGGTCGCCGAATGGGCGCAAACCCTGGGCTGGCCGCTGATCGGCGACGTGCTTTCCCAGACCGGGCAGCCGCTGCCGTGCGCGGATCTCTGGCTGGGTAATGCCAAAGCGGTCACCGAGCTGTCGCAGGCGCAGATTGTGGTCCAGCTTGGATCGAGTTTAACCGGCAAGCGGTTACTGCAGTGGCAGGCCACCTGCACGCCGGACGAATACTGGCTGGTGGACGCGCTGGAAGGGCGTCTTGACCCGGCGCACCATCGCGGTCGTCGTCTGGTCAGCCGTATCGACGCCTGGCTGGCGCTCCATCCGGCTGAAAAACGCAAACCCTGGGCGGTTACCCTCCCGGACCTGTCGCGCCAGGCGTGGGAACTGACCCATGCGCGCTGTGAAGCGTTCAGCGAGGCCGGGCTGGCGCACCGTATTCGCCAGTACCTGCCCGAGCAGGGGCAGCTGTTTGTCGGCAACAGCCTGGTCGTGCGGCTGATTGACGCCTTTTCGCAGCTGCCCGCGGGCTACCCGGTGTACAGCAACCGTGGTGCCAGCGGCATCGACGGGCTGATCTCTACGGCGGCGGGCGTGCAGCGCGCCAGCGCAAAATCGACGCTGGCCATCGTGGGGGATCTCTCCGCGCTCTACGACCTCAACGCGCTGGCGCTGCTGCGTCAGGCGTCTGCCCCGTTCGTGCTGATCGTGGTTAACAACAACGGCGGACAGATTTTCTCCCTGCTGCCTACGCCGCAGAGCGAGCGCGAGCGCTTCTATCTGATGCCGCAGAACGTGCACTTCGAACACGCCGCGGCAATGTTCAGCCTGAAATACCATCGCCCGGAAAGCTGGGAACAGCTGGATACGGCGCTAAGCTCCGCCTGGAAGCAGCCGGGCGCGACGCTGATTGAGCTGGTGGTTAACGAGGCTGACGGTGCGCAGGCCCTGCAAAGCCTGCTGGCGCAGGTGAGCCAGCTGTGATCCTCACTGGCGTGCAGCAGGCTGGAAAACCAGGCTATCCCTGGCTGGTCTTTTTGCACGGTTTTTCCGGCGATTGCCGCGAGTGGCAGGGTGTTGGTGAGCGGCTTTGCGATTACCCCCGGCTGTATCTGGATCTGCCGGGACACGGTGGATCCCGGCACCTGGGCGTGACGGGCTTCGACGAGCTGAGCGCGTTGCTTACCAGAACTCAGGTTAGTTACAACATACTGAAATTCTGGCTCGTCGGGTACTCCCTCGGCGGCCGCATTGCGATGTTCCATGCCTGCCAGCAGCCGAAGGGGCTGTTGGGCGTGACGGTAGAAGGCGGCCATCCGGGCCTGCAGGATGCCGATGCGCGACAGGCGCGGCTGGCATCAGACCGCCGCTGGGCGACGCGTTTTCGCAGCGAACCGTTGGAAAAGGTATTCGCTGACTGGTACCAACAGCCCGTGTTTGCCTCCCTGACGGACGCCCAGCGCGACGCGCTGATTACCCTGCGCAGCCAGAACAACGGCGCGGCGCTGGCGATGATGCTCGAGGCGACGTCGCTGGCCGTGCAGCCCGACCTGCGTACCGCGCTCAGCGCACGTGATTTCACTTTTGATTATCTCTATGGCGAACGTGATGAGAAGTTTACGGCCCTTGCTGCGGAGCTGAACGCCGTTTGCCATGCAATTCCCAACGCCGGACACAACGCCCACCGGGAAAACCCCGACGCGGTTGCCGCGAGTCTGGCTCAGATACTGCGTCTTCGAATAAAGGACACTCTATGATCTATCCTGATGAACACATGCTTTACGCCCCGGTTGAATGGCAGGACTGCTCCGAAGGCTACACCGACATTCGTTACCACAAATCCACCGACGGTATTGCCAAAATCACCATCAACCGCCCGCAGGTGCGTAACGCCTTCCGTCCGCTGACCGTGAAAGAGATGATTCAGGCCCTGGCGGATGCGCGCTATGACGACAACATCGGCGTGATTGTCCTGACCGGCGAAGGCGAGAAAGCGTTCTGCTCCGGTGGCGATCAGAAAGTGCGCGGCGACTACGGCGGATACCAGGACGATGCGGGGACGCACCACCTGAACGTCCTCGATTTCCAGCGTCAGATCCGCACCTGTCCAAAACCGGTGGTGGCGATGGTGGCGGGCTACTCCATCGGCGGTGGCCACGTGCTGCACATGATGTGCGACCTGACCATTGCCGCTGAAAACGCCATCTTCGGCCAGACCGGCCCGAAAGTGGGATCTTTCGATGGCGGCTGGGGTGCCTCCTACATGGCGCGCATCGTCGGGCAGAAAAAAGCCCGTGAAATCTGGTTCCTGTGCCGTCAGTACAACGCGCAGGAAGCGCTGGATATGGGCCTGGTGAATACCGTGGTGCCGCTTGCCGATCTCGAAAAAGAGACCGTGCGCTGGTGTCGCGAAATGCTGCAAAACAGCCCGATGGCGCTGCGCTGCCTGAAAGCGGCACTTAACGCCGACTGCGACGGTCAGGCGGGTCTGCAGGAGCTGGCGGGCAACGCCACCATGCTGTTCTACATGACCGAAGAGGGTCAGGAAGGGCGCAACGCGTTTAACGAAAAACGCCAGCCAGACTTCAGCAAATACAAACGGAATCCGTAATGCGTCGCGCGCAGGTTTACCGCTGGCAGATACCGATGGACGCGGGCGTGGTGCTGCGTGAACGGCGGTTAAAAACCCGTGACGGCTTCTTCGTGCATCTGCAGCAGGGCGAGCGGGAAGGCTGGGGCGAGATTTCGCCTCTGCCGGGCTTTAGCCTCGAGTCGCTGGAGGATGCGCATGCTGCATTGCTGGCGTGGGCAGACGCGTGGCGTGAGGGCGAGAACCCGGCGTTACCGGATGTCCCTTCCGCGGCCTTTGGTATCAGCTGCGCGCTGGCGGAGCTGGACGGCAGCCTGCCAGAAGCGGGGAATTACCGCGCGGCACCGCTCTGTACGGGCGATCCGGACGAGCTGTTCGCGCAGCTCTCCGCCATGCCGGGCGAGAAGGTCGCGAAAATCAAAGTCGGGCTTTATGAAGCGGTGCGTGACGGCATGGTCGCCAACCTGCTGCTGGAGGCGATCCCCGATCTGCATCTGCGTCTGGACGCCAACCGCGCCTGGACGCCGCTTAAGGCGCAGCAGTTTGCGAAGTACGTCAACCCGGCCTACCGGAGCCGCATTGCCTTCCTGGAAGAGCCGTGCAAAACCCGCGAGGATTCGCGCGCGTTTGCCCGCGAAACGGGGATTGCCATCGCCTGGGATGAAAGCCTGCGCGAGGCCGATTTTGAATTTGCTGCCGAGCCCGGCGTAAGCGCGGTAGTGATTAAACCGACGCTGACCGGCAGCCTGGCGAAAGTGCGCGAACAGGTCGCGGCGGCGCACGCCTTAGGGCTGACGGCGGTGATCAGCTCGTCAATTGAGTCCAGCCTTGGGCTAACCCAGCTGGCGCGCATGGCCGCCTGGTTAACGCCTGACACGGTCCCCGGCCTCGACACGCTGAACCTGATGCAGGCTCAGCTTCTCCGCCCGTGGCCGGACAGCGCGCTGCCGTGCCTCGACGTCGCGGCGCTGGAGCCGTTGCGATGAGTTTTACCGACTGGCCGTGGCGACACTGGTGCGCGCTGTTTGCCGATAAACCGGTCCTGAGGCTGAACGACGAGGTGCTCAGCTGGCAACAGCTGTGCGCGCGCATCGACAGCCTTGCGGCAGGCTTTCACCAGCAGGGCGTGGAGGAGGGCTGCGGCGTGCTGCTGCAGGCCCATAATCATCCGCAAACCCTGCTGGCGTGGCTGGCGCTACTCCAGTGCGGGGCGCGTATTCTTCCCGTTAATCCGCAGCTGCCGCGCCCGCTGCTGGACGTGCTGCTCCCGCAGATGACGCTGCGCTTTGCGCTGGTGCTGGACGGCAGCTACGACGGCCTTCCTGCCCTGAGCATGCGCGAGACCGCCAATGCGTATTGCGCTGCGTGGCAACCGGCGCGGCTGGCCTCCATGACGCTGACCTCCGGCTCCACCGGTCTGCCGAAAGCGGCGGTCCATACCTGCGAAGCCCATCTTGCCAGCGCGAGCGGCGTTTTGTCGCTGATGCCCTACGGTGAAGACGACGACTGGCTGCTTTCGCTGCCGCTGTTCCACGTTTCGGGCCAGGGGATTTTATGGCGCTGGCTGCAGGCCGGCGCGCGGTTAACCGTGCGCGAGAAACAGCCTCTGGAGCAGGCGCTGTGCGGCTGCACCCACGCCTCGCTCGTGCCAACCCAGCTCTGGCGTCTGCTTAATGCCCACCAGCCTGTCGCACTGAAAGCGGTGCTGCTGGGCGGGGCGGCCATCCCTGTGGAATTGACCGAACAGGCGCGAGAGCAGGATATACGCACCTTCTGCGGCTACGGTCTGACCGAGTTTGCGTCAACCGTCTGTGCGAAAGAGGCCGACGGCGAGCCGGACGTGGGCCGTGCGCTGCCGGGCAGAGAGGTGCAGGTCGTTAACGGTGAAGTCTGGATCAGAGCGCAAAGCATGGCCTCAGGCTACTGGCGGGATGGTGAACTGATTCCGCTGACCAACGCGCAGGGATGGTTCGCCACCCGCGATCGCGGCGAATGGCATGACGGCCGTCTGACGATCCTCGGCCGCATGGATAACCTCTTTTTTAGCGGCGGAGAAGGGATCCAGCCGGAATCGCTCGAGCGCGTTATCGCCACGCACCCGCAGGTTAACCAGGTGTTTATCGTTCCGCTGGACGACGCTGAGTTCGGGCAACGTCCGGTGGCGGTGGTGGAGTGCGAGCCGGGAACGGATATCACCACTTTACCCGACTGGGTCAGGGACAAGGTGGCGCGTTTTGAGCAACCCGTCCGCTGGCTGCTGCTGCCGACTGAACTCAAAAATGGCGGCATTAAAGTTTCGCGCCGCGCGCTGCAGGAGTGGGTTAACGCAACGCTGAAGGGATAATAGCCGTTTCAAATAGTTACAATCTACTGGCCTGCCGCACGCAGAGTGCTTGATCCCCGGAAGACCCAGGTTAAAATCTCGCGGTTTTGGGACTTCTCTATAAAAATTGTGCGGGATCACGACAATGAAAAAAGTGGCATTAGTGGGCTTCGGCCTGATGGTTGTATCTGCGGCGGCGAACGCCATTAGCATTAACGGCTCGGCGGGTCAGGATTATACCCACCTGGGCTTCGGCATGGGTACCGAGACATCCGGTCTGGCGATGACCGGCGGTTGGACGCATAACGATGACGACGGCGACGCGGCAAGCCTCGGCCTGGGCCTCAACATTCCTCTGGGCCCGTTCCTGGCGACCGTCGGCGGTAAAGGTATCTATACCAACCCAAATGACGGTGACGAAGGATATGCGGCGGCAGTGGGCGGCGGCCTGCAGTGGAAAATTGGCGACAGCTTCGGCCTGTTTGGCGAGTACTACTACTCTCCGGACTCCCTCTCCAGCGGTATCGACAGCTATGAGGAAGCCAACGCCGGCGCGCGCTGGACCATCATGCGTCCAATCACCATCGAAGCAGGCTATCGCTATCTGAACCTGGCCGGTAAAGACGGCAACCGCGACAACGCGCTGGCCGACGGTCCGTACGTGGGCGTGAGCGCAGGCTTCTAATCTCTCCGGCGCGGCATGCTGTCGCGCCAGTTTCTCCTCTTCTCCACCCCGCGTTTGCGCTATAGTGTTTTGACCAAATAAGCGGGAGAACACAATGATTAACGTGGAGATGTTATCCACCGGCGACGAAGTGCTGCATGGACAAATTATTGATACCAATGCTGCCTGGCTTGCCGATCTTTTCTTTGAGCAAGGATTACCGTTAACGCGCCGCAATACGGTGGGCGACAATCTTGAGTCACTGGTCGCTGTTCTGCGCGAGCGCAGTGAACAGTGCGACGTGCTGATTGTGAACGGCGGGCTCGGCCCCACCAGTGACGATCTCAGTGCCCTGGCCGCCGCGACCGCAAAAGGCGAAGGGCTGGTGCTGCATGAGGCGTGGCTCTCGCAGATGGCGCGTTTTTTCTCCGAACGTGGCCGCGTCATGGCCCCCAGCAACCGCAAACAGGCTGAAATTCCCGCCAGTGCTGAACTGGTCGATAACCCGGTCGGTACCGCGTGCGGGTTTGCCATGCAGCTGAACCGTTGCCTGATGTTCTTCACGCCGGGCGTGCCCTCAGAATTTAAAGTGATGGTCGAGCAGCAGATCCTGCCGCGCCTTCGCCAGCGTTTTACCCTGCCGGAACCCCCGCTGTGCCTGCGTCTGACCACTTTTGGCCGTTCGGAAAGCGATCTGGCTCAGAGCCTCGATCACCTCTCACTCCCGCCGGGCGTGTCTATGGGCTATCGATCCTCCATGCCGATCATTGAGCTTAAGCTGACCGGACCGGCCACCCAGAAAGAGGCGATGCTGGCGCTGTGGCCTGAGGTGCAGCGCGTAGCGGGTGAAAGCCTGATCTTTGAAGGCACGGAAGGGCTACCGGCGCAGATTGCGAAGCATCTGCAGTCGCGTCAGCTGAGCGTGACCTTAAGCGAGCAGTTCACCGGTGGCCTGCTGGCGCTGCAGCTGTCGCGCGTCAACGCGCCGCTGCTGGCCAGCGAAGTGGTGCCGTTCCAGCAGGAGACTCTCGCGCAAACCGCCCGCTGGGCGTCCGAGAGAAGGGTGAAGCATTTTGCCGGTCTGGCGCTGTTTGTCGGCGGGTTGGATGAGGAATACCTCAACTTCGCGCTGGCGACGCCCGAGGGCACCCATGCCCTGCGGGTAAAAATGAGCATTACCCGCCACAGCCTGGCGGTGCGTCAGGAGGTATGCGCCATGATGGCGCTGAACATGCTGCGCCGCTGGCTGAATGGCAAAGAGGTGGCCAGCGAGCACGGCTGGATTAACGTGGTTGAGTCGCTGTTCGTAGAGTAACGCCTGTGCCGGGGCCTTTCGCCCCGGCCATGTTCACCCGAGCGCCTTTGCCAGCAGCGTAATCGGATGCTCGCAGCGCTTGCTGGTGGACATCTCAATCTGCCACTTGCAGGTTTCGCAGTCCGTCACCACGATATCCGCGCCGCTCTCCTCAATCTGACGGAACAGCGGAGCGCCGATCGCCTGCGACGTTTCGTAGTTTTCACGCTTAAAGCCGTAGGTTCCCGCAATCCCGCAGCAGCGCGAGTCCAGCACCGTCAGCTCCAGCCCCGGGATTAACCGCAGCAGCTCCAGCGTATAGAGCGACCAGCCCATCTTCTCCATATGACACGGCGTGTGATACACCACTTTCAGCGGCAATTTCCCCAGCGGCAACGTCTGCCCGCTGTCCAGCTTGCGCCACAGGAAGCGTGTTGCCAGCTCGATGTGCTCTCGCAGGCCGGTGTTGTCCACGTCCAGCAGATGCGGATATTCATCGCGCAGGGTGAAGGTACAGGTGGACGAGGTCGCCAGCACCGGTATGCCCTTGTCGACGATGGCTTCGCGCAGGGAGGTGACATTGCTTTGAGCCTGCCTGCGCGCTTTATCGGTAAACCCGTTAGCAATCAGCGGCACGCCGCAGCACTTCTCCTTGCTAAGCAGCTGAACGCCAGTTCCCATGGCGTTCAGCACTTTCAGCAGATCTTTACCCAGCTGCGGATGGTTGTAGTTCACATAGCAGCCGTGGAAAAAGGCCACCTGCTCGGCGTACTGCGCCTGCTCCGCCGCCACGGATTTATACCAGCGGCGGAAGGTGCCATGAGAATATTTCGGCAGGCTGCGGTGATGGTCTATCTTCAGCGTGGCATCCAGCAGTTGGCGCACCGGTTTGAGAGAGGTCGCGGCATTCACCAGCGGGGCAAACGGCGTAGAGACGCTGCCCATCAGATCGGTGTGGCTCAGAATCGCGTCCCGCAGCGACGGCTTTTGCGTACTGTAGCGCGCCCGGGCGCGCTGGATAATATCGCCGATTTTCACATCCGACGGGCAGGCGACTTCGCAGCGTTTGCAGTTGATGCAGTATCTCAGGGCTTCATCGTACAGCTTGCCGTCCTTCAGGCGCAGGCGCTCGCCGTCCGGCCCGGCCTGTTTAGGCCCGGGATAGCGTGGGTTCACGCCGCTGACCGGGCAGACGGTGGTACACACCGTGCATTTGATGCAGCTTTCAAAACGGGTGTCGTTCATTGTTCAGCCTCCGTGCGCTGGCTAATCTGCTCTGCCACATACAGCGCCGTGACGGCGCAGACGCCGCCACCGCATCCCTGGGCGATGGGATCGTATCCGCCCAGCAGCGAACCGATGGCAAAAAGAGTACTGACGGGCTTACCGGCAAGCTGCGGATGCAGGTGGTTATCGACAATCACGCCGAACTGCTGCCAGGGCTGCGGCGAGAAGAAATCACTCTGATACCAGTCCGCGCGAGAGGCTCGCTGGCGAACATCCAGCCCCATAATGGCTTCCCGAATGCCTTCCCGGCTGCTCAGCAGCCCGTTGCTGAAGAAACTGCCGCTTGCCAGCACCGTATAGCGGGCGCGAAGCGGAATATCCTCGTGGTTTCGCGTCCAGATTTCGCTTACCGCGCCGTCCACCAGGGTAATTTTCTTCACCTCATCCCCCGCCATCCACACGCCGCCCTGGGCAACAAACTGGCGCTGGAGCTGGGTGTGCAGGCGGATGCCGGGGACAGACGGGGGCAGCGTTGGCAGCAGGCCGAGCGAGCAGGGCAGACGATCCGAGAGCCAGCGCCAGAGCCGGTTGTCGCGTAAACCGAAGCAGGCGGGCATCAGCAGGGCGTCACCGTTGTTGCTAAGCGGCCTGAGGGCGTCATACAGCAACGGCCATTTCTCTTCGTTATCCAGAAAACGGGCGATATTCACCGCGCGAAACTCGCTCGGGTTATCGCGCAGGACATCAAGCTCAGGCAGCTCTATCTCTGCCGTTTCGGCGTTAACGCCCTGGCGACAAAGTGACGCCGCCGCGAGATGGGGCTGAAAATCCAGAAAGCCGCTAATCCCTACCACCCGCACGCGTCCCGCGCGAATGGGGGCAACGGGCATTTCCTCCGGGCTGAGCCAGGCGGAACGCAGGGTGCCGAGCGGCGTAACGCGCTGGTGATTGAACCTGGCGCTGCCCTGCAGACGCGCGCCGCACTCCGCCAGCAGCGCTTCGGTTTCCAGCGCAAAGCGGTCAATATGCTGTGCACCAACCAGGTGATACGGGTGCTCCGGCGGCAGCTTATCGCGGTACGCTTCGTCCACCAGATCCAGCGAGCCCGACGAGAAGTGCAGGGCGCTCTGCCCCCGGGTGATAATGGCGCAGCGCAGCCCCTGCTTCGTGAGCTTAATGCCGCAGAGCAGGCCCGCCAGCCCGCCGCCGACAATCACGGTATCAAATTTCATCGTGTTGCTCCTTCTCCAGACCGCAAAGCCCCTGGTAGACCCAGCGGGTAAATTCACTTTCACGCAGGGCATCGCCCCAGGCGACAGGCTGAATGCCTTTCCAGCGCTCGTTTAAAAACGCGCTGAGCTGATCGAGCGACTGGGTGGCTGTGGTGGTATGAAAGCGCTGCAACAGCCCCGCAGCTCGGCAGGCGCACAGTTCGCCCTGACAGGTCCCCATTCCGACGCGGGTGCGGCGGCGGAGATCGAGCAGGCTGTTGACCGTCAGGTTCTCCACCGCGTACTGCACCTCACCGGCCGTCACGGCTTCGCACTCGCACACCAGGCTGCGGCTCAATCTTCCTTCACCAAGCCACGGTGGCGTTCTGTCGCCGTGGCGGTATACCGCGGACCCGCGCAGCGGCGCGGGCAGGGAGATGATTTTCTGCAGCGTTTTTTCGGTGGACTGCCGCGATCCCGGCAGCGGCTGTTCTGCCGTGACGCACGGCTCGGTATTTCCGAGCTTGCGGCAGACGGCATCGGTCGCCCACTCGGCCATCAGGCGATAGGTCATCAGCTTGCCGCCGGTGATGGTGATAAACCCGTCCATGCCGTCGCGCGCGGCGTGATCGAGCAGCACGATGCCCCGGCTGACGTTCCGTCCGCTCGGGTCGTTGTCGTTGGCGACCAGCGGACGCACGCCCGCGTAGGCGCGCAGAATCCGCGTCTGGGCCATCACCGGGGCCAGTTTTTCCCCTTCCCGCAGCAGGATATCCACCTCTTCAGCGGTGACGCGGTTGTAATCAATCTCGCTGTAGTCCACGTGCGTTGAAGTCGTCCCGATTAATGAAATGGTATCGCCCGGGACGAGGATATCGGCGTCAGACGGCTTGCGGCAGCGGTTAATCACGTGGTTGTTGATGCGGTGGTCGAGGATCAGCAGCGAGCCTTTCGCCGGGAACATGCGCACCGACAGGTCCGCATATTCCGCTATACGCTGGCCCCAGATCCCCGCCGCATTAACCACTACGGCGGCATACAGCTCGCCGTGCTCGTTGTACTGCGTATCAAACACCCGCACCCCACAGATGCGATGACCTTCGCGAATAAGCCCGGTCACTTCATGTCCGGTCAGAATGCGTGCGCCATGCTCACGGGCGTCCAGCATGTTGGCGGCGGTCAGGCGGAACGGATCGACGGTACCGTCAGGGACTTTCACCGCGCCAATAAGCGCCGGGTTAACCGACGGTTCCAGCCGCCGCGCCAGCGCCGGATCCATGGCCTCCGCCTGAATGCCCGCAGCAGTGCAGGCGGTAATAAAGGTGTCCTGAAAGGCGAGGTCATCTTCAGGAAGGGTAATAAAGAGGCCGTCGGTCGGCTCAATGCAGTGGCGTGCGATACGCTTGAGGATCTGGTTTTCAGCAATACATTCGCGCGCGGATTCCGCGTCGGTGACCGCATACCGGGCGCCGCTGTGCAGCAGGCCGTGGTTCCGTCCGGTTGCGCCCGTGGCGATATCATGGCGTTCCAGAAGCGTAACGCTAAAGCCGCGAAGGGCGCAATCGCGCGCGATCCCGGCGCCGGTTGCGCCACCACCAATGATTATCACATCACTATAACGAGGATCGTGACTGGTCATTGTTTACCCTCTATGTTCGTTTTTTATCATTTAGCCATAGTAATTTTGTGGTTTGTTTGATTTCGAACATAAACGCGCGGAATTCGAAAGTGAAACGTGATTTCATGCGCTTTTTTGCGCATTCTGTCATATTTCTGTAACAATCTGTGCGTTGATTCACAGTAACAATCACCGTGATTTCTTAACATCCCCGCCTCTGGAATTCAGGTGCGAGCCACCTGCTCATTCATTTCAAGGCCACGGAGGCTGTTATGCTCAGTATCTTCAAACCTGCGCCCCACAGGGCGCGTCTGCCAGAGGCAGAAATAGATCCGCTCTATCGCCGTCTGCGTTGGCAAATCTTCCTGGGGATCTTCTTCGGGTATGCGGCGTACTACCTAGTACGTAAAAACTTCGCGCTCGCCATGCCGTATCTGGTGGAGCAGGGCTTCTCCCGCGGCGATCTGGGGTTCGCGCTGTCGGGGATATCCATCGCCTACGGTTTTTCCAAATTCATCATGGGTTCCGTGTCGGATCGCTCGAATCCGCGCGTGTTCCTGCCTGCCGGTCTGATCCTGGCGGCAGCGGTGATGCTGTTTATGGGATTTGTGCCATGGGCAACCTCCAGCATTGCCATCATGTTCGTGCTGCTGTTTCTCTGCGGCTGGTTCCAGGGAATGGGGTGGCCGCCGTGCGGACGCACCATGGTGCACTGGTGGTCGCAGAAAGAGCGCGGCGGCATCGTGTCGGTATGGAACTGCGCCCATAACGTGGGCGGCGGTATTCCGCCGCTGCTGTTCCTGCTGGGGATGGCCTGGTTCAACGACTGGCACGCGGCGCTCTACATGCCTGCCTTTGGTGCCATTCTGGTGGCGATTATTGCCTTCGCCCTGATGCGCGATACGCCGCAGTCCTGCGGCCTGCCGCCGATTGAAGAGTACAAAAACGACTATCCGGATGATTACAGCAAGGAGCACGAAGAAGAGCTGACCGCAAAACAGATCTTCATGAAGTACGTCCTGCCGAACAAGCTGCTGTGGTACATCGCGGTTGCGAACGTGTTCGTTTACCTGCTTCGCTACGGCATCCTCGACTGGTCCCCGACCTACCTGAAAGAGGTGAAGCACTTCGCGCTGGATAAGTCCTCCTGGGCCTATTTCCTGTATGAATATGCCGGGATCCCAGGCACGCTGCTTTGCGGCTGGATGTCAGATAAGGTGTTTAAAGGCAACCGCGGCGCGACGGGCGTGTTCTTTATGACCTTGGTCACCATCGCGACCGTCGTTTACTGGCTCAACCCGCCGGGCAACCCATCAGTAGACATGGCCTGTATGATCGTCATCGGCTTCCTGATTTACGGTCCGGTGATGCTGATCGGTCTTCACGCCCTGGAGCTGGCGCCGAAGAAAGCGGCGGGAACGGCGGCGGGCTTTACCGGCTTGTTCGGCTACCTCGGCGGTTCGGTCGCGGCGAGCGCCATCGTGGGCTATACCGTTGACTTCTTCGGCTGGGACGGCGGCTTTATGGTGATGATTGGCGGAAGCGTGCTGGCGGTACTGCTGCTGATTGTTGTGATGATCGGGGAAAAACGTCACCACGCGGAAGTGCTGGCGCGTCGTCAATAAGGAGCTTTGCGATGAAATTAACTCAGTTAGCAACCGGCCTGCTGCTGGCGGGCCTGATGACAGGCTCCGCGCTGGCGGCGGATAAAATCGTTATTGCCCACCGCGGTGCCAGCGGCTATCTGCCGGAGCATACGCTCCCGGCGAAAGCGATGGCCTATGCGCAAGGCGCGGATTATCTGGAGCAGGATCTGGTGATGACGAAGGACGACCAGCTGGTCGTCCTGCACGACCATTATCTTGACCGCGTGACGGACGTGGCAGAGCGTTTCCCGGATCGCGCCCGCAAAGATGGCCGCTTCTACGCCATTGACTTCACGCTGGCGGAGATCCGCTCCCTGAAGTTCACCGAAGGCTTCGAGATTGAAAACGGCAAGAAGGTGCAGGTCTATCCGGGACGTTTCCCGATGGGCAAATCTGACTTCCGGATCCATACCTTCCAGGAAGAGATTGAGTTTGTTCAGGGACTGAACCACTCCACCGGTAAAAACATCGGCATCTACCCGGAAATCAAAGCCCCATGGTTCCACCATCAGGAAGGGAAAGACATTGCCGCGAAGACGCTGGAGGTGCTCAAACAGTACGGCTACACCAGCAAGCAGGACAAAGTCTACCTGCAGTGTTTTGACGCCGCCGAGCTGAAGCGCATCAAAACCGAGCTGGAGCCGAAGATGGGGATGGATCTCAATCTGGTGCAGCTGATCGCCTATACCGACTGGAATGAAACCCAGGAGAAGCAGCCGGACGGCAAGTGGGTGAACTACAGCTACGACTGGATGTTTAAGCCGGGCGCGATGAAGCAGATTGCGCAGTACGCCGACGGCATCGGGCCGGATTACCACATGCTGGTGGCGGAAGGCTCAACGCCGGGCCACGTGAAGCTGACGGCGATGGTGAAAGAGGCGCATGCCAGCAAGATGCAGGTGCATCCGTACACCGTGCGTGCAGACCAGCTGCCGCCGTATGCCACGGATGTGAATCAGCTTTATGAGGTGTTATATAACCAGGCGGGCGTGGACGGACTGTTTACGGATTTCCCGGATAAAGCGGTCAGCTTCCTGAAGGATTAACGCTGAAATTGCCGGGTCGCGGCTGCGCCTTACCCGGCCTACGAACTGCGGTTTTGTAGGTCGGGTAAGCGAAGCGCCACCCGACACCATCACATCTCGATCTCGATATCGCCTTTTGCCCGGCAGCAGCAGGGCAAAATTTCCCCTTCGTTGATAAAGGCTAGCGGTTCGGTCAGCCAGTCCACCTGGCCGGCGACCAGACGGCAGCGGCAAGAACCGCAGTAGCCGGAACGACACTGGTACTCTACTTCGACCTGATGCGCCTCAAGCGCCACCAGCAGAGAAGGGTGCTCTTCCCGACACAGTACCTCAGTGCCGGAAAGACTTAACGTGACGCGTGACATCAGAGCTGGAAGTCGCTCAGGTCGTCGGTGTTGACTTCAGAATCAATCTGACCGACCAGATAAGAACTCACTTCCACTTCCTGCGGCGCAACCTGCACGTTATCGGACACCAGCCAGGTGTTGATCCACGGGATAGGGTTAGAGCGCGTCTGGAACGGCAGGTCGAGACCGACCGCCTGCATGCGGATGTTGGTGATGTACTCAACGTACTGGCACAGGATGTCTTTGTTCAGGCCAATCATGGAGCCGTCGCGGAACAGGTAGTCTGCCCACTCTTTCTCCTGCTGAGCCGCCAGCACGAACAGGTCGTAGCACTCCTGCTTGCACTCTTCGGCGATTTCCGCCATCTCCGGATCGTCCGTGCCGCTGCGCAGCAGGTTCAGCATGTGCTGGGTACCGGTCAGGTGCAGGGCTTCATCACGGGCAATCAGACGGATGATTTTGGCGTTGCCTTCCATCAGCTTGCGCTCGGCAAAGGCGAAGGAGCAGGCGAAGCTGACGTAGAAGCGGATCGCTTCCAGCGCGTTAACGCTCATCAGGCACAGGTACAGCTGTTTTTTCAGCGCGCGCAGGTTCACGGTGATGGTTTTACCGTTCACATGGTGAGTGCCTTCGCCCAGCAGGTGCCAGTAGCTGGTCATCTCGATCAGCTCATCATAGTAATGGGCAATGCCTTCCGCGCGCTTCTGGATCTGCTCGTTGGTGACGATATCGTCAAACACCACTGCCGGATCGTTCACGATGTTGCGGATGATGTGGGTGTAAGAGCGGGAGTGGATCGTCTCGGAGAACGCCCAGGTTTCCACCCAGGTTTCCAGCTCAGGAATCGAGATCAGCGGCAGCAGCGCCACGTTCGGGCTACGGCCCTGGATGGAGTCCAGCAGCGTCTGGTACTTCAGGTTGCTGATGAAGATATGTTTTTCGTGATCCGGCAGAGACTGGTAGTCAATACGGTCGCGGGAGACGTCCACTTCTTCCGGACGCCAGAAGAAGGAGAGTTGCTTTTCAATCAGCTTTTCGAAGATGTCATATTTTTGCTGATCGTAGCGTGCCACGTTGACCGGCTGGCCGAAGAACATCGGCTCTTTGAGCTGGTCGTTTTTCGTCTGTGAAAAGGTGGTATATGCCATGAGTGTGTCCTAAAAACGTAGGCCGGGTAAGCGTAGCGCCACCCGGCATTTACATTAGATCTTACATGCGCCGCTTTCGCAGCCATCGTCCTGAATTGACGGAACCAGGTCATCCTGCGCGTCTTCCGCACCGTCACGGGTGTTGTGATAGTACAGCGTTTTCACGCCAAACTTGTAGGCGGTGAGCAGGTCTTTCAGCAATTGCTGCATCGGCACCTTGCCGGACGGGAAGCGCGTCGGGTCATAGTTGGTATTGGCAGAGATCGACTGGTCGATAAACTTCTGCATGATACCCACCAGCTGCAGGTAGCCGTCGTTGTTTGGCATTTCCCACAGCAGCTCGTAGTTGTCACCCAGCGTCTCGTAATCCGGTACCACCTGACGCAGCACGCCGTCTTTCGAGGCTTTGATGCTGACGTGGCCGCGCGGCGGCTCAATACCGTTGGTGGCGTTAGAGATCTGCGAAGAGGTCTCGGACGGCATCAGGGCAGAGAGCGTGGAGTTACGCAGGCCGTGAGTCTTGATGGACTCGCGCAGGCCTTCCCAGTCGAGGTGCAGCGGCTCGCTGACAATCGCATCCAGGTCTTTCTTGTAAGTGTCGATTGGCAGAATGCCTTTCGCGTAGGTGGTTTCGTTGAACCACGGGCACGCGCCTTGCTCTTTCGCCAGCTCGTTGGACGCTTTCATCAGGTAGTACTGAATCGCTTCGAACGTCTGGTGCGTCAGGTTGTTGGCGCTGCCGTCGGAGTAACGCTTGCCGTTTTTCGCCAGCCAGTAGGCGAAGTTGATCACGCCGATACCCAGGGTACGACGCCCCATCGCACCGCGTTTCGCGGCCGGGATTGGGTAATCCTGGTAGTCCAGCAGGGCGTCGAGCGCACGAACCGCCAGCACGGCCAGCTCTTCCAGCTCGTCCAGGCTCTTGATGGCACCCAGGTTGAACGCGGACAGCGTACACAGCGCAATTTCACCGTTTTCGTCGTTCACGTCTTCCAGCGGTTTGGTCGGCAGGGCGATCTCCAGGCACAGGTTAGACTGGCGCACTGGTGCAACCACCGGATCAAACGGGCTGTGGGTGTTGCAGTGGTCAACGTTCTGGATGTAGATACGGCCGGTAGAGGCACGTTCCTGCATCATCAGGGAGAACAGGTCCACCGCCTTCACGCGCTGCTTGCGGATGCTGTCGTCTTTTTCGTATTTGGTGTACAAACGCTCGAATTCGTCCTGATCGGCGAAGAACGCGTCGTACAGGCCCGGGACGTCGGACGGGCTGAACAGGGTGATCTCTTCGCCCTTCAGCAGGCGGGTGTACATCAGCTTGTTGATCTGCACGCCGTAGTCCATGTGACGCACGCGGTTGCCTTCAACACCACGGTTGTTTTTCAGGACCAGCAGGCTTTCCACTTCCAGGTGCCACATAGGGTAGAACAGGGTCGCAGCACCGCCGCGCACGCCGCCCTGAGAGCAGGATTTTACCGCCGTCTGGAAGTGCTTATAGAACGGGATACAGCCGGTGTGGAATGCTTCACCGCCGCGAATCGGGCTGCCCAGCGCACGGATGCGACCGGCGTTGATGCCGATACCGGCACGCTGGGAAACGTATTTCACGATGGCGCTGGACGTGGCGTTGATGGAATCCAGGCTGTCACCACACTCGATCAGTACGCAGGAGCTGAACTGACGGGTTGGGGTGCGCACGCCAGACATGATTGGCGTCGGCAGTGAAATCTTGAACGTCGATACCGCATCGTAGAAACGCTTCACGTAATCCAGACGGGTGTCACGCGGATAGTTAGAGAACAGGCAGGCGGCCACCAGAATATAGAGGAACTGGGCGCTTTCGTAGATCTCACCGGTTACACGGTTCTGAACCAGGTATTTGCCTTCGAGCTGCTTCACCGCCGCGTAGGAGAAGTTCATGTCGCGCCAGTGATCGATAAACCCGTTCATCTGCTCGAACTCTTCTTCCGTATAGTCTTCCAGCAGATGCGTGTCGTATTTGCCCAGCTCAACCATTTTCACCACGTGATCGTAAAGCTTCGGCGGCTCAAACTGGCCGTAGGCTTTTTTACGCAGGTGGAAAATCGCCAGACGTGCAGCGAGGTACTGATAATCCGGTGCTTCGCGGGAGATGAGGTCCGCCGCCGCTTTAATGATCGTTTCGTGGATATCAGACGTTTTGATGCCGTCGTAGAACTGGATGTGTGAACGCAGTTCAACCTGGGAGATAGATACGTTGTTCAGTCCTTCTGCTGCCCAGTCGAGAACTCGATGGATTTTGTCCAGATTGATACGCTCGGTAGTACCGTCGCGCTTTGTCACCAGCAGACTCTGATTCATGTGGGGTTTACCTGTCCGTGAAATAAAAAAATATCCCCCGCTTATCCACAGAACCGTCTTGTGACTAACTCTGTGGATAAATACTACATATAGGGGGTTTGCGATAAGAAAAACGCTATATGGTGAGTATTCTAGTAAGGATTCTTTTCAGTACAAGGGTTGATTTTGACGTTAAATTGAGGTTGTGAAAGGGTAAAAAAGGCTAAGTCCTCGTACCGTAAGGCCTGGAAGACATGTCAATAATTAAGAAAAAAAATTCAAAATTTGATCGAGTGCTGATTTCTTCAACGGGCGGTCAGAATTGCGCAACATGATGTCGCGCAATCTTTATAAGAATAACGAATGACGTTAGTCGTTTTTGGCGGTTGTATGCAACATATAGTTAACATCAACGCCCGGTGCGAGTTTGAATTTATTGGTCAGCGGATTGTAGTGCAGACCAGTGATGTGCTGCTCCTTGAGCCACGTCTGGTCGACCCAGCTTAACAGTTCCGCAGGCTTGATGAATTTCTTCACGTCATGCGTGCCTTTCGGCACCATGCGCAGCACATACTCCGCGCCAACGACGGCCATCAGCCAGGCTTTACCGTTGCGGTTGATGGTCGAGAAGAAGACCTGTCCACCCGGTTTCACCAGTTTTGCACAGGCGTGCACCACGGACTGCGGATCGGGAACGTGCTCCAGCATCTCCATGCAGGTTACCACATCGTACTGATGGGCATGTTTTGCCGCGTGTTCTTCCACGGTTTCCTGCACGTAGTCCACCTGTATGCCAGACTCCAGCGCATGAAGACGAGCAACCTGCAGCGGTTCAAAGCCCATATCCAGGCCCGTGACGTTCGCCCCTTCGCGCGCCATGCTTTCCGCCAGGATACCGCCACCGCAGCCGACATCGAGCACTTTTTTACCGAACAGACCGCCGGAGCGCTCCGCGATATAGCCCAGACGCAGCGGGTTAATACGGTGCAGCGGTTTGAACTCGCCTTCGAGATCCCACCAGCGGGACGCCACCGCTTCAAATTTGGCAATCTCTTCGTGGTCAACGTTGTGAGCCACCGGGGATTTTTCGGCATTCATGGGCGCTTTTACTCCTTATTTAGCAAGACGAATGAGTATATCAGGCAATCCCTGTGAATAAAGCGTATAGGTTTACCTCAATCACCTCGGCTGTGTTATAATTTGCGACCTTTGAATCCGGGATACAGTAGAGGGATAGCGGTTAGATGAGCGACCTTGCGAGAGAAATTACACCGGTTAACATCGAGGAAGAGCTGAAGAGCTCCTATCTGGACTATGCGATGTCGGTCATTGTTGGCCGTGCGCTGCCGGACGTCCGCGATGGCCTTAAGCCGGTACACCGTCGCGTACTATACGCCATGAACGTATTGGGCAATGACTGGAATAAAGCCTATAAAAAATCTGCCCGCGTCGTCGGTGACGTCATCGGTAAATATCACCCGCATGGTGATACCGCCGTTTATGACACCATCGTTCGTATGGCGCAGCCATTCTCCTTGCGCTACATGCTGGTAGATGGTCAGGGTAACTTTGGTTCAGTCGACGGCGACTCCGCTGCGGCGATGCGTTATACGGAAATCCGTATGTCGAAAATCGCTCATGAGCTGATGGCCGACCTGGAAAAAGAGACCGTTGATTTCGTCGATAACTACGACGGCACCGAGCGCATCCCAGATGTGATGCCCACCAAGATCCCGAACCTGTTAGTGAACGGTTCGTCCGGTATCGCGGTCGGTATGGCAACCAACATTCCGCCGCACAATATCACCGAGGTGATCAACGGCTGTCTGGCTTATATCGACGATGAAGATATCAGCATTGAAGGGCTGATGGCACACATCCCGGGCCCGGACTTCCCGACGGCGGCGATCATCAACGGTCGTCGCGGCATTGAAGAGGCGTACCGTACCGGCCGCGGCAAGATTTACATCCGTGCCCGCGCTGAAGTAGAAGCGGACGCCAAAACCGGCCGTGAAACCATTATTGTTCACGAGATCCCGTATCAGGTGAACAAAGCGCGTCTGATTGAAAAAATCGCCGAGCTGGTAAAAGAAAAACGCGTTGAAGGCATCAGCGCGCTGCGTGACGAGTCTGATAAAGACGGCATGCGCATCGTGATTGAGATCAAACGCGACGCGGTGGGTGAGGTTGTCCTGAATAACCTGTACTCCCAGACGCAGCTTCAGGTCTCCTTCGGTATCAACATGGTTGCGCTGCACCATGGTCAGCCGAAGATCATGAACCTGAAAGAGATCCTGAGCGCGTTCGTCCGTCACCGCCGTGAAGTGGTGACCCGTCGTACCATCTTCGAACTGCGCAAAGCGCGCGACCGTGCGCACATCCTTGAAGCGCTGGCGGTTGCGCTGGCCAACATCGACCCGATCATCGAGCTGATCCGTCGTGCGCCAACCCCGGCGGAAGCGAAAACCGCGCTGGTTTCCCGTCCGTGGGATCTGGGCAACGTCGCCGCGATGCTGGAACGTGCGGGCGATGACGCGGCGCGTCCTGAATGGCTGGAACCTGAGTTCGGCGTGCGTGACGGTCAATACTACCTGACTGAACAGCAGGCCCAGGCGATTCTGGATCTGCGTCTGCAGAAACTGACCGGCCTTGAGCATGAAAAACTGCTCGACGAATACAAAGAGCTGCTGGAACAAATTGCTGAGCTGCTGCATATCCTGGGCAGCGCAGAGCGCCTGATGGAAGTGATCCGCGAAGAGCTGGAGCTGGTCCGCGATCAGTTCGGCGACGAGCGCCGCACCGAAATCACCGCCAACAGTGCGGACATCAACATCGAAGACCTGATCAACCAGGAAGACGTTGTGGTGACCCTGTCTCACCAGGGCTACGTGAAGTATCAGCCGTTAACGGACTACGAAGCACAGCGTCGTGGCGGTAAAGGTAAATCTGCAGCACGTATTAAAGAAGAAGACTTTATTGACCGCCTGCTGGTGGCGAACACCCATGACACGATCCTCTGCTTCTCCAGCCGCGGTCGTCTGTACTGGATGAAAGTCTATCAGTTGCCGGAAGCAAGCCGCGGCGCACGTGGTCGTCCAATCGTTAACCTGCTGCCGCTGGAAGCGAACGAACGTATCACCGCCATTCTGCCGGTACGCGAGTACGAAGAGGGCGTGAACGTCTTTATGGCGACCGCCAGCGGTACCGTGAAGAAAACCGCGCTGACCGAATTCAGCCGTCCGCGTTCTGCCGGTATTATCGCCGTGAACCTGAACGAAGGCGACGAGCTGATTGGCGTGGATCTGACCTCGGGCTCCGATGAAGTCATGCTCTTCTCTGCGGCCGGTAAAGTGGTGCGCTTCAAAGAAGACGCCGTCCGTGCAATGGGCCGTACCGCGACGGGCGTTCGTGGTATCAAACTGGCTGGCGAAGACAGCGTTGTTTCTCTGATTATTCCGCGCGGTGAAGGGGCTATCCTGACCGTCACGCAGAATGGTTACGGTAAACGTACGGCGGAAGGGGAATACCCAACCAAGTCTCGCGGCACGCAGGGCGTTATCTCCATCAAGGTGACCGAGCGCAACGGTTCCGTTGTCGGCGCGGTGCAGGTAGACGATGCCGACCAGATCATGATGATCACCGATGCCGGTACGCTGGTGCGTACCCGCGTGTCTGAGATCAGCGTGGTGGGTCGTAACACCCAGGGCGTGATCCTCATCCGTACAGCGGAAGATGAAAACGTGGTGGGTCTGCAGCGCGTTGCCGAGCCGGTGGATGACGAAGAGCTCGACTCCATCGACGGTAGCGTCGCGGAAGGCGATGAGGACATCGCGCCAGAAGCCGACACCGACGATGACGTAGCGGATGACGCTGACGAGTAATGTCTCCTGATGCAAAAAAGGGCCGGATTCCGGCCCTTTTCTTTTGCAGAAGCAGATAAGTCAACGTTGCGACCTGGCGCGTTTACCGCTACCTTAACCACATTCTTTTGACCCCGACGGCGGAGCCTCGCCCCCTTGAAATACCTCGTCTCCTTTCGTACTACGCTGAAAGTCTCTCGCTATCTGTTTAGAGCGCTGGCGCTCCTGCTTTGGCTGCTGGTGGCCTTGTTCTCGGTGTTTTACATCGTTAATGCGCTGCATCAGAAAGAAGCGGAGATCCGCCAGGAGTTTAACTTAAGCTCCGACCAGGCCCAGCGCTACATTCAGCGAACGTCTGACGTCATGAAGGAGCTGAAGTATATTGCCGAGAATCGTCTGACGGCGGAAAACGGTATTCTTGCGCTCCGCGGGCGTAACGACAAAACCGAAGTTCCGGACTTCCAGCCGCTGTTCCCGGATTCCGATTGCTCCACCATGAGCAATACCTGGCGCGGGTCGCTGGAATCGCTAGCCTGGTTTATGCGCTACTGGCGCGACAACTTCTCCGCCGCCTATGACCTGAACCGCGTCTTCCTGATTGGCAGCGAAAATCTCTGCATGGCTGACTTTGGCCTGCGCGACGTGCCCGTTGAACGTGACAATGCGCTGAAAAGCCTGCATGAACGTATTGTGAAATACCGCAATGCACCACAGGACGAGCGCGGGAATAACATCTTCTGGGTGAGCCAGGGCCCGCGCCCCGGCGTGGGCTATTTCTATGCCCTGACGCCGGTTTATCTCGGTAATCGCCTGCAGGCGCTGATGGGGATTGAGCAGACCATCCGCATGGAAAACTTCTTCACCCCTGGCAGCCTGCCCATGGGGGTGACCATTCTGGATGAAAACGGCCATCAGCTGATCTCGCTTGCCGGGCCCGATAACCGGCTGAACGTCGAACCGCACTGGATGCAGGAGCGGTCGTGGTTTGGCTATACCTCGGGCTTCCGCGAGCTGGTGCTGAAGAAGAGTCTGCCGCCTTCGTCGCTGAGTATCGTCTATTCGCTGCCGGTGGATATGGTGCTTGAGCGGATACGCATTCTTATCATGAATGCAATTCTGCTCAACCTGCTGGCGGGGGGTGCGCTGTTTACGCTGGCGCGCATGTATGAGCGGAAAATCTTTATTCCCGCCGAAAGCGACGCCCAGCGCCTGGAGGAACACGAGCAGTTTAACCGCAAGATTGTTGCCTCGGCGCCGGTGGGGATCTGTATCCTGCGTACCCAGGACGGGACCAACATCCTGAGTAACGAACTGGCGCATAACTACCTGAACATGCTGACGCACGAAGACCGGCAGAGGCTGACGCAGATTATCTGCGGTCAGCAGGTTAACTTCGTGGACGTGCTCACCAGTACGCACACCAACCTGCAGATCAGCTTTGTCCATTCCCGCTATCGCAATGAAAACGTGGCGATTTGCGTGCTGGTGGATGTCTCCGCGCGCGTGAAGATGGAGGAGTCGTTGCAGGAGATGGCGCAGGCGGCGGAGCAGGCCAGCCAGTCAAAATCCATGTTCCTTGCGACCGTCAGCCACGAGCTGCGTACGCCGCTGTACGGGATTATCGGTAACCTCGATCTGCTGCAGACGAAGGAATTGCCGAAAGGCGTCGACCGGCTGGTGACGGCGATGAACAACTCCTCCAGCCTGCTGCTGAAAATCATCAGCGATATTCTCGACTTCTCTAAAATTGAGTCCGAGCAGCTGAAAATCGAGCCGCGCGAGTTTTCACCGCGCGAGGTGATGAACCACATCAGCGCCAACTATCTGCCGCTGGTGGTGCGTAAACAGCTGGGGCTCTACTGCTTTATCGAACCGGACGTGCCGCTGACGCTGCACGGCGATCCGATGCGCCTGCAGCAGGTCATCTCTAACCTGCTCAGCAACGCCATCAAATTTACCGATACCGGCTGTATTGTGCTGCACGTCTGCCGGGCAGGGGATTACCTGAGCATTCGCGTGCGCGACACGGGGGTTGGCATCCCGGCGAAGGAGGTGGTTCGCCTGTTCGATCCGTTCTTCCAGGTCGGTACCGGCGTGCAGCGTAACTTCCAGGGCACCGGACTGGGGCTGGCGATTTGTGAGAAGCTCGTCAGCATGATGGACGGCGATATCTCCGTGGATACCGAGCCCGGCATGGGCAGCCAGTTCACCATCCGCATTCCGCTCTATTCGGCGCAATATCCGGCAAAAGCCACGGTAGATGGCCTGAGCGATAAGCGCTGCTGGCTGGCGGTGCATAACGCCTCGCTGAATGACTATCTGACGGCGCTGCTGACCCACTGCGGCGTGAGGGTGTGCCGCTATGAAGGTCAAACACCGGACGTTGACGATGTGCTGATCGCCGACGAGATGCAGGAGCAGCCGTGGCAGGGGAGAGGGTCGGTGCTCTTCTGCCGTCGCCACATCGGCATTCCCGTCGAGCGCGCGCCTGGGGAATGGGTACACAGTGTTGCGACGCCGCACGAGCTGTTGAGCCTGCTGGCACGCATCTACAAAGTGGAGCTGGAAGAGCGCGACGGCGCGGGCGGATTGCCGTCACCGGAGTCTCTGGCGTCGGTGAATGACGATATGATGATTCTGGTGGTGGATGACCATCCGATTAACCGCCGCCTGCTGGCTGACCAGCTTGGATCGCTGGGCTACCAGTGCAAAACCGCCAATGACGGCGTGGATGCGCTGAACGTGCTGAGTAAGAATCATATTGATATCGTGCTGAGCGACGTCAACATGCCTAACATGGACGGCTACCGTCTGACGCAGCGCATCCGGCAGCTTGGCCTGACGCTGCCGGTGGTGGGCGTAACGGCGAACGCGCTGGCGGAAGAGAAGCAGCGCTGTCTGGAGTCAGGCATGGACAGCTGTCTGTCGAAACCGGTGACGCTGGACGTGCTGAAGCAGACATTGTCGATTTACGCAGAGCGCGTGAGAAAAACGAGAATATAAAAAAGGCCCGGAAGGGCCTTTTTTATTTGCCCGGCGACGCTGCGCTTGCGCGGGCCTGCGGGTTTTGTAGGCCGGGTAAGCGCCAGCGCCACCCGGCATTTACAGTGGAGATCAATCCTTATCCGTTGCGCTCAGCGTCACGGAGGAGAGATAGTTGAGCAGCGCAATATCATTGTCCACACCCAGTTTCATCATCGCTGATTTCTTCTGGCTGCTGATGGTTTTAATACTGCGGTTCAGCTTCTTGGCAATCTCGGTCACCAGGAAACCTTCTGCGAACAGGCGCAGAACTTCACTCTCTTTCGGCGACAGACGTTTGTCACCATAGCCACCCGCGCTGATTTTTTCCAGCAGACGAGAAACGCTTTCAGGCGTGAACTTCTTGCCTTTCTGCAGCGCCGCAAGCGCTTTAGGCAGATCGGTCGGTGCGCCCTGTTTCAGCACAATCCCTTCGATATCCAGATCCAGTACCGCGCTCAGGATCGCCGGGTTGTTGTTCATGGTCAGAACAATGATCGAGATATCCGGGAAGTGACGTTTAATATATTTGATGAGCGTGATCCCATCACCGTATTTGTCTCCGGGCATGGAGAGATCGGTAATGAGCACGTGTGCATCAAGCTTTGGGAGGTTATTGATCAGTGCTGTAGAGTCTTCAAATTCACCGACTACATTCACCCACTCGATCTGTTCAAGTGATTTGCGAATACCGAACAGTACAATCGGATGGTCATCGGCAATAATTACGTTCATATTGTTCATGTATAAGGCTACCTTGCTACAGCAAGCTTTTGACGTAGGCGTCAATGTCGCTGATGTATTTTTCAATGCCAGAGGCATCTTTCTCACGAATTAGATGTTCCAGCGTTTCACATAACTGCTTGCCGGGAACCAGATTAAGCATGGCAAACACCCCTTTAAGCCGGTGTGCTGTCTGTGCCAGCGCTGCAAAATCATTCGCAGCGGACTCAGTATACAACCGCTTAACATCATCTGGTACTGTATCAACAAAGAGTGAATAGTATCCGCTGGCGTGAAGCTCGGCATTTTCATTACCGCCAAGCGGGGATTCCGCTATCTCTTCCTGCGCCAGCTGCTCTTCTATTAGTTGTAGTACAGCTTCCTGCATCGCATTGCTTATATTAAAGTTGACGCGCAGCTGGCCAGGGCCGATTTTCCGCACGCCTGACTCATCATCGCTTAAAAGCAAGCCGGAGGCAGTAAGATTAGACGGATTATCAGTTAAAAACAGATCAAATTCTTGACTTGCAAGTCTTTCATCCGGCGTGATGCAGGCCGCCCCCCAGTTTTCTAACTGACGAACGACAATATTGCGGATCTCGTTCGAGGTCACATCGACCATCACCACGACATCATCCAGCAGACGTTCTTCATCTTCTTCCTGCGGATTGGCCGCCATTTTCACGTGCAGAGAATAGCGGGTGCCGAGGGATTCACGGGCTTTGATATTCAGATGGCCGCCGAGCTTACGCGCCAGCTGATCGCACAGCCAGAAGGTGAGGGCATTGGCCTTGCCGTAGCGATCGCTTTGCGTGTCGTTCAGGAACGGGAAGTGGAGATTATCAATTTCACTCGTGGTGACGCCTTCCCCGGTGTCGAGGATGCGGAACGTCAGGCGGTCTTCTGCCGACTCCTCCGTACTGACTTCGAGGGTGATCTTGCCGATCTGCGTGGTCGTCACCGCGTACTGAATGATCATCAACAGTATGCGGCGCAGCGCTTCACGATCGCCGTGGCGCTCGTCATTTGCCGGAAGATTGTTATTGATCAGCAGCTGCAACCCTTTACGCTTAATCACGGGCAGGACTTCCGGAACGACTTCATCGATCAGGTCCTGAACAGAGAAGAGGGTAGGTGTTCCTTTCCAGAAATCATTCTCCAGCATGTTCGCCAGCTGGATCTCGTCAACCATTCTGACCAGCGAGTCGGCCTGACAGGCAAGCTGGTGGCTTTCTGACGTATTTAACGCCTCCGCCTGGGTCGCCAGCGTTTTTAACGGCTGCTTGAAGGCATCGCCAATGTTCTGCATAAATGCGGCGCGCCCCTGCTGGTTTTTCTCATACAGTCTTTGCGCCTGCTTGAGCTTTTTATTCACCAGCACCTCGCGATCCTGATCGCGAATGATGAAAATTTGCGTGCGGGAGGCGACCTGGCTGCGGAACTGACGGATCTCGTACAGCTCATTGTTGATGGTGGCCTGGATCACCCCCTGGTGCTGATCCGCCATGGTGGTGATGTTCTGCAGGTTAAGATGCGGCAGCAGATGGTCGGCAATTTTATTGCTCATTACCGTACGATTCGCTTCCTGATCGTGAACTAAGACCCCAAGCGGCAGCACGGAAATAATCTCTTCATTTAGCGCACGTAACACGCGCAGTTCATTGCTGGTGCCTGCCGGGACCGCAGAGGCGTCGCTCTGACGCCCCGGCTGGAAGCGGAAGGTGCTGTAGCCAAACAGCGCCAGCGCCAGCAGACCGATATTCAGCAGCAGAGGCAGCAGGATATTTTGCAGCGTGTCGAGCAGCAGCGTGCCAAACGGCACTTGCCACACCAGACGCATACCGGTCGAGTTCAGGGATGAGGCAATTTCGATTTTTGAACCGTTAAAGGAGATCGAGACGCTCTCTGCGGCCTCTTTGTCAGACGCCGCACGCATGTTCTGGGTGCTGCTGTCGGGCTCCAGACGGAAGCTATCGAGCGGCATATCCGGCGGGATTAAATCATTAATGGGTAAATCGAAGGCGACCACCGTCGCCAGATGCCCTGGCTGGTTGAAGGTAGTGCGCAGAGTAAAATAATGACCGTTTTGCCAGGCCAGGCGGCGCAGGGAAGAGAAGCTTTCACGTTCATCAAGGGCGTTCGCCTGCTGCAGCATCTCTGCCCGGCGGGAATCGACGATGCTGCCCACGGTGGTCTCTTTAAACCCGGAAGAGAGATCTTTTAACGGCAGCGTTGAGATCAGGATCATGCTGTTGTCCTGACCGTTCAGATAGTACATCGACCACGGCACCGTTTCGGCCCCCCAGAGGGTATCCAGATAGGTCGAAATACGCTGCGTCATCTCAAGCGTCGCGCTGTCGTGAGAACCAAAAATAAGCGCCTCAGTCTTACGCTGCGGTTTTTCGAGGTAATAGACATCCTGCTTAAGCCGCGTCTCCTGAAGTCCATCTCCGGATGAGGAGGCCGGGGCGGCCGCAATATTGTCGTAAATCTGCCAGGTGGCGTAGCGCCAGGTATCGATGCGCTTATGCACGGCGTGGGTGATATCGACGACCTGATAGCTCTTATCCTTCAGCCAGGCGTTAACCGCGCTTTGTACCATCACCCCCATGGTCACTAACAGCACAACGATCAAAAGAAGAAAGAAACGGGTGATGCTCCCGGGGAGGAGGGAGAATTTGCTCGGGGCGGTGGTTTCAGTCTGACTCATTGATATCTTTAACCCGTCATGGTCATGCTCTGTGGCGATAGGGCAGTATAAAGGGTAATAACTGAATTTCCAGCGCCACCGTCCGGGAACAGGCGACTTTTTCAACGGACAATACCGGCGGCGGGTGGCGCGGTAAACATGTACAAACTCGTCCTGCGCGTACAAATAAAAAGTGCGGCTGGCCAGCAAATAGCACGAATTAACAAGAAATTAAGTTTTACATCAATTGTGTGTTAGCGAACGATCGCTGGGGAGAATTTAGTTAATAGTCGTTACAATTTCGGTGCGGTAGCACAAAAAATGAGGCGTTGCGTAAAGAAAGGTAAAAAAAACCGAATGCGAAGCATCCGGCTCAATTAGGGATAAACAGACATTCAAAACTGAATGACGGTAATAAATAAAGTTAATGATGATAGCGAGAGATATTTTAGAGATTAGCCGCGATCTTGTTTTGTCATTCAGTGCTGTAACGATTTTTATTATAAGTTATTGATTACTATATGTATGATTTTTCTTTTGATTATAAGTGCTAAATTTATAAGCTATTTGTGCTTTGTAAAAGTTCCTTGATATTTACATTTTGAAACATCTTGATGGACAGATGAAACATCTTCAAAGTTTTCGTATCATATTCGCATTGGATTATTCTGTAATTTTGCGGAGAATGAAATTGCCGACTGGTTAATGAGGGTTAACCAGTAAGCAGTGGCAATTATAAGGCATATAACAGAGGGTTAATAAAATGAAAGTTAAAGTACTGTCCCTCCTGGTACCAGCACTCCTGGTGGCAGGCGCAGCAAATGCGGCCGAAATTTATAACAAAGATGGCAACAAATTAGATCTGTACGGCAAAGTCGATGGTCTGCATTATTTCTCTGACGACAAGGGTAACGACGGCGACAAGACCTACATGCGTCTTGGCTTCAAAGGTGAAACTCAGGTTAACGATCAGCTGACCGGTTATGGCCAGTGGGAATACCAGATTCAGGGTAACAAAGACGAAGGCGACAACCAGTCCTGGACTCGTGTGGCCTTTGCAGGTCTGAAGTTCGCGGAAGCAGGTTCATTCGATTACGGTCGTAACTACGGCGTGATTTACGACGTGACCTCCTGGACCGACGTTCTGCCTGAATTCGGTGGAGACACCTATGGTGCCGACAACTTCCTCCAGTCTCGTGCTAACGGCGTGGCAACCTACCGTAACCAGGACTTCTTTGGTCTGGTTGATGGCCTGAACTTTGCTCTGCAGTATCAGGGCAAAAACGGCAGCGTAAGCGGTGAAAACACCGACGGTCGCAGCCTGCTGAACCAGAACGGCGATGGCTACGGTGCATCCGTGACCTATAACCTGGGCGAAGGTTTCAGCGTGGGTGGTGCGATGTCCTCCTCCAAACGTACCGCCGATCAGAACGCACTGGGCGTATACGGTAAAGGGGATCACGCAGAAGTCTATTCTGGTGGCCTGAAGTACGATGCCAACAACATCTATCTGGCAGCACAGTACTCTCAGACCTACAACGCAACCCGTTTTGGTACCTCTAACGGCAGCAACCCAACTACCGCTTACGGCTTTGCTAACAAAGCGCAGAACTTCGAAGTGGTTGCTCAGTACCAGTTCGACTTCGGCCTGCGTCCATCCGTGGCTTACCTGCAGTCTAAAGGCAAAGACATCGAAAACTTCGGCGATCAGGATCTGCTGAAATATGTTGATGTGGGTGCGACTTACTACTTCAACAAAAACATGTCCACCTACGTGGATTACAAAATCAACCTGGTTGATGAAAATGAATTCACCCGTCAGGCGGGTATCGGTACTGACGATATCGTCGCGCTGGGTCTGGTTTACCAGTTCTAATCGCGCCATCGTGTGACGTAAGGGGCCTGATGGCCCCTTTTTTTGTGCCTTTCTGATTCTCACAACTCACCCGTTTTGGTGTACTCTTGCCGCCCTGGCATGAGGATAATAATGAATGGACATGACTTTTTTACGCGCCAGCTTTCTGGCTATGCTTTTTTTCCTGACCGCGTGTAACGATCCCGCGCCCGTGGCGAAAACCGACGCACCTGCCGCGACGGTGCTCGAAGGCAAAACGATGGGCACCTTCTGGCGCGTCAGCGTGATGAACCTCGATAAAACGCGCACGGATGAGCTTCGCGGCAAAATCCAGGCACAGCTGGACGCCGACGATCAGCTGCTGTCGACCTATAAAAATGACTCGGCGCTGATGCGCTTTAACCTCTCAACCAGCACCTCTCTGTGGCCGGTGAGCGAGGCGATGGCCGATATCGTGACCGAGGCAATGCGCGTAGGTTATAAAACCAACGGTGCGATGGATGTCACCGTCGGCCCTCTGGTGAACCTCTGGGGATTTGGCCCGAATAAACAGCCGGTGAAGACGCCCGAACAGGCGGCCATTGATGACGCCCGCGCCCGGACCGGGCTACAGCATCTGACCGTCATCAACCAGTACGGGCAGCAGTACCTGCAGAAAGATATTCCCGATCTGTTTGTCGATCTGTCGACGGTCGGGGAAGGCTATGCGGCGGATCATCTTGCTGCACTGATGGCGCAGGAGGGGATTTCCCGTTATCTGGTCTCCGTGGGCGGCGCGTTGGTCAGTCGGGGCATGAACGCCAGCGATAAACCGTGGCGCGTGGCGATTCAAAAACCGACGGATCGGCAAAATGCCGTGCAGGCGATAGTGGATATCAACGGACATGGCATCAGCACTTCCGGAAGCTATCGCAACTATTATGAGCTTGACGGGAAGCGTATTTCGCACGTGATTGATCCGCAGACCGGTCGCCCCATCACGCATAACCTGGTCTCGGTGACGGTCATTGCCCCCACCGCGCTCGAAGCGGATGCCTGGGATACCGGATTAATGGTTCTTGGCCCGGAAAAAGCCAAAGAGGTGGTCCGTCAGGAAGGGCTGGCGGTTTATATGATCACCAAAGAGGGCGACGGGTTTAAAACCTGGAGCTCGCCGCAGTTCAACAGTTTCCTGGTCAGCGACAAAAATTAAAAAGCAAGGTTGCGGGTTTTTTATCGGTGGCGCTCAGGCACGCTCTATGTATGCTTATACGAGGAGCCGATCATGAAAAACCCAACCTTCACTACCGATGAGGATCGCTGGCAGGCCGTGCTGGCCCGCGATCCGCTCGCTGACGATCAGTTTGTCTTCGCCGTGCAGACGACCGGTATTTTCTGCCGTCCGTCATGCCGCGCCCGCCACGCGCTGCGTAAAAATGTCCGCTTTTATCCCGATGCCCGGCACGCCGCTCAGGCGGGCTTTCGTCCATGCAAGCGCTGCATGCCGGACAAGCGCGATCCGCAGGCGCAAAAGCTGGCAAAAGTGGAACACGCCTGTCGGCTTCTGGAGCAGGATCCTGCGCTAACTCTGGAGAGGTTGGCGGAGCAGGTTGCCATGAGTCCTTTCCATTTCCACCGCCTGTTTAAATCCGTGACCGGCATGACGCCAAAAGCCTGGCAGCAGGCGGCGCGGGGTCAGCGTCTGCGCACCGCGCTTGCGCAGGGAGACAAAATTACCGATGCCGTGCTGGCAGCGGGATTTCCCGACAGCAGCAGCTATTATCGTAAAGCCAACGATGCGTTGGGCATGACGGCGAAGCAGTACCGTAAAGGAGAGGTGGCCGTACGGTATGCTATCGATGACTGTTCGTTAGGACGCTGTCTGGTCGCCGAAAGCGAGCGGGGGATCTGCGCGATTCTGCTGGGTGACACCGATGCTGAATTAACCGCAGAGCTTGCAACGCAATTTCCAAAAGCAACGCACGCGCCGCGGGACGACGCCTTCGTACAGCGGATCCACCAGGTCATTGCCAGTATTGATAACCGCGACGTACCGCTTGCGCTGCCGCTGGATATTCGCGGTACCGCGTTCCAGCAGCGCGTCTGGCAGGCCCTTCGCGCAATTCCCTGCGGTGAAACGGCAAGTTACCAGCAGGTGGCGCAGGCGATTGGTCAGCCCAGTGCGGTACGCGCCGTCGCCGGAGCCTGTGCGGCCAACACGCTGGCGATTGTGATCCCCTGCCATCGCGTGGTTCGCAACGACGGCGCGCTGTCGGGCTATCGCTGGGGGGCGGCGCGAAAAGCGCTATTGCTAAAACGTGAGGCGAAACGCCGGGAGGGATAATGCTCGATCTTTTTGCGGATGCTGAACCCTGGCAGGAGCCGCTTGCGCCGGGGGCGGTTATCCTGCGCCGCTTTGCTCTCTCCCGTGCGGAGGCGTTGCTTGCCGGTATTGAAGAGGTCACAGCGGCTTCACCGTTTCGCCATATGGTGACGCCGGGCGGCTACACCATGTCGGTGGCCATGGCCAACTGCGGCGAACTGGGCTGGGCGACAAACGAACGTGGGTATGTGTATGCTCCGAACGATCCCACGACAGGTCGGCCGTGGCCTCCCATGCCTGCGGTTTTCCAGGCACTTTGTCACGAGGCTGCCGTGGCGGCGGATTATCCTGACTTCCGTCCTGACGCCTGTCTGATCAACCGCTACGCCGTCGGGGCGAAGCTCTCGCTGCATCAGGACAAGGATGAGCCCGATCTGCGCGCGCCTATCGTTTCGGTATCGTTAGGCCTGCCCGCCGTTTTTCAGTTTGGGGGATTACGCCGCAACGATCCGCTCAAACGCTTCATGCTGGAACATGGCGATGTGGTGGTGTGGGGCAGGGAATCGCGGCTTTACTATCACGGCATTCAGCCGCTGAAACCCGGCGTTCACCCCCTCACGGGCGAGTACCGCTTTAATCTGACCTTCCGTCAGGCGGGGATGCGTAAACTAAAATAAGAATTATTCTTGATGTCCGCGCAGGGC
The DNA here is from genome assembly GCF_049238885.1 of Enterobacter cloacae complex sp. BZL2005. Lineage (NCBI taxonomy): Bacteria > Pseudomonadati > Pseudomonadota > Gammaproteobacteria > Enterobacterales > Enterobacteriaceae > Enterobacter > Enterobacter cloacae complex sp. BZL2005. Next base: position 496,168 of record NZ_JBMKGI010000002.1, on the reverse strand, counting down.
AGTTTACACTGCTCGCTGATTTTTATTGTCCGGATTGCCTGCATGCAACTACTTCTCCTCGTCTGGCGTCAGTACCGCTGGCCCTTCGTCGCCGTCATGGCGTTAAGCCTGGCCAGCGCCGCGCTGGGTATTGGCCTGATCGCGTTTATTAACGTGCGGTTGATTGAAATGGTCGACACCTCGCTCTCCGTATTGCCGGAGTTTCTTGGCCTGCTGCTTTTGTTGATGGCGGTTACGCTCGGTTCCCAGCTTGCGCTGACTGCGCTCGGGCACCATTTCGTTTTTCGCTTGCGCAGCGAGTTTATCAAGCGCATCCTGGACACTCAGGTCGAGCGCGTCGAGCAGCTCGGCAGCGCCTCCCTGCTGGCGGGGCTGACCAGCGACGTTCGCGCCATTACTATCGCGTTCGTTCGTCTGCCGGAGCTGGTGCAGGGGATCATTCTGACCTTCGGCTCGGCGGCCTATCTCGCCTGGCTCTCCAGCAAAATGCTGGCGGTGACTGCGCTGTGGATTGCCATCACCATCTGGGGCGGTTTTGTGCTGGTGTCCCGCGTCTATAAACACATGGCGGTCCTGCGCGAAACTGAAGATAAGCTCTATAACGATTACCAGACGGTACTGGAAGGGCGCAAAGAACTCACCCTGAACCGCGAGCGCGCCGAGTATATCTTTAACCATCTCTATATTCCGGACGCGCGCGAATACCGGCACCATATCATTCGCGCCGATACCTTCCACCTGAGCGCGGTGAACTGGTCAAACATTATGATGCTGGGCGCCATTGGCCTGGTGTTCTGGATGGCGAACAGCCTGGGCTGGGCGGATACCAACGTCGCGGCAACCTACTCACTGACGCTGCTGTTTTTGCGCACGCCGCTGCTCTCGGCGGTCGGCGCATTGCCCACCTTGCTGAGTGCGCAGGTGGCCTTTAATAAACTCAAAAAATTCGATCTCGCGCGGTTTAAGCCCGAATTCCCGCGCCCACAGGCCTTCCCGAACTGGCAGACGCTCGAGCTGCGTAACGTCACGTTCCGTTATCAGGACAGCGCCTTCTCCGTGGGGCCGCTCAATCTGACGATCCGCCGCGGCGAGCTGCTGTTCCTGATTGGCGGCAACGGCAGCGGTAAATCGACGCTGGCGATGCTGCTCACTGGCCTTTATCAGCCGCAGTCGGGCGAGATTTTACTGGATGGCACGGCGCTGAGCGCGGAGAAGCCCGAGGACTACCGCAAGCTTTTCTCGGCGGTGTTCACCGACGTCTGGCTGTTTGATCGGCTGCTGGGGCCGGAAGGGCAGCAGGCCAATCCTGCGCTGGTGGAAAAATGGCTGGCGCACCTGCAGATGTCGCACAAGCTGGAACTTCAGGACGGCAAGATCCTTAACCTCAAACTCTCCAAAGGGCAGAAAAAACGCGTGGCGCTGCTGCTGGCGCTGGCGGAAGAGCGTGACATCATTCTGCTCGACGAGTGGGCGGCGGATCAGGACCCGCACTTCCGCCGCGAGTTTTATCAGGTGCTGCTGCCGCTGATGCAGGAGATGGGCAAAACCATTTTCGCCATCAGCCACGACGATCATTACTTTATTCACGCTGACCGCTTGCTGGAGATGCGCGACGGCAGGCTGAGCGAGCTGACCGGTGAAGCGCGCGATGCGGCCTCGCGTGACGCGGTGGCGCGAACGGCCTGATGCCCGTGTGCCGGGTGGCGGCTTCGCCTTACCCGGCCTGGGATTTTGTAGGCCCGTGCAGCGTAGCGCCGCCGGGCACAATGATTTGCACGATATGCCGCTTTTTTCTCCATCCCGGCCCGTTGTTTATTCTTATTTACATATCCTCGCGCTATGCTTAATACCAACTTATTTCATGGATTTATGATTGATGTCGGTATTAAAGAAAAACAGCGCCAGGCAGCGTGACCAGGAACGTGCGCGACTGATCTGGCTTCTCACGACCGATAAAGCGGTCACGTCTACGCTATTAGGCAAGCTGACCCTGGCTGAGCAATATGATGTCGGCACGTTAGCCGACGATATTGCTGAGGTAGGTGCGCTGGTTGCTCATCTCCCGCCGCCGGATCTGGCGGATACCCTGGAAGCGCTTCCCTCGGAAGAACGTCACGCCCTGTGGCGTCTGGTGCAGGATCACGAGCGCGGACAGGTGCTGCTTGAGGCCTCGGAAAACGTCTGGGACGACCTGATCGACGAGATGAGCGATCGGGACATCCTCGACGCTCTGCAAACCCTGGATATCGACGAACAGATTTACCTGGTTCAACACCTGCCGCGAAACCTGACCGGCCGCCTGCTGGCGTCACTGCCTGCCGATGAACGCGCGCGCGTGCGCCAGGTGATGCATTACGACAAAAACAGCGTCGGCGCGATTATGGAGTTCGGCGTTATCACGGTGCGCCCGGACGTGACGCTCGGCACCGTGCAGCGCTATCTGCGTCGCCTGGGCAAAATGCCGGATAACACCGATAAGCTGTTTGTCACCTCCCGGGATAAAACCCTCCTCGGCGAACTGGAGCTGAAAACCATCCTGCTCAACAGCACCCAGCGGAAGGTGAGCGAGGTGATGGAAAACGAGCCGATGGTCTTCTCCCCGGAGGACGATGCGGAAAAAGCGGCGCGTACCTTCGAACGTGATGACCTCGTGAGTGCCGCCGTCGTGGACTCCGTCGGCAAACTGATGGGGCGTCTGACCATCGACGAGATCGTTGACGTCGTTTATGAAGAAACCGACAACGACCTGCGTGCGCTGGGGGGGATCAGCGCGGAAGATGACGTCCATGCTTCCGTCGGCAAGGCGGTGAAAACGCGCTGGGCGTGGCTGGCCATTAACCTGTGTACCGCGTTCATCGCTTCCCGCGTGATTGACGGCTTTGAACACACCATTTCGCAGCTGGTGGCGCTGGCCTCGCTGATGCCGATTGTGGCCGGGATTGGCGGCAACACCGGAAACCAGACCATTACCATGATCGTCCGCGCGCTGGCGCTGGAAAATATTCAGCCCGGCAACTTCGCCTTTCTGATCTTCAGAGAGATGGGCGTGGCGCTGATCAACGGCCTGGTGTGGGGCGGCATTATGGGCGGCATCACCTGGTGGCTGTATGACGATATGGCGCTAGGCGGTGTGATGATGCTGGCGATGGTGCTGAATCTGCTCGTGGCATCGATGATGGGCGTTATTATCCCGTTGACCATGACCAAACTGGGGCGCGACCCCGCGGTGGGGTCGAGCGTGATGATCACCGCCATCACCGATACCGGCGGTTTCTTTATTTTTCTTGGGCTGGCGACGATTTTTCTGCTTTAAGCCGACGCTTAATGCGGGCGGGAAGCAGCACCATGACGATAATCCCGCCCAGCACGCCAATCGCCAGATTGCCGGTTGATACCGTGGCGGCAACGGTGACCAGCATGACGACCGTTTCAGCAATCGGAGCCGTTTTCAGCGTGGCCGGCTGAAGGCTGTGCCAGCTGAAGGTTTTAACGGCGACGATGGCCATAATGCCCGCCAGCACCGCCATCGGGATGTTGGCCATCACGTCGCTGAGCGCCGTCACCAGGATCAGCAGCACGATGCCCGCAGCGAAGGTTGAAATGCGGCTTCGGCCTTTCCCCATCTCCACGTTAACGATGGTTTGTCCGATCATCGCGCAGCCCGCAATACCACCGTAAAATCCGGCCAGGATATTGCCGACGCCTAATCCAATGCTCTCGCGGCGTTTACTTGACGGCGTCGCGGTCAGCTCATCCACCAGCTTTGCGGTCAGCAGGGATTCCAGCAGGCCGACAAACGCGATGCTCAACGCGCACGGCCAGATTATGCTCAGCGTCTGTAAATTGAGGGGGACCAGAAGTTCGCTAAGACCCGGCAAGCCGCCGCTCATGGCGCCTTCATCGCCCACGGTCGGCAGGTTTTGCCCGGTTGAAACGGTAAACAAGGTTAACAGCACAATCGCAATCAGCGGGGAAGGGATGCTTTTGAAATAGCGCGGCACCCACAGCACGATCAGCACCGTCAGCACGAACAGGCCTACAATCAGCGGGCTTCGGCTCCAGAAATGCGGAACCTGCGCAAAGAAAATCAATATCCCGAGGGCGTTAACAAACCCGGTCATGACCGACTGGGGAATAAAGCGCATCAGTCTGGCCATGCCCAGGAGGCCAAACAGAATCTGAATTACGCCAGCCATGAGCACGGCGGGAAGAATGTACTGTACGCCGTGCTGATGCACCATGGGTCCAATAACCAGCGCCACGGAACCGGCCGCGGCCGTGACCATCGCCGGGCGACCACCCAGTACAGACAGGGCAAGACACAGCACCACGGAAGCGATCAGGCTGACCTTCGGGTCAACGCCCGCCACCACCGAAAATGAGATGACCTCGGGGATCAGCGCCAGGGCGGTAATCACGCCAGCCAGCGTTTCACGCGTCAGCTGTTTAGGGGAACGCAGCACGCTGGCGACACGGTTTTCGGGAGAGACAGCAGAATGGGGTAGGGACATAACGTTTCGCTGGTTAGGGCAGGCTTCCGTGCGCGCGATCACAAAACGCAACATACTAGCCAGTTAAACCGCGCTTTACCAGACGCTTCGATAATTCCTCACAAACAATCCATCATTAAATTTCACAATTACAATAATTTCGTAACCTTTAAACAATATTTAAAAGTTGTTACCGTGCCCCCGCAGCTTGTTTCACCTGCAATTTCCACGCATCAAGCACTTTTACACTAAGGCATAAATTATGAAAAAAATGACTGCCATGCTCTTTTCTCTGGCCGTGGGGCTTAACACCGTCTCCATGGCGGCGAAAGCTGACGCACCAAAAGAGCAGGAAACGGACGTCCTTTTAATCGGTGGCGGTATCATGAGCGCCACGCTGGGAACCTATCTGCAAGAACTGCAGCCGGACTGGTCAATGACCATGGTCGAGCGCCTTGATGGCGTGGCGCAGGAGAGTTCGAACGGCTGGAACAACGCCGGTACCGGCCATTCGGCACTCATGGAACTGAACTATACGCCGCAGAAAAAGGACGGTTCCATTAGTATCGAGAAGGCGGTAGAGATCAACGAGGCGTTCCAGGTATCTCGCCAGTTCTGGTCTCACCAGGTCAACAGCGGCGTATTGCACGACCCGCACTCTTTCATCAACACCGTACCGCACATGAGCTTTGTGTGGGGCGAGCAGAACGTCAACTTCCTGCGCGCGCGCTACGCCGCACTGCAGCAGAGCACGCTGTTCCGCGGGATGAAATACTCTGAAGACCACGCGCAGATTAAAGAGTGGGCTCCGCTGGTCATGGAAGGTCGTGACCCGAACCAGAAAGTGGCGGCGACCCGTACCGAAATTGGTACCGACGTCAACTACGGTGAAATTACCCGTCAGCTGGTGACGTCTCTGAAGAAAAAAGAGAACTTCAACCTGCAGCTCAGCACCGAAGTGCGCGGTTTCAAGCGCAACGCGGATAACAGCTGGAGCGTGACTGTTGCCGATCTGAAAAACAACGAAGCCGAGCACGTCATCAAGGCGAAGTTTGTCTTTATCGGTGCGGGCGGTGCCGCGCTGAAACTGCTGCAGGAGTCCGGTATTCCGGAAGCGGATGACTACGCGGGCTTCCCGGTGGGCGGTCAGTTCCTGGTGTCCGATAACCCGGAAGTGGTGAATCGTCATCTGGCAAAAGTGTACGGTCAGGCTTCCGTGGGCGCACCGCCAATGTCTGTTCCGCACATCGATACCCGTATGCTTGACGGCAAACGCGTGGTGCTGTTTGGCCCATTCGCGACCTTCTCCACTAAATTCCTGAAAAACGGCTCCCTGTGGGATCTGCTCAGCGCAACCACCACCTCTAACGTCAAGCCGATGATGGACGTGGGGCTGGATAACTTCGATCTGGTGAAATACCTGATTAGCCAGGTGATGCTGTCTGACGACGACCGTTTCGAAGCGCTGAAAGAGTACTATCCTGAGGCGAAGAAAGAAGACTGGCGTCTGTGGCAGGCGGGTCAGCGCGTGCAGATCATCAAGCGCGATCCGAAAGAGGGGGGCGTGCTGCGTCTGGGCACCGAAGTGGTGAGCGATAAGGACGGTACCATCGCCGCGCTGCTGGGTGCGTCACCGGGTGCGTCTACCGCTGCGCCAATCATGCTGCACCTGATGGAAAAAGTGTTTAAAGATAAAGTCGCCAGTCCGGAATGGCAGGCGAAGCTGAAGACCATTATTCCATCCTACGGCACGAAGCTGAACGGTAACGTGAGCGCGACGGAGCAGGAGCTGGAATACACCAGCCGCGTACTGCAGCTGCAGTACATCAAACCGCAGGCTGCGGATGCTGCGCCAAAAGCGGAGCTGAAGCCTCAGCCGGAAAACAAACCGGTTGCGGATATCGCGCTGTAAGGTAAAAAAGCCGGGTGGCGCTGACGCCTACCCGGCCTATGTTCGGTGTTGTTTTGTAGGTCGGGTAAGGCGAAGCCCCCACCCGACTTAATTTCAACGTACGACAGCCTGCTCAATCTTCTCTTCAGCCTTCCACACGTGATATTTCACTTCCACATTTTCAGGCGTATAGACCACGATCGGCAACTTGCTGTTGTAGCGCAGCAGGCTGTTGTCGCCCAGATAGGCGGTCACAAATTTCTTCTCTTTCTTGCCATCCGGGCAGGCCATCATGGTGGAGACCGGAGAGGTGACTTTATCAAAGACGTAGTAGTCGTAACCCCAGCCTTCCAGCGTTTTGCTTTCCAGCTGACCGCCCAGACGATGCTGGTTGCAGTCCACTTCCAGCGTCTTGCCAATTAACAGCTCCACTTTGTAGTTCGCTTCATCCTGCTGAACCGGAAGCTGAATCACCTGACGCTTCATCCCTTTATCCGCTTTCGGATACGGGGCGACTTTTTCCAGCGGCTGCGCTTTAGGTGTTTCGCTGGCGAAAGCGCTGGTGCTGACACACGCGGCGGCGATGAGTGCGATGGCAAATTTAGGTGCGTTTTTCATTGTCATTCCTTTATGTCAAAACGATCTTGCACAGGTTAACATAGCGGCCGTGAATGATTGGTGTTATTTACTTACATTTTCAATATATACAGCGTAATAAACCAGGTATTTGTTATTTATGTAGGTGTTTGTACTGGCGTGGAGTCTGGCAGGCGTTTGTGTTATTTTAGACTCTATATAATGTTATTCATCTGTAAAAGGGAAGAGAGATGGTTCGTGCAAAACTGAAAACGCCTGAAGGCCGCAAGTTCCTCCTGGCGCTGCTGGTCGTGTTTATGATTGCTGCCGCGTGCGTGGGGCGGGCCACCATTGTTGGCGTCATCGAACAGTACAACATTCCACTCTCAGCCTGGACAACCAGCATGTATGTCCTGCAGTCGGCGATGATCTTTGTCTACAGTCTGGTATTCACCGTTCTGCTGGCTATACCGCTGGGTATTTTTTTCCTGGGCGGACGTGAGAAGCACTAAGCACCGATTTGCGATAACTGAGCCATCCTGCGGGGTGGCTTTTTTTATGCCTGATAATTTTTATTCGCCTTTCCAGGATATTCTGTTGAGAGCACCTTTGTTTACAGAAAGCAGGAGAGGCTTAATGCAATCCCGGTTTGCCACGCTCCGCCAGATCCCAAAAGGTGTCTGGGTGGTCGGTGGAGTAAGTATGTTGATGGATATCTCTTCGGAGATCATTCACAGCCTGCTGCCATTGTTTATGGTCACGACGCTGGGCGCCAGCGTCATTTTCATTGGTTTGATTGAAGGCCTGGCTGAGGCCACTGCGCTGTTTATCAAGGTGTTTTCCGGCGCCATCAGTGACTATCTGGGCAAGCGTAAAGGGCTGGCGGTTCTGGGCTACGGTCTTGGCGCGTTGAGTAAACCGTTGTTCGCTATCGCCTCTTCTTCCGGCATGATTCTGGGGGCACGCTTAATCGACCGGGTCGGGAAGGGGATCCGGGGAGCGCCGCGCGATGCGCTGGTTGCTGACGTTACGCCGCCGGAACTTCGCGGCGCGGCCTTTGGGCTGCGTCAGTCCATGGACACCATCGGCGCATTTCTCGGGCCGCTGCTGGCCGTAGGATTGATGCTGCTGTGGAACGATGATTTCCGCACGATTTTCTGGATCGCGGTGATCCCCGGCGTGCTCGCCGTGGCGCTGCTTTTCTTCGGCCTGCATGAGCCGAAAACGCCCGTCGAACATAAACGCACGAACCCCATCAAAAAAGAGAACCTCAGGCGTCTCGGGAAAGGCTGCTGGTGGGTGATTGGTCTGGGGGCCATCTTCACGCTCGCACGCTTCAGTGAAGCCTTTCTTGTCCTGCGCGCACAGCAGTCGGGGGTGCCGCTGGCGCTGATCCCGCTGGTGATGGTGGCCATGAATCTGCTTTATTTCCTCTCAGCCTATCCGTTTGGCAAGTTATCGGACCGGATGAGCCACACCAGGCTACTGCAGTGGGGTCTGGTGATGCTGATTGGAGCAGATATTGTGCTGGCGCTGAGCACCCACTGGGCTGGAATGCTTCTGGGCGTTGCGCTTTGGGGAGTGCATATGGGGATGACGCAGGGGCTGCTGGCGGCAATGATCGCAAAAACGGCGCCTGCGGATCTGCGCGGTACCGCCTACGGCATTTTTAGTCTGGTCAGCGGCGTGGGATTGTTAGTCGCCAGCCTGGGGGCAGGAGCCATCTGGGAAACGTTTGGGGCGGAATATACGTTTTATGCCGGGGCGGTGATTTGTCTGGTAACGCTTGTATACCTGCGCAAAACGCCGGACGAGGCGAAATAAAAAACCAGCCATAAGAGGCTGGTTTTCAATGTGTTTTTGGTCGGCACGAGAGGATTTGAACCTCCGACCCCCGACACCCCATGACGGTGCGCTACCAGGCTGCGCTACGTGCCGACGCATAGAAAGAATACTACTCGATTCCGTTTTGAATGCAAGGAAATCCGTCGCTAACTGGTTTATTATTAATCAGTTAGCGACAAAACGCTTCTCATCCGTCAGGACCTGCAGCAGCAGGCTCAGCTGCGGTTTCTGGTCTTTTAGCCGCTCACCCTGCAGGTTATACGTCTGATAATTCCCGTTGCTGTTCAGCACCAGCGTCAGCTTCGGCGTGGTCACCACCAGCGTATTATTCCCTGCTGCCGTAACCCAGTTATGGCGGCGCGCGGCGCTGAAGAGATCCTGGCCCTGCGAATACTCGTTTGCTGGCGTGCTGACGTGCAGCAGGCGTTGCATCAGGGTGGTCATCACATCTTTATGCTCGGTAAGCATAGTGATGCGCTGCGCCGGGGTGCCCGGCCAGTGGATGACCAGCGGAACCTGCAGGTCAGGGCGTGACCAGCTCATGCTCTTCGTCTCGTCACCTAACGGGACGCCATGGCCTGCCGTCACGATCACCACGGTGTTGTCCAGCTTGCCGGACTCACGTAGCGCGTCAAGCACGCGGGCAATCTGCGCATCAACATCACCCGCCGCGCGGCCGTAGCGGCGCGCGAAATCACTCTTGTTGCTGTTAGCAAGCGTTGTGCCGTTAAAGGCAACCCATGAGAACCAGCGGTTATCTTCCTGGGCATAGCGCTGCAGCCAGTTTATCCATTGGCTGGCGGTCTGCGCATCGGACTGATTCTGTGCCGCCGGCAGTGAGAAATCAGACAGCAGCGCCTGGCGGTAGAGCGGGCTGTTAAAGCCATCGGATGAGAACAACCCTAACTGATAGCCCTGCTGATTCAGCCCGGTGATCAGCGCCGCAGGCGTGCGGGTAGAGAGTACGCCGTCCATGTATCCGGCTGAAATGCCATAGAAGAGGCCAAAGATGCCCGCGTCGGTTGTGTTACCGGAGCTCATGTGCTGAGTAAACGTGACGTTTTGACTTGCGAAATCGGCCAGGGCAGGCATCTGCTTCTCATAACGGGAATAGTTCAGGCCGTCGACGGTGATGAGCAGGACGTTTTGCCCGCGGCCCATATCGCGATAGCGCAGGTCGCTCAGAGGATACTGCACGCTGACGGCTTCCGGGTTACCCTGCTCGATAAGACGGCGCTGGTACTCCTGCGCATCAAGCAGGCCATGTTTCTCGAGGAAGCGACGGGCCGTCATCGGGTACGAGAGCGGCAGGTTCGCGCGCTGCATAGTAATAGGACGATAGAAGTTCGCATCCGCCCAGATATACATGATGTGCGAACTGATAAAGGAGACGAAGAAGAGCGCGGCGACGGGCTTCGCGTAGTGGCGTCGGCGGGTCAGGCTACGCAGTTTTTGCCAGCTCCAGGTGGCAAACAGCATTTCAATCAACAGGATCACCGGGACGCTGATAAACATCAGCTGCCAGTCGCGGGCCGTTTCGTTCTGGTCGGGGTTAATCACCAGCTCCCAGACGATGGGGTTGAGATGCAGGTGGAAGCGGGTGAACACTTCACTGTCGATAAGCAGCAGCATCATCCCCACCGTCGCAAGGATGGCGGACAAGAATCGCATCAGACGCTGCGACATGACGATAAACGTCAGGGGGAACAGGATCAGCAGATAGGTGGCGAAAACCAAAAAGCTAAAGTGACCGACAACGCTTATCCAGGAGTAGATACGCCCGGTGAGCGTTGTTGGCCAGTCTGCGACAAACAGATAACGACAGCCAATGACCGTCGCCAGCAGAATGTTGAACAGGGCAAACCAGTGCCCCCAGCTGACCATCTGGGAGACTTTTTCACGGTAGCGCTGACGATTCGTCACCATAAACTGTTGTTCGTATCCCTTAATGGGCCGGGTCGTTGCTGACGGACGACTGTAAAGCCTGGGCGAAAGATTTTGCGATCGCCTGACGCTGAGCCGGAGCAACGCTGGTGTTAATCAGGTTGGTGACCATATTTCCCAAAACCATCAGGGAGAGATCGGTCGGCGTTTTATGTTTTTCCAGTACGTTGACCAGCTCACTGAGCAGTTGTTCAACGTGTTCATCACTGTAGCGGGAATGTTGTGGCATAAATCAAAATCAGTTTGTTGATGAAAGGGCAACATATTACCGTAGCAACAGCTTTTTTTCCCCTTTTTTATCTGTTGTTGCACACATGTCCTGGTGGTGGTTGAATACCGCCCGGTCTAAAAGGAGAGTTTATCATGAGTCTGGAAATCAACCAGATTGCCCTGCACCAGCTTATCAAGCGCGATGAGCAAACCCTTGAAGTGGTGCTGCGCGATTCGTTACTGGAACCTACGGCGACCGTTGTGGAGATGATGGCAGAACTGCATCGCGTCTACAGCGCCAAAAATAAAGCCTATGGGCTGTTCAGCGAAGAGAGTGAACTGGCCGATAGCCTGCGCCTGCAGCGCCAGGGTGAAGAGGATTTCCTGGCGTTTAGCCGTGCGGCAACCGGGCGTCTGCGCGACGAGCTGGCGAAATACCCGTTCGCCGACGGCGGGATCGTGCTGTTCTGCCACTACCGCTACCTGGCGGTCGAGTACCTGCTGGTTACCGTGCTGAATAACTTAAGCAGCATGCGCGTGAACGAGCAGCTGGATATCAGCTCGACGCACTATCTGGATATCAACCATGCGGATATCGTGGCGCGTATTGATTTGACCGAGTGGGAAACCAACCCGGAATCGACCCGCTACCTGACTTTCCTGAAGGGACGCGTGGGCCGCAAAGTGGCGGATTTCTTCATGGACTTCCTCGGTGCCAGTGAAGGGCTTAACGCCAAAGCGCAGAACAAAGGGCTGCTCCAGGCGGTTGACGATTTCACAGCCGAAGCGCAGCTTGATAAATCTGAGCGCCAGACGGTGCGCCAGCAGGTTTACAGCTACTGCAACGAACAGCTGCAGGCTGGGGAAGAGATTGAGCTGGAGTCGCTGTCAAAAGAGCTGGCGGGCGTCAGCGAAGTCAGCTTCCAGGAATTTACCGCAGAGAAGGGCTATGAGCTTGAAGAGAGCTTCCCGGCGGATCGCAGCACGCTGCGTCAGTTAACCAAGTTTGCCGGCAGCGGCGGCGGGTTAACCATCAACTTTGATGCGATGCTGCTGGGGGAACGTATCTTCTGGGATCCGGCCACCGATACGCTGACCATTAAGGGGACGCCGCCGAATCTGCGCGATCAGCTTCAGCGCCGCACCTCGGGCGGTAAATAGCAGGCACAAAAAACCCCGCAGAAGCGGGGTTTTTTTCGACAGGTTTGCGATTACGCGCGAACGAAGTCGATGTGAGTCAGTTTTGGCTTGAACGCGTGACGCTGAACAGCCTGAACTTTCACTTTTTCTTCTTTACCGCCAACAACGATGGTCAGAACTTCGCTGTAGAATTCAGCTTTGGTCTGCAGGTTCCACAGTTTGTCGTGATCCAGTTCGATTGCAACTGGAGCAGCTTCGCCACCGTAAACGATAGCCGGGAACTTGTTAGCGGTACGCAGGCGGCGGCTCGCACCCTTACCCTGCACGTTACGTACTTCTGCTTCGATAGTGAACATTGATTTCTCTCTGTATTTAAAACCCTACTACAGGCGACCCAGCAGCAGGTGAGTGTTCTGCCTCACGGATGTGAAGCGGGCGGCATTTTATACTCAAATGCCCCTCACATCAATGAAAAGTCCCGCTAACCGCGCAATTCGTTGGCGCGACGGAAGCGACCTTCGTAGTCAAAGAGCTTCTCGCGCACCTGCCAGTACTGGCCTTTCTTACGGGCGACGACAAAATCCGGATGGCGCAACAACACCTGCTGGCGCACGATATCGGCCACGGTGATCCAGCGCAGGGGCACGCCCGGGGTGCGGGTGTGCGGGCGAATAAACAGCTGTTCGAAGGCCGTTCGCTGGGCAGGCGTCTGGACCCGGAAGCGCTCGCTGACGTCCGCCCCGTCCTCGTCGTAATAGGTGATTTTCAACCATTCGCCCTTTTCATCGGCGCCGGGCTGTAGCGCCATGCCGGAACAGCGCAGCACCAGCGCATCTTTCAGCTTTAGCGCCGCTTTCAGCATGTCGTCCGGGTCAACCAGCACCGTGTCGCACTCCCGACAGCGGCGAGCGGCAATGTCATTTTCGGCGTTGCACTGCGGGCAGTTTTTGAAGCGGAAACGAAAATCGCACTGCTCGCGATGCCCGTCATCATCTTCAAACCAGCCCTGACAGCGGCGGCCAAAATGTTCGATCAGCGTACCCTCGGCGGTGGTTTTGCCCCAGAAGGTGTTGGCAAACCCGCAGGCAGGGCAAAAGACCTGCACGGGCACGTTGTCGCTTTTTCCTTTTGGCGCGCCGACCTCAGGCGTATAGAGATCGTGCGGGTTACCGGCATAATCCAGGATCAGACAGTCGGTTTTCCCCGGCGCCAGACGCAGGCCGCGGCCAACAATTTGTTGATACAGACTGACCGATTCGGTCGGGCGCAAGATAGCGATCAGGTCGACGTGCGGGGCGTCAAAGCCGGTGGTCAACACCGACACGTTAACCAGATAGCGGAACTGCTGGGCTTTAAAGGCCTCAATCAGGCGGTCGCGCTCGGGGCCGGGCGTCTCGCCGGTGATGAGCGCCGCGTCGCCGGAGGGCAGTAACCCGGTGATTTCGCGCGCGTGCTCAACGGTGGCGGCAAAGATCATCACCCCTTTGCGCGTCGCGGCGAACTCCTCAATCTGGCTGATGATATGCGGCGTAATGCGCTTTTGCTTTTTCAGCTCCTGGTTAAGATCCGCTTCGCTGAATAACCCGTTGCTCTGCGCCTGCAGGCGGCTGAAATCGTACTGCACCACCGGCATATCCAGCCGTTCAGGCGGCGTCAGGTAGCCATGTTTAATCATGTAGCGCAGCGGAAGCTCGTAGATGCAGTCGCTAAACAGGGCCTTGTCATCGCCGCGCACCATGCCGTGATAATGGTAACGATAGATCCAGCCTTTACCCAGACGAAACGGGGTCGCCGTCAGGCCCAGCAGGCGCAGGTGAGGGTTCACGTCTTTCAGGTGCGTCAGGATTTGCTGATACTGGCTGTCGTCGTCATCGCTGATGCGGTGACACTCGTCGACAATCAGCAGCGAAAATTCGCTGCGAAACAGATCCAGATTGCGGGCCACCGACTGCACGCTGCCAAACACCACCTTGCCGTGGCTCTCTTTACGCTTTAGACCGGCGGCGAAAATGTCGGCTTCCAGTCCAAGTGCACAATACTTGGCATGGTTTTGCGCGACGAGCTCTTTAACGTGCGCCAGCACCAGCACGCGGCCACGGGCCAGACGCGCCAGCTCGGCAATGACCAGGCTTTTGCCTGCACCGGTCGGGAGCACAATCGCCGCCGGCTCGCGATGTTTACGGAACCAGGCGAGGGTGGCGTCAACGGCTTCCTGCTGATAGGGACGAAGTGTAAAAGTCATGGGGTCTCGGTTTTGTTATTCCGCACATATACCCGTCATACTTCAAGTTGCCTGTGCGTTGGCTGCACTCGTTCACCCCGGTCACTTACTTATGTAAGCTCCCGGGGATTCACTCCTTTGCCGCCTTCATGCAACTCGAATTATTTAGGGTATAGATAGTATGCCACGAAACTTTTTCCCTTGAGTGGCGCAACCAGACCATTATACTGAACCGTTCCAGACTGCTTCTATTTTCGGACCTGTTGTCCGACTTCCTGCACCATTAAGGCTAAAAAGATTTCATGCGACTTGATAAGTTTATCGCTCAGCAACTCGGCGTAAGCCGCGCTATTGCCGGGCGCGAAATTCGCGCCAGCCGCGTTACCGTGGATGGCGACATTGTGAGAGACAGCGCGTTCAAACTGCAACCTGACCATCAGGTGGAGTATGACGGCAATCCGCTGACCCAGCAGCACGGTCCTCGCTACTTCATGCTCAATAAGCCGGAAGGCTACGTCTGCTCAACGGACGATCCGGATCACCCGACGGTGCTCTATTTCCTCGACGAACCGGTGGCGCACAAGCTGCATGCCGCAGGCCGCCTCGATATCGACACCACCGGTCTGGTGCTGATGACCGACGACGGTCAGTGGTCGCACCGCATCACCTCTCCACGCCACCACTGCGAGAAAACCTATCTCGTGACGCTGGAGTCACCGGTGTCGGATGACACGGCTGAGCACTTCGCGAAAGGCGTGCAGCTGCATAATGAAAAAGATCTGACTAAGCCGGCGGTGCTTGAAGTCATCACCCCGACGGAGGTCCGTCTGACCATCAGCGAAGGGCGCTACCATCAGGTGAAACGTATGTTTGCCGCGGTGGGGAACCACGTTGTTGGCCTGCATCGCGAACGGATTGGTGCGATTGAACTCGATCCCGACCTTGCGCCAGGCGAATACCGTCCGTTAACGGAAGAAGAGATCGCCAGCGTCGGTCTGCCTTCGCACTAATTTCAGGAGAACCCTGTGACCATCAGGCCACACTCGTCGTTCAAAATCGTCTTCATTCTTGGCCTGCTGGCCATGCTGATGCCGCTGTCTATTGATATGTACCTGCCCGCGCTGCCGGTCATTTCCGCGCAGTTTGGCGTCCCGGCGGGCAGCGCGCAGATGACGCTCAGCACCTATATTCTCGGCTTTGCCCTCGGCCAGCTGTTTTATGGCCCGATGGCGGACAGCCTTGGACGCAAGCCCGTCATTCTGGGCGGGACGCTGGTCTTTGCGGCCGCAGCGGTTGCCTGTGCGCTGGCCCAGACCATCGATCATCTGATCATCATGCGTTTCTTCCACGGTCTGGCGGCGGCAGCGGCAAGCGTGGTGATTAACGCCCTGATGCGCGATATCTACCCGAAGGAAGAGTTCTCCCGCATGATGTCGTTCGTGATGCTGGTGACGACGATTGCGCCGCTGCCGGCGCCAATGGCGGGTGGTGCGGTGCTGGTGTGGTTCAGCTGGCATGTGATTTTCTGGATCCTGGCCCTGGCCGCGCTGCTGGCCTCGGCAATGATCTTCTTCTTTATAGATGAAACGCTTCCCGTCGAGCGCCGCCAGAAGTTTCACATCCGTACCACCATCGGCAACTTTGCCTCGCTGTTTCGCCACAAGCGCGTGCTCAGCTATATGCTGGCAAGCGGGTTCAGCTTTGCCGGAATGTTCTCTTTCCTGAGCGCCGGGCCGTTTGTCTACATCGAGCTTAACCACGTGTCGCCGCAGCACTTCGGCTATTACTTTGCGCTTAACATCGTCTTCCTGTTCATCATGACCATCATCAACAGCCGCTTTGTCCGGCGGGTGGGGGCGCTGAACATGTTTCGCGCGGGGCTGTGGATCCAGTTTGTGATGGCGATCTGGCTGGTGGTGAGCGCGTTTCTGGGCGTGGGCTTCTGGGCGCTGGTGGTCGGCGTAGCGGCCTTTGTCGGCTGTGTGTCGATGGTGTCGTCCAATGCGATGGCGGTGATCCTGGATGAGTTCCCGCACATGGCGGGGACCGCCTCTTCCCTGGCGGGGACGTTCCGCTTCGGCATCGGCGCTATCGTTGGCGCGTTGCTTTCGATGGCCACCTTTACGACGGCATGGCCGATGCTGTGGGCGATGGCGTTTTGCGCAACCAGCTCGATACTCTTCTATCTTTACGCCAGTCGACCGCGAAAAGCGGCCCACTAAAACACAGAGAAGGCCCGGCAGGGCCTTTTTTGTTGATACATATCAACCAAACCCCGTTCGTTTATGCTGTGTTTGTTTATTTTATGTAAAATCTATTTGTGTAAAAAGTCACATCATTGTATTCAAAAAGGTTGAGTTAGATCGCAGAAACGGGTACATATAGCGCCGACGCGAGCCTGAATACCGATAAAAAAGTGCTGAATAGTGCAGGCTGGCGATGATGTGTTACTATAAATGTAAATAAATTGTGAAGTAAATTTTGCTTCCGGGGAACGAACGTGAATACATTACAACTTTCTATTGTCCATCGCTTGCCCCAGAGCTATCGCTGGTCGGCGGGTTTTGCTGGTTCGAAAGTTGAACCGATTCCGCAAAACGTCGCGGGCTGTGAAAACTGCCTGGTGGCGCTCAAGCTGCTGAGCCCGAGCGATGAAAATGCATGGCGGGTGATGGAGCGTCTCAGTCAGGCCCTGACGGATATCGAAGTGGACAGCTCCGTGCTGGAATGCGAAGGGGAGCCGTGCCTGTTTGTGAAAAGCCAGGACGAGTTTGCTGCCACCTGCCGCCTGAAAAATTTTGGCGTTGCTATTGCAGAGCCTTTCTCCGGCCAGTATCCATTCTGAGCGCTAGTCTGACGACAACAGCTGGCGCGTGTAGCGCTGCGTTGGCGCGCTAAATACGCGCTGGCAATCACCCTGCTCGACCACCTCTCCCTGTCGCAACACAATCACCTGATGGCATAACGCCCGCACTACCTGCAAATCATGGCTGATAAAGATATAGGCCAGCCGGTGCTTTTCCTGTAGCCCTTTAAGCAGCGCCAGGATCTGCGCCTGTACGGTCCTGTCCAGAGACGACGTCGGTTCATCCAGAATAATTAGCTCTGGTTTCAGGATCAGCGCGCGGGCAATGGCGATACGCTGGCGCTGCCCGCCGGAAAATTCCGCAGGATAGCGGTGGCGCGTCTCGGGATCTAAACCCACTTCAACCATTACCCGCATGACCTCCTGCTCGCGCTGCTGCGCGCTCAGGCCGGGCTGATGGACGCGCAGGCCCTCTTCGACAATCTGTAACACGCTGAGCCGCGGGTTAAGCGAGGAGTTGGGATCCTGAAAGACCACCTGCATGCGAGGACGTACGGGCAGCATCTGCCGCCGGTTCCAGCGGTGCAGCGGCATGCCGTCAAACAGGATTTCGCCCTGTGAGGCAATTAAGCGCAGCAGCGCCAGACCGGTGGTGCTTTTACCCGAGCCGGATTCGCCCACCAGCCCGAGGGATTCGCCCGGGCGCAGCGAGAAGCGGATATTTTTTAACACCGGGTTGCGATCGACAATGCGGCGCAGAATACCTTTGCGGATCGGGAACGAGACGGACAGATCCTCAACGCGCAGCAGCGGCGTGCTGTCAGCGTCGAGGGGAACCGGGTCGCCGGAGGGTTCGCTGTCGAGCAGGCGCTGCGTATAGGGGTGCTGTAGGGCACTCAGCAGCGTGGACGCCGTATTCTGTTCAACACAGCGGCCGTTTTGCATCACCGCGACGCTGTCGGCCAGCTTTCTCACAATGCTCAGGTTGTGCGTGATAAACAGCAGGCTCATGTTTAGCTCGTCACGCAGGTCCCGCAGCAGCGTCAGTATTTGCGCCTGTACCGTCACGTCCAGCGCCGTTGTGGGCTCGTCGGCAATCAACAGCTCGGGGCGCGTCAGCAGGGCCATGGCGATCATCACGCGCTGGCGTTCGCCGCCGGAGAGCTGATGCGGAAAATCATTCAGCCGTTTGGCCGCATTGCGTATGCCTGTGCGTTCAAGACAATCCAGAATTTCTCCCCGCGCGGCCTCTTTGCGCATCCCACGGTGCAGGGAGAGCACTTCATAGAGCTGTTTTTCCAGGCTGTGCAGCGGGTTAAGCGACACCATCGGTTCCTGGAAGATCATCGCGATTTTGTTGCCGCGAATGCCGCGCAGGGTCTGTTCGTCGGCGTGCAGCAGCGAACGGCCGTGAAAAAGGATATCCCCTTGCGGGTAGCTCACCGGCGGAGAAGGCAGCAGCCGCAGGATGGAGAGCGCCGAAACGCTCTTGCCTGAACCCGACTCACCCACCAGGGCCAGCGTTTCACCGCGCTGGATCTGCAGCGTCAGGTCGCTGACCACGGTGCGCGTCTCGTCCTGTTTTGAAAAGGCAATCGACAGGTTATCAATACGGAGCAGGGGCTGGGTCATTTTAAACCGCCTTGTTCGGATCAAAGGCATCGCGCACGGCTTCGCCAATAAAAATCAGCAGCGACAGCAGCACGGCCACGGAAAGAAAGGCGGCGATGCCTAACCACGGCGCCTGCAGGTTGTTCTTGCCCTGCAGCAGCAGTTCGCCGAGGGACGGGGAACCCAACGGTAGCCCGAAACCGAGAAAATCCAGTGAGGTGAGGGTGGTGATGGAGCTGCACAGAATAAACGGCAGGAAGGTGAGCGTTGCCACCACGGTGTTGGGCAGCATATGGCGGAAGATGATCCCGCGGTCGCTCACGCCAAGCGCCTGCGCGGCGCGAATATAGTCGAAATTACGGGTGCGCAGAAACTCGGCCCTGACCACACCGACCAGCGCCATCCAGCCGAACAGGACGGTGATGCCTAATAGCCACCAGAAGTTGGGCTGTACGACGCTGGAAAGCAGGATGATCAGAAACAGCGTCGGCATGCCTGACCAGACCTCAATCACCCGCTGGCCCCAGAGGTCAATTTTCCCGCCGTAGTAGCCCTGAATGGCGCCCGCCACGACGCCCATCACGCTGGAGAAGATCGTCAGCATCAGCCCAAAGAGAAGCGAAATACGCGTGCCATACAGGATGCGCGCCAGCACGTCGCCGCCGTTTGCATCCGTTCCCAGCCAGTTTTGCGCGGAGGGCGGGGAAGGGAAGGGGGTCGTGGTGGCGAAGTTAATGCTGTTTGCGCCAAAACGCACCGGCGCCCAGAGCGCCCAGCCGTGCTGCTCAATCTGCTGGCGAAGCCACGGGTCCTGATACTCTGCCGGCGTCGCAAACGGGCCGCCAAAGTCGCTTTCGTTGTAATTGGCGATGACCGGCACGTACCAGCGATCGTTAAAATGCACCAGCAGCGGTTTATCGTTAGCGATCAGTTCTGAAAACAGGCTTAAGACAAACAGCACGGCAAAAATCCACAGCGACCAGTAGCCGCGGCGGTTGTGGCGAAAGCGGGCCCAGCGGGCCTGGTTGACGGGGCTTAAACGCGGCATCATCGGCCCTCAAAATCGATTCGGGGATCGACCAGCGTATAGCTGATATCGCTGATGATATTCAGCAGCAGGCCAATCAGGGTGAAAATATAGAGCGTGCCGAACATTACCGGATAATCACGCGACACGGTGGCCTCATAGCCCAGCAGGCCCAGACCGTTAAGCGAGAACATCACCTCTATCAGCAGCGAGCCGGTAAAAAACATACTGATGAACGTGGCCGGAAATCCGGCGATCACCAGCAGCATGGCGTTGCGGAACACGTGCTTCCACATGATCTGCTTTTCGCTCACGCCTTTAGCGCGGGCCGTGACGACGTACTGTTTACGAATTTCATCGAGAAAGGCGTTTTTGGTCAACATGGTCAGGGCCGCAAACCCGCCAATGACCGTGGCCAGAACCGGCAGCGTGATATGCCAGAGGTAGTCGGTGATTTTCTGGTACCACGGCAGGGAGCTGAAATCGGCGGAGACGAGCCCCCGCAGCGGGAAGAGATCAAAATAACTGCCCCCGGCAAAAAAGACGATCAGCAGAACGGCGAACAGAAACGCCGGGATGGCATAGCCGATAATGATGAACGTGCTGCTCCAGATATCGAACCGGCTGCCGTTGTACACCGCTTTGCGGATCCCAAGCGGTATAGAGA
Source organism: Enterobacter cloacae complex sp. BZL2005 (assembly GCF_049238885.1). Classification (NCBI taxonomy): domain Bacteria; kingdom Pseudomonadati; phylum Pseudomonadota; class Gammaproteobacteria; order Enterobacterales; family Enterobacteriaceae; genus Enterobacter; species Enterobacter cloacae complex sp. BZL2005. The sequence continues at coordinate 475,740 of NZ_JBMKGI010000002.1, read as the reverse complement.
CCAGATAGATGATCAGCGTACCCCACAGCCCGAGCGTGATCGAAACCGGCAGGCTTTGCTTGATCAGCGTCAGCACTGACGCACTGCGAAACAGGCTATCGCCAAAATCAAAGCGGATGTAATCCCAGAGCATCTTGAAATAGCGCTCGTGAATCGGTTTATCAAAGCCGTAGCGGTGGGTGATCTCGGCGATCACCTCCGGATCCAGCCCGCGTCCGCCGCGGTAATGGCTTTCGCTGATATTCCCTACGCCAGTTCGCGCATGGCTGGCGCCCATCCCTTCGCCGCCGCCGCCCGGCATGCCGCCGCTGTTGCCAAATTCAATGGCGGCAATGGCCTGATCGACCGGCCCGCCAGGAGCGATTTGCACAATAAAAAAGTTAATCGTGATGATGGCCCACAGGGTGGGGATGACCAGCAGCAGACGGCGGAGAAGATAGGCACCCATGATAATTCCTTATCGCCGTTCAGCGGGAAGTCTGGCGGCTTTGTTAACGTCATACCACCAGGTGTCAAAGCCCAGAGAATAGACTGGGCGCACGGCAGGCACGGAGAACTTATCCCAGCGCGCAAGGCGATCTTCGCCCATATACCACATCGGCAGCATGTAGTAGTTCCAGGTTAAGACCCTGTCGAGGGCGCGCCCGAGCGGCACGAGCTTGTCTTTATCCCCCTGCGCCGCCACGATTTTCGCAATCAGCGCATCAATCGCCGGGCTTTTTACCCCCGGCGCATTGTACGAGGAGTCGATGTAGCTGGAGGCCCAGGAGATTTGCAGGTCCGAGCTAGGCCACGGCTGCGCGGGCCACAGGCGCTGCATCATGTCGTAATCACGGCTGCGCATGCGGCTGGTGATCTGCGCGTTATCGACCTGGCGAATGTTCATGGTCACGCCCAGCCGCTCAAGGTTGTGCTTAAACGGCAGCACCCACTGGTCGTTGCCCCCGGACGAGAGCAGCAGCTCAAAGCTGAGTGGCTTGCCCGTTTTGGCATCCACACGTTTTTGGTTCTTCAGGTGCCAGCCTGCGTCATCCAGCAGCTTGCTGGCTTTGAGCAGGTTGTCGCGGTCGTAACCGTCACCCTTCGATGCGGGCGGCTGAAACACCGTTGTAAACACCTCTGGCGGTACCTCTGCTTTAAGGGGGGCCAGCAGGACCAGTTCGTCGGCTTTCGGATAATCACGCGCGGCGTATTCGGTATTCTGAAAATAGCTGTTGGCGCGGCTATAAGCCCCGTAAAACAGCGCTTTGTTCATCCACTCAAAATCAAAGGCCAGGGAGATGGCTTCCCGCACCCGGCGGTCATTAAATACCGGACGCTGAATATTAAACGCCAGCCAGCGGGTGTCCTGGGCAGATTCATTTTTGTGTTCGTCTTTGACGATATAGCCTTTGGCGAAATTTTTGCCGATATAGCGGGTCGCCCAGTTTTTAGCGCTGCTCTCGACGCGCAAATCGAATGCCCCGGCTTTGAACGCTTCAAACGCCACGTTATCGTCGAGGTAGTAATCATAGCGAAGGGTGTCGAAGTTCCAGCGTCCGCGGTTGACCGGCAGATTGGCCGCCCAGTAGTCTTTGACGCGGGAATAGACGACATATTGCCCCATGCGCCAGTCGGTAATGCGGTAGGGGCCGCCAGCCAGAGGAGGCGTTGAAAGCGGGTCGCTCAGCTTATGATTTTTCCAGAACGATTCCGGCATCACCGGCAGCGAGAACAGGCTGAGCATATTCTCTTTGTTCGGTTCGCTCAGCTCAATGCGCACAGTGAGCGGCGCGATGGCTCTGACCGACGCGCCTTTATATACGATGCGGAACTGGGGGACGCCTTCGGTCATGAATTTATGGAAGGTGAACGCAACGTCGCTGGCCTTCACCGGTGTGCCATCGTGAAAACGTGCCCGCGGGTTCAGCGAGATTTCCGCCCAGGCGAAGTTATCGGCGTAACGCACGTTCTCGGCAATGAGCGGATAGTAGCTGCCGGGCTCGTCATCGGAGGTGACAAAGAGCGTATCGTAAAGCGATTCCGTACGCGCGGCCGCCACGCCGCGCAGGGCGTAGCGGTTGAAGTTGTCGAAGGTTCCCGTGGCGGAAAGCGTGACCTTACCGCCTTTTGGCGCGGCTGGGTTGACGTAATCGAAGTGCGTAAAATTGACCGCGTATTTCGGCTCGCCAATCACCGCGAAGGCGATATTCTCTTTGATGGTTTGCGCCTGGCTGGACAGGCTCGTGAATGCCAACATCAGCAACATAAAGCGCATAAGCATCTCGCGGCAGCTCCCTCTCTACAGACCGGCTCGGTTAAGCTGAATAATAAGTGACGTCACGGGCAATGTGAAATTAATCGCCTTCGGGCGAAATATCAGGCCGCCATTCGCGGAACTGCGCCAGCGGCATCGGGCGGCTAATCCAGTATCCCTGCAGGAAGTTAACGCCGTGTTCGCGCAGCCAGGCCGCCTGTTCCGGCGTCTCTACCCCTTCGGCGACGGTCGACATATTCAGTCGTCTTGCCAGCGTCAGAACGGCATCCAGCACCGGCGACGTCACGGTCTCGGTACCGATCGCATTAACAAAACCACGGTCGATTTTGAGGTAATCCATGGTGAAATGCTCAAGGTAAATCAGCGCGCTGTGGCCGGTACCAAAATCATCAATGGCGATTTCAAACCCTTCGTTATGCAGCCATTCGAAAAGGGTGTTGGCTTCCCGATGGTTGAGCATATCGCGCTCGGTAATTTCCAGCACGATCTGGAAGTAATCCGGCGGCAGCAGGGCTTTGAAGGTGCGCATATCGTCCTTGAAGCTTTCCGCATGCAGATGCCCCGGTGCAATGTTAATACCCACCTTTGCGCCCGGAGGTAACAGCGTTTGTAACACAGGAGCATCGTGAATGATAAGGTCAAAGAGATGCAGCGTCAGCGGGACAATCAGCTTCTGTGCTTCGGCAAAATTGATAAACGCGTCCGGCGGAATTTCCCCCATTGTCGGGTGTTTCCAGCGCATCAGGACTTCAAGCCCGGTCATCCTGAGCGATTTGGCATCGACGACGGGCTGATAAACCACATAAAACTGACCGCGCTTGATAGCGCTTAAAATTTCTTTACCCGGGTTGAGCCGAATGCTGAGGATGTAGTAGTTAAGCGATCCGGCACAAATCCCGCATACCAGCCCGAAGAACAGCGCGTAGAGAATTTCATCGCTGGTCCATGCGTCCGCATACAGGTTGATGGTCAGGGGGAGGTCTTTCAGCGTCGCCGTGCGGACCGGGATGTCATGCAAGTCGCGGGTATGAACCAGCGTGCTGGACCGCGTCGACAAGGCGTTATCGCCGATAATGATAGCGATACCCGCGAACTCGTCCTGGCGCTCAGTATAGAGCAGGTAAGGCGTTAGATTAATATTCACAGAAGTGAACACCCCGCCGTCCTTCACTAATGGGTTGCGGTACCAGATCGCAATCGCAGGTTCATCAGGCAGCATGGGGGTACCCGGAAGCAACGCCATATCGATCTGTTTATTGATGTTCAGCTCAGGTATGAGCGTCTCCATCGGGGCATTCATCGGGCCTGTTGCCGAGGAGCAGAATGCCATTTTGTCCCGGACCAGCAGGAAGGCGCGAACGTTAATGCTGAAGGCCGCGCGTGAGGTGAGTTCCTGGTTGACGTCCTGGCACGTGTTCAGCGTGAGAGGCTGGAGGACATTGACCGCTTTTTTCAGGTCTTCGAAATAGCTCCCCATGTAGGCGCTCACATCATTCACCAGGGTGTCGAATTTGACTTCCCGCTTGTGGTAACTCCACGAAAATTGCAGGGAACCCAGGAGCAGGGCGGTGATGAGACCCGTGATAATACTGAGGATCAGTATTTTACGATTACTGGAGAAGTAGCGGGTGAGCATAGACGTCGTGATTCCTGAAAAGCCGCTTGATGTATTCAGTGTAACGGGCAAAAAAAAACACTGCCGAAGCAGTGCTTTTTTTCATCATATCGCCAGCCAAGGGATAACCAACGATACAATAGTTATATTAACTGCGGGTCAGTACGCGGCGCGCTTCGTTATAACGCTTCTTCCAGTACGGTTCGTTCATGCTGGAAATGGTCACACCGCTACTGGTGGAGGCATGTACGAACTGGTCATTACCAATGTAGATGCCAACATGTCGACCGGTAGAACCGGCACGGAACAGAACTAAATCACCGGTGCGCAGTTTGGTACGTGAAATCGACTTGCCCATCTCCTGCTGTTCATAGGTTGAACGCGGAAGATCTAACCCAAATTGCTCGCGGAACGTACGCTGTACAAAACCGGAACAATCAATACCTGTTTTCGTGCTGCCGCCAAGACGATAACGCACGCCTTTCCAGTCAGCATACTGGTCCATAATGCGGGACTTCACGTCCAGATTACGTACCATATTTTCAAATTCATCCTGAGAGGCTTGCAGTGAAGAGGAATCTTCCATTCCCACAACACGCGTCTCAGGATGCATATTCTTCGCGGTGTTCGATGTACTACATGCAGATAACAGTACCGCGACTGCTATCGCCGGGATCCCCCGCAAGATATATCTCAGAAACGGTTGAGATTTGACCATTTTGTTTATTTTCCCTTGAAGTCCTTAACGACAAATATCGTTATAAAAATGCCAAACGTGACGAGACTAATTATCTGTTCACATCGAGACAATTCTTTCTGGTCACATTTGTGGCATAGCGCACAAAATTATTCACCATCGAAATAATTATCCCTATGGGGCAAAACGAGTTCGAGATTAACCGATTGCCAGGGGTATTGCGAGTAAAAAAAGCCTTTTTTTTATAAGAAAATGTGATACAGAAAGTAAAAATCCGTAATTGCTTAAAATGCGGTCAGATCCGACGCGTGATCGCGCAATTGCTTCATTTTTATCATGAATGTGATGACAGGAATATGACAGAGGGAAAAGATCGTGGCGGGAAGGCTATCGGGGATCATGTCGATCCCTGATAGCTCACGTTAATTTAGGTTAGTTATTTGTTTAATTGTTGTTGCGCCTTACCGGGAAGATAGCGATCGAACAACGTTATTATCCTGTCGCTTAGCGGGGTCATTAAACACCACGGCAGCGCAATCAGCGCAACGGAGAGCGAACCGACAGCAATATCGGTGAACCAGTGAGCGCCAATCATTACGCGCGGGAAGGCAAAAACCACAAAAATAATCAGGGCTATGGCAAACGCTTTTCGGCCGAAATAGCGAAGCATGACTGCGGAAAAAATGAGCAGCATCATGCCGTGATCGCCGGGGAAACTGTCCTTCGACGCATCTTTTGTTGGAATATGCAGCAGCTCACTGACGCGATAAATATCGGTGAAAAAGAGCGTAGGGCTGGAACGCTTAACCGGAATAATCGCGGTAGCCAGCTGATTAATGACGACAGCAAACAGCAGCATTACCAGACCGATAATCAGAATACGCCGACGTCCCGCTTTATCCTCTTTCAGCCAGAAAGAGAGCATCAGGCAGCCCATGGCCAGCAGCGAGAAGCCGTCGAAGGCGCGGTTGTTGGTGATGGCCACCAGCCACAGGAATGCGTCGCTCTTCACCAGCGCCTGGTTGAAGAAGTGAAAGATGCCAGAATCCAGGGGGAACCAGAAACCATGATTCGCCGGGATATACCAGGAGAAGAAAAGCGCCAGACCGGCGACATTAAGCAGTAATATCAGGGGAAATCGAGTTGTCATAACGTTCTGCATAGAGTGAAAACTGGGGCAACGTTAGCCGCCCGAACTTAAACGAATCCTCAACAGGCTGGACTGGAGGGCATTCCAGTCGGCGTTAACCGCACTAATTAACTCTATTCGGCTGTCAGGCGGCGCCACGTTCTGCGTTTCAATGAAGAAATCGTCGCCCTGGCGGTTGATCCGCACCAGTCCGTCCGGCGTGCGCATGATCCCTTTCACGCGATCGACGGGCGCAAGGCGGGCCCACTCCAGGATCCCAATGGTGTCAAAAACGGTTTCAGCATCGAAAATCCATCCGCAGGCCTGGTATCCCTGGCCGCTGTTCAGGTTACGACGCCAGCGCTGGTGCTCCGGCAGACTCAGGGCTGCCAGACCCTGCTTAACCGGATGGCTGTGCGCATGATCCGCGCTGGCGGGCAGCTCGGTGAGGTTCAGACGAGGCAGGTCAAGCAGGGCGCTATCAATATTCCCCTGCGTGGCCTGCACCCGCGTGCGATTGCCGCCAAAATGGTGCCACCACGCCTCCAGCGCGGCCTGGCTTTCTGGCGTGGCGCGATCTTCCTTGTTGGCGACGATAACGTCCGCCGAGGCGAGCTGATCGCGGAAGTTCTCGTTGGCCACCGCCTTGTCATCCAGAAGCTGACGCGGATCGAGCAGGCACAGGGTGGCGCGCAGATCGATCCACGGCTCGTAAACCGGGGCGGTCAGTAAATCGAGGATCTGCTTCGGGTGGCCCAGCCCGGTGGGCTCAATCAGCAGGCGGTCGGGTTTGCCCTGACGCAGCAGGGTATTGAGCCCTACCTGCATCGGCAGGCCATTGACGCAGCACATGCATCCGCCGGGGATCTCTTTAATCATCGCGCCGCTGGATGACAGTAACGCGCCGTCAATGCCCACCTCGCCAAATTCATTGACCAGCACGGCCCACTTCTCGGCCGGATCTTTATTCGCCAGCAGGTGGAGAATTGAGGTGGTTTTACCGCTGCCGAGAAAACCGGTGATGAGGTTGGTTTTGGTCACGTGCGCTCCGGATGAGAATGATGATGCGATAACACTGTTCTCTATCCTGGCGAAAAACGTGACCTGTGAGAAGGGGAAGGGCGAACGGAGGCTTTATCCGTTCGCGTTAAGCGCAACAATCGTTAAATATTTAACGTTTCGATAACAGCCTGACGTGCGCCGTGACGGGTGATGCGCTGATAGGCCTGGCTAACAGCCTCAACAAAAACACGATTGTGCGCGAGATCGTGACCAAACACTTCGCTCAGCCCCAGCAGCGCGGGGACGCGGTCGATGTCGCTGCTGGCGTTGACGATCGTGCGGATTTTATCGCTGAGGGGATCGCGAACGTCAATCGCGTTGCCGCGCTCGTCGGTGCCGCTGACGTAGCGTATCCAGCCTGCCACGCCCAGGGCCAGCAGCGGCCACGGCGTGTTTCGCTCAAGATGAACGCGGATCCCGTCCAGCATTCTTTGCGGAAGCTTCTGGCTACCGTCCATCGCGATTTGCCAGGTCCGATGCTGGAGGGCCGGGTTGGCAAAGCGTTCGATCAGGCTATCGGCATACGCGGTGAGGTCGACATCCTTAATCCGTAACGTGGGGGCCTGCTCGTTCAGCATCAGCCGACGGGCGGCTTCTCGGAACGCTGCATCCTCCATGCATTCATTAATATGCGCGTAGCCGGCAAGATACCCGAGATACGCCAGGAAAGAGTGGCTGCCGTTGAGCATGCGTAATTTCATCTGCTCCCACGGCAGAACATCCTGCACCATCTGGACACCCGCCACTTCCCACTCGGGACGCCCGGCGACAAAATTATCTTCCACGACCCACTGAATGAACGGCTCGCAGCTGATGGCGCACGGATCTTCCACGCCGAGCGCGTCGGTGATTTCCGCCAGCGAGGCCTCCGTTGCGGCGGGCACAATCCTGTCGACCATCGTCCCCGGGAAACTCACGTGGCTATCAATCCATTCAGATAACCCTGCGGAACGTTTTTGCGCCATGCCCAGCACCGCGTTTTTCACCACGTGCCCGTTGTCCGGGATATTGTCGCAAGAGAGCACGGTAAAGGCGGGCAGGCCGCGCTCGCGGCGGCGGTGGAGGGCTTCGACCAGGATCCCAGGGGCGGAATGTGGCTCTGAGGGGTTTTCAAGGTCGTGGACGATCCGGGGGTTATTCAGGTCGAGTTTCCCGGTCGCGGGATCGATGCAATAGCCTTTTTCTGTGATGGTGAGCGAGACAATCGCGACCTGAGGTTCGCAAAATTTCTCAATAATAGCGGGCAGGGAGTCCAGCTTTGCGTTCAGGCATTCATGGACGGCACCGACGATAATCGCCTCATTTCCTTCAGCCCCTTTTTCCAGCACGGTGAACAGATGATCCTGCGCGCGCAGCTGGCTCATCAGCACATCGCCGCTGAAGAGGCTAATCTCACAAATTCCCCAGTCGCCGCCTTTTTCATTCAGCACCCGATTTGTTAACAAGGCCTGGTGCGCACGGTGAAACGCGCCAAAGCCAAAGTGGACGATGCGGGAGCGTAATGACTGGCGATCGTAGCGAGGTTGCTGAACCCGGGCAGGAAGGGCGGTGGAGGCAATTGTCTTCATGAGATACACCTGATTAACCATTAATTAACAATGCCAGTGTAAAGTTATATGACAGCAAATAAAATTGGTGAGCCGTAAATATCCTCGTTATGTGAGTTTGATCAATCAATGTGTGGCGGTGTATTGACCCTTCGCGGTAAACATGTATGGTAGTCGTCATTGTAGTAACGCATATTGGTATAACAACTTGAGAGGGTGAGGCAATGGAACAAACCTGGCGTTGGTACGGGCCGAACGATCCGGTTTCTCTTGATGATGTGCGTCAGGCTGGCGCAACGGGTGTCGTCACGGCGCTGCATCATATTCCTAACGGTCAGGTCTGGCCGGTAGAGGAAATCCAGACGCGTCAGGCGCTGCTGGCGGAGAAGGGATTAACCTGGTCTGTGGTGGAAAGCATTCCGGTTCACGAAGACATCAAAACCCATTCCGGCGAGTATCAGGCCTGGATTGCCAACTATCAGCAGAGCATCCGTAACCTCGCGGCCTGCGGTATTGATACCGTTTGCTACAACTTCATGCCCATTCTGGACTGGACGCGTACAGACCTCGAATATCAAATGCCGGACGGCTCAAAAGCGCTGCGTTTCGATCAGATTGCCTTTGCGGCATTCGAACTGCACATTCTGAAACGCCCTGGCGCAGAAGCGGATTACACCGCGGAAGAGCAGCAGCAGGCGCGCGCGTGGTTTAACGCCGCCAGTGACGCAGACATCGAAAAGCTGACCCGTAATATTATTGCGGGCCTGCCGGGTGCCGAAGAGGGGTATACGCTGGATCAGTTCCGCGCCCGCCTGGCGGAATACGGCGATATTGATAAGCACCAGCTGCGTGAAAACATGGCGTATTTCCTGCGCGCAATTGTGCCGGTCGCGGAAGAGGTGGGGGTTCGCCTGGCGGTACATCCGGACGATCCACCGCGTCCTATCCTCGGCCTGCCGCGTATCGTGTCTACGATTGAAGATATGCAGTGGCTGAAAGAGACGGTCGACAGCATCCACAACGGCTTTACCATGTGTACCGGCTCCTACGGCGTGCGGGCCGATAACGATCTGGTGCGGATGATTGAAACCTTCGGCGATCGCATTCACTTTACGCATCTGCGTGCGACCTGCCGTGAAGAGAACCCAAAAACCTTCCACGAGGCGGCGCACCTGGGCGGCGATGTGAATATGGTCGCGGTGGTGGACGCTATTCTGGCAGAAGAGGCGCGTCGTAAGCAGGCTGGCGATGTGCGTCCTATCCCGTTCCGTCCGGATCACGGACACCAGATGCTGGACGATCTGCGTAAGAAAACCAACCCGGGCTATTCGGCGATTGGCCGTCTTAAAGGGATGGCGGAAGTGCGCGGCGTTGAGCTGGCGCTGAAGATGACGAAGTATCCGGAGCTGCTGTAACCGGAATTGCCGGGTGGCGGCTTCGCCTTACCCAGTCTACAAAAACACAAAAACCGGCTTCAGGGCCGGTTTTTTCGTAGGTCGGGTAAGCGTAGCGCCACCCGACAAACGCCGCAATCAGTCAGCGCGACCCATATAGCGTTTTTCTTCGATATGGATGCGGATTTTCTCGCCAGCAGAAAGGTATTCCGGCACCTGCACAACCAGGCCGGTGGTCAGGGTAGCCGGTTTGTTGCGGGCACTGGCGGATGCGCCTTTGATGCCTGGTGCGGTTTCAACGATTTCCAGATCGACGGTCTGAGGCAGTTCCAGCGCCAACAGCACGCCGTCCCAGGTCAGAACCTGCATATCAGGCATACCGCCTTCCGGGATGAACAGCAGCTCTTCTTCAATCTGGTCTTTGGTGAAGATATACGGGGTGTAATCTTCTTTGTCCATGAACACATATTCGTTGCCGTCGATGTAGGAGAAATCAACATAGCGACGGGTCAGGGTCACGGTATCGACGATATCGTCACCTTTAAAGCGCTCTTCCACCTTCAGGCCGGTACGCACATCGGCGAAACGCATTTTGTACAGCGTAGCTGCACCACGGGCGCTTGGTGCCTGAATATCGATATCTTTCACAATCAGCAATTTGCCGTTGTAATTCAGTACCATACCTTTCTTAATTTCGTTCGCTCTTGGCATTGCAGTAATCCTGTTTACGGGAGGTAAAAAATATCGCGCCAAATTACTCGCGCGCGGCCTTTCAGGCAAGAGGAATTCGTGGCTTTTGCTATCAATACACAAAAGGTGTTACTGTGCGCGCGATGCCCGACCGTACGGGCATTCGCCAGCGAAAGAGAGCATTTATGGATTGTCGTCCCGATTGTGGCGCGTGCTGTACTGCACCGTCCATTTCAAGCCCCATTCCAGGAATGCCCGAGGGCAAACCTGCCAATACCCGCTGCGTTCAGCTCTCGGAAACGAACCTGTGCATGATCTTTGGCTCACCGTTGCGCCCGAAGGTCTGCTCCGGGCTTCAGCCCACGGCTGAAATGTGCGGCAGCACGCGAGAGCAGGCGATAACGTACCTTCTTGAGCTGGAAGCGCTCACCGCGCCTTAAACGTCTTTAATCCTCGCCAGGCAGCCCATCGTCAGCGTACACATCACCAGCGCAATCCAGAACACCGTGTGATAGTTCCAGATTTCGGCCACGACACCGGCCATTGAACCGGCAATAATCCAGCCCACGCGGGTGGTATTAGTATAAAGGGTGGTGGCGGAGCCTGCCTGGCCCGGCATCAGATCCTGGAAATAAAGCATGCCTATCCCGGCGAGAATACCAATATAGATAGCGTTCAGGAGCTGTAACGCCAGCAATAGCCCAGGCGTATGTACCGTCAGCATGCCGAGATAGAACAGCAGACCGGCGACGGCGGCGATGCGCATTAAAAAACGTTTCCCGAAGCGCCTGGCGTAATAGCCCGCGATCAGCATGGTCGGGATCTCAAGCCCGGCTGCGGTGCCCATCATGATGCCCGCCAGCTTCTCCGGCAGGTGCAGTTCATTAATAATAAACAGCGGCATATTGATGATATACAGGCTATTGGTGCCCCACATCAGCGTGCAGATCGCGAACAGGAGCAGGGCATCGCGGCGGTTACGGCGCGGCGCTTCCAGCACACCCGTTGCCACCTTGGGCTCTTTGCGCATGGACGGCAGGAAGAACCACACCAGCGCGCCGCACGCCACAAACGCGACTGCCGCGCTCAGATACATCACCGTAAAGCCAAAACCCATCGCCAGCGCGTAGGCCAGCGGCGGGCCAATCACCCACGCCAGCGACACCTGCGCACGCAGGACAGAGCTGAACATCACCGCTTCACGTCCGGTATGGTCGGCGTGTTCGCGGGCAAGCGCAAACAGCTGTGGGTTAGCCGTCGAGCCAAAGCTGCTCAGGAATACCCCGACGAAAAGCAGAATGAAGTAGTTGCGGTTCCAGGCAAACAGAACGCAGGCCATGACCCCCAGCAGGCAGCAGAAAACGATCAGGCTTTTACGATCGCCTTTTCTGTCGGATCGCCCCGCCAGAAACTGACTGACCAGGATGCCGATGATGGCGCTTCCGGTAAAAAAGAAGCCAACCAGCGCCGGACGAACATGAACCTCATTGGTCAGAAATAAGCTCAGCGTCGGGGTCTGTAACGCACCGGCAATGCCCGTGAAAAAGGCAACAATCAGGAAGGCCGCTGAGGTCAAGTCAAAGGGCTTTGGCGAGGCAGCCGCAGGGGTGTTATGCATGTTTTATAATTAGCGAGTAGCAGAGAGGGGCGGAGTGTACGCCGTCAGCTAAAAAATAAACAGTGGGTGCGGTCAATGATGCCACGAAAAATCAAAATGGCATTTCAACTTGCCTCTCACGCTGCTGACCTTAGCTGAAACTGACTTGCTGAACTTCAGCAAAATTCAGCTCAATGAAGAAGAAATGTGCTGTATCTCTAAATTCTGATATCAGAAAGACGAGTTTACTTGCAAGGTACAGCAGAAAGCGCAAGACTTTTTGAAACGTTTCAGCGCTATCTTGTTTTAACAAACGGAGCAGGCTAGCGCATTTTTTCTCATTAAAGCTGAAACGATTCAAGTTCAGCAGGAGTGGAGAACCATGTTCCAGTTATCTGTTCAGGATATCCACCCGGGCGCTCAGGCCGGGGATAAAGAAGAGGCTATTCGCCAGGTTGCCGCTGCGCTTGTGCAGGCGGGTAACGTCGCGGACGGCTATGTCAACGGCATGCTGGCCCGCGAGCAGCAGACTTCAACCTTCCTCGGCAATGGCATTGCCATTCCGCACGGTACCACCGACACCCGCGATCAGGTGCTGAAAACCGGCGTTAAGGTGTATCAGTTCCCGCAGGGCGTGCTCTGGGGCGACGGTCAGGTGGCCTATGTGGCCATCGGTATCGCGGCCAGCAGCGATGAACACTTAGGTCTGCTGCGTCAGCTGACGCATGTCCTGAGCGATGACGCGGTGGCTGAACAGCTTAAATCCGCCACCACCGCGGAAGAGCTGCGCGCCTTGCTGATGGGCGAAAAACAGAGTGAAGCGCTGAAACTGGATAATGAAACGCTGACGCTGGATGTGGTTGCTTCCGATCTGGTGACGCTGCAGGCGCTGAACGCGGGTCGTCTGAAAGAAGCCGGCGCGGCGGATGCCACCTTTGTGACGCGCGTGATTAACGATAAGCCGTTGAATCTGGGTCAGGGCATCTGGCTGAACGACAGTGCTGAAGGCAACCTGCGCAGTGCGATTGCCGTGAGCCGTGCTGCCTCGGCGTTTGAGGTAGAAGGCGAGCGCGCAGCCATGCTGGTGACCGTCGCGATGGCTGATGAACAGCCGGTTTCCGTGCTGAAGCGTCTTGGCGATCTGCTGCTGAACAACAAAGCTGAAAAACTGCTGAACGCTGATGCGTCCACCGTGCTGGCACTGCTGACCAGTGATGATGCGCTGACGGATGACGTGCTAACCGCGGAGTTCGTGGTGCGTAACGAGCACGGCCTGCATGCCCGTCCGGGCACCATGCTGGTGAATACCATTAAACAATTTGAGAGTGAGATTACCGTGGCGAATCTTGACGGCACGGGCAAACCGGCCAACGGCCGTAGTCTGATGAAAGTGGTCGCGCTGGGCGTGAAGAAAGGCCACCGTCTGCGCTTCACCGCGCAGGGTGCCGATGCTGAACAGGCGCTGAAAGCGATTGGCGATGCCATCGCGGCGGGTCTGGGGGAGGGCGCATAATGAGCAGACGTGTTGCGACTATTACGCTGAACCCGGCTTATGACCTGGTGGGGTTTTGCCCGGAAATTGAGCGCGGCGAAGTTAACCTCGTGCGTACCACCGGCCTGCATGCTGCGGGCAAAGGGATTAACGTCGCGAAAGTGCTCAAGGATCTCGGTATCGATGTCACCGTGGGCGGATTCCTCGGCAAAGACAACCAGGATGGTTTCCAGCAGCTGTTCAGCGAGCTGGGCATTGCCAACCGTTTCCAGGTTGTTCAGGGCCGTACCCGTATCAACGTTAAGCTGACGGAGAAAGACGGTGAAGTGACCGATCTGAACTTCTCTGGCTTCGAAGTGACGCCGTCAGACTGGGAACGCTTTGTCAACGACTCGCTGACCTGGCTGGGGCAGTTTGACATGGTGTGCGTCAGCGGCAGCCTGCCGTCCGGCGTCAGTCCGGAAGCGTTTACCGACTGGATGACGCGCCTGCGCAGCCAGTGCCCATGCATTATTTTTGACAGCAGCCGTGACGCGCTGGTCGCGGGCCTGAAAGCCTCTCCGTGGCTGGTGAAGCCTAATCGCCGCGAGCTGGAGATCTGGGCCGGCCGTAAGCTGCCAGAATTAAAAGATGTGATTGACGCTGCCCATGCGCTGCGCGAGCAGGGTATCGCTCACGTGGTGATCTCGCTTGGTGCAGAAGGCGCGTTGTGGGTTAACGCGTCTGGCGAATGGATCGCCAAACCGCCGTCAATGGAGGTTGTGAGTACCGTTGGCGCAGGGGATTCCATGGTTGGCGGACTGATTTATGGTCTGCTGATGCGGGAATCCAGTGAACATACTTTACGTCTTGCCACTGCCGTTGCTGCCCTGGCCGTCAGCCAGAGCAATGTCGGTATTACCGATCGTACCCAGTTAGCCGCGATGATGGCGCGCGTTGACTTAAAACCTTTTAACTAACAGCAGGAGAGGAATAATGAAAACGCTGCTGATCATTGACTCCGGTCTCGGACAGGCACGCGCCTATATGGCGAAGACCTTGCTGGGAGCGGCGGCGAACAAAGCACATCTCGAGATGACTGATAACCCGGGCGATGCCGAACTGGCCATTGTCCTGGGCGACAACATCCCGGCTGACAGTGCGCTGAACGGCAAAAAAGTGTGGCTGGGCGATATTAATCGCGCGGTGGCACATCCGGAACTGTTCCTGAGCGAAGCGAAAGGTCACGCGTCTGTCTACAGCGCGCCTGTCGCGACGGCACCGGCTGCGGCCACGGGCCCGAAACGCATTGTGGCGGTGACGGCCTGCCCGACGGGGGTGGCTCACACCTTTATGGCGGCTGAAGCCATTGAAACCGAAGCAAAAAAACGCGGCTGGTGGGTAAAAGTTGAAACGCGCGGCTCCGTCGGTGCCGGCAATGCCATCACCCCAGAGGAAGTGGCTGAGGCCGATCTGGTGATTGTGGCGGCGGATATCGAAGTGGACCTGGCGAAATTTGCCGGTAAGCCAATGTACCGCACCTCCACCGGCCTGGCGCTGAAAAAGACCGCGCAGGAGTTTGATAAAGCGCTGGTGGAAGCGAAGCCGTATCAGGCAACCGGCGCGCGTCAGACCGCGACGGAAGGGAAGAAAGAGTCCGCAGGCGCCTATCGTCACCTGCTGACCGGCGTGTCTTACATGCTGCCGATGGTGGTCGCGGGCGGTCTGTGTATCGCGCTCTCGTTCGCGTTTGGTATCACCGCGTTTAAAGAAGAAGGAACGCTGGCGGCAGCGCTGATGCAGATCGGCGGGGGCTCAGCCTTCGCCCTGATGGTGCCGGTACTGGCGGGCTTTATTGCCTTCTCCATTGCTGACCGCCCGGGTCTGACCCCGGGTCTTATCGGCGGTATGCTGGCCGTGAGCACCGGTTCTGGCTTTATCGGCGGTATCATCGCGGGCTTCCTTGCCGGTTACGTCGCGAAGCTGATTAGCTCGAAGCTGAAGCTGCCGCAGAGTATGGAAGCGCTGAAGCCGATCCTGATCATCCCGCTGATTTCCAGCCTGGTGGTCGGCCTGGCGATGATTTACCTGATTGGTAAGCCGGTTGCAGGCATCCTGGCGGGTCTGACCCACTGGCTGCAGACCATGGGCACCGCGAACGCGGTTCTGCTGGGTGCGATTCTCGGCGGCATGATGTGTACCGACATGGGTGGTCCGGTGAACAAAGCGGCGTACGCCTTTGGTGTGGGCCTGCTGAGTACCCAGACCTACGCGCCAATGGCGGCGATCATGGCGGCAGGCATGGTGCCTCCGCTGGCGCTCGGCCTGGCGACAATTATTGCCCGTCGTAAGTTCGATAAAGCGCAGCAGGAAGGTGGTAAAGCCGCGCTGGTGCTGGGTCTGTGCTTCATCACCGAAGGTGCGATTCCGTTCGCGGCGCGTGACCCAATGCGTGTGCTGCCGTGCTGTATCGCGGGTGGTGCGGTAACGGGTGCAATCTCCATGGCGATTGGCGCAAAACTGATGGCACCACACGGCGGTCTGTTCGTGCTGCTGATCCCTGGCGCCATCACCCCGGTACTGGGCTACCTGCTGGCGATTGTTGCCGGTACGCTGGTGGCGGGCCTCTCTTACGCGGTGCTGAAACGTCCGGAAGCGGAAGTTGTGGCGAAAGCAGCGTAAGCGGTAAGCAATAAAAAAGCCGGTTGCTAATGCAACCCGGCTTTTTTTATGCCGCCTGTTCAGCGGTTTGCTGTGCCTTCAGCCAGGCAATCTCTTCTGCCCAGATGTCCGGATTGATGGTTTCAAGCACCATCGGAATACCGTCGAAGCGGGCGTCCTGCATAATAAAGCGGAACGCATCGTGGCCAATGTTGCCTTCGCCCAGGCTGTGATGGCGGTCAACGCGGCTACCAAAGGCGCTTTTCGCATCGTTTAAGTGCATTCCACGCAGGTATTTAAAGCCCACAATGCGCTCGAACTCATCAAACGTGTTTTTTGTTGCCTCGGTGGTGCGCAGGTCATAACCGGCGGCAAACGCGTGACAGGTATCAATGCACACGCCGACGCGGGATTTGTCCTCCACGCCGTCGATAATCGCCGCCAGATGTTCGAACTTAAAGCCGAGGTTGCTGCCCTGACCAGCGGTGTTCTCAATCACCGCCGTCACGCCTTTGGTTTTATCCAGAGTGATGTTGATGGACTCCGCAATGCGCGCCAGGCAGGCATCTTCGTCGATCTGCATCAGATGGCTGCCCGGATGGAAGTTCAGCAGCGTCAGCCCCAGCAGTTCGCAGCGCTGCACTTCATCCAGAAACGCCTCGCGGGATTTTTCCAGCGCTTCTTCAACCGGGTGACCGAGGTTGATCAGGTAGCTGTCGTGGGGGAGGATCTGGCCGGGCCCGTAGCGGTATTTCTCACAGGCGGCTTTGAAATCATCAATCACCTCAGCGGTGAGCGGTGCGGCGCGCCACTGGCGCTGATTTTTGGTGAACAGGGCGAAAGCGGTCGCCTCAATTTCGGCGGCGCGAATGGCGGCATTCGCAAGGCCACCTGCAGCGCTAACGTGCGCTCCAACATATTTCATAAAGGGACTCCTGTTAACCCGAAATGCCTATGATAGCGGGTTAACAGGAGAAGGATGTAGTGGTTTATGCCATCAGGCTATGGACCGCGAGGTTAATTGCGCCACCGCCGACAATCAGCCAGATGAAGAGCACCAGCGCCATCAGCAGCGGTTTCGCACCGGCTTTTTTCAGCGCGCTGACGTGTGTGGTCACCCCCAGCGCCGCCATGGCCATCGCCAGCAGTACGGTATCCAGCGTCACCAGCATATCCACCACCGCTTTCGGCAGCAGGTGGAAGGAGTTAAAGATAGCGACCACGATGAACAGGATCGCAAACCACGGAATGGTGATTTTGCTCTTCTCGCTGCCGCCAGCCGGTGCCAGCTGTTTAACCCGTGCGGCCAGGAAAATCAGGAACGGCGCCAGCATCATCACGCGCAGCATTTTGGCAATCACCGCCGCGTTTTCAGCGCCCGGGTTAATGGCATGTCCTGCTGCGACCACCTGGGCCACTTCGTGCATGGTCGAGCCGATATAGATGCCGTAGGTTTCCGGGCTAAACCAGTGGGCGACCAGCGGATACATGGCCGGGTAGAGGAAAATCGCCAGCGTACCGAAGATCACCACCGTCGCGACGGCAACCGTTACCTTGCTGGCTTCGGCTTTCACGACCGGCTCCGTTGCCAGCACCGCCGCTGCGCCACAGATACTGCTCCCGGCACCGATCAGCCAGCTGGTTTGCCTGTCCAGGCCAAACACTTTCTGACCGATAAAGCAGGCCAGTAAAAAGGTGCTGGTCAGGGTCAGAACGTCGATGGCGATCCCGCTCGCACCCACATCCGCAATCTGCGAAAAGGTGAGACGAAAGCCATAAAGAATGATCCCAAGACGCAGCAGATGCTGCTTGGCAAAGATTACGCCGCCGTCGCAGGATTTCCAGATATGTGGATAAACGGTGTTACCCACGACCATGCCGAGCAAAATGGCGAGCGTCAGCGCGCTGAAACCCGCGCCTGCGATGGCCGGGATGCTGCCGCCCCATAGCGCTATGGCGGTCACTGCGGCGCTGAGCGCAAGACCCGGCACGAAGTGCCACACTGTACGATGATGTTGTAAGGTGATTTCTGACATAACCTTCTCCTTTGTCTGGCTAAAGGTTACGGCGGTCTGGCTTAAAAATAAAATTGATTATATACTTATAATCAATCTATATAAGTGGTAAGTAACCATGCACATTACTTTGCGTCAGCTGGAAGTGTTTGCCGAGGTGCTGAAAAGCGGCTCGACGACCCAGGCGTCACAAATGCTGGCGCTCTCGCAGTCTGCGGTCAGCGCGGCGTTGACCGATCTTGAAGGACAGCTGGGCGTTCAGCTTTTCGACAGGGTAGGGAAGCGTCTGGTGGTCAACGAACACGGTCGTCTTCTTTATCCACGCGCGCTGGCGCTGCTGGAGCAGGCTATCGAAATCGAACAGCTGTTCCGCGAAGATAACGGCGCGATCCGCGTCTACGCCAGCAGCACCATCGGCAATTACATCCTGCCGGAGGTGATCGCCCGCTATCGTCGGGATTTCCCGACCCTGCCGCTGGAGATGAGCGTGGGCAATAGCCAGGACGTCATCAACGCGGTGATCGACTTCCGCGTGGATATCGGCCTCATCGAGGGGCCCTGCCACAACGTCGATATCATTGCCGAGCCCTGGCTGGAAGACGAGCTGGTGGTGTTTGCGTCCCCGGCCTCATCGTTATTGCAGGGCGAGGTGACGCTGGAGCGGCTGGCGCAGGCGCAGTGGATCCTGCGCGAGCAGGGCTCCGGCACGCGTGAAATTGTCGATTACCTGCTGCTGTCCCATCTGCCGCATTTCCAGCTGGGGATGGAATTGGGGAACTCCGAGGCGATTAAGCACGCGGTGCGCCACGGATTGGGTATCAGCTGTCTTTCCCGGCGCGTTATTGCCGAACAGCTGGAAACCGGATCGCTGGTGGAAATTCCCGTTCCGCTCCCGAAACTGGTGCGCACGCTGTGGTGCATTCATCATCGCCAGAAACACCTTTCCAGCTCCCTGCAGCGTTTTCTGCGCTATTGCGAAATCTGACATCGTCCCTCACCCCAAAGGGAAGAGGGAAAAATTATGCTTTACTTATAATCCTGGCCGCGTCATGAAGCTCTCTTATAACTGAGTATTTCTGCCGGAAGGAACGCGGATCGTCTGCTACAATCGCGCCTCATTTATTAAATGGACAGCATTTTCATATGGTTTCAGAAATTAAAACCACAGAAGCGCCCACGCTACGTCGTGAACTCAAGGCGCGTCACCTGACGATGATCGCCATTGGCGGCTCCATCGGTACAGGTCTTTTCGTTGCCTCTGGCGCAACGATTTCGGCAGCCGGCCCGGGTGGGGCACTTTTCTCTTATATCCTGATTGGCCTGATGGTGTACTTCCTGATGACCAGTCTCGGCGAACTGGCCGCGTACATGCCGGTATCCGGTTCGTTCTCGACCTATGGTCAAAAATACGTTGAAGAAGGCTTCGGCTTCGCGCTGGGCTGGAACTACTGGTACAACTGGGCGGTCACTATTGCCGTTGACCTCGTTGCCGCACAGCTGGTGATGAACTGGTGGTTCCCGGATACGCCGGGCTGGATCTGGAGCGCCCTGTTCCTGGCCGTCATCTTCCTGCTGAACTACATCTCCGTGCGCGGTTTCGGCGAAGCGGAATACTGGTTCTCTTTGATCAAAGTGGCAACCGTCATCATCTTTATCGTCGTCGGTGTGGCGATGATCGTTGGTATTTTCAAAGGCGCTGAACCTGCGGGCTGGAGTAACTGGACAATAGGCGATGCGCCGTTTGCCGGTGGACTGTCGGCAATGATTGGCGTGGCAATGATTGTCGGCTTCTCCTTCCAGGGAACCGAGCTGATTGGCATTGCTGCCGGTGAGTCAGAAAACCCGGAGAAGAATATTCCGCGCGCGGTTCGTCAGGTCTTCTGGCGTATCCTGCTGTTCTATGTGTTCGCGATCCTGATTATCAGCCTGATCATTCCGTACACCGATCCAAGCCTGCTGCGTAATGACGTCAAAGACATTAGCGTCAGCCCGTTCACGCTGGTCTTCCAGCATGCCGGCCTGCTTTCAGCCGCAGCGGTGATGAACGCCGTTATCCTGACCGCCGTACTTTCTGCCGGTAATTCCGGAATGTACGCGTCCACCCGTATGCTCTACACGCTGGCATGCGACGGTAAAGCGCCGCGTATTTTCGCGAAGCTGTCCCGTGGCGGCGTACCGCGCAACGCACTGTACGCCACAACGGTGATTGCCGGCCTGTGCTTCCTGACCTCTATGTTTGGCAACCAGACGGTGTACCTGTGGCTGCTTAACACCTCCGGGATGACGGGCTTTATTGCCTGGCTGGGGATTGCCATTAGCCACTATCGTTTCCGCCGTGGCTACGTCAAACAGGGTTATGACGTTAACCAGCTGCCGTATCGCTCAGGGTTCTTCCCGCTGGGTCCCATTTTCGCCTTCATTCTGTGCCTGATTATTACGCTGGGACAGAACTATGAAGCGTTCCTGGCGGACACCATTGACTGGGGCGCCGTCACGGCAACCTACATTGGTATTCCGCTGTTCCTCGTCATCTGGTTTGGCTACAAGCTGACGAAAGGAACACACTTCGTTCGCTACAGTGAAATGGAATTCCCGGAACGATTTAAACAATAATCGCACTTCCTCTCTCTTAGCCCGCTCGTTTGAGCGGGCTTTTTTATTTCCGCCTCCTGTAACAAAGATATATTTCTTAACAATTTAATTGATAATAATTATCGTTTGCTTTATCGTTATCAAAAATAAGCGTGTCACCGACCCACCGGAGATGTGGGCGGCAAGGAAGACGCTGTGAGCAATGATGATTTGATTGAGTTGTATTTACCTCATGGAGATATGGAATGTTTAGGTTGAATCCCTTCGTCAGGGGAGGACTTTGTGCGTCCGCAATGTCCCTGGCCCTGCCTGTTATCGCAGCGGAATCCGGCGACACAATGGTTGTTACGGCCTCCGCGACCGAGCAAAACCTGAAAGACGCACCGGCAAGCATCAGCGTGATTACCCAGGAAGATTTGCAGCGCAAACCCGTTCAAAATCTGAAAGATGTGTTACGGGATGTGCCGGGCGTGCAGCTCACAAGCGAAGGGGACAACCGTAAAGGGGTAAGTATTCGCGGGCTGGACAGCAGCTACACGCTGATCCTGATCGACGGCAAGCGCGTCAATTCCCGTAACGCAGTGTTCCGCCATAATGATTTCGACCTCAACTGGGTGCCGGTTGACGCCATCGAACGAATCGAAGTCGTGCGTGGGCCGATGTCCTCGCTTTATGGCTCCGATGCGCTGGGCGGCGTGGTGAACATTATCACCAAAAAAATCGGCCAGAAATGGACGGGCACCCTGAGCGCTGATTCCACAATTCAGGAACATCGCGATCGTGGTGATACGTACGACGGCCAGTTCTATACCAGCGGTCCGCTGGTGGACGGCCTGCTGGGGCTGAAAGCCTACGGTAGCCTCGCGAAGCGTGAGAAAGACGGTCAGCAGAAGTCCTCTACCACGGCGAGCGGTGAAACACCGCGCATTGAAGGCTTCACCAGCCGCGATGCGAATGTGGAGTTCGCCTGGACGCCGTCTGAAAATCACGACTTTACGGCGGGCTACGGTTTCGACCGTCAGGATCGTGACTCGGATTCCCTCGACAAAAACCGCCTTGAGCGTCAGAACTACTCTCTCAGCCACAACGGCCGCTGGGGCGTCGGCAACAGCGAGCTGAAGGTTTACGGCGAGAAGGTGGATAACAAAAACCCGGGCAACAGCAATCCGATCACCTCCGAGAGCAACGCGGTAGACGGGAAATACGTGCTGCCGCTGGGCGACATCAACCAGCTGATGACCTTCGGCGGCGAATGGCGTCACGATAAGCTGAAGGATCCGGTCAACCTGACGGGCGGCTCCAGCAGCAGTACGTCGACAAGCCAGTATGCCCTGTTCCTGGAGGACGAGTGGCGTATTTTTGAACCTCTGGCGCTGACCACCGGCATCCGTATGGACGACCATGATACCTACGGCGACCACTGGAGCCCGCGCGCCTATCTGGTCTACAACGCGACCGATACCGTCACGGTGAAAGGGGGCTGGGCGACCGCGTTTAAAGCGCCGTCACTGCTGCAGCTGAGCCCGGACTGGGTCACCGGCTCGTGCCGCGGTGCCTGTGAGATTGTCGGTAACCCGGATCTGAAGCCGGAAACCAGCGAGAGCTTCGAATTCGGCTTGTACTACAGCGGGGAAGAGGGCTGGTTAGAGGGCGTGCAGGCCAGCGTGACCACCTTCCAGAATAACGTCGATGACCGCATCAGCATCAGCCGTACGGCCAATGCGAAGCAGGCGCAGAGCTACCCTAACTACGTTGGCCTGAATGCGGACGGTGAGCCGATATTCCGCTACTACAACGTCAACAAGGCGCGCATCCGCGGGGTGGAGACCGAGCTGAAATTCCCGCTGGCGGACGACTGGAAAGTGACGCTGAACTACACCTACAACGACGGTCGTGATATCAGCAACGGCGGCAACAAACCGCTGTCCGATCTGCCGTTCCACACCGCCAACGGGACCGTTGACTGGAAGGCGACGCAGGACTGGTCGTTCTATGTTCAGGGCAACTACACCGGTGAGAAACGCGCGCTGACCAGCAGCGACCCAACGCCGGGTGGCTATGTTATCTGGAATACCGGCGCCGCGTGGCAGGCGACGAAAAGCGTGAAGCTGCGCGCGGGCGTGCAGAACCTGCTGGACAAAGATCTGAGCCGCGACGATTACAGCTACACGGAAGATGGCCGTCGCTACTTTGTCGGCGTGGATTATAAGTTCTGATTCAGCCCTGTGCCGGGTGGCGGCTGCGCCTTACCCGGCCTACATAAGGGCACAGGCCCGTAGGCCCGGTAAGCGAAGCGCCACCGGGCAAAACAGGCGGTGCTTATGCAAATAAATGCTCCGCATGGAAGCGGAGATGATCCTCAATAAAGGACGCGATGAAATAATAGCTGTGATCGTATCCCGGCTGAATGCGCAGCGTCAGCGGCCAGTCTTTCTGGCGTGCCGCTTCTGCCAGCACCGCAGGCTGCAGTTGACCGGCGAGGAACTGGTCCGCATCACCCTGATCGATAAGGGTGGGAATGGCTTCTTCAGCTTTGCTGGCCAGCATCAGCGCGCAGCTGTCCCATGCCTGCCATTTTTCCGCATCCTCACCCAGATAGTGTGTGAAGGCTTTCTGCCCCCACGGCACCTGCGTTGGGTTCACAATTGGCGCAAATGCCGACACGCTGACGTATTTCCCCGGATTTTTCAGCGCCATGATGAGCGCCCCGTGTCCGCCCATCGAGTGGCCGCTGATCGCGCAGCGCTCGCCAACCGCAAACTGCGACTGCACCAGCGCAGGAAGTTCATCGCGAAGGTAATCATACATGCGGTAGTGGCGCGCCCAGGGCTGCTCGGTCGCATTGAGATAAAACCCGGCGCCTTTGCCCAGGTCGTATCCGGCATCGTCGGCCACATCGTCGCCACGCGGGCTGGTGTCTGGCATCACCAGCGCAATGCCCAGTTCGGCGGCAATACGCTGCGCGCTGGCTTTGGTGGTGAAGTTTTCGTCGTTACAGGTCAGGCCGGAAAGCCAGAACAAAACCGGCGGGTTTTCCGTCGGCGGCAGGAAAATGCTGAACGTCATTGCACAGTTCAGAGAGGTGGAGTCGTGCCGCCAGCGCTGCTGTCGACCTTCAAAACAACGGTGCTCTTCGAGCAGTTCCATGCAGGGCTCCTTAATGAGAATGCGTATTCATAAAACCCATAATACAGCCTTTTCATTGACCTGTGAGTAACTTTCACTTTCGCGAGGCGGCGAGATGCTGCATCATAAATTTACTTTTCTTTAACAATTGGAGCGGTCATGGCGCTGCGTATTGCGCTCAGTGGGTTTGTCGTTCTGGTGGTGGCGATGGGGATAGGGCGCTTTGCCTTTACGCCTCAGGTGCCGCTGATGATTGCTGTCGGACAGCTTACGCTGACCAGCGCGGGTCTGGTGGCGGCGATGAATTATCTGGGCTATCTGGTGGGTGCGTGGGATGCGATGCGTGCGCACCGCTTCGTTGAAACGCGCCTCTGGCTGGGCATCACCGGCGCGGTGGCGCTGACGCTGCTCTCCGCGGCAGCGGATAACGCCGTCGTGCACGGCCTGCTGCGCTTCGTGATTGGCTGCATGAGCGGCTGGTCGATGGTACTCATTGCCGCCTGGACCAACGAACGGCTGGGGCAGCTGGGTAAACCGGGCCTGAGCGCTGCGGTGTTTGCCGGACCGGGGGCGGGCATTGCCCTGAGCGGGCTGCTCGCCGTCTATATTCAGGCGAAGTCCCTGTCGGCCGGGGCGGCATGGCAAATCTACGGCGTACTGGCGCTGGTGCTGATTGCCCTCGTGGCGCGCTACCTGCCGCGATCCGGGCAGCTCCATCGACCCGGCACCGCGCCGGAGCCGCTGGTGCTTACGGCGGATTTAACGCGTCTGGTCTGGAGCTACAGCCTGGCCGGGTTTGGCTATATCCTCCCGGCGACCTTTCTGTCGCAAATGGCGGCCGTGCGTTTTCCCGGCAGCCTGTTTGCCCAGTTTGTCTGGCCGATTTTTGGTCTCGCCGCCGTGGTGGGCATTGGGCTCAGTATTCTGTTACGCCATACCTCAACGGCTAACCGCAGGCTGGCGATCGTACTGTGGTTACAGGGCGCAGGCGTGCTGGCGGCCTGGCTGCTGCCGGGGATTGGCGGTTTGCTGACGGGTGGGCTGCTGGTGGGCGGCGGCTTTTTGTGTGCCGTGCAGCTCTCTCTTTTATACGGCCGCGAGCTGGCGCCAAACCACACGCGCTATATGGCAGGCCTGCTCACCACCGGGTATGCGATTGGGCAGTTGATTGGTCCGGTCACCTCGGCGTTATCAACCTGGCTTACCCACCGGCTGGAGCCCGCGCTGGGGCTGGCGGGCATTGCGCTGTTTGTTGGAGGAGCGCTTGTCTGGAATCGTCACGCTGAAAGGCAACAGCAATCGCAATAATTATCGTCGTGAATACTGGATTATGTGCGCCGCCTCACGCACAATGAACGCATACTTTTGCCACAACGAGGGCAAAAGACGCCACACCTGCAGGAGAACAAAATGTCATCACTCAGTAAAGAAGCTGCCCTGGTCCACGAAGCCCTGGTTGCGCGCGGTCTTGAAACGCCACTGCGTCCGCCCGTACAGGATTTGGACAATGAAACCCGCAAGCGTCTGATTGCCGGTCACATGACCGACATCATGGAGCTGCTGAATCTCGATCTGAGTGACGACAGTCTGATGGAGACGCCGCACCGCATCGCGAAAATGTACGTCGACGAAATTTTCTCCGGCCTGGATTACGCCAACTTCCCGAAAATCACCGTCATTGAAAACAAGATGAAAGTGGATGAGATGGTAACGGTCCGCGATATCACGCTGACCAGCACCTGCGAACACCATTTCGTGACCATCGACGGTAAAGCAACCGTGGCGTATATCCCCAAAGACACGGTGATTGGCCTGTCGAAGATCAACCGCATCGTGCAGTTCTTCGCTCAGCGTCCGCAGGTGCAGGAGCGTCTGACCCAGCAGATCCTGACCGCGCTGCAAACGCTGCTGGGCACTAATAACGTGGCCGTCTCTATCGACGCGGTTCACTACTGCGTGAAAGCGCGCGGCGTGCGCGATGCCACCAGTGCGACCACCACAACCTCGCTGGGCGGTCTGTTTAAATCGAGCCAGAATACCCGCCAGGAGTTCCTGCGCGCCGTACGTCACCACAACTAAGTCTGACAGGGCAGGGACCATGGAGCGAAACGTCACGCTCGATTTTGTTCGCGGCGTCGCCATTCTCGGTATCCTGCTGCTTAATATCACCGCCTTCGGTTTGCCGAAGGCGGCGTATCTCAATCCCGCGTGGTATGGCGACATTACCCGCAGTGATGCCTGGACCTGGGCAATCCTCGATCTCTTTGCGCAGGTCAAATTCCTTACGCTCTTCGCCCTGCTGTTTGGCGCAGGCCTGCAGCTTCTCCTCAAACGTGGTACGCGCTGGATCCAGTCGCGCCTGACGCTGCTGGTTATCCTCGGTTTTATCCATGGCCTGTTCTTCTGGGACGGCGATATTCTTCTCGCGTATGGGTTAGTCGGGCTCATCTGCTGGCGCCTCATTCGCGATGCGCACAGCGTTAAAAGCCTGTTCAACACCGGCGTGATGCTCTATGTCATGGGGCTTGGGGTACTGCTGCTGCTGGGGATGATCTCCGGGGAGACGACGAATCGTGCCTGGATCCCGGATGCCGCTAACCTGCAGTACGAACAGTTCTGGAAGCTGAAGGGCGGTACGGAAGCGATAAGCAACCGCGCGGATATGCTGGGGGATAACCTCCTCGCGCTGGGCGCGCAATACGGCTGGCAGCTGGCGGGCATGATGCTGATGGGCGCGTCACTGATGCGCACCGGCTGGCTGAAAGGGGAATTCAGCCTGCGTCACTATCGTCGCACAGGCGCCGGTCTGGTGCTGCTCGGTGTGCTGATTAACCTCCCGGCGGTGATAGCGCAGTGGCATATCCACTGGGATTACCGCTGGTGCGCGTTCCTGCTTCAGGTGCCGCGTGAACTGAGCGCACCGTTCCAGACCTTCGGCTACGCGGCGCTGATCTACGGCTTCTGGCCCTCGCTTTCTCGTCTGTGGATGGTCAGCGCTATCGCCTGCGTGGGACGCATGGCGTTAAGCAATTACCTCCTGCAAACGCTGATCTGCACCACGCTTTTCTATCGCTTTGGCCTGTTTATGAAATTCGACCGACTTACACTGCTGGCGTTTGTTATTCCGGTCTGGGCAGTAAACCTGGCGTTTTCTGTTCTCTGGCTACGCTATTTCCGCCAGGGACCGCTGGAGTGGGTATGGCGTCAGTTAACCGCACGTGCTTCAGGGATATCATTGAAAAATACATCCAGATAACGATCTGGATCACAATCATTAACAAAACGGATGTAAGCGTTTTCATGACTGTGAGCTTCTTCACGTAGTCCCCTTTCTCTCGCTGCCAAAATAGCCACCTTGCTAAACACAGGGGGTGTCTGTGAGTTGCTGCAATCCTTTGAAGGATGGTGAATATGATCACCATTCGTGACGTCGCCCGTCAGGCGGGCGTTTCTGTGGCTACCGTCTCACGCGTGCTGAACAATAGCGCGCTGGTCAGCCCTGAAACCCGAGAAACCGTAATGAAGGCAGTGACCCAGCTCGGGTACCGGCCAAATGCCAATGCCCAGGCGCTTGCGACGCAGGTCAGCGACACCATCGGCGTGGTGGTAATGGATGTCTCGGATGCCTTTTTCGGCGCACTGGTGAAAGCGGTCGATATGGTCGCCCAGCAGCATGAGAAATATGTCCTGATCGGCAATAGCTATCATGAGGCGGAAAAAGAACGTCATGCCATTGAAGTGCTGATCCGCCAGCGCTGTAACGCTTTGATTGTCCATTCAAAAGCCTTGAGCGATGAAGAGCTAACCGGATTGATGGAGCAGATCCCGGGCATGGTGCTGATCAACCGCATCGTCCCCGGCTATGCCCACCGCTGCGTCGGGCTGGATAACGTCAGCGGCGCCATGATGGCCACGAAAATGCTCATCAACAATGGGCATCAGCGGATCGGTTATCTGGCTTCCAGCCACGCGATTGAAGATGACGAACTGCGGCGCGAGGGGTGGCAAAACGCCCTGAAAGAGCATGGCATTACGCCATCCGAGAGCTGGGTGGGAACCGGCACGCCGGACATGCAGGGCGGTGAAGCGGCGATGGTAGAGCTGCTGGGCCGCAATCTGCAATTGTCTGCGGTGTTTGCCTATAACGACAGCATGGCGGCAGGTGCCCTGACCGCGCTGAAGGATAACGGTATTGCGGTGCCACAGCATTTATCACTCATTGGTTTCGATGATATCCCGATTGCCCGTTACACCGACCCGCAGCTGACAACCGTGCGTTACCCGATTGCCTCTATGGCGAAACTGGCGACTGAGCTGGCGTTACAGGGGGCCGCAGGCATGCTGGATCCGGGGGCAACACACTGTTTCATGCCGACTTTAGTGCGCCGCCACTCCGTCGCGGCCCGGCAAATTGTGGTTCCGATCACTAACTGATTACATGTGGTGATGTAACCGTTTTCAATCTGTGAGTAAATTCACAGTATCTTAACAAGGCGCTGACTATGATGTCAGCGTTTTAGGGGCTGAAACGCTATGTAACAGTGATTATTCACTTTCACTATAGCCAATGTGCCGCAAACAACGAATAAAACGCATTTCTGGAGCGTTACCGAACACGGAAGAGAGAAATTTTATAAGTGAACCTCGGCTGTCAGTAACGTTTTATTAACATCTGCCCGCCGCTCGTTATTCACAAGAACTACCCTGCATAAAAAAAACCGGAGATACCATGAATAAGAAGGTGTTGACCCTGTCTGCTGTAATGGCAAGCATGCTTTTTGGTGCAGCAGCGCACGCTGCGGATACCCGTATTGGTGTGACCATCTATAAATACGACGACAACTTCATGTCTGTTGTGCGTAAAGCGATTGAGAAAGATGCGAAAGCAGCGCCAGACGTTCAGCTGCTGATGAACGACTCCCAGAATGACCAGTCCAAACAGAACGACCAGATCGACGTTCTGCTGGCGAAAGGCGTGAAAGCCCTGGCCATCAACCTGGTTGACCCGGCTGCAGCAGGCACGGTTATTGAAAAAGCGCGCGGCCAGAACGTGCCGATCGTCTTCTTCAACAAAGAACCTTCCCGTAAGGCGCTGGATAGCTACGACAAAGCGTATTACGTCGGTACCGACTCCAAAGAGTCCGGTATTATTCAGGGCGATCTGATCGCGAAACACTGGGCGGCGAACCCGAACTGGGACCTGAACAAAGACGGTCAGATTCAGTTCGTGCTGCTGAAAGGCGAACCTGGCCACCCGGATGCTGAAGCGCGTACCACCTACGTTATCAAAGAGCTGAACGACAAGGGCCTGAAAACCCAGCAGCTGGCGTTAGATACCGCGATGTGGGATACCGCTCAGGCGAAAGATAAGATGGACGCGTGGCTGTCCGGCCCTAACGCCAACAAAATCGAAGTGGTTATCGCCAACAACGATGCGATGGCAATGGGTGCGGTAGAAGCACTGAAAGCACACAACAAATCCTCTATCCCGGTATTCGGCGTAGATGCGCTGCCAGAAGCGCTGGCGCTGGTTAAATCCGGTGCGATGGCCGGTACCGTGCTGAACGATGCCAACAACCAGGCGAAAGCCACCTTCGACCTGGCGAAAAACCTGGCCGATGGCAAAGGTGCGGCAGATGGCACCAACTGGAAAATTGACAACAAAATCGTTCGCGTACCTTACGTGGGCGTAGACCAGTCCAACCTGGCTGAGTTTATCGGTAAATAAAAGAGTTAGCTTGTCTTCACTGGGCGCAACGAGTTGCGCCCTTTTATAACGCGATATGCGAGGCCAACAAGGTATAATTATGGTCAGCACAACAACTCAGTCATCCGGTGAATACCTGTTGGAAATGAGCGGTATCAACAAGTCATTTCCCGGCGTTAAGGCACTCGATAATGTTAATTTAAAAGTGCGTCCTCACTCTATTCATGCCTTAATGGGGGAGAACGGTGCGGGTAAATCAACATTATTAAAATGTCTTTTTGGGATCTATCAAAAAGATTCTGGCAGCATTCTTTTTCAGGGGAAAGAGATCGATTTCCATTCAGCGAAAGAAGCACTGGAAAACGGTATCTCGATGGTTCACCAGGAATTAAACCTGGTGCTGCAGCGTTCAGTCATGGATAACATGTGGTTGGGGCGTTATCCCTCCAAAGGTGTTTTTGTCGATCAGGACAAAATGTATCGCGACACCAAGGCGATTTTCGACGAGCTGGATATTGATATCGATCCGCGCGCCCGCGTGGGAACATTATCCGTCTCCCAGA
Organism: Enterobacter cloacae complex sp. BZL2005; assembly: GCF_049238885.1. NCBI lineage: Bacteria > Pseudomonadati > Pseudomonadota > Gammaproteobacteria > Enterobacterales > Enterobacteriaceae > Enterobacter > Enterobacter cloacae complex sp. BZL2005. Next base: position 445,617 of record NZ_JBMKGI010000002.1, on the reverse strand, counting down.
TGCAGATGATCGAAATTGCCAAAGCGTTCTCCTATGATGCGAAAATTGTCATCATGGACGAACCGACATCCTCATTAACGGAAAAAGAGGTTAACCACCTTTTTACCATTATTCGTAAGCTGAAAGATCGCGGCTGCGGCATTGTGTACATCTCCCACAAAATGGAAGAGATCTTCCAGCTGTGCGATGAGATCACCATCCTGCGCGACGGCCAGTGGATCGCCACGCAGCCGCTGGAAGGGCTGGACATGGACAAGATCATCGCCATGATGGTCGGCCGTTCCCTGAACCAGCGCTTCCCGGACAAAGAGAACAAGCCGGGCGAAGTGATCCTGGAAGTGCGCAATCTGACCTCGTTACGTCAGCCGTCTATCCGCGATGTCTCCTTCGACCTGCACAAGGGTGAAATCCTGGGGATTGCCGGCCTGGTGGGGGCAAAGCGCACCGACATCGTGGAAACCCTGTTTGGCATTCGTGAGAAAGCCGAAGGCACCATTACGCTGCACGGTAAGAAAATCAATAACCACAACGCCAACGAAGCCATTAATAATAGTTTTGCGCTGGTGACGGAAGAGCGTCGTTCGACCGGTATTTATGCTTATCTGGATATTAACTTTAACTCGTTAATTTCTAACATTCGCAATTACAAAAACAAAGTCGGGCTGCTGGATAATTCCCGCATGAAAAGCGATACCCAGTGGGTGATTGACTCCATGCGCGTGAAAACGCCAGGCCACCGCACCCAGATTGGTTCGCTGTCAGGCGGTAACCAGCAGAAAGTGATTATTGGCCGTTGGTTATTAACGCAGCCCGAAATCCTGATGCTGGATGAGCCGACCCGCGGTATTGACGTCGGCGCGAAGTTTGAAATTTATCAGCTGATTGCCGAGCTGGCGAAAAAGAATAAAGGGATCATTATTATTTCTTCCGAAATGCCGGAACTGTTAGGGATCACAGACCGTATTCTGGTTATGAGCAATGGTCTCGTCGCCGGTATTGTTGACACCAAAACGACAACGCAAAACGAAATTTTGCGTCTTGCGTCTTTGCACCTTTAAGATCAGGGGCTCCTCATGAGTGCGTTAAATAAAAAAAGTTTTCTCACTTACCTGAAAGAAGGCGGTATTTACGTTGTTCTTTTAGTCTTGCTGGCAATCATCATTTTCCAGGACCCTACGTTCTTAAGCCTGCTGAACCTGAGTAACATTCTGACCCAGTCCTCCGTGCGTATTATCATTGCGCTGGGCGTGGCGGGCCTGATCGTGACCCAGGGGACGGACCTTTCTGCCGGTCGTCAGGTAGGTCTGGCGGCGGTTATCGCGGCAACCCTGCTGCAGTCGATGGAAAACGCCAACAAGGTCTTCCCGGAAATGGCCACCATGCCGATTTTCGTGGTGATCCTGATTGTCTGCGCCATTGGTGCGGTGATTGGTCTGATCAACGGTATTATCATCGCCTACCTGAACGTGACGCCATTTATCACCACCCTGGGCACGATGATCATCGTTTACGGTATCAACTCCCTGTACTACGACTTCGTCGGTGCTTCGCCCATCTCGGGCTTTGACAGCGGCTTCTCGACCTTTACGCAAGGGTTTATCGCGCTGGGCAGCTTCCGCCTGTCGTACATCACCTTCTATGCGCTGATTGCGGTCGCCTTCGTCTGGATCCTGTGGAACAAAACGCGCTTTGGCAAAAACATCTTCGCTATCGGCGGTAACCCGGAAGCGGCGAAAGTGTCCGGCGTAAACGTCGCCCTGAACCTGCTCATCATCTATGCCCTGTCCGGCGTGTTCTACGCCTTCGGCGGGATGCTGGAAGCGGGCCGCATCGGCTCTGCAACGAACAACCTTGGCTTTATGTACGAACTGGATGCGATTGCAGCCTGCGTGGTCGGCGGCGTCTCCTTCAGCGGCGGCGTGGGTACCGTACTCGGCGTGGTGACCGGTGTGATCATCTTCACCGTCATCAACTACGGGTTGACCTATATCGGCGTGAACCCGTACTGGCAGTACATCATCAAGGGCGCCATCATTATCTTCGCGGTTGCGCTGGATTCACTGAAGTACGCCCGTAAGAAGTAATCGTTTCTCGCCATACCCGGCCCGCTCACCGAGCGGGCTTTTTTTTATGCCCTATGCCAGATGGGACTCCTCCTGCGTCACAATCCGCTCAAACCAGTCGAGTTCAGAAAGCTTGCAGGCGACCCACTGTTCGGAAAAGGCGTCGCCCAGGCTGTCGGTGAGATACTGACAGCGGGCAAAGGCCTCAATCGCCTCCTGCTGGAACAGCGGTAGTTCGGGTTGGTCATGCTGCGGCTCAGGGAGATCCCCCTCGTCGATATGTTCCAGCCCGTACAGCATGCCAGTCAGGATAGTGGCCGCCACCAGATACGGATTCGCATCGGCCCCGGCCAGCCGGTACTCAATGCGACGGTTGCTCTCATCCGAGCAGGGAATACGCAAGGCGGCGGAGCGGGTGTTATAGCCCCAGGAGTTAAAGACGGGTTCCGTCAGGTTTTTACGCAGGCGACGAAACGCGTTGACCCCCGGCGCAAGAATGGCGACGGAGGCGGGCATCAGCGCCAGCTGGCCCGCGATGCACAAACGCATCATGCTGCTCAGCGCGTTCATCGGCGAGGCAAAAACGTTTTCGCCACGGCTATCGTTCAGGCTGAAATGGATGTGCAAACCGCTGCCGGAGAGCTGGCTGAAAGGCTTAGCCATAAAGTTGGCCTGAAGACCGTGCTTTTCAGCGACATAGCGGGTCAGGCGGCGCAGGGCCAGCACGTTATCACAGACCTCAACGACGCGCTGGCTGTGCTTCAGGTTTAATTCGTACTGTCCGGACTCGGCTTCCGCTACGACCCCTGACAGCGGGATGCGCTGCAGGTGCGCCAGCTGTTCCAGCTCGTCAAACAGCGCCGCATGCGCCGACGAGGTATCCATATGAAAACAGCCCTGATTTTGCGGATCGCGTTCGCCCTGTCCCGTCAGGTAAAACTCAATTTCCGGGGCAATGACCGGGAAAAGGCCGTGCTGGTGGAAGCGGGCCACGACGTTCTGCAGTATCGCGCGCGGCTCAAGCGGGCAGGGGTTACCGTCGCTGTCTTTCATCGTCAGCAGGATCTGCGCCGTGTGCTCCGGATCCTGCGGACAGGGACGCAAAGAGCCGGCGACAGGGACGCACAGCCGGTCGGGTTCATCATAAAGCGGGGCGGCGATGTTTCCCTTCTGATCCATTGAGTAGACGGAAAGCGGAAAATAACAGCCTTTTTCCAGGCTCAGCATGCTCTCTACCGAGAGGCGCTTGCCGCGCATCGTGCCGTTAATATCGTTCAGGTAAACGTCTACATGTTTCGTCTGCGGGTAACGTTCCAGATAATCGGCCACTTCCACGGCAACGTTGTGCTGCAGGGCGTCAATTTTTTCATCCAGCCAGAGGCCAGAATTAAGTGCGCCAGGGAGTGATAAGCCGGGAAAGTTAAAGTACGGGCGGAGACTTTTGAGGAAAAACGCATTCATTATCGAGTTCATAGTCATTCTTCAATGAAGCCGTAGCGGCAGTGAACTCAGCTTAAAAGAGCCGACGTAAAGGGGAGATAAAAAGCGTCAGGCCCGGCGTAAAGAAAGTATAAAGGCGGCTCTGTTATTTCTCTTTTTTCTGCATATCCAGCAGCTGCTCGGGCGTGACGGCCGGATAACCCTGCGCGTCTTCCGGCACTTCATGCATCGCCGGAATCGGCACCAGCGGGCCTAAAAAGCGCGGTTCGCGCTTAAAGATATACAGATCGGCCAGGGCACCAAAGCGGGCGCCGAACTCGCGGACGCGCACGCTCAGCATATCTTTTGGCGACGGCACCGCGTAGCACTGCGCCTGAATGCCCATGTGCAGGGCGATAAACAGCGCGCGCTCGCAGTGGAAGCGCTGGGTGATGATGATGAAGTCGTTGGTGTCGAAGACCTTGCGCGTACGGACGATGGAGTCCAGGGTGCGGAAGCCCGCGTAGTCGAGCACGATATCGGCAGGATCCACGCCCGCGGCAATCAGGTCCTTACGCATCGTCACCGGCTCGTTATAGCTTTGCAGAGCATTATCGCCGCTCAGCAGCAGGTAGTTCACCTTGCCGCTGTTGTAGGCGTTCAGTGCGCCCTGAATGCGGTAACGGTAATACTGGTTGATGACGCCGGTGCGGTAGTACTTGGCGGTGCCGAGCACCACGCCAACCTGACGATAGGGCAGGTCCTGCAGGTCGTCAAAGATATAGGGGGCGGTTTTCCAGCTCATCCAGCGGTCGAGGCCGAGCACGATCAACAGCAGTATGCCGACCAGGACAGACAGGCTGTAAAAAACGCGCTTTAACATGCAGATGGCTCGTACCGAAGGTGAAATTTAACTCAGGCTACTTTACCCGCCTGGTTAGCGCAAGAAACAGCGACTCAACTGAGGGGTTTTTCAACAAACTGGCGGGCATTTCTGCCCGCCGGAAGGGTTACGCCAGCAGTACGCGGTCAATCGTTGTACAGCCCAGCGCTTTAAGCGTTGCGGCAGTGGCATCCCACTGAATCAGCTGCGCATCAGCAATTTCTGCCAGAATGGCGCGCTGAATGTCAGGATAATCATAGCCGTTCAGGCTCAGCAGGTTGAGTGCGCCCTGCAGCGGCGGCAGCGTTGGGTTAAACGCGGCGTTTTCTGCATAGCTGCCGGTGAAGATTCGGCCATCGCGACACTGCAGCGCCACGCCGCTCGGGGACCTGCTGTACGGCGTGTGGCTCTTGTTGGCGGCGGTAATCGCCGCCTGGCTCAGGTCATCGCCGGACAGGGCGAAACCGTGGTCCTGCTCGTCCATCAGCAGGGTTTTGATCTCCAGATCTTTCGGGCCAAACGCATCAGGCAGGTAATCCGCCAGCGTGTGCGGCGCGCGGCCCGGCAGGTTGATGCGCAGCTGCAGCCCGCTGTTCAGCTCGTTCATAAACTGACGGCAGTGGCCGCAGGGGGTGTAGTTCACGGTAATGGCGCTCAGCGCTTTTTCACCGCGCAGCCAGGCGTGGCTGATGGCGCTCTGCTCGGCGTGAACGGTTTGCTGCATGGTTGCGCCCAGGAACTCCATGTTGCCGCCGAAGTACCAGGTGCCGCTGACGCCGCGCGCAATGGCCCCGACGTTGAAGTGGGAGAGATCGGCCCGCGCGCAGGCGGCAGCCAGAGGAAGCAGTGCGAAAGCCAGCGCGTCTTCGTCCAGTCCCGTTGCCTGTTTCAGCATCGTGACCTGCTCCGCGGTCAGCAGGGCGGGGAAGTGCGCATCTGCCAGAACGGGAGCAAGGGCTGACTGCAAATTCTCTGCAAGCTGGGCGAAAGCAGCTTGAAAACGTGGGTGCATGGCGTTTGCCTCATAAAGGTTAATGGATCGGTAGTTTACGGAGCCGTCAGGGCTTTATATGTGATCCACTTCTCATTATGTATGCAACTTATGAAATCAAAATGAAATTTGCGCGACGCATCGCAAATTTTAGCCCATCACTGCCAGAATCAGCGGGAAAATGAACGGGGCCAGCAGGGAGGTAATAATCCCGCAGATCACCAGCGCCAGGGAGCTAAACGCCCCTTCCTGATAATCCAGCTCCGCGCAGCGGGCAGTACCCAGCGCGTGCGAGGCGGTGCCCATCGAGAGCCCCCGTGCCGCCTTAGTATGAATACGCATCGCGTTCAGCAGGGTGTGGCCAAACACCGCGCCGAGAATACCGACGAAAATGACGCACATCGCGCTGATGGCCGGAATGCCGCCGAGGCTGCCCCCAACCGCCATCGCGATAGGCGTGGTCACCGATTTAGGCAGGATTGACGCCGCAATCTGTGGGGAAGCACCCATCAGCAGCGCCACCGACGTGCCGGTGATCATTGCCACCAGGCTGCCCACAAAACAGATGGTAATGATGGATTTCCAGCGGGCGCGGATCTGGTGCAGCTGCTCATATAAAGGAAACGCCAGCGCCACGACGGCGGGTTGCAGCAGGTCGTTTAAGATTTTGCTGCCGGCAAAGTAGCGTTCGTAAGGAATGCCGGTGAGCAGCAGGAACGGAATAATCACCACCATCGCCACCAGCAGGGGGTTCAGCAAGGGCATTTTGAAACGCGCGGCAAGCTTACGTGCGGCGAAGAACACTGCCAGGGTCAGCGGCAGGGACCACCAGATATTGTCCATCATTTTTTTGTTTTCTCCCCAATCACGTTACGTTCGCCATGCACCAGATGTGAACTCCAGCTCACCACCAGGAAAACCACCAGCGTACTCACCGCGCAGGAAACAACAATCGGGCCGAACTGGGCTTTGAGCAAATCAAAATACTGCATGACCCCGACGCCGATAGGCACGAAAAGCAGCGCCATATAGCGAATGAGGACGAAGCAGCCGGGATTGACCCACTTTGCAGGCAGGATTTGCAGCGCCAGCAACACGAAGAGGATCAGCATGCCGATAATGCTGCCGGGAATGGTGATGGGCAGCAGCGACGCGATGAAAATCCCGGCATACAGGCAGGCATAAATCAGGACGAATGCGCGCAGATATTGCCAGATAATGTTCAATGATTTGCTCATGGTGATAGTCCTTGCTGAAACGCATTCATCATACAATTAAACCTAAAAATGTGCCACGGATCACATCATGAATTTTGAGCATACCAGACATTCCGGAATGGAACGTCCGGTATCACCTTACTGGTGCAGGCTACAGTTTAGAGGAAAGGGGTTGCGCTGGCGAAGTAACGCGCCAGAGAAGGCATCAGCGTCAGGCGGTCAGCTTATCGAGAAAAGAAAACAGCACCTGGTTCATTTCGCGATAATCATGCGAGCGGAGTTTTTCCGCCGTTTCGACAAAACGGAATTCACCCGCGCGGCGAAGGTCATTCTGCGAATGCTCAATCAGCAACTCTACCACCTCCGGCGTTAGCTCCATATGGCACTGGAAACCGTAAACCCGTTCGCTGTATTGCACGATCTGGCGGGGACAGCCCTCGCTGTAAGCCAGAACCTTAGCCTGCGGCGTCAACCCAGGCATGTCGTTATGCCAGTGACCGACGTTCAGCACGCTGCCAAAGTCTTCAAACAGCGGGTTCGCCTTGCCTACATCTGTGAGCCTGACGGGAAATTTGCCGATCTCTTTTTCCGGGCTGTGGCAAAACGCGGCGCCCAGCGCTTCGCCGATAAGCTGTGAGCCCAGACAAACGCCTATCACCGTTTTACCTTCCTCTATCGCGCGGCTGATGAGTGCCTTTTCCGCCTGCGCATCAAACCAGGGGCATTCCTCACGCGTGGTGGCGGGGGACTGCGGGCCTCCCATGATGATAAGCAGGTCTGTGTGCCCCAGTTCCTCAGGTAACGGTTCGCCCTGATACACTCTGGTGTAGCTCAGACTGCAGCCGCGACTTTTCCCCCAGATTTCATAGGCGCCTGGCGCCTCGAAATGTTCATGAATAATAAAATGGATGTGCATTGCGTCTCTCTCTGGTTACGTGTACAAGCAGCATCATAAGAGGAAGGGGGGAATGTGAAATGCCAACCGTTATCGATAAAACGCCAATTCACGACGATGCTATCGGATGGTCAAGAGGGGCAATTCGCTATACGCGCGGCGAAGTCGATCCGCCTCACCAGCATTCGCAGGGACAACTTTTGTTTGCCATCAAAGGAGTCATGCTGGTCGAAACCGGCAGCAAACGCTGGGTCATACCGCCGCAGCGCGCGCTGTGGATCCCTCCCTTTCAGGAGCATACCTACAGCGTGTTATCCGCAACGGAGCTTCGCGCGGTCTGGTTTAGCCCGGCACTGATTTCGCAATGCGAACCTTTTAAGCGGAAAGACGAGGTTCACGTGATTATGGCCACAGCGTTGTTCAAAGAGCTGATTGCCGGGCTGTTCAGCGCGGAATACCGGCCGGCAAGCCAGCGCAGCATGGCCGTTTTGCTGCTCGACATCCTCAGCGAGACGCAGCAGATTTCTGCCGAACTGCCGATGCCCGTGGATGAGCGCTTACATCGCGTGGCCTGTGACATCATTGCCAACAATCTCTGGGATCTCTCTCTGGAAAGGCTGGCGGAACGGGCCGCGATGTCTGAACGCACATTTTCACGTGCGTTTATCAACGATACCGGCTTTAGCTTCCGGGCCTGGCGACAGCGCGCAAGGATTTGTGCCTCGCTGGATCTTCTCGCCAACGGATACCCGGTTAAGCAGGTGGCCTGGATGCTGGGGTTTTCCGGCCCGGCGGCATTTGCGGCGGCGTTTCGCGCCATTGTTGGGGCAACGCCGGGTGACTTTCTGCCTGAACAGAAGCGCTTCCCAGCGATATAGAGAGCGGCTACTATAGCGCGTCTTTTTTCACAGGTACTGCTATGCGTGTTTTACTGGCCCCAATGGAAGGCGTGCTCGACTCCCTCGTGCGCGAGCTTCTGACCGAGGTGAACGATTACGATCTCTGCGTGACGGAATTTCTTCGCGTGGTCGATATGCTGTTGCCGGTAAAATCCTTCTTCCGCCTGTGCCCCGAGCTGCACAACCAGAGCCGGACCTCTTCCGGCACGCTGGTGCGGATTCAGCTCCTCGGCCAGTATCCGGAATGGCTGGCGGAAAACGCCGCCCGCGCGGTTGAGCTGGGCTCTTACGGGGTGGATCTCAACTGCGGCTGTCCGTCGAAGCTGGTGAACGGCAGCGGCGGCGGGGCGACGTTGCTGAAAGATCCTGAGCTGATTTACCGCGGCGCGAAAGCCATGCGCGAGGCCGTGCCCGCGCATTTGCCGGTGACGGTAAAGGTGCGCCTGGGGTGGGACAGCGATGCCCGACAGTTTGAGATCGCCGATGCGGTGCAGCAGGCCGGGGCCACCGAGCTGGTGGTGCATGGCCGCACTAAAGAAGATGGCTACAAAGCCGATCGCATAAACTGGCAGGCGATCGGTGAGATCCGCAAACGCCTCTCCATTCCGGTGATCGCCAACGGCGAAATATGGGACTACGAGAGCGCGCAGGCCTGTCTGCAGGCCACCGGCTGCGATGCGGTAATGATCGGCCGCGGCGCGCTGAATGTGCCCAACCTCAGCCGGGTGGTGAAATATAACGAACCGCGTATGCCCTGGGCAGATGTCGTCACGCTGCTGCAAAAATACAGCCGTCTGGAAAAGCAGGGCGACACCGGTTTGTATCACGTCGCGCGTATTAAGCAGTGGCTGAGTTATTTACGCAAAGAGTACGAGGAAGCGCTGGAATTATTTCAGGAGATTCGTACTTTACAGACGTCGGCTGATATTGCCCGGGTGATTCAGTCCAAATAATAAGCGTTAAATTGCTCACACTTTTTTAAAACAGAAAACAGTTCAGGTTTTCAACGTGGCGCGACGGTGTTAAGGTGCCACTGTTTTCAACGCAGGATTGTGACTGGTTAACAGGCAAAACCTAAGCGTTCCACAGCATTTTCGCTGTGGGGCGCTTAGGTTTTTTTTTGCCTGTCATTTACGCAGGAGAGATATTTGGCTTAGCGCTTTTTAATGATTCTTAAAAAAAGAAATAGCGACAGGAAATAGAAAAATTTCCTGCGGCCGGTTACGCACTCAATACTCAATCACAGGTTGTTATCATGGCATATAAAAATAAACTCTATGCGTTCGCCTTATTGGCGATATCCCCGCTGTCGATGGCGCAAGACTGGAACGGTACGGTATTAGGGTTTGAAGCTCCGCCGGAGCCTGTGCTGGGCGAAATGCTCGGCATACGTAAAATCCTTAACGATAACGGTTTTACCTATAACCTCGGATACCTGAATGAAATTGGCTGGAACGGCGGAGGCGGATATAACCACGACTCCCACGTGGCCTATATTGACCAGTTCGCGCTGACCTTCAACCAGGATCTGGAGCGCTGGACCGGTATCCCGGACGCGCGTATCGAGGGGAACATCGTCAACCGCAACCACAATGACGATCTCACCACCAAACGCGTGCAGGACCCGCGCGTCAACTTCAACGATCTGACCCAGGAGAGCTGGGGAGGGCAGTCGATTACCCGTCTGGGCTGGCTGACCTTTGCCCGCAGCTTTGACGACCGGCGTCTGACCTGGCGCATCGGGATGATGAACAAGGTGCAGACCTTCGATCAAATTATCCCCTGTGATTTCCAGCTGCTGTCCCAGTGCGGCGGAAAGTCAGCCAACTCGCTGACCTGGAACAACTGGAACGTCCACACCTGGGGAACCACGCTTGCCTATAAACTCACGCCGACGCTGACCTTAAAAGGCGGTGTGATGGAGCAGAATCCGCAGGCCGCCAGCCGCAGCCATGCCTGGAGCTGGTCGACGAAGGGCAGCAAAGGGATCTTACTGCCGGTTGAAATCGAAGCGCGTCCGCTGATTAACGGCCTGCCGGGCGCGTACAACCTGGGCGTGGTGTTTACCAACGCGCCGCAAACCGATCTCTATCGCGGCAAATCCGGCGGGGCGGGCGCGACGGACCCGGACGGATTCGATACCCACAGCCGGACCTGGTTCATGTACGCCGGGCTGAACCAGCAGCTTACGCAGCATCAGGATGACCCGAATCGCGGGTTGAGCACCTCGTTCAGCATGAGCCTTGCGGATCAGAGCACTAACTACATGCATCAGGTTTATGCCGCCTCGCTGCGCTACCGCGGACTGTTTGATGCCCGACCGGAAGACTGGATTGGCTTTGGCTTAACCTGGATTGATATGAGTAGCCAGTACGCCCGCAACCAGCGTTACCTGAACAGCCTGAGCGGCGTGAGCGACTACAACAATCCGGCCTGGCACCCCGTGCCGGGCCATTCCCTGAACGGCGAGTTTTACTACCGCTTTCGTCCGGTGTCATGGCTTGAACTGCAGCCTGGCATTCAGTACTGGCACCATCCCGGCGGGGTCAGCCGCACCCAGGATGCCTGGGTCACCGAGCTGAAAACGGTGGTGACCTTCTGATATCACGGTAGCAAGTTCGATCCGCGTCACGTTTCTGACGCGTGACGCATTGAGGCTACGAATGAAACTGATAGAGTGCCAGAACTGGATTGTTACTGCTTAGGCAGGCAAAACCTGATTTTCTGGCATCTGCCGGAGGTCAGGTTTTTTTGTTTCTGGGGTTCAGATGAAAATCGCCAAGATACTCAATAATAACGTGGTGGTTGTTCAGGATGAGCGCGGGCGCGAACAGGTGGTGATGGGCCGTGGGCTGGCCTTTCAGAAGCGCGTCGGTGAAGCGCTGGATACCGCGCGGGTTGAAAAGGTGTTTGCGTTACAAAGCGATGAACTGGTGCGTCGGCTTGGAGAACTGCTGAGTCAAATTCCGCTGGAGGTGATGACCACCTGCGACCGCATCATCGGGCTGGCGGCGCAGCGGCTGGGCAAGCTGCAGGAGAGCTTGTATATCACCCTCACCGATCACTGCTACTTTGCGATTGAGCGGCAGAAGAACGGGTTGGCCATCAAAAACGTGCTGCTGTGGGATATTAAACGGCTGTATCCGAAGGAGTTCGAATTAGGGCAGGAGGCGCGGGCCATTATCGCCAGACGCCTTAACGTCGAACTGGAGGAGGATGAGGCCGGTTTTATCGCGCTGCATCTGGTTACCGCGCAGCTGAACAGCGAAATGCCGGAGGTGATGCACGTGACGCGGGTGATGCAGGAGATCCTGCAGCTGGTGAAGTATCAGCTGCAGCTTGAGTATGACGAAGAGTCGCTCAGCTACCAGCGTTTTGTCACCCACCTGAAGTTTTTTGCCCAGCGGATGCTCACCCGCACCGTGGTGGAAGATGACGATGTCTCCCTGCATACGGCAGTCAAAGACAACTACGCGAAGGCGTGGAAATGCGCCGAGAAAATTGCGCAGCACCTGAACAAAAGCTACCAGCGTGAGCTGACAACCGAAGAAATTATGTTCCTCGCCATTCATATCGAGCGGGTGAGAAAAGAGGGGCGTTAAGCCTCAAAACAGGATTGTTACTGCATCACGCAGGCAAAACCTGAGCGCGGCCTTCGTCAGAAGGTCGTTCTCGGGTTTTTTTATTTTTGTACTCAGTCAACAGGTGCCTGCGGGCATCGGATGTAAGGAAATCGAGATGGAATACCAGGCTTTAGCGAAGGATATTCTCGGCCACGTTGGCGGAAAAGAGAACATCGTCAGTCTTGTGCACTGCGCGACCCGGCTTCGCTTCAAACTGAAAGAGAATCAACGGGCGGATGCGGAAGGGCTCAAGAAAAACCCGGGCGTGATCATGGTGGTCGAAAGCGGCGGCCAGTTTCAGGTGGTGATTGGCAACCACGTTCACGACGTCTGGCAGGCTGTCCGCAATGAAGCAGGCCTGACCGACGACGCCCCTGTCGTGGAAGAGAAGGGCGAAAAGGGGAACCTGCTGGGCCGCCTGATTGACATCGTCTCCGGGATCTTTACCCCTTTTATCGGCATTCTGGCCGCGTCCGGTATTCTGAAGGGGCTGCTGGCGCTGGCCGAGGTCTGCGGCTGGCTCACGACCGAGAGCGGCACGTATAAAATCTGGTTTGCCGCCAGCGATGCGCTGTTTTTCTTCTTCCCGCTGGTGCTGGGCTATACCGCCGGGAAAAAGTTCGGCGGCAACCCGTTTATTACCATGGTGATCGGCGGGGCGCTCACCCATCCGGTGATGATTGCGGCATTTAACGCCAGCCAGCAGCCGGGGGCGGTATCGGAAGCCTTTTTGGGCATCCCCGTCACGTGGTTCAACTACAGCGCGTCGGTGATCCCGATTATTCTCGCCGCGTGGGTCAGCTGCTGGCTGGAAAAACAGAGCACCAGGCTGCTGCCTTCCTCGATGAAAAACTTCTTCGCGCCGCTGATCTGTCTGGGCGTGACCGTGCCGCTGACTTTCCTCGTTATCGGGCCGCTGGCGACCTGGCTGAGCCAGATGCTGGCGAACGGCTATCAGACTATTTACGTTCTGGCACCGTGGCTGGCGGGCGCGGCGATGGGCGCGCTGTGGCAGGTCTGCGTTATTTTTGGCCTGCACTGGGGGCTGGTGCCGCTGATGATCAACAACCTGGCGGTGCTGGGGCATGACTCCATGCTGCCCATGCTTTTGCCTGCGGTGTTTGGCCAGGTGGGGGCGGCGCTGGGCATTTTCCTGCGTACCCGCGATGCTCGTCAGAAAATGCTGGCCGGTTCATCCGTGACGGCAGGTATTTTTGGTATCACCGAACCCGCAGTGTATGGCGTAAACCTGCCGCTGCGCCGTCCGTTTATCTTTGGCTGCGTGGCTGGCGCTATCGGCGGGGCGATTGTCGGCTTCAGTGACACCCACGTTTACTCCTTCGGCTTCGCCAATATCTTTACCATCGCCCAGATGATTCCGCCGGGCGGCGTGGACGCCACGCTGTGGGGAGGCATTATCGGCACGGTGGTGGCGCTGGTGCTGAGCTGCGGCCTGACGCTGCTCGCCGGTATGCCAGGAAACACCGCGCCAGAGAATGTGGTCTCCGCGGGCGAAAACGATGTGCTATCGCCGATGACCGGTACCGTTCTTGCTCTCGACCAGGTGCCGGATACCACGTTTGCCAGCGGCCTGCTGGGCAGCGGCGCCGCGATTATTCCCTCCGATAACAAAGTGGTTGCCCCATTTGCCGGTGTGGTGGCTTCGCTGTTCCAGACCAAACACGCCATCGGCCTGCTCAGTAACAGCGGGGTTGAAGTGTTGATCCACGTGGGTATCGACACCGTGAAGCTCGACGGCAGGCCGTTTACCGCCCATGTGAAGGTCGGTGACAAGGTGCAGCCCGGCGATCTGCTGCTGGAGTTTGACCGACAGGCGATTATCGATGCCGGATACGACCTGGCGACCCCGATTATTATCAGTAACAGCGACGAGTATCGCGAGGTGGCGACCGTGGCGGCAACGTCCGTCATTGCCGGTGCGCCGTTACTCAGCGTCAGTCATCAATAACAGGAGAACGTGATGAAAACTTTCCCGGACGATTTTTTATGGGGCGGCGCGGTTGCCGCGAATCAGGTAGAGGGTGCGTATCTGGAGGAGGGGAAAGGGCTGTCCACCTCTGACGTTCAGCCGCAGGGTGTCTTCGGCCCGGTAGTTGAGCGCGTCCCTGGGGACAGCGGCATCAAGGATGTCGCCATCGACTTCTATCATCGCTACCCGGAAGACATCAAGCTGTTCGCCGAGATGGGCTTTAGCTGCCTGCGCGTCTCCATTGCCTGGACCCGCATTTTTCCGAACGGTGACGAGCAGCAGCCGAACGAGGCGGGGCTGGCGTTTTACGACCGGTTGTTTGACGAGCTGGCCGCGCACAACATTACCCCGCTGGTAACGCTGTCGCACTATGAAATGCCGTGGGGGCTGGTGAAGCAGTACGGCGGGTGGGGCTGCCGTCAGACTATCGGCTTCTTTGAGCGCTACGCCCGTACCGTGTTTGCGCGCTACAAAGAGAAGGTCAAGCTGTGGCTGACCTTCAACGAGATCAATATGTCTCTGCACGCGCCGATGACCGGCGTCGGTCTGCCGGAAACCAGCAGCAAAGGGGAGGTGTACCAGGCGATCCACCACCAGCTGGTGGCCAGCGCGCTGGCGGTGAAGGCCTGCCATGAGATTATCCCGGATGCCAGAATCGGCAACATGCTGCTGGGCGGCCTGATGTATCCGCTGACCTGCAAGCCGGAAGATGTTCTGGAGACGCTGCAGGAAAACCGCGCGTGGCAATTCTTTGGCGACGTGCAGTGTCGCGGCGCCTACCCGGGCTATATGCAGCGCTTCTTCCGCGACAACGGCATTCAGCTAGAGGTCACTGACGCCGACCGCGAGGCGCTGAAATCTACCGTCGATTTTATCTCCTTCAGCTACTACATGACGGGCTGCGTCACCGCGGATGAAGCCCTCAACCAGCAGGCGCGCGGCAACATCCTGAGCATGGTGCCAAACCCGCATCTGGCCAGTTCCGAATGGGGCTGGCAGATTGACCCCATCGGCCTGCGTACTCTGCTAAACATGCTCTGGGATCGCTATCAGAAGCCGCTGTTTATCGTGGAAAATGGCCTCGGGGCGAAGGATAAACCGGACACAGACGGCACGGTGCAGGATGACTACCGCATCAGCTATCTCAACGATCACCTGGTGCAGGTGCGGGAAGCCATTGAAGACGGCGTTGAGGTGATGGGCTACACCAGCTGGGGGCCCATCGACCTGGTGAGCGCATCAAAAGCTGAACTCTCTAAGCGCTACGGCTTTATTTACGTCGATCGCGATGACAGCGGGAAAGGCACGCTGGCGCGCAGCCGTAAGAAAAGCTTCTACTGGTATAAAGAGGTTATTGCGACAAAAGGCGCTTCGCTGAAAGTTTAATAAAGCGATCAACCTGACAGGGGATGTTCACCCTGTCGGGTTGATTATTTTTTATTTGCATAATTCAATTTAAATAATAATTCTGGTGAATATTTTTCCGTATATTTAAATCTATGACAATTTACGCATTGCCACGCATTACTAAAAAAATAAAGAGAATCGAGCGTAATTTGCGCCTTTATTTTTTGAGTTTATGGCGTCATGAAACGTTCTCTTATTTTATCTCTGAGTGCTCCCTTCGTTTTTATTCTGGCTGCCTGTGCGCCTGAACATGTCACGGTATCTCCCATTAAAACGCAAACCACGGCGGCGTCGGTGAATACGGTTCTGAATCATCAGGACTGGCCGAAAAATGAGTGGTGGAAAGCATATAACGATCCGGAACTTAACGGGCTTATTGCGAAGGCATTAAGCGATGCGCCGGATATGCAGATTGCCCGTCAGCGCATTACGCTTGCGGAAGCCCAGGCCAAAGCTGCTATGGCATCCGACGGTCCGCAGATTGATTTTTCAGCGGATGCCGAACGTCAGAAAATGTCCGCCGAGGGGCTGATGGGGCCCTTTGCCATTACCGACCCGGCGGCAGGGACAACCGGGCCGTGGTACACCAACGGCACCTTTGGCCTGACGGCAGGCTGGGATCTCGATCTGTGGGGAAAAAATCGCGCGCAGGTCGAAGCCCGGATTGGCAAAGTGAATGCGCAAAAAGCGGAGCTGGAGCAGACCCGTCAGCTGCTGGCCAGCAGCGTGGCGCGGCTCTACTGGGAGTGGCAAACGCAGGCCGCCGTGGGGGAGGTCCTCGCGCAGATTAAACATGAGCAGGACAATATTATCGGTGCCGATCGCGAGCTGTATCAACACGGGATCACCTCCTCCGTGGAGGGCGTTGAAACGGATATCAACGCCAGCAAAACCGAAGAGCAGCTGGCCGAAGTCAACGGGAAAATGAAAGCCATTGAGGCGCGCCTGGTTGCGCTGACGAACGCCTCCTCCGTGAAGCTGACGCGGCACGCCTTGCCAACGGTGGAAGCCTCGCTACCGTCGACGCTCGGCTATGAACTGCTGGCACGCCGTCCGGATCTGCAGGAGGCGCACTGGTATATCGAAGCCTCCATGAGCGAAGTGGAGGCCGCCCGAGCGGCGTTTTATCCTGACGTGAACCTGATGGCGTTCTTACAGCAGGATGCTCTCCATCTGAGCGATCTGTTCCGTTCGTCCGCGCAGCAGATGGGCGTGACCGCCGGGCTGACGCTGCCGATTTTCGACAGCGGCAGGCTTAACGCCGGGCTGGATATCGCTCAGGCGCAGAACAACCTTTCAGTAGCCAACTACAACAAAGCGGTGGTAGAGGCCGTCAATCAGGTGGCACACACGGCCAGTGAAGTCGAAACGCTGATGGCGAAAAACAGCCACCAGCAGCAGGTTGAAAAAGATGCGGCACGGGTTGTGGCGCTGGCGCAGGCGCGTTTCAGCGCGGGGATCGTTGCGGGCTCCCGGGTCAGTGAAGCCAGAATACCGGCCCTTAAAGAGCACCTCGAAGGATTGCTGCTGAAGGGGCAGTATGTGGACGCCACGCTGCAGCTGACCTCCGCGCTGGGCGGTGGCTATCATCATGGCTAAAAAAGGTCATTAACTATACTTACCTCTTTGCAGTTTTTCAGGAGGTGAGTATGACCAGAGTAGCGATTGTGACCGCATCGGATTCCGGGATCGGTAAAACCACGGCCCTGATGCTGGCTGAGCGCGGGTTTGATATTGGCGTCACCTGGCACTCGGATGAGAAAGGGGCGCTGGAAACCTGCCGTGAAGTCGAAGCGCAGGGGCAGCGCGCGGAGGCTGTCCATCTTGATCTAAGCACGCTGCCGGAAGGCGCTGAGGCAATAGAGACGCTGATTGTGCGCTTTGGCCGGCTGGACGTGCTGGTCAATAATGCAGGGGCGATGACCAAAGCGCCGTTCCTCGAGATGCCGTTTGACGACTGGCGGAATATTTTCACCGTCGACGTGGACGGGGCGTTTCTCTGTTCACAGATAGCCGCAAGGCAGATGGTGAAGCAGGGGGAAGGGGGACGGATTGTGAACATCACCTCGGTGCATGAACACACGCCTCTGCCGCAAGCGAGTGCCTACACGGCGGCAAAACATGCGCTCGGCGGCTTAACCAAATCCATGGCGATGGAGCTGGTGAAGCACAACATTCTGGTGAACGCCGTCGCGCCGGGTGCGATTGCCACGCCGATGAACGACATGGACGACAGCGAAGTGAAGGAAGGCTCCATGCCGGAAATCCCGCTGGCAAGGCCGGGCCACACGAAAGAGATTGCCAGCCTGGTGGCGTGGCTGTGTGACAGCGACGCCAGCTATACAACAGGGCAATCGTTTATCGTCGACGGGGGCTTTATGCTGGCGAACCCGCAGTTTAAGCTGGAGGGGTAGTAACCTTTCTCCCTCTCCCTTGAGGGAGAGGGCTGGGGTGAGGGGGAACATACGGCTGTAGTGGTCATTCCGTTCACTTCATGTTCTTTGCTACTCTGTAACAGCATGACCTGTGAACGTGCCAGGGCGGCTCAATCGCCGCCGCCCTGGCGACCCGGGCTCCCGGCGGTAAATCGCCGCTTCGCGGTACCCTCAGCTTATTCCTTCAGGCTATCGGGTCGGGCATGAGCCTGCATCCCTGCAGGCCACGCCCTCTCGGCGCATCCCTGCGCCTCGCCCCGGCCCTACGGAAACGCCTCGGCGATTTACAGCCGGATCAGGGCGTCGCTGTAAACCATTAATTTTCCTGAAGCAGTATTCATCGCTTCAGGTAAAAAAATTACTGGGGAACCCTCAGCCCTGTGGGTGAGGGCATCAGGCTGAACCAGGCTACTCCTCATCCCGCGTCTTTTCACGGTGCTTCAGCCACAGTCGCACCGCAATCACCGCCACGACTACCAGAATCAGCCACGCCCAGTGCTTCAGGTGCTGGTCGAGATTATGCAGCCAGGGCGCAATCACTTCGCCCCCTACATAACCGAGCGTCGTAAAGATCAGCGCCCAGGCAATCGCGCCCACAATATTGAGCGGCAGAAAAATTTTGGGCGGCAGATGGCTGGCGCCAATCAGTATCGGCCCGATAATGCGAAAGCCATACATAAAGCGCGTGCCAATAACGAACAGGTAGGGATGACGTTGAATGAGCCGCTGAGCGCGGCGGATTTTCTTCTGATGCTTTGCGAAACGCTTGAGCAGCGTGGGCCCAAAGCGCAGCCCCAGAAAGTAGAGCAGCTGATCGCCTATCATCCCGCCCAGCGCGACCGCGGCAACAACCAGCGGGAACTTCAGTAACCCCTGATGCGCGGCGACGCCCCCTAACAGCGTGATGGTTTCACCTTCTGCCACGCTGCCGATGACCAGCGCGGCATAGCCATATTGCTCAATGAGTGCGTTAATATCCATTACGTAACGGTTTTCTCCCTCTGCGTGCCTCGTTTAATCATATACCCCTTGAATCAACGGCGGGGAAATCAACGGAAATTTCCCACTGTACATAAAATAATCTAAAGCCTGCATTATACTTAAGGTATCGCTGACGGGCCGACAACAAGGGGGCGCTATGAACCATGTCTGGGGACTTTTCTCCCATCCCGATCGTGAAATGCATGTCATTAAAAGTGAGAACGAAACGGTCTCGCATCATTACACGCACCACGTGCTGCTGATGGCCGCGGTGCCGGTAATATGCGCTTTTATCGGAACGACACAAATCGGCTGGAACTTCGGTGACGGCACCGTGGTTCAGCTTTCCTGGTTTACCGGACTCTATCTTGCCATCATCTTTTATGGCCTGATGCTGGCGGGGGTGGCGGTCATGGGGCGCGTGATTCACTGGATGGCGCGTAACTATCCGCAGCGTCCATCGCTGGCGCACTGTATGGTCTTTGCCGGGTATGTCGCGACCCCGCTGTTCTTAAGCGGTATTGTTGCGCTCTATCCACTGGTCTGGCTGTGCGCGCTGATCGGTACCATTGCCCTCTTTTACACCGGTTATCTGCTGTATCTGGGGGTTCCTACCTTCCTGAATATCAATAAAGAAGAGGGGCTGAGCTTCTCGAGCTCAACGCTCGCCATCGGGGTGCTGGTGCTGGAGGCATTACTGGCGCTGACGGTGATTCTTTGGGGTTATGGATACCGTCTCTTCTGAGTTCACTGCATTGCTGGCGTAAATGCCAGCAATGCAGCATCCGTTCACGATTATCCTCTGGCGACAACGCCCGCTGACGGCTATGATGCCGAGGCCAGCCTGTGTTTATCTAACAACCCAGGCGGTGTACGTCATAACGTGCGTGAATAATTATCAGAAGTCTCACCATGCTGAAATTCCGAGTCTCTTTACTTAGCCTGGCGCTGTTGCTGGGTGCGTCCGCAGTCGTACCGGCCGTCGCCAAAGCGCCCGCGGTGACCACCGCTGCTGCTCAGCCGCAAATTGCGTCCGGCAGCGCGATGATTGTCGATCTCAACACCAATAAGGTGATTTACGCCAGCCATCCGGACCTGGTGCGACCGATCGCCTCAATTACCAAATTAATGACCGCGATGGTGGTGCTTGATGCCCATCTGCCGCTGGACGAAAAACTGAAAGTGGATATTAGCCACACGCCGGAGATGAAAGGGATCTACTCCCGCGTGCGGCTGAACAGTGAGATCAGCCGTAAAAATATGCTGCTGCTGGCGCTGATGTCGTCTGAAAACCGCGCGGCGGCGAGCCTGGCGCACCACTATCCGGGCGGCTACGACGCGTTTATCCGCGCGATGAACGCGAAAGCCAAAGCGCTGGGGATGAACAATACGCACTATGTTGAACCGACGGGTCTGTCGATCAACAACGTCTCCACGGCGCGCGATCTGACGAAACTGCTGATTGCCAGCAAACAGTACCCGCTGATTGGTCAGCTCAGTACCACCCGTGAAGAGATGGCGACCTTTGCGAACCCGGCCTATACGCTGCCGTTCCGCAATACTAACCATCTGGTATACCGGGATAACTGGAATATTCAGCTAACGAAAACCGGCTTTACCAACGCGGCCGGACACTGTCTGGTGATGCGCACCGTATTTAACGGTAAGCCGGTGGCGCTGGTAGTGATGGATGCCTTCGGCAAATACACGCACTTCGCCGACGCGAGCCGCCTGCGGACCTGGATTGAAACAGGAAAAGTGCAGCCTGTCCCGGCCGCGGCATTGACGTATAAAAAGCAAAAAGCGGAGCAGATGGCGACGGCGCAGAACGACTGAGCCGTCTGTCAGCGCCGGGTGGCGGCTTTGCCTTACCCGGCCTACAAACACTAAAAACGGTAACCCAGGTTACCGTTTTGCGTTTATTCCGGCAGCGTCCAGTCACCATCGTTGAGCGGGCGCTGCATAATCACCGTATCCCGCCAGTCGCCTTTCTTGTAGCCTACGCTGCGCAGCTGACCGACAATCACGAAGCCATGTTTTTTATGCAGGCGTAACGAGCCGGCATTGTTATTGCCATCTCCTACCACGGCAATTATCTGCCGCCACGGCCCTTGCTCGCAGCGTGCGATCAGCGCATCCATCAGTGCCGTGCCAAAACCGCGCCCGGTGATGCTGGCATCCACGTAAATCGACTCTTCCAGGGTATAGCGGTAGGCGTGTCGCGGTCGGTAAGGGGTGGCATAGCAGTAGCCCACCACAATGCCGCGATATAGCGCGATAAGCCACGGTAAACCGTTCTCCGCCACGCTTTTCATGCGATGACGCATTTCGTCAATAGTCGGGGGGACTTCTTCAAATGACGCGCGCCCGTGAAGCACATGCCAGGCATAGATCGCGGCAATGGCATGCACATCATCGGGACGGGCGTCGCGCACTTCCAGCTCGGTCTCGGATAAAACATCAATAGCCGACATGATGTGCCTGCTCCTCGTTATCGAAGGCCGGAGAAACGTTTCTCCGGCGATAAGCCGTTACTCTATTACGATTAAGGAGCGCTTAACAATCTCTCAAATTTGGCTGTAGGAATTAATCAGACGTTTGCGTTATGTGCCGCTCCGCGTCTGCGCTCTCTTTCCAGTATTTCTTCCGCGTTGTTTTACCGATGCCGGGATTCATGCTGTTTGTAGGGTCATTCGCGCGATAAAACTGCTTAAGTGCGTCAGGGGCTTTATAAAGATGTCCGACGTTGTGTTCCGCAGGATATTGTGCGCCGCGTTCACGCAGAAGGGCGAGCATCTGCTCCTTCAGTTCGTGTGCATCGACCCCTTTCTTGACGATGTAATCCTGATGGAAGACATAGCACATAAAGTGGCCGTAATAGAGCTTGTGCACCAGCTTGCTGTCGATTTCCGGCGGCAGGTGTTCAAACCACTCGGTGTCGTTACGCCGCAGGGCGATATCGAGCGCCAGAATATCTTCCACCTCTTCGGAATGTACCGCCTGATATCGGATGGCGGCCCCTGCGGCGGCAAAGCGGTGCAGGAAGGCTTTGCTGCCCTCTTCAGGCGTACAGGCAAAGAAATCCCCTTCGGCGGTTTTAAAGAATTCGGTCAGCCAGCTCTGCGCTTCGGCAATTCCGTCTCCGGCCATTTTCAGCAGCAGGTGATGTTCGTACTTGTCGCGCCAGGTTTTCATCCTCTCCGGCAGATGCGCCGGGAAAACGTTGCCCAGCTTCTGCATAAAGCGGTCGGTGAAGTGGGGTTTGAACAGCGACACTTTCTCCAGCATCGCGTCGGTACGGCCCTTCATGGTGAAGAAGAACGGCATTTTGTCGGTGCCGAGCTTGTCGATCATCAGGAACGTGTCTTTGCCGTAGCGCTCGGCGATGTCGTAAATGTCCCGGTGCATGTACTCGCCCGCCACCGGCAGATGGGTGAATTCGCCCAGAATATGACGGCGGATCTCCGTCAGAACCTCAGGCTGGTTGGTGCCGATGTAGAATACCTGCTGCTTTTTCTCGGCCGGGAAGGTGTCGAGACGCACCGCAAAAACGGCCAGCTTGCCCGCGCAGCCGGAGGATTCAAACAGGCGATCCGGGTCGGCGTTATAGCGCGCCGGCGTATCGGCATTGATATCCCGCACGCGGGTCACGTAGTCGTGATCGTGCGCATGGCGACCGTCGTGCTGAACGTCTTCATCCTTCACGCGATCGTCGTCGAGCTTGCTGAGGATCTGTTCTGGCGTGACGCCGAGATCGATTCCCAGGTGGTTCACCAGCGTCAGCTTGCCGTTTTCGTCAATACGGGCAAACAGGGACATCTCGGTATAGGCGGGGCCGCGCTGCACCAGCGAGCCGCCAGAGTTATTGCAGATCCCACCGACCACCGAGGCGCCAATGCAGGAGGAGCCGATCACCGAGTGCGGTTCGCGGCCCAGCGGCTTAAGCGCTTTCTCGAGGGAGTAGAGCGTGGTGCCGGGGAACGCGAGCACCTGCTCGCCTTTATCCAGCAGGTGCAGCTTGTCGAGGCGCAGGGTGCTGATAATCACGATGTCACGATCGTAATCGTTGCCGTTCGGCGTGGAGCCTTCGGTCAGGCCGGTGTTGGCCGCCTGCATTAAAATAATCTTGTCGGCGGCGACGCAGGCGCTCAGGACGCGCCACAGCTCCAGCAGCGTGCCGGGGAAAACCACCGCCAGCGCCTCGCCCTGACCGGAGCGGAAGCCCTTGCGGTAGCGGGCGGTTTTAGCCGGGTCGGTAAGCAGGTGAGAGGAGCCAACCAGGCGCGACAGTTCGTTAATAAAGGTTTTGTTATCGTCAGTTCGAACAGAAGACATCTTCCACTCCTTGTGGTGGGGCAAATTTCTCGCTGTAAAGCATAGCGCGATTAACTGTTAAGCGGTCGAGTATTCACGAGAAAAATCAGAGAATAACCCTGCAACGATCGGAGGGTTTGTGGCACACTGCGCTTTTCGCACGGTATGGCCGAGATCGTCCGGCGGTTATTGATGAGAGAGTAAAACGACATGAAATGGCTATGTTCTGTAGGTGTCGCCGTCAGCCTGGCGCTGCAACCTGCGCTGGCAGAGGATTTGTTTGGCAATCACCCGCTCACGCCTGAAGCGCGGGACGCGTTTGTCACGGAATTGCTCAAGAAAATGACGGTCGATGAGAAAATCGGCCAGCTGCGTCTGATCAGCGTCGGCCCGGATAATCCGAAAGAGGCCATCCGCGAGATGATCAAAGACGGGCAGGTAGGGGCCATCTTTAATACCGTCACCCGCCAGGATATCCGCAAGATGCAGGACCAGGTGATGGATCTCAGCCGCCTGAAAATTCCCCTGTTCTTTGCCTATGACGTGGTGCACGGTCAGCGTACCGTCTTCCCCATCAGCCTCGGCTTAGCGTCTTCTTTTAACCTCGACGCGGTGAAAACCGTCGGGCGCGTGTCGGCTTATGAAGCGGCGGACGACGGGCTGAACATGACCTGGGCGCCCATGGTGGACGTCTCGCGCGATCCGCGCTGGGGCCGCGGCTCGGAAGGCTTTGGTGAAGATACGTATTTAACCTCCACGATGGGTAAAACCATGGTGGAAGCGATGCAGGGCAAAAGCCCGGCGGACCGCTACTCGGTAATGACCAGCGTCAAACACTTTGCGGCCTACGGCGCGGTGGAGGGCGGTAAAGAGTACAACACCGTCGACATGAGCCCGCAGCGCCTGTTCAACGACTACATGCCGCCGTACAAGGCAGGGCTGGATGCGGGCAGCGGCGCGGTGATGGTGGCGCTGAACTCGCTGAACGGCACGCCTGCAACCTCTGATTCCTGGCTGCTGAAAGACGTGCTGCGCGACCAGTGGGGCTTTAAGGGCATCACCGTTTCCGACCACGGCGCGATTAAAGAGCTGATCAAACACGGGACCGCCTCCGATCCGGAAGACGCGGTGCGCGTCGCGCTCAAGTCCGGCATCAACATGAGCATGAGCGACGAGTATTACAGCAAGTACCTGCCGGGGCTGGTGAAGAGCGGCAAGGTGACGATGGCGGAGCTGGACGATGCCACCCGTCACGTGCTGAACGTGAAATACGACATGGGGCTGTTTAACGATCCGTACAGCCACCTGGGTCCGAAAGACTCCGACCCGGCAGATACCAATGCCGAAAGCCGCCTGCACCGCAAAGAGGCGCGTGACGTCGCGCGCGAAAGCCTGGTGCTGCTGAAGAACCGCCTCGACACGCTGCCGCTGAAAAAATCCGGCACCATTGCCGTGGTGGGTCCGCTGGCCGACAGCAAGCGCGACGTCATGGGCAGCTGGTCTGCGGCGGGCGTGGCTGACCAGTCCGTGACCGTGCTGACCGGTATCAAGAGTGCCGTCGGTGAAAACGCCAAAGTGGTTTACGCCAAAGGGGCGAACGTCACCAACGATAAAGACATCGTGACCTTCCTCAATCAGTACGAGGAAGCGGTGAAGGTCGATCCGCGCACGCCGAAGGAGATGATTGACGAAGCGGTGAACGCCGCGAAGCAGTCTGACGTCGTTGTTGCGGTCGTGGGTGAAGCGCAGGGTATGGCGCACGAAGCCTCCAGCCGTACCGATATCACCATTCCACAGAGCCAGCGCGATCTGATCGCCGCCCTGAAAGCCACCGGCAAGCCGCTGGTGCTGGTGCTGATGAACGGCCGTCCGCTGGCGCTGGTGAAAGAGGACCAGCAGGCTGACGCCATTCTGGAAACCTGGTTCGCCGGTACCGAAGGCGGTAACGCCATCGCCGACGTGCTGTTTGGCGATTACAACCCGTCGGGCAAGCTGCCGATGTCCTTCCCGCGCTCCGTCGGGCAGATCCCGGTGTACTACAGCCACCTGAACACCGGTCGCCCGTATAACGCCGACAAGCCGAACAAGTACACCTCTCGCTACTTCGACGAAGCTAACGGCCCGCTCTATCCGTTTGGTTACGGCCTGAGCTACACCACCTTCAAGGTCTCCGACGTGAAAATGTCGGCGCCGACCCTGAAGCGTGACGGCAACGTCACCGCCAGCGTTGAGGTGACTAACACCGGCAAGCGCGAAGGGGCTACGGTGATCCAGATGTACGTGCAGGATGTCACCGCGTCGATGAGCCGTCCGGTGAAACAGCTGCGCGGTTTTGAGAAGGTCAACCTGAAGCCGGGGGAAACCAAAACCATCAGCTTCCCGATCGACGTGGATGCGCTGAAGTTCTGGAACCAGCAGATGAAATACGATGCGGAACCGGGCAAATTTAACGTCTTTATCGGCGTGGACTCCGCCCGCGTGAATAAAGGCCAGTTCGAGCTGCTGTAACCTTTCCCTCCTTTGCCTCCCCCGTCCTGCGGGGGAGGCGTCTTACCTTATGCTAAAAAGGCATTTTGACGGTTAATTCCGCCGTTTTAAGCTACGCTTTTCTCTCAAGCCTCTGAAAAAGGCAGCAAAAAAATGAGGATAGCGGAATGACGATTGCAAAGGGGATGTTGGGATCTGCGGTGTTACTGGCGGCGCTGAGCCTGCCGTTACAGGCGGCGGAGCCGGTAAAAGTGGGTTCGAAGATCGATACCGAAGGCGCGCTGCTCGGCAATATCATGTTGCAGGTGCTGGAAAGCCACGGCGTGAAAACGGTCAATAAAGTCCAGCTCGGCACCACGCCCGTCGTGCGCGGCGCGATTACCTCCGGCGAGCTGGATATCTACCCGGAATACACCGGCAACGGCGCATTCTTCTTCAAAGATGAAAACGATCCGGCATGGAAAAACGCCAAAGCCGGGTATGAGAAAGTCAAAAAACTCGACGCGGAACAGAACAAACTGGTCTGGCTGACCCCGGCACCGGCCAACAATACCTGGACTATCGCCGTGCGCAAGGACGTGGCGGAGAAAGGGAAGCTGACTACCCTGGCGGATCTCAGCCGCTACCTGAAAGAGAAGGGCGACTTTAAGCTTGCGGCGTCGGCGGAGTTCATCGAGCGTCCTGACGCGCTGCCCGCGTTTGAAAAAGCCTACGACTTCAAGCTCGACCAGGCGCAGCTGCTCTCGCTGGCGGGCGGGGATACCGCGGTGACCATCAAAGCGGCGGCACAGCAAACTTCCGGCGTTAACGCGGCCATGGCCTACGGTACCGACGGCCCGGTGGCGGCGCTTGGCCTGCAGACCCTGACCGATCCAAAAGGTGTACAGCCAATTTACGCGCCGACCCCGGTGGTGCGTGAGGCGGTGCTGAAAGCGTACCCGGACATTGCAGAATGGCTCAAACCGGTCTTCGAAAAGCTGGATGAAAAAACGCTGCAGCAGCTGAATGCCAGCATTGCCGTCGAGGGGCTGGATGCCAAAAAAGTGGCCGCCGACTTCCTGAAACAACAAGGGCTTGTGAAGTAACGGGAAAAGGCTGTGCCAATAAAATGTCATAACCGCGTCCTGCTGCTGCTGGCCTGCGTGGCCATCGCGGCGGTCGCGTTACCGTTTGTCAACGTTGCCCCAAACCGCCTGATGTCGGGGGAGGGCAAAGCGCTCTGGCAGGTCTGGTCATTTACGCCGGGGTGGCTGGCGGCGGCGCTGGGCGCGTGGGTGATCCTGTCGCTCTGGCAGGGACGCCCGGCCCAGTGGCTGACGCTGCTTCTCTCTGAAGGGCTGTTTATTCTCCTGTTCTGGAGCGCCGGGCTGGCGGCGACGCATATGGCCTCGGCGGAAAGTCCGCTGGCGAGAACCACTATCGGCAGCGGCCTGTGGCTGTGGCTGGCGCTCTGCCTGCTGGCCTGCAGCGATGCGATTCGTCGACTCATCCCCAGCGCCGTCTGGCGATGGGTGCTCAATGCGCAGATATGGTGTATTCCTTTACTCCTGCTGTTCAGCGGTGAGCTGAACAACCTTTCGCTGTTAAAAGAGTACGCCAACCGTCAGGAGGTGTTTGATGATGCCCTCGCGCAGCACCTGACGATCCTCTTCGGTACGCTCGTTCCGGCGCTTCTGGTTGGGATCCCCCTTGGTATGTGGTGCTATCGCCATCCTTCACGCCAGGGCGGGGTTTTTGCCGTGCTCAATGTTATCCAGACCATTCCTTCCGTCGCGCTGTTTGGCCTGCTGATTGCGCCGCTGGCCGGGCTGGTGAAGTCGTTTCCGGCGCTGGGAATGCTGGGAATAGCCGGAACGGGATTAACGCCCGCGCTTATCGCGCTGGTGCTGTATGCCCTGCTGCCGCTGGTACGCGGCGTGGTCGCAGGCTTAGGCCAGGTCGCACCTGACGTGCTGGAAAGCGCCCATGCGATGGGAATGAGCGCGCGGCAGTGTTTCTGGAAAATTCAGCTGCCGCTGGCGCTGCCCCTGCTGTTGCGCAGCCTGAGGGTGGTGGCGGTCCAGACCGTCGGCATGGCGGTGATTGCGGCGCTGATTGGCGCGGGCGGCTTTGGCGCGCTGGTCTTCCAGGGGCTGCTGAGCAGTGCCCTGGATCTGGTGTTATTGGGCGTGGTGCCCACGATTGCGCTGGCGGTGGTCGTCGACGCACTGTTTGCCTTATGGCTCGCGCTGCTCGGGAGAAGAGCCAATGATTGAATTTCATGATGTCAGTAAAACCTTTGCCGGTCGCCCGGCGGCGAGCCACCTGAACCTGAACTTTGCCGAGGGGGCGTTTTCCGTGCTGATAGGCACCTCCGGGTCGGGCAAATCCACCACCCTGAAGATGATCAACCGGCTGGTGGAGCATGACAGCGGGCTGATCCGCTTTGCCGGGGAAGAGATCCGCAGCCTGCCGGTGCTGGAGCTGCGCCGTCGGATGGGCTATGCCATTCAGTCCATCGGCCTGTTTCCGCACTGGACGGTGGCGCAGAACATCGCCACCGTGCTGCAGCTGGAGAAATGGTCACGGACGAAAATCGCCGAACGTGTTGATGAACTGATGTCTCTGCTGGGGCTAGAGCCCGCGCTGCGCGACCGCTATCCGCACCAGCTTTCCGGCGGGCAGCAGCAGCGCGTGGGCGTGGCGCGCGCGCTGGCGGCCAACCCGCAGGTGCTGCTGATGGACGAACCCTTCGGCGCGCTGGATCCGGTCACGCGCGGGGCGCTGCAGGCGGAGATGACCCGCATTCACCGCATTCTCGGACGCACGATCGTACTCGTGACGCACGATATTGATGAAGCCCTGCGCCTGGCCGACCATCTGGTGCTGATGGATCATGGCGAAGTGGTGCAGCAGGGCTCGCCGCTTGAGCTGTTAACCTGGCCGAAGAATGACTTTGTGCGCGAGTTTTTTGGCCGCAGCGAATTGGGCGTCAGGCTGCTCTCCCTGCGAACGGTGAGCGACTATATGCGTCGGGAGGCGGCGCCGGTGAGCGGCGAACCGCTGCAGGCGCAGATGAGCCTGCGGGATGCGCTCTCCGCGTTTGTCGCGCGCCAGTGCGAAGTATTGCCCGTTTCTGATGCCCGGGGCGCGCCGTGCGGCACCTTACACTTTCGCGATCTGCTGGCCGGGGAGGTGACGCGTGAAGGCACTGCGTGATCCGCTTCTCTGGCTGGTAGCGCTCTTTGTCGGCTTACTGTTTCTGATGCCCCACAGCGCGGCGCTGTTTAACAGTCTCTTTCCCGGGCTGCCGCGGCCGGTGTATCAGCAGGAGAGCTTCATTAATCTCGCCCTGGCGCATCTCTGGCTGGTGGCGCTCTCAAGCGCCATCGCGGTTGTGCTGGGCGTGGGGGCGGGCATCGCGGTCACGCGGCCCGCGGGCCGGGAGTTTCGCCCGCTGGTGGAGACGATTGCGGCCATCGGACAGACATTTCCCCCGGTGGCGGTGCTGGCGATAGCGGTGCCGGTGATGGGCTTTGGCCAACAGCCTGCCATCATTGCGCTGATTCTGTACGGCGTATTGCCGGTGCTGCAGGGCACGCTGGCGGGCCTCGCGGCGGTACCTGCATCCGTGCTGAGCGTGGCGGAAGGGATGGGGATGAGTCGCGGTCAGCGGCTGCGCAAGGTTGAACTGCCGCTAGCGGCACCGGTTATCATTGCCGGGATCCGCACGTCGGTCATCATTAACATTGGGACGGCGACCATTGCGTCGACGGTCGGCGCTAATACGCTGGGCACGCCGATCATTATCGGCTTAAGCGGGTTTAATACGGCGTATATTGTGCAGGGAGCGCTGCTGGTTGCGCTGGCGGCAATCGTCGTCGATCGCGCTTTTGAGCGGCTGGCGCTGTACCTCAGCCGACACCGCCGCGAACAATAAACGAGTACCCTGCCAGCATCACGCCGCCGATACCGCTGACGGCCATCAGGACAAAAAGGGTAATAATGGCCAGTTTGGTTGCCTTCATCATATGCTCCTGTTGTTAACGGAACAATTATACGGTGAAGCGCAGCTGTTAATGAACCATTAAATGCCGTTATGGCTCATCCGGACCAAGGGAATAGACCGGGTAACCATTCTCACGCCATTCCGTCAGCAGCTGTTGCTGCGAGGCGGACGGCACTTCGCCACACCAGACCAGCAGGGTCTGGCCGTCGAAAAACTCAGGTCTGAGCTGCGCCAGCGAGTGCGCCAGAACATCCACGCGCCAGCCCTTCTGGGTGGCAATCCACGCTTCCAGCCACAGGCGGGTGGTATCGTGTACGTTCCAGCCGACAACCAGCGCATCTTTTCCGGCTTTGTTCTTCGCTGAGGCAAGGCAGACGGCAATGTAGTTGATCAGCACGCCGTCGAGCATGCTGAGCAGCGCCTGCAGGGTGGACTGCTGGCACTGCAGGCGTCGCCGGAGCGGAATGAAAAGATGGGATATCAGCGTCTGCGCCGGGTAATCGCGACCCTGCTCTTTTATCCATCCACGCAGGCGCTGCAGGTTGCCCGCCTGCAGGAGCCGCAGCAGGGTTTCCTGTTGTTCGCGCCAGAGATGTTGCGTATCCGGGTCGTCGTGGCTCAGCAGGGACTTCACTTTCCCAACCTGCACGCCGTTGTCAATCCAGCTTTTGATTTCGCGAATGCGGTCGATATCGTCATCATTAAAAAGGCGATGCCCACCGTCGGTCCTCTGCGGTTTGAGTAATCCATACCGTCGCTGCCACGCCCGTAGGGTAACGGGATTGATATCACAAAGGAGTGCCACTTCACCGATCGTGTAAAGCGCCATATTCGCCCCCTGGCTTACGCGTTCCCAGCTTAACTGTAGACCCACTTTGCCGAACCAGGAAGAATTGATTGTTTTTTGCGCAAAGAATGCGAAGCGTATGCGATATTCTGAAAAAGGTGTGATAACGGGCACGATTTTGCGCTTTTTTGGGATGCTTCAAAGAAAGTTGAGCCGCATCCGTGTATGTTACGCGTTTTTTAGCGTGTGCGGTTTTGAGTATGTACGAGTTTAACCTGGTGCTGCTGTTGCTTCAGCAGATGTGCGTGTTTCTGGTCATTGCCTGGCTGATGAGCAAAACGCGCCTGTTTATCCCGCTGATGCAGGTCACCGTCCGTCTGCCGCACAAATTCCTCTGCTACGTCGTATTTTCCATATTCTGCATTATGGGGACCTGGTTTGGTCTTCATATCGAAGACTCTATTGCCAATACGCGCGCTATCGGCGCGGTGATGGGCGGGCTGCTCGGCGGTCCCGTCGTCGGGGGTCTTGTCGGTTTAACCGGGGGGCTGCATCGCTATTCCATGGGCGGGATGACGGCGCTGAGCTGTATGATCTCCACGATCGTTGAAGGGCTCCTCGGCGGCCTGGTGCACAGCTATATGATCAAGCGCGGTCGCCCGGATAAAGTCTTCAGCCCGCTCACCGCCGGAGCCATTACCTTTGTGGCCGAAATGGCGCAGATGGCGATCATTCTGCTGATTGCCCGTCCGTTTGAGGATGCGCTGCACCTGGTCAGCAGCATTGCCGCTCCGATGATGGTGACCAATACCGTGGGCGCGGCGCTGTTTATGCGCATTCTGCTCGACAAGCGCGCCATGTTTGAGAAGTACACCTCGGCCTTTTCCGCCACGGCGCTGAAGGTTGCCGCCTCGACGGAAGGGATCCTGCGCCAGGGGTTCAACGAAGAGAACAGCATGAAGGTGGCCCAGGTGCTCTACAAGGAGCTGGATATCGGCGCGGTGGCGATAACCGATCGGGAAAAGCTGCTGGCCTTTACCGGTACGGGCGACGATCACCATCTGCCGGGCAAACCGATCTCCTCAGCCTATACGCTGCGCGCCATCGAAACCGGCGAGGTGGTGTATGCCGACGGTAACGAAGTGCCTTACCGCTGTTCGCTGCATCCCCAGTGCAAGCTGGGCTCCACGCTGGTGATTCCGCTGCGCGGCGAGAATCAGCGGGTGATGGGCACCATCAAGCTGTATGAGGCGAAAAACCGTCTGTTCAGCTCCATCAACCGCACGCTGGGGGAGGGGATCGCCCAGCTGCTGTCCGCGCAAATCCTCGCCGGGCAGTATGAGCGGCAGAAAGCCCTGCTGACGCAGTCGGAGATTAAGCTGCTGCATGCGCAGGTCAATCCGCATTTCCTGTTCAACGCCCTCAATACGCTCAAAGCGGTGATCCGCCGCGACAGCGATCAGGCCGCGCAGCTGGTGCAGTTTCTGTCGACCTTTTTCCGCAAGAACCTGAAGCGGCCGTCGGAGATCGTGACCCTCGCCGATGAGATTGAGCACGTGAATGCCTATCTGCAGATTGAGCAGGCGCGTTTCCAGTCGCGTCTGCAGGTGTCGCTCTCCGTGCCGGACGAGCTGGCGTATCAGCATCTTCCGGCCTTTACCCTGCAGCCGATTGTGGAAAACGCCATTAAGCACGGTACATCACAGCTGCTGGGAAGGGGGGAGATAACCATTGCCGCCAGCCGATTCAACCATCACCTGGTGCTGGATATTGAAGATAATGCCGGGCTTTATCAGCCTTCCACCTCCGGCGGATTAGGGATGAGCCTGGTGGATAAACGTCTGCGCGCCCATTTTGGCGATGACTGTGGCATTACCGTCGCCTGCGAGCCCGACCGATTTACCCGTATTACCGTACGACTGCCGCTGGAGGAAAACGCATGTTAAGAGTGCTGATTGTGGATGACGAGCCGCTGGCACGGGAAAACCTGCGCGTTCTGCTGCAGGAGCAGCCGGATATTGAGATTGTGGGGGAGTGCGCCAACGCCATTGAGGCTATCGGCGCGGTGCACAAGCTGCGCCCGGACGTGCTGTTCCTTGATATTCAGATGCCCCGCATCAGCGGGCTGGAGATGGTCGGCATGCTTGACCCGGACCATCGTCCCTACATCGTGTTTCTGACGGCGTTCGACGAATATGCCGTTAAGGCCTTTGAGGAGCATGCGTTTGATTATTTACTCAAGCCGATTGAAGAGAAGCGTCTGGATAAAACGCTCACCCGTTTACGCCAGGAGCGCACCGTGCAGGACGTCACGCTGCTGCCGGAGAACCAGCAGCCGCTGAAGTTTATCCCCTGCACCGGGCACAGCCGGATCTATCTTCTGCAGATGGATGATGTGGCCTTTGTCAGCAGCCGCCTGAGCGGGGTATTTGTTACCAGCGCGGAAGGGAACGAAGGGTTTACCGAGCTGACCCTGCGCACGCTGGAGAGCCGCACGCCGCTGATTCGCTGTCACCGCCAGTACCTGGTGAATATGGCGCATCTGAAGGAGATCCGCCTGGAAGATAACGGCCAGGCCGAGCTGGTGCTGCGCGCCGGGCAAACCGTCCCGGTCAGCCGCCGCTACCTGAAGAGTTTGAAAGAGGCGATTGGGCTGTAAAGCTGGTACACTGCGCGCCATTGCATCATCGACATTCGAAGGCACTATGCTAAGTAACGATATTCTTCGTAGCCTGCGCTACACCCTGAAAGCGAACAATAACGACATGGTGCGCATTCTTGCGCTGTCCGACATGGAATCCACGTCTGCGAGTTTTGACACGTGGATGACCAAAGAAGACGAAGAGGGGTTTGTCCGCTGCCCTGATATCATTCTGTCGGGCTTCCTGAACGGCCTGATTTACGATAAGCGTGGCAAAGATCCTGCCGCGCCAGAGCTGGCGCTGGAGCGTCGGGTGAACAACAACACGGTGCTGAAAAAGCTGCGTATCGCGTTCTCGCTGAAAACGGACGATATCGTGGCGATCATGACCGAGCAAAAATTCCGCGTATCCGTGCCGGAAGTGACCGCCATGATGCGCGCACCGGATCATAAAAACTACCGCGAGTGCGGCGACCAGTTTCTGCGTAATTTCCTGCGCGGGCTGACCCACCGGGTGCATCACCCGAAGGCGTGATGTTTAGCCGGGTGGCGGCTTCGCCTTACCCGGCCTACAAAACCCGTAGGCCCGTGCAGGCGTAGCGCCGCCGGGCAAAAAAAAGCCGGAGATAATCTCCGGCTTTTTTGTTATTTCACCTGCTGACCCGGCTTCGCGCCTTCGTCAGGGCTTAACAGGAAGATATCTTTCCCGCCAGGGCCTGCGGCCAT
The DNA here is from genome assembly GCF_049238885.1 of Enterobacter cloacae complex sp. BZL2005. Classification (NCBI taxonomy): domain Bacteria; kingdom Pseudomonadati; phylum Pseudomonadota; class Gammaproteobacteria; order Enterobacterales; family Enterobacteriaceae; genus Enterobacter; species Enterobacter cloacae complex sp. BZL2005. The sequence goes on along the minus strand of NZ_JBMKGI010000002.1, from coordinate 411,871 downwards.
CACCATCCCCTCAGAGATGCCGAAGCGCATTTTACGCGGCGCCAGGTTGGCGACCATCACGGTCTGACGACCGATCAGCACCTGCGGGTCCGGATAGGCAGAACGGATCCCGGAGAAGACGTTGCGCTTCTCGCCGCCCAGATCCAGCGTCAGGCGCAGCAGCTTGTCAGAGCCGTCCACGAACTCCGCGTTCTCGATCAGCGCCACGCGCAGGTCGACTTTGGCGAAATCATCGAAGGTAATGGTTTCCTGAATCGGATCGTCCGCCAGCGGGCCGGTGACCGGTGCCGCAGCCGCCTTCACTTCTTCTTTGGATGCTTCTACCAGGGCTTCAACCTGCTTCATCTCGATGCGGTTGTACAGCGCCTTGAAGATGTTCACCTTGTGGCCGAGCAGCGGCTGCTGGATTGCATCCCAGGTCAGTTCGGTGTTCAGGAACGCTTCAGTACGGGCAGCCAGCTGCGGCAGAACCGGCTTCAGCCAGGTCATCAGCACGCGGAACATGTTCAGACCCATGGTGCAGATCGCCTGCAGGTCAGCGTCGCGGCCTTCCTGTTTCGCGACCACCCACGGAGCCTGCTCGTCCACATAGCGGTTGGCAACATCGGCCAGCGCCATGATTTCGCGAATCGCTTTACCGAATTCACGGCTTTCCCAGGCTTCGCCAACCGCAGCGGCGGCATCGGTGAAGCTTTTATACAGCTCAGGATCGGCCAGTTCGGCAGAAAGCACGCCGTCAAAGCGCTTGGCAATAAAGCCCGCGTTACGGGACGCCAGGTTCACCACCTTGTTCACGATGTCCGCGTTTACGCGCTGCACGAAATCTTCCAGGTTCAGGTCGATATCGTCGATGCGGGAAGAGAGCTTCGCGGTGTAGTAGTAGCGCAGGCTGTCCGCGTCGAAGTGGTTCAGCCAGGTGCTGGCCTTGATGAACGTCCCGCGGGACTTGGACATCTTGGCGCCGTTCACCGTCACGTAGCCGTGAACAAACAGGTTGGTTGGCTTGCGGAAGTTGCTGCCTTCCAGCATGGCCGGCCAGAACAGGCTGTGGAAGTAAACGATGTCTTTGCCGATGAAGTGGTACAGCTCGGCGGTAGAGTCTTTCTTCCAGTATTCCTCGAAGCTGACGGTGTCGCCACGCTTGTCGCACAGGTTCTTGAAAGAGCCCATGTAGCCGATTGGCGCGTCCAGCCAGACGTAGAAGTATTTGCCCGGCGCGTTCGGGATTTCGAAGCCGAAATACGGCGCATCGCGGGAGATATCCCACTGCTGCAGGCCGGATTCGAACCACTCCTGCATCTTGTTCGCTACCTGCTCCTGCAGCGCGCCGCTGCGGGTCCATGCCTGCAACATTTCGCTGAAGGACGGCAGGTCAAAGAAGAAGTGCTCGGAGTCACGCATCACAGGCGTGGCGCCGGAAACCACGGATTTCGGCTCGATAAGCTCGGTCGGGCTGTAGGTCGCGCCGCACACTTCGCAGTTATCGCCGTACTGGTCCGGGGATTTACATTTCGGACAGGTGCCTTTGACGAAGCGGTCCGGCAGGAACATGCCTTTTTCCGGATCGTACAGCTGAGAGATGGTGCGGTTTTTGATAAAACCGTTCTCTTTCAGACGGGTGTAGATCAGCTCCGACAGCTCGCGGTTTTCGTCGCTGTGCGTGGAGTGATAGTTGTCATAGCTGATGTCAAAGCCAGCAAAATCGGTCTGATGCTCATGACTCATTTCGGCAATCATCTGCTCCGGGGAGATCCCCAGCTGCTGCGCTTTCAGCATGATCGGCGTGCCGTGGGCATCGTCCGCACAGATGAAGTTAACCTCGTGGCCGCGCATTCGCTGGTAACGGACCCAGACATCAGCCTGGATATGCTCCAGCATGTGGCCGAGGTGGATTGAGCCGTTGGCGTACGGCAGTGCGCACGTTACCAGAATTTTCTTCGCGACTTGAGTCATAGTAGGCATTACTTCTTTTAACTGTGAAAAGGGTTTTTGATATTACCAAAAGGGGCATTATTAAGTAAGCACAAACCACGGCCTTTCAGGTAAACTTGTTCATCTAAGGTCTTATTCACAAGAACAAAGGAGTCGGGATGAGTTCTCAATCCCAGGCCAAATCACCGGAAGCCTTACGAGCAATGGTCGCCGGGACGCTGGCTAACTTTCAGCATCCAACCCTGAAGCACAATCTCACTACGCTGAAAGCGTTACACCACGTTGCCTGGCTGGACGACACGCTGCACGTTGAGCTGCAGATGCCGTTCGTCTGGACCAGCGCCTTTGACGCGCTGAAAGAGCAGACCAGCGCCGAGCTGCTGCGCATTACCGGCGCGAAGGCGATCGACTGGAAGCTGAGCCACAGCATCGCCACGCTGAAGCGCGTGAAAAACCAGCCTGGCGTCAACGGCGTGAAAAACATCATTGCCGTCAGCTCGGGCAAGGGCGGGGTGGGGAAATCCTCTACCGCCGTAAACCTGGCGCTGGCGCTGGCAGCGGAAGGGGCAAAGGTCGGTATTCTTGATGCCGACATCTACGGCCCGTCTATTCCAAACATGCTGGGCGCGGAAAACCAGCGTCCAACCTCGCCCGATGGGACCCACATGGCGCCGATCATGGCGCACGGTCTGGCGACCAACTCCATCGGTTACCTGGTGACTGACGATAACGCCATGGTCTGGCGCGGCCCGATGGCCAGCAAAGCGCTGCTGCAGATGCTGCAGGAGACGATGTGGCCGGATCTGGATTATCTGGTGCTGGACATGCCGCCGGGGACCGGTGACATCCAGCTCACGCTGGCGCAGAACATTCCGGTGACGGGTGCCGTTGTGGTGACCACGCCGCAGGATATCGCGCTGATCGACGCCAAAAAAGGCATTGTGATGTTCGAGAAGGTGGAAGTGCCGGTGCTCGGTATCGTTGAGAACATGAGCATGCACATCTGCAGCAACTGCGGTCACCACGAACCTATCTTCGGTACGGGCGGGGCAGAAAAACTGGCTGCGAAGTATCACACCCAACTGCTGGGACAGATGCCGCTGCACATTACCCTGCGTGAAGATCTGGACAGCGGCAAGCCGACGGTCGTCAGCCGTCCGGATAGCGAATTTGCAGAGATGTATCGTCAGCTGGCGGGACGCGTTGCGGCGCAGCTTTACTGGCAGGGCGAAGTCATCCCGGGCGAAATCGCGTTCCGCGCGGTGTAATACCTCTTCGCTTAGTGCCGGGTGGCGGCTTCGCCTTACCCGGCCTACGAAATACGGTTTTGTGGGTCAGGTAAGCGAAGCGCCACCTGACTTTACCCAAGCCGATAGTGCATCAAATAATACTCTCCCTCCGGAGAATCCCCCGTCGCCTCAATGTGCCAGCCGTGCCGCTGGTAAAACGCGACAGCCCGCGCATTCTTCACCAGACACTTAAGCGAACCTGTACTGGTAAACGTCTTATGCACCTGTTCCAGAAGCATTTTCCCGACGCCGTGGCTTTGATACTGCGGGTCAACAAAGAGGTTGTGCAGAAAATTATCGTTCGCCCAGACGGAGGCAAAGCCCAGGCGATGGCCGTTCTGCGTGGCAACCCAAATCACTTCGTCACGGGTGGCCGCGTCAAAGTCTTCAAGCTGCCAGTCTGAACTGTCCAGCCATGGCCAGGCCTCACGCCGGGCGTGGAGAAAGAGCGTGCGCAGGAAAGGACGATCGCTTTCCTGCCAGGGGCGGATCAGAATGGTCTTAGCGGTGATAGAAAATATCTCCGTTATAGGCTTTGTAGATTTTGCCGTCCGCATCGCCGATCAGCACGTAGTTCTCGCCCATGTAGGTCCAGTGGGTTCCGGCATCCGGAGCCGGCAGGTTACGCAGCTGGTACTGTTTAATGGTGTACTCCGGCGTTTGATACTGCGCCGGCGCCGTGTCGCCAATCTTGAATTTCGTGAAGTCAGCGATGAACTCTTGTTCTTCATAGGCCTTGATGCCGGAGGGTGCAGCGGCCGTTTGCGGGGCAGAGAATGCGGATCCCGCCAGAGACAGTAATACACCCAGAAGCAGCAGTTTACGCTTAGCCATTTTTTCTCCAGTGATATCGTTACAGATACTTTTCGTCTGCGGGACGTCGAAAGCGAAGCAGACAGTCCATTTTAAGTATCAACGCAGGGTATGTTTGAAAAAAAATGTAACAAAAGTGGACGGTTTTGTGTAGCCCAATAGTGTGATGTTTATCAGTATCGGGAATATTGTCGATGCATTATATTTTTAATATTTATCATTTCATTAATTAATTCTGAAAATAACTTTCCATATCAAAGTTAGAAAGCGAGGCGAATGCTTTCTCTCTGAAGAGCATTTAATATTGCCTCCGGATGAAGCGTGCTGACATCCGTTTTTTAACCAGGTCGAGTATAGGATCTGTTTTTTAAAACGCGGGTGAGGTGTGTTTTATAAGGACAGGAAGTTCATCTCTCATAAGCATAATTGATTACATTTCATGGGGTTGGATTGGGTCTTTTTACAGGCTTAACGATAAACGCAACGTTAAAAAGAAATATTTATATTAATGAAAAGTACAACTGCATTTTCGCTGTTATTTCTCAGTATTAGTCAGTTAACAGGGTGTGTTTTTTCACCTGGTCAGAACTTAAGTGTGTCAGGTAAGAAAGTTATTTCGGCGAAAGAGGCAAATTATCAGCTTGATAAGCGCGTGGAAATTTTTCCGCTGACGCCGGAGTGGATTGAAAAACTGCGCCCGCCCGTGTCGAAATCTCAGGCAAATCCTAATCTGGACAAGCAGATCAAAAACTGGGAATACCGTATTGGCGCAGGCGACATCCTGACGGTCACCGTCTGGGATCATCCTGAGTTAACAACGCCCGCAGGACAATATCGTAGCGCGAGCGATACAGGCAACTGGGTCAACGCTGACGGTACGCTCTTTTATCCCTATGTCGGTAAACTGCGGGTGGCAGGAAAAACGGTTTCACAGGTACGTGAAGAGATTACGGCTCGACTGGATAGCGTCATTGAGAGTCCGCAGGTGGACGTCAGCGTAGCCTCCTTCCGTTCACAAAAAGCCTACGTCACCGGAGAGGTGGAAAAATCGGGTCAACAGCCGATAACCAATATTCCGCTGACGGTGATGGATGCGATTAACGCCGCGGGTGGGCTCTCGGCGGATGCCGACTGGCGTAACGTCGTGCTCACACACAATGGACAGGACGCCCACCTCTCACTCTATGCCCTGATGCAGCATGGCGATTTGACCCAAAATAAGCTGCTTTATCCTGGCGATATCCTGTTTGTTCCCCGGAACGACGCGCTGAAAGTGTTCGTAATGGGCGAGGTGGTGAAACAGAGCACCCTTAAGATGGATCGTAGCGGCATGACGTTGGCCGAGGCCCTGGGAAATGCCGGGGGGCTTAACCAAAATATGGCCGATGCAACCGGCATTTTTGTTATTCGCCAGGTATCGAAAAAAGGTGACACCGACAAAATCGCCAATATCTATCAGCTGAATGCGGAAGATGCTTCAGCCATGGGGTTGGGTACGGAATTCCAGCTTGAGCCGTATGACATTGTCTACGTCACCACGGCACCGCTATCGCGCTGGAATCGCGTGATCTCCCAACTGGTGCCCACCATCAGCGGCGTACATGACCTGACCGAAACCGTTCGTAACATCCGATCGTGGCCGTAGTCATGTTCCATTCGATCTTAGTGGTCTGCACCGGCAATATTTGCCGCTCACCCATTGGTGAGCGGCTATTGCGTCAGCAATTACCCGGCAGGCAGGTCACCTCTGCAGGTATTTTCGGACTAGAAGGACGCCCGGCGGATGCGAGTGCGCAGGCTGTGGCCTTGCGTCACGGCCTTTCGCTGGAGGGGCACGTTGCCCGCAGGGTGACGTGCAGTCTGTTGCAACAGTCCGACTTGATTCTGGTGATGGAGCCGGAACACCTTCGTTTTATTGCCACAATGGCCCCGGAGAACCGGGGAAAATCGCTGCTATTTGGACAATGGCTGGAAACCCAGGACATTCCCGACCCGTATCGCAAAAACCGTGAAGCCTTTGAATATGTTTTCGGGCAATTGGGGAAAGCCAGTCAGGAATGGGCTCGTCGTTTGAGTTAACAAGGAATGAAGCCGTAATGTCGTCTTCTAAATCAGACAAATATAGTGCTGCGACACCGCAGAATAACGAAATGGATCTCATTCAGTTGCTTGCTGAGATGTTCGATCACCGGGTAATGATCGCGTGTGTTACGCTTCTGTTCACGGTATGTGCGGGAATCTACGCCTTCAGCGTCACGCCGGTTTATCAGGCTGATGCCCTGGTGCAGGTCGAAGCGAAGCAGGGCAACGCGCTGCTCAAGAACCTGACCTCGCTCAGATCCGATCTCTCACCCGATGTCGCTCCAGAACTTTTACTCCTTAAATCACGGATGGTCCTCGGACAGACCGTTGATCGGTTAGGGCTGACCTACGAGGTTAATAGGCGCTTGTTCCCCGTCATTGGGGCTTTCTGGGAGCACGTGCAGGGGCACAACCCCGCTGAAATCACGATTGGCTCGCTGAATATTCCGTCTGTGGAGGGGGATCCACAAACGCTTTTACTCACTGTTCTCGAGCAAGGGCGATATCGTCTTGAGGGACAAACGCTTGAGGCAGAAGGCGTTGTTGGAAAAGCGCTGCTTAAAGAGGGCGTCTCTCTTCTGGTGACCTCCCTCAATGCGGCACCGGGAACCCAGTTTACCCTCAACATCGTTACCAGGCTTGAGGCCATCAACGCCATTCAGAGCAGACTGACGGTTGTGGAGTCGTCGAAACAGAGTGGTATGATCGCCTTAATGTTAACGGGTGACGATCCCGGCAAGACCGCTACGGTACTTAATACGATTGCCGAAAATTTTCTCAGCCAGAACATTGCGCGCCAGGAAGCTAAAGATTCCCGTAGCCTCACGTTCTTACAGGATCAGTTACCTAAAATCAGTCGCGAACTGGATGAAGCCGAGGCGCGACTGAATGCCTATCGAGAGCAAAGCGATTCGGTCGATTTATCTCTTGAGGCAAAGTCGGTTCTTGATCAGGTGGTTAACGTGGAAAATCAACTTAACGAGCTGACGTTTCGCGAGGCAGAGGTCTCTCAGCTGTTCAAAAAGGACCATCCCACCTACCGTGCTTTACTGGAGAAAAAACAAACGCTTGAGCGGGAACGCGCGCGCCTGTATAGCCGCGTCTCCTCCATGCCATCCACGCAGCAGGAAATATTACGCCTGAGTCGTGATGTTGAATCCGGGCGCGCCGTATACATGCAGTTGCTGACGCGTCAGCAAGAGCTGAGCATCTCGCGCTCCAGCGCTATCGGGAATGTGCGGATCATAGACCCGGCGGTGACGCAGCCGGCCCCAGTCAGACCGCGCAAAGCCCTCATCATTCTCTTTGGCATGATGATAGGGCTGCTCCTCTCTGCCGGAACGGTTTTAGTGCGTTCCGCCTTCAAGCGGGGCATTACCTCGTCAGAACAACTTGAAGAATTCGGGATGCCGCTGCTGGTAACGCTTCCGCGCTCGGTATGGTTATGGAAAAAAACGCACCTGCGCAGGAGAAACCTGTTTACTTCCCACTGGAAGCACAGGATATCCAACGTGCCTTTCCTGCCCATTGACCGTCCGGCTGATACGTTTGTCGAGGCGATGCGTGGGCTGCGCACCAGTTTGCATTTTACCATGATGGATACCGCAAACCGGGTTGTCGTGGTGTCTGGCCCCACGCAGGACTGCGGAAAGACGCTGGTCAGTACTTCACTGGCGTCGATTGTGGCACAGGCCGGACAGCGGGTGCTGTTTATTGATGCGGATATGCGTAAAGGGTATGTCCACAATGTGTTCAGGCTGAACAATCATCGGGGGTTGTCCTGCGTGCTCGACGGAACCGTTGAGTGGCAGGAGGCGGTTCAACGCTTTGAGAAAGGCGGTTTTGATGTACTGACCTGCGGACCCCAACCTACGCATCCCGTTGACCTGCTCATGAGTGAACGCTTCCAGGATGTGATGGCGCAGATTGAAAAGCGGTATGACATCATGATTATCGACACTCCACCTGTGCTTGCCGTGACGGATGCTTTGCTGATCGCCAGAGCAGCAGCCACAACGCTGCTGGTCGCCCGCTTTGGTAAAACCAGCGTGAAAGAGATCGAGACCAGCCTTAAGCGTATGGAACGGATGAACGTAAAGGTGAATGGCGTGATCCTTAATGACATTGTGAAATCGGCGGCGCTCTATTACAACTCGGGGTATAGCGCTTACGACTATGGCTATACCCGGGAGTAACCCTGGCGCGACATTTCTTTACAGCGTGATGGTGAATTGCCCGTTAAGATGACCTTCGTTAAAACGCGAGGTCACAATGGATAACCGCAAAATCAATCGACTGCGCCGCTGGGCGCGGGAAGGAGTCATACTCGTTCTGCTGACGCTGGCCGTGGCGTGGGGAGTTGATCAATACCGAAAACCGACACTCCCCGCCAGTTTTAGTGCAACGCCGATGACGAGCATCGACGGAAAAATGCATGATATTGCGGCGCTCAGCCAGGAGCGTCCGCTGCTGATCTACGTCTGGGCGACCTGGTGCAGCATTTGCCGTTACACCACGCCTGCGGTTAATCAGCTGGCAGAAGAGGGCGGGAACGTGGTGAGTATCGCCATGCGCTCTGGTGATAACGCAAAGCTTGCACGCTGGGTTGACAAGAAACAGCTTAAAATGCCGGTGATAAATGATGAAAACGGTGCGCTGTCGCAGGCGTGGCAGGTGAGCGTGACGCCGACGTTAGTCATTGTATCGAAGGGGAACGTGGTCAGTACCACAACGGGCTGGACGAGCTACTGGGGATTAAAAATCAGGATGTGGTGGGCGGGCTTATAAGAATAACCCCTCTCCCGGCGGGAGAGGGGTTTTATATTACTTAGCCAGAACTTCCTGCGCGGTGCGCTCAACCAGAGACAGCAGGATTTTGATATCTTCCAGCGTCACGGTTGGGTTCAGCAGCGTCAGCTTCAGGCAGGTCACGCCGTTATGCTCGGTCACGCCGACGTTTGCACGGCCGGATTCCAGCAGCGCATCACCAATTTTCTGGTTCAGCAGGGCGATACCGGCATCATCTGCCTGCACCTCGCCACGGAAGCGGAACAGCACGCTTGCCAGCTGCGGCTGCATAACCAGTTCCAGCGCAGGCTGCGCTTTCACGTACGCCGCAACCTGCTGTGCCAGGGTCACGCCGTGATCGATGATCGCCGCGTATTGCTCCTGACCCAGCGCTTCCAGGCTCATCCACAGCTTCAGCGCGTCGAAACGACGGGTGGTCTGCAGCGATTTGGACACCAGGTTCGGCACGCCGGCTTCTTCGTCGAACTCAGAGTTCAGGTAAGCCGCCTGGTAGCGCATCAGCTCATAGTGGCGCGCTTCTTTCAGCAGGAACGCGCCGCAGCTGATGGTCTGGAAGAACTGCTTGTGGAAGTCCAGGGTGACGGAATCCACCAGCTCAATGCCGTCCAGGTAGTGACGATACTGCTCAGACATCAGCAGTGCGCCGCCCCAGGCCGCATCAACGTGTACCCAGATGTTCTGCTTCGCCGCCAGTTCAGCAATGGCGCGCAGCGGATCGATAGCACCGGCATCGGTGGTACCTGCCGTTGCGACGATCGCCAGAATCTGCTCGCCGTTCGCATTGCACTGTTCGATTTTCGCCGCCAGATCGGTCAGATCCATGCGGGAGAATTCGTCCGTTTTCACCTGCACCACGGACTGGTAGCCCAGACCCATCAGCGCCATGTTTTTCTGCACAGAGAAGTGCGCGTTTTCAGAGCACAGTACGCGGATCTTACGCAGATCGCCCACCAGACCGTCCTGCTGAACGGAGTGACCCTGACGCGCAAAGAACGCATCGCGCGCCAGCATCAGGCCCATCAGGTTGCTCTGGGTTCCGCCGCTGGTGAAGACACCGGCGTCGCCAGCCTGATAACCCACGCGGGTACGCAGCCACTCGATCAGTTTGATCTCGATGATGGTTGCGGACGGGCTTTGATCCCAGGAGTCCATACTCTGGTTAGTGGCGTTGATCAGCACTTCCGCCGCCTGGCTTACGACCAGGCTTGGGCAGTGCAGGTGCGCCACACACTGCGGGTGATGAACGGACAGGCTGTCTTTCAGGAAGAACTCCACGGCGCGTTCAATCGCCGCTTCGTTGCCCAGCCCTTTCGGGTTGAAATCCAGCTTAATACGGTCGCGCAGTTCCGCGACCGTTTTGCCCTGGTACATCTCAGGCTGTTTCAGCCACTGCATCACAGCCTGAGTGCTTTGTTCAATCGCCTGCTGGTAAGCTTCAATGCTCTGCGCAGAGGAGAACAAAATTGGGTTTGAATCAGACATCGTAATCAATAACTCCGGTTACGCCGGGCGAACGCCCGCAGCAAGCAGTGCCTGCTCAAATTTATCCAGGAAGATCTTCAGCTCTTCATCGCTGATCAGCAGAGAAGGCAGCAGACGCAGAACGATACCGTTACGACCACCGCGCTCCAGAATCAGACCGGCTTCGAAGCACTTCTTCTGAATCAGTGCAGACAGCTCGCCGTCGCCCGGGAAGCAGCCCATGTGGTCAGCGGCTTCGTGCGGCTTAACGATCTCAATACCGATCATCATGCCCAGACCGCGCACGTGGCCGATAACCGGATAACGTTTCGCCATCTCTTTCAGCTGGCCTTTCAGCCATTCGCCCTGTGCCGCCACTTTGCCTGCGATGTTCTGGTCTTTCAGGATTTTCAGCGTCGTCAGACCGGTTGCCATCGCCAGCTGGTTGCCGCGGAAGGTACCGGTGTGGTGACCTGGCGCCCATGCGTCGAACTGCTTTTTGATACCGAGCACGGCCAGCGGCAGACCGCCACCGACGGCTTTAGACATCACGATGATGTCTGGCTCAATGCCCGCGTGTTCGAAGGCGAAGAATTTACCGGTACGGGCAAAGCCAGCCTGAACTTCGTCGAGGATCAGCAGAATGCCGTGTTCCTGAGTCACTTTACGGATACGCTGCAGCCATTCAGCCGGAGCCGGGTTCACGCCGCCTTCGCCCTGAACCGCTTCCAGGATCACCGCAGCAGGTTTACGCACGCCGCTTTCAACGTCGTTGATCAGGTTATCGAAGTAGTAAGTCAGCGCTTTCACGCCCGCTTCACCACCGATACCCAGCGGGCAACGGTATTCGTGCGGGTAAGGCATGAACTGCACTTCTGGCATCATACCGTCTACCGCTTCTTTCGGAGACAGGTTGCCGGTCACGGACAGTGCGCCGTGGGTCATGCCGTGGTAACCACCAGAGAAGCTGATGATACCGCTACGGCCGGTCACTTTTTTCGCCAGCTTCAGCGCTGCTTCAACGGCGTCAGCCCCGGATGGACCGGTGAACTGCAGGCAGTACTCTTTGCCCTGGCCAGGCAGCAGAGAGAGCAGGTATTCGGAAAACGCGTCTTTCAGAGGCGTTGTCAGATCCAGAGTATGTAACGGCAAGCCGCTGGTAATGACATTTTGGATGCTTTTCAGCACATCAGGATGGTTATGGCCAAGCGCAAGGGTCCCTGCACCTGCTAAACAGTCAAGGTATTCTTTATTATCTGCATCGGTGATCCACACGCCTTCTGCTTTAGTGATGGCTAAAGGCAGTTTGCGCGGATAACTCCTGACGTTAGATTCGAACTCGGCCTGACGGGCCAGATAGGTTTCGTTGCTTTTGTGGGCATCTACGGTGTCAATACGGACTTTATCCGTCATCATATCACTCCTACAACCGCCGCTTCGTTATGAGCCACGATTGAATAAAAAGTTAAAAAACAGAAGGGGCCTGAAAAAAACGCCGCCAATATAGAGCCTTTTGCCACGGGGCTCAATGGTTAATTTGTTTACTGTATTGTGACACGTGTGTATAGCGAGGAAATATCCCCTTTTTTAAAATGAAAATTGTATTTTATGCCAAATAAAAACAGCGGTTTACAGGCTATTTGCCCGGTGTGTAAAGTCGCAGAAAAGAGTGTGACAAATCGTGCCATTCAACGGCACAAAAGGAGGGAAGCTTTCCCTGTTTATCCGGCAGGTGCAGAAAACGGTGCTCACGTTGCCTGTGCAACGGAATCACGCAGTAAAAATGGACTTTCTACGCGCGTGGTTTCCTGATGTTCTTCACCGTTAATAATATGCAGGGCGCTCAGGCGACCAATTTCATAGTGCGGCAGTTGTACCGTCGTGAGAGGAGGAAGGAACAACTCCCCAATGCCCACCATATTGTCATAGCCGATCACCGCGACGTCGTCCGGTATACGAAGCCCTTGTCCCAGTAGCGTCTGGTACACCATAAACGCGATACGATCGTTACCGCAGATAACGGCGTCGAACCTGGGAATGCCATTCTGCATGTGCGCCAGCAACACGGCCGGAATGTCGCGATAGTGCTCATCGCCGAGTGCCATATAGCAGTGCTCCAGGCTGTCCGGATCGAGCCCCGCTTCACGGCATGCACGCTCCAGCCCCTGACGACGGCGGGTTGTGGCCAGATGCCCCTCAGGTAAATGCAGGCAGAGAGGGCGTCGATAACCCTCCGCGAGTAACGCCCGCACGGCGGTATATTGCCCCTGCTCATCATCGGGAATATAGCTGGCGACCTTTTCGCCGTCGCTTTCGCAGTTGGCCAGCACGCAGGGAAGGGTGAGGAGTTTGGCCGGGAGAGGAACCTGACGTAACCCCATGGTGGTGTAGATAATTCCGTCGGGCCGATGAGAGAGGAGAAGGTCGACAATGGCGTCCGGATTGTCATCGGTAAACATATTCATCACGAAGCTGTTCCAGCCGTGCATTCTGGCCGTCTCTTCAATAGACAGCGTGATCTCCACCGAGAACGGCGTCGTCACCGTATCGAGCGCCAGTACCCCTATGGTTTTAGGCGAGGCATGCGCGCCGCGTATTTTCTTGGCGGACAGATCGGGCACGTAGCTGGTCTGCTCAATAGCCAGCTGAACGCGCGCCAGCGTTTCCGGCTTAAGGCGCTCGGGGCTGTTCAGCGCGCGGGAGACCGTCATCAGCGATACGTTAGCCAGCTTTGCGACGTCCTTCAGGGAAGCCATTGTCTTACTCCGTTAATGCTCTGCGTGAAAGGGTATACAACTAAGTCGCTGATGTAAAAGAAAGGCTGATGCCCAAGCCGGGTCATGTTTACCTCAGTGTTGAATATTTGATCGCGATCTCATTCTCTTGATGTTAACGTTAACTTTCGTGATTAACATCTTAAAATTCAGCCAAACAGCATGAGAAAGCGTAAATGTTAACGTTACCATTGCATCATTACTCCAACATGAGAATGTCATGATGAAAACGCATCACTCTCACAGCTACCCTTTATTAAGCGCATTACTGTTTTTCTTTTTTGTCACGTGGTCATCTTCCGGCTCGTTGCTCTCTATATGGCTTCACCAGGAGGTGGGGTTAAAGGCAGGGGATACGGGGGTCATCTATGCCGTGCTGTCTGTCTCCGCGCTGTGCGCGCAAATCTGCTACGGCTTCATTCAGGACAAGCTCGGCCTGCGAAAAAACCTGCTCTGGTTTCTCACCAGCCTGCTCATTCTTTCCGGTCCGGCCTTCCTGCTGTTTGGTTATCTGCTGCAGATTAACGTGTTGCTCGGCAGTATTTTCGGCGGGATTTATATCGGGCTGACGTTTAACGGCGGGATTGGTGTACTGGAATCCTATACCGAGCGCGTGGCCCGCCAGAGTCAGTTTGAGTTTGGCAAGGCGAGGATGTGGGGATCCCTTGGCTGGGCGGTGGCAACCTTTTTTGCCGGTCTGCTGTTCAACATCAATCCGAAGCTGAACTTCGCGGTGGCGAGCTGCGCCGGGCTGGTGTTTTTTGTGTTGCTGGCGCGCCTAAGAGTCTCTTCCGCGCCGCACGCCATGCAGGAGGCGGTATCCGGCGGTAAGGTCACGCTGGAGGATGCCTTACGTCTGTTGACGCTGCCGCGCTTCTGGGCGCTGGTGTTTTTCGTTATTGGCACCTGTATTTACGGCGTTTACGACCAGCAGTTCCCGGTCTATTTCTCCTCACAGTTCCCGACGTTGCAGGAAGGAAACGCCATGTACGGCTATCTCAACTCCTTCCAGGTTTTCCTGGAAGCGGCGGGCATGTTCTGCGCCCCGTGGCTGGTGAATCGCCTCGGTGCGAAAAACGGCCTGATTTTCGCCGGAATGGTGATGGCGATGCGTATGGTGGCATCGGGTCTGGTTGAGGGACCGGTATTGATCTCTATTACCAAGCTATTGCACGCGGTTGAACTACCCGTTTTGCTGGTCTCCATCTTTAAATACAACAGCCTGCATTTTGATAAGCGGCTCTCTTCCACCCTCTATCTGGTGGGCTTTGCCTGTACAAGCTCGGTGATTGCCTCGGTGCTGTCGCCGCTGGCAGGTTACAGCTATGAGAAATACGGCTTTGCCCAGTCCTATCTCATCATGGGGCTACTGGTCTTCAGCACCACGTTTATCTCCATCTTCCTGTTGCGCTCGGGTAAGTCCTCTTCTGACCCGCTCATGCCGCAACCTTCCACCATCTGATCGAAAGAGTAGAGAAATGATGTATTCCATTACGAAAGCAGAACAGGAACTGCAGTCCAGACGCGAAGGGCTTAATCTGCGCTGGTATCCCCGTTACCACCTCGCAGCGCGTGCTGGCTGGATGAACGACCCGAATGGCCTGGTCTGGTTTGACGGCTGGTATCACGCCTTTTATCAACACCATCCGTATTCGACCCAGTGGGGGCCGATGCACTGGGGCCATGCGCGCAGCAAAGATTTAGTTCGCTGGGAGCACCTCCCGGTTGCGCTGGCCCCGGAAGGGCCAGACGACAAGGACGGCTGTTTTTCCGGCTCAGCGGTGGTGGATGGCGATACGCTGGCGCTGATTTACACCGGCCACAAATTCCACGGCGATCCCGGCGATGAGGCTAATCTCTACCAGGTGCAGTGCCTGGCAACCAGCCGTGACGGCATCCAGTTTGTGCGGCACGGGACAGTCATTGATACACCGCCCGGGCTGCATCACTTCCGCGATCCGAAGGTATGGCGTGAAGGGGCGTGGTGGTACATGGTCGTTGGCGCGCGCGAGGGGGATACGGGCCAGGTGCGTGTGTACCGGTCTGCCGATCTGCGCGAGTGGCACGACAGGGGCGTGCTCGCGGTGGCTGAAAAAGAGATGGGTTATATGTGGGAATGCCCGGACTTTTTCACTCTCAATGGTAAACGCGTGCTGATGTTCTCGCCTCAGGGACTGGCGGCAGACGGATTTAAACATCGCAATCTCTTCCAGAGCGGCTATCTGGTAGGCGAATGGCAGCCTGGTCAGCCTTTTGTGCGTGAAGGTGAATTTGTGGAGATGGACTACGGGCATGATTTCTATGCGCCGCAAAGCTTCCTGACGCCTGACGGCCGCCGCATCGTTATCGGCTGGCTCGACATGTGGGAATCTCCCCTTCCGGAACAGGAGGACGGGTGGGCTGGCATGCTCTCTTTACCGCGCGAACTGACGCTAAGCGCGGATAACCGCCTGCAGATGCGGCCAGCCAGAGAAGTGGAAAGCCTGCGCGGGGCGTGGTTCCCCTGCCCGATAAGTACGCTTAATAACCAGCAGATGACGCTGGTGGAACACTGCGATGCGATGGAGGTCATTCTGCAGTGGGATTGCGCCAACAGCAGCGCGGAGCAGTACGGCATTCGTCTTGGCGACGGGTTACGCCTTTATGTTGATGCGCAGATGCAGCGCCTGGTGCTGGAGCGAGACTATCCGCAGTATGGCCTGTGCGGTACCCGAAGCGTCGCGCTGAACCTGAGCAACGCGCTTAATCTTCGTTTGTTCTTTGATAGCTCTTCCGTGGAAGTGTTTGTTAACGAGGGTGAGGCGTGCCTCAGCAGCCGTATATATCCTGATGCCGACTGCCGCGAGCTGGCGTTATTTGCCTGGACGGGAGGGGCGTCGCTTATTCATGGCGGGGCGTGGCAGCTGGAGTAAATCTATTAACGAGCTAAAACAAAGCCCCATACACATGGGGCTACGTAAATCTTATCAGGTGGTAGCGTCCTGCAAAGATCACATTTTTGATAATTGCGCGTTTACAACTCTCTCTTTTTCGACAACCAGCTGCATAATATAGCTACCCTTGTGCCATGAACCTTTATTTGGCTTCCAGCCTTTCGAAAGCAGATATTCAGCAGCATCAGAGACAGGCTTATTCATAACGTGATCCGCTTCACCTGATAACTTTTTTAAATCACCGCTTACTTTGGCTGGCTTGCTATCACAATGACCCGCAGCATCCATAACCTGAGTGCAGCCTTCAGGAAGGCGCCTGTGCGCTGACTGTGCAAGTTGAGCTGCATTCTCTAAAGCCTGTTTTTCAGCCGCAGCGTTAATGGCTGTGGTGCGGTTTTGCTCTGCAATATAACAAGCATCTTTACTCACTCCTTTGCTTTGACAATCAGCCATCCGTTGAGCTGGTGAGGAACACGCAGCAAGAGATAATACAGCCGCTACCATCATTAATTTTTTCATTATTGCCTCAGTAATTACAATTATAAATATAGGTACCTAACATCAAGCCGATCCATATCCCTAATAAAATAAAAGTCAGATACAGAACGGCGGAAATAAAAATATACTTTGTCATTTTTGTGCTAGCAGCAATGTATTGAGTTATAGCCAGCTAATTAAACTCCAGGGTGAGTTTTTTAGCTGATTGGCGGTTTGCTGGCATTTTAATTTAATATTGTTAAATCACCATCCATAAGATGCGGACGCCGCAACAATTTCATCACCGTTGGATGTACCTGATGTAGAGAGGGTAGCGGCAACATTCTCAGCGAACTTATGACGGTAACCGACTGCGTAACCTTGCGCATCTTTGAAGTTGGCAGCACCGACGGCAACCGCGTTATCTGTATCAACGTAATGCAAACCAGCAAGAGAAGCAGCGCCAGCGATACCAGCACGATATTCCTTGCGATCCTCATTCTGCTGATGCTCCAGAGAAGAGAACTTCGCGTTATTTTGACTCTCTAACGCAGTAATACGTGATTCATGATTCGCTAATTGTGCGCTGTGATTCTGAATCGTCGTTTCTTGTGCTTGCTGGCGTGACTGAACGTTAGCAACAGCAGCTTTGTTAGCAGCGGCTACCGTTTGTGCATCAACCGCTAAAGATTGCGCATAAGCGCCCGTATTAAATGCCTGAGTCGCTTTGTCAGAGGCATCCTGAAGAGCGTGATCTTGTCTATCCTGATCGGCGTCGAAAATGCTTTTATCTACCTTACCTGCCAGCGCTTGAGTGTTAGCGTTTACGCCATCTTGAGCGGTATTAGCTGTATCTTGTGCTTTATTAATAGCTGTATTTGCTCTTTCAATATCGCCCTGAAGGTTATAGATTTGCCCGTCTTGCTTAATGTTACTCCCCTCGATGTTATCAAGGTTATAGGCGGTTTTATCGGTACCCTGAATTTGAATGTAAGCACTTGGATTATTGACGTTATCGTCAAGGTTTACGTTTACTTCCGCAGCATTTGCGGTATTCATTGAACCAGCGAACACAAAACCAAAAACAGCGATAGCTGTTATATTTAAATAGTTCATTTTAAAGCTCTCATCATCACTACAAGAAAAAATAAAGTAAGGGCGCTATCCTGGCGGGAAGATACAACGTCTTGTTATATCTGAATTAATTCACGATTAACGGTGGAAATTTTGGTTTGATAACTTATTTCGTAACCTGCAGTAACTATCTATGAATGTGTAATTTTGATTATTGATCTAAATCATAAATAGCAGGAATAGCTAAACGAGTCGATCCAGAAAGACCTGGCGTAATAATCTTATAATACAATAAGATAGCCTTTCATAATGGATGAGAGTGAAATTAGATATAAAACACCAATACATTAATTGTATTTAAGTGTTTTGATTAAAATGGGTTAATAATACACATAACAGTTTATGTGAATTTATGGGTTTTTGCCGATTATTTATTATCGAACCTTTCGTCAGCTTCGAATGAAAATGAACTCAGCTCATTTTTGTTCCGGGATATACCAGAAAAAAATATTTATGTTGAAGATGCTAGCGAAAACGTGTTTAGGGAGATTCATAACGCGAACGCTGCCGTGATAAATCAAAACTCCTTGCGCCTGGCCAGTGGCCACGGTTACACTGATTGAGAACATTGATTTTAATAAATCATTGTTTTAAAAGTATTTTGACTCGGGGTGCCCTTCTTTGTGAAGGCTGAGAAATACCCGTATTACCTGATCTGGATAATGCCAGCGTAGGGAAGTCAGATGCCTTCCCGGTCATCGCTTCTTCACGCAAGGCAGGAGCGAACCCATGCAGCCTGACCTGCTCGATTTACACGTTTTACACCACTTCCGAACCCGTTCTCCGCTGACCCACTGTATGACGAATGACGTCGTACAGACCTTTACGGCCAACGTTTTGCTGGCGCTTGGCGCATCTCCGGCGATGGTGATCGAGGCCGAAGAGGCCGAGCAGTTTGCCGCGATAGCCGATGCGCTGCTGGTTAACGTTGGCACGCTGACCGCGCTGCGCGCCCAGTCGATGCGTCGTGCTATTGAAAGTGCGGTAGCGGCAGGCAAACCCTGGACGCTGGACCCGGTTGCCGTGGGCGCCCTGGCGTTCCGCACCCGGTTTTGCCATCAAATCCTTGCCCTGAAACCGGCGGCCATTCGCGGCAATGCTTCCGAAATCCTTGCCCTCGCCGGGATCAGCGCGGGCGGGCGCGGCGTCGATACGACCGATACCGCCGCCAGCGCGGTGCCTGCTGCCCAGGCGCTGGCCCGGCAGATCAATACGATTGTGGTGGTCACCGGCGAGGTGGACTACATCACGGACGGGCAACGCACCCGAACGGTTACCGGCGGTGACCCGCTGATGACGCGCGTGGTGGGCACCGGGTGCGCGCTCTCTGCCGTTGTGGCGGCGAGCTGCTCGCTGCCGGGTGACCGGCTGGATAACATCGCCGCCGCCTGCGGATGGATGAAGCGGGCCGGAACGGTGGCCGTTGCGCACTCGCGCGGCCCGGGCAGTTTTGCCAGCGCGTTCCTCGACGCGCTCTACACGCTGGAGGAGCAGGCATGAAGCGGATTAACGCCCTGACCATTGCCGGCACCGATCCCAGCGGCGGCGCGGGTATCCAGGCAGACCTGAAAACCTTCTCGGCGCTGGGCGCGTACGGCTGCTCGGTGATTACCGCGCTGGTGGCGCAAAACACGTGCGGCGTGCAGTCGGTCTACCGCATCGAGCCAGATTTTGTTGCCGCGCAGCTGGATTCGGTGTTCAGCGACGTGCGTATTGATACCACCAAGATCGGCATGCTGGCCGAAACGGACATTGTGGAAGCGGTGGCCGAACGGCTTAAGCGCTATCAGGTGCAAAACGTGGTGCTGGATACGGTCATGCTGGCAAAAAGCGGCGATCCGCTGCTCTCCGCCTCCGCCGTCGAGACGCTGCGCAATAAGCTGCTGCCGCAGGTGGCGCTCATCACGCCCAATCTTCCGGAAGCCGCCGCGCTGCTGGGCGCGCCGCACGCGCAAACTGAACGGGAAATGAAAGAGCAGGGCAATGCGCTGCTGGCGATGGGCTGCGGGGCGGTGCTGATGAAGGGCGGGCATCTTGATGATCCGGAAAGTCCGGACTGGCTCTTTACCCGCGACGGAGGAGTACGCTTTACCGCGCCGCGCGTGCAGACCAAAAATACCCACGGCACGGGCTGTACGCTCTCGGCCGCGCTGGCGGCGCTGCGCCCACGTCATGAAAGCTGGGCCGATACGGTTAGCGAAGCAAAAGCCTGGCTCTCGGCGGCGCTGGCAAAAGCCGATACTCTGGAAGTCGGTCACGGTATTGGGCCGGTACACCATTTTCATGCATGGTGGTAAGCCAGTATACTGGCAGAATACATCACGCCTGAGAAAACAGAGATGGAACAAGCGCATACCCGGTTAATCGCTCAACTGAATGAACGGATCGCCGCGCCCGATAACACGCCGCTGTACCTGAAATTTGCCGAAACGGTAAAAAATGCGGTGCGCAGCGGGGTGCTGGAGCACGGGAATATTTTGCCCGGCGAGCGCGATCTGAGCCAGTTGACCGGGGTGTCGCGCATCACCGTGCGTAAAGCGATGCAGGCGCTGGAAGAAGAGGGCGTGGTGACGCGCGCCCGTGGCTATGGCACGCAAATCAACAATATCTTCGAATATTCGCTGAAAGAGGCGCGCGGTTTTTCCCAGCAGGTGGTGCTGCGCGGCAAGAAGCCGAATACGCTCTGGGTCAACAAGCGGGTGGTGAAGTGTCCGGAAGAGGTGGCCAACCACCTGTCTATCTCCCCGGACAGCGAGGTCTTTTTGCTCAAGCGCATTCGCTATGTCGATGACGATGCGGTGTCGATTGAAGAGTCCTGGGTCCCCGTCGGGTTAATTCCCGACCCGGATGCGATTGGCATTTCGCTCTATGACTACTTCCGCAGTCAGAATATCTACCCGCAGCGCACCCGCTCAAGGGTGAGCGCCCGCATGCCCGACAGCGAGTTTCAGGCGCACATTAAGATGGATGAAAAAATACCGGTGCTGGTGATCAAGCAGGTCGCGCTTGACCAGCAGCACCGGCCGATTGAGTACAGCATCAGCTACTGTCGCAGCGATCTATACGTCTTTGTGTGCGAGGAGTAGTGCCTCGCGCGTCGGGGCGCAATCCCCGCCGCGGTGGCTGACCACCCATGACGCCACGGCATTCCCCAGCAGAACGGCATCTGCCAGTGACCATCCCGCAGCCAGCCCGGCCAGCGTGCCGCCCGCGTGGCTGTCGCCTGCACCAATGGTATCCATAACCGTCGCCGGAAATGCCGGAACAACGCCCGAGGCGTCACCGTCATACCACGTAGCACCGTCTTTATCATGGCGCACAATCAGCGCGGCGCCAAAGCGCTGCTGCCACACTTCACCCAGGTTTTCAGCCTCCACACCCAGTCTTTCAGCCGCGAGTTCCGCTTCCTGACGATTGAGCGACACGATTGGCCTGCAGGCCATGATTCTCTCCATCAGCGCATCAGGAACATCCGCGATGCGTGGGCCGAAATCGATAAAGGCCGTCACGTCACGTAACCCTTCCAGCCAGCCTGTCAGCAGTTCGCCGCACGGCGAGGCCAGCTGGTAGCCGGAGAGATAAACCAGGCTGTTTTGCGGAACGTGAAGCGCATCCAGCCAGCGCTGCTGCCACTGGTTTTCCACGCCGCTAAAGGACATAAAGGTGCGCTCGCCGTCAGGCTCTACCAGCGCCAGACACCAGCCGTTGTCGCCGGTTTCAGCCTCTACGGCGCTGTGCAGATCCTGCTGCGCCATGGCGTTGCGGATAATATCCGCCCATACGCCATGGCCGACGGGAAGGGCATTTTGCGCGGCGATCCCGAGGCGTTTCAGGGCGATGGCAATGTTCAGCGCGCAGCCGCCAATATTCACGCCCTGCTGCTTAAGTTCGATATCGCACCCGCGCCAGGGCAGGGCGTAGGCGTCGGCGATGACGTCAATCACCGCGGCGCCCAGCACCGTCACCGGGCGCGTGGCGTGCAGATTTTCGAGACGTTGAGCAAATGCCTTCATACGCCCTCCCTTTGCTCCCTGAAGTGCAGCAGTTTCTCGCAATAATGGCCGAAGTTGAGCTGGTTGACGGCGTCGAGTTCGGCTTTGAGCGCCGGATCAATCGCCTGCACGCCGTGGAGCGCGCCGCAGATGGCCGTCGCCATGGCGCCAATAGTGTCAGTATCACCGCCCAGATTGGCGCATAAGATGGCGCAGCGGTTCGGGTCGGTTCCTGCCAGTTCCACCATCGCAATGGCCGCCGGAACGGACTCAATGGTGCTGGTTCCCGCGCCAATCAGCTGATAAACCTGCTCGCTGGCGGACTCAATACCGTTGGCTTCCCGTACGGTCTTAAGCGCCAGCTCAATACGCGCCGCCAGCGACGCGCTGAAGGTGGTGGTTTTCATCTCCTGCGCATAGCGGGCGATCCCCGGCAGGGCATCAACGATGTTCTGCCAGCTTTCGCCGTCGATGGCGCGGGAAACCGCCCAGGCAATCACCACCGCGCCGGCAATCGCGAGGTCCGATTTATGGGTCGGGCTGGAGGCCTGCGCCACCTGTTCAACAAAGTGTTCCAGCCGCGTCGCCGGGAGCAGGCAGCCCAGCGGGGAGGCGCGCATCGCCGCCCCGTTCGTCACGCCGTTGTTCTCCAGCGCGCTGACCGGCTTCCCGTCACGAATCGCATTCAGCGCGATTTTGGAGGTCGGGCCGAGCACGTTCTTGTTGAACGCGTCGAAATCGAGCGCCCAGTTCAGGATATGCTTGCCGATAACGTCTGCGTGAATCTCCCCGTCGCACTCGATGATCGCGTCGGCCAGGCACAGCGCCATTGAGGTATCGTCGGTGAACTCTGCCTGCCTGAAATAGCAGGCCGCGTTATTTTCTGCCGGGCCGGGTAAAAAGCGGTCGATCCAGCCGAAGTGCGCCTTGACGCGCTTTCTCGGCCACAGTTCCGACGGCATGCCCATCGCATCCCCTAATGCCTGCCCGTAAAGGGCACCGAGAATACGTTCTTGTTTCATTTAACTTCCCCTTGTGTCAGCGCGGCATCGCCATCAACCACCGCAATTGCAGCGATCTCTTTGTCCGATTCGCGGAAAAACAGCATAAACAGCACGGCAATCACGGCAATCATGATTGCGCCAAATGTCCACATTCCGGCCCAGTTGAAGGTCAGCCCATTCACCGGCTCTTTGTAGGCGAACATTTTTTCCATCATCACGCCGCCCAGGCGGTAACCCAGCAGGCTACCAAAGCCCTGACAGCAGAGCGTAATCAGGCCCTGCGCGGCGGTGCGCATATGCACCGGCGCTTTTTTATCCACGTAGATATACGCGGTGACGTAGTAGAAGTCGTAGCTCACGCCGTGCAGCAGAATGCCGAGGAACAGCAGGGCGTAGGTGAAGTATTGTTCCGCACCGCCGTAAACGAAGAACCCGTAGCGGATGGCGGCGGTAATCAGACCCAGCAGTAAGACCTTCTTAATACCAAAGCGTTTGGTAAAGAACGGCAGCGCCAGCATAAAGAAGATTTCAGAGAACTGGCCGAGCGTCATCCAGCCGGTGGCGTTTTTCATCCCCACTTCAGTGAGATAGCCGTTGGCGAAAATGTAGTAGAAGGCCAGCGGCATGGCGAACAGGAACGAGCAGAAAAAGAAGACGAGGAAGTTTCTGTCGCGCAGCAGGATCAGCGCGTCCAGCCCCAGCATCACTTTGAAGTCCAGCTTGCCGGTACTTTTCGGCGGCGTATTCGGCAGGAACAGGGCAAAGACGCCGAGCAGGGCGGAGCTGGCGGCGGTCATCAGCAGCGGAATATTGGTATCGGAAATATCGCTATAGCCCAGCATCTGCGGCAGGAAGCCGCACGCCAGCCCGGAGGCGATCCAGCCGAGGGTGCCCATCACGCGGATGCGCGGAAAATCGGCCTCGACGTCGTCCACGTTCGCGAAGGCAATGCTGTTGGTCAGCGCGATGGTGGGCATGTAGGTCAGGGAGTAAACCAGCAGCAGCGGGAAGAAGGTGCTGAACTGGGTTTGCTGTGCCGCGAAGTACATCAGAATCGCGCCGGCAAACATCAGCACCGCCAGCACTTTCTGCGCGGCGAAGAAGCGGTCGGTCAGCGAGCCGACCAGAATTGGGGAGAGAATGGCGGCAATGGCGGTACAGGCATAAGACCAGCCAATTTCCCCGGCGGTAAAACCGCTTTTGCTCAGCCACAGCCACAGCGGCACAAACCACGCGCCCCAGATAAACCATTCAACAAACATCATGAATGACAGTTGGACTTTCGTTTTCATTTTTGAATCCTGCATGTCAGAGAGGGTACGCCTTTAACATACCATTCAATAATACCTTTTAAATACCTTTGTGGCGATTGTTTGATCAATGTAACAGTTTTGTTGTACACGAATCGAGCCAGCAGATTGTGCTGAAAAAAATTGCAAAGGGTGGAAAATCTGTTAAGTCGGTACCAGGCTTAGTCTGCCCATAAAAGATGGGACTGGATAAACGCACACCGACATGACGTCGAACTTACGGGAGTATCACATGACTGATATTGCGCAGTTGCTTGGCAAAGACGCCGACAGCCTTTTACAGCATCGTTGTATGACCATTCCAGCCGACCAGCTTTACCTGCCTGGTCATGACTACGTTGACCGCGTGATGGTCGATAACAACCGTCCGCCTGCCGTGCTAAGAAATATGCAGACGCTCTATAACACCGGGCGGCTCGGCGGCACCGGATATCTCTCTATTCTGCCGGTAGACCAGGGCGTTGAGCACTCGGCGGGCGCCTCCTTCGCGGCGAATCCGCTCTATTTCGATCCGAAGAACATTGTTGAGCTGGCGATTGAAGCGGGCTGTAACTGCGTGGCGTCCACCTATGGCGTGCTGGCCTCCGTCTCGCGTCGCTATGCCCACCGCATTCCGTTCCTCGTGAAGCTGAACCACAATGAAACCCTGAGCTACCCCACCGAATATGACCAGACGCTCTATGCCAGCGTCGAGCAGGCGTTCAATATGGGGGCGGTTGCCGTTGGGGCGACCATCTATTTCGGCTCAGAACAGTCTCGTCGTCAGATTGAAGAGATCTCTGCGGCGTTTGAGCGCGCGCACGAGCTGGGTATGGTGACCGTGCTGTGGGCGTACCTGCGCAACTCGGCGTTCAAAAAAGACGGCGTGGATTACCACGTGTCGGCTGACCTGACCGGCCAGGCGAACCACCTGGCGGCGACCATTGGCGCGGATATCGTGAAGCAGAAAATGGCCGAGAATAATGGCGGATATAAAGCAGTGAACTTTGGTTACACCGATGACCGCGTTTACAGCAAACTGACCAGCGATAACCCGATCGACCTGGTGCGCTACCAGCTGGCGAACTGCTACATGGGCCGCGCAGGGTTGATTAACTCCGGCGGCGCGGCGGGCGGCGATACTGACCTGTCAGACGCGGTGCGGACTGCGGTTATCAACAAGCGCGCGGGCGGCATGGGGCTGATCCTGGGCCGTAAGGCGTTTAAGAAATCGATGGCTGACGGCGTGAAGCTGATCAATGCGGTTCAGGACGTCTATCTGGACAGCAAAGTCACGATTGCCTGACCTGAGGGCGAAGCGTAGGCCGGGTAAGGCGTAGCCGCCACCCGGCAATACCATCAGCGCAAAAGCACACAGTCTGGCGGCAACCGACACTGCAGCGCGCCGGGCAACACCTCAATGCGGAACTGCGTCCCGCTGAGCGGTTCCCCATCGAGGTTAAAGGTCATCCCGTGCGGGGCATTTACCTCAAACCATGCGGATTTCCCGTCAATGATATTCGGACTCTCTTCCGGCTGCGTCAGCGTGGTAAACAGCGCGGGCAGCAGGCCGTCACCCGTGAAAATCCGCAGCTGTAGCTGACCGTCATTGATCAGCGCCTCCGGGCACAGCTGCTGCCCGCCGCCGGCCTGACGACCATTACCGATGCCAATCACCAGCGCGTCGCCCTGCCACTGAAAATCCTCGCCGCGAATTTCGCAGCGGTCAGGCTTGAGGGTATCCATGCGCATCAGACCGTGGATCAGATACGACACGCCGCCCAGCGCCGCCTTGAGTTTTTCCGGCGTTTCGCTGGTGATGCGCGTGCCGAACCCGCCGGTGGCCATATTGATAAAGCAGGTTTTGTCATTCACCTGCGCAATATCTACCGCGGTCGCTTTACCGAGGATCGCCAGCTGAAGCGCTTTCTCTAACGCCTCGGGGATCCCGGCGCTGGTAGCAAAATCATTGGCGGTGCCGAGCGGTAAAATACCCATCAGCGGGCGGTCTGCCGGGGGCAGGTCGATCAGCGCTGACGCGATCTCATTGATGGTGCCATCGCCGCCGCCGGAAATGATGGTCTCAACGCCAAGCCCGAGGGCTTCATTGATATAGCGTGCCGCGTCGCCTTTTTCCCATGTTACTCTTACGTGGATGCGCGCGCCGTCGTCACGCAAACCCTGAATGGCCTGACGCAGCAGATCGTTGCCCGCACTTTTGCCGTTGAGAATCAATAAACTGTCTGGATAGGTTGCCATCCGCGCTGCTCCCTTTTTTAGCGTTAGTAAGAGTGTATAGCAGAGAGGGAAAAAGCGGGTAAGAACAGGATGAAAGGAACAAAACAGGCACAAAAGCACGTTACACTTCAGCGATGAGATTAACGTAATCACAGGAAAGTGATGATGAATAAAATTTTGGTAAGCGCGTGCCTGATGGGCTTCAGGGTTCGTTATAACGGAAGTGAAAAAGCGAGAATGAACGCGCAACTCGCTCGCTGGCAACAGGAACAACGTCTGGTTATCCACTGCCCTGAACTGGCTGCCGGGCTGCCTGTACCGCGTCCTCCGGCAGAGATTAAATTCGCTGATGGCAAAGACGTGATGCTCGGGCAAGCCAGAATTATGGAAAATACCGGGCAGGACGTGACCGCACATTATCAGCTTGCAGCCTGGCTCGCGCTACGCGCTGCTCAGGCGTCGGGGTGTAGCGCTGCATTGTTAACCGATGGCAGCCCAACGTGCGGCAGTGAGTTTATTTATGACGGAACTTTTCGCGGTATACAGAAAGCGGGGATGGGGGTTGCTGCGTCGTTGCTCGCTGAGAATGGGATCGCCGTGTTCTCAGAGAAGCAAATCGACGAACTCATTGCCTGGATTGAGGAGAGAGAAGGCAAAAAATAAGCCCGCGTAAGGGAGATTACGCAGGCTAAGGAGGTGGTTCCTGGTACAGCTAGCATTTATGGGTTATGTTTTTCAGCGGGGGGATAATACCCGTATTGAACGAAGCGGTATGTGATCCGATTCTAAGAATTATCCCAGCGCGAAAAAATTTCCCTAATTGACTATTTGCCGTGTGGGTTCCGGGTGCTTTCACCGTTGAAGTTACGCATCAGCAGCGCGAACGTCAGCTCCACCTCTTCCGGAACCGGCAGCCAGACGGTGTGCCCGTCGCCCGGCGCGACCTCAATCGCTTCGCCTTTGCCGTTTTCCAGATGCTCCAGCGTGAAGTTCATGTTGCCCTGCGGGGTCATCAGCTCCAGGCTGTCGCCTTTGGTAAACTTGTTTTTCACCGCCACGGCCGCCAGCGCGCCTTTGCGCTCGCCGGTGAAGTCACCGACAAACTGCTGGCGCTCGGAAACGGAGTAGCCGTGCTCGTAGTTCTGGTAGTCGTCGTGGGTGTGACGGCGCAGGAAGCCTTCGGTATAGCCGCGATGCGCCAGACCTTCCAGCGTTTCCAGCAGGCTGGTATCGAACGGTTTACCGGCGGCCGCATCGTCGATGGCTTTACGATACACCTGCGCGGTACGCGCGCAGTAGTAATAGGATTTGGTGCGGCCTTCAATCTTCAGGGAGTGCACGCCCATCTGGGTCAGGCGCTCGACGTGGGCGATGGCGCGCAGATCTTTCGAGTTCATGATGTAGGTGCCATGCTCGTCTTCAAAGGCGGTCATGTACTCGCCCGGACGTTTGGCTTCTTCAATCATAAACACGCTGTCGGTTGGCGCGCCGATGCCCAGCGTTGGCTCAACGTTGGTCACCGGGATCGGCTCATGCTTGTGGACGATGTTGCCGATGTCGTCCTCTTTGCCTTCCTGGACGTTATATTCCCAGCGGCAGGCGTTGGTGCAGGTACCCTGGTTCGGGTCGCGCTTGTTGATATAGCCTGAGAGCAGGCAGCGGCCGGAGTAGGCCATGCACAGCGCGCCGTGAACGAAGATTTCGATTTCCATATCCGGCACCTGGGTGCGGATCTCTTCGATCTCTTCCAGCGAAAGCTCGCGGGACAGGATGACGCGGGTCAGCCCCATCTGCTTCCAGAACTTCACCGTCGCCCAGTTGACGGCGTTAGCCTGTACGGAGAGGTGAATATCCATCTCCGGGAAGTTCTCCCGAACCAGCATGATTAAACCCGGGTCCGACATGATCAGCGCGTCCGGCCCCATATCCACCACCGGCTTCAGGTCGCGGATGAACGTTTTCAGCTTGGCGTTGTGCGGCGCGATGTTGACCACCACGTAGAATTTTTTACCCAGAGCATGCGCCTCGTTGATGCCAAGCTGCAGGTTCTCGTGGTTGAATTCGTTATTACGCACGCGCAGCGAGTAGCGCGGCTGGCCCGCATACACGGCGTCGGCGCCATAGGCGAAAGCGTAACGCATATTTTGCAGCGTTCCCGCCGGGGAAAGGAGTTCCGGTTTAAACATGTTTGTTCTCGTTCTGATGACAGGTCAGATCCGCGTGCACCTGGTGCAGCGGTAAGGGGAGATCCCCCACATTAAGGGCGGGCATTGTAGCGCTGCGGGGCAGGGAGGTAAAGTTATTGTGCCGGGTGGCGGTTTCGCCTTACCCGGCCTGGATTGACCAGCTGCTAACTAGGCAATCCTGCACGCATCCGCTTCCCAGCGATACCCCACGCCATACACCGCGCGGATAAACGACTGCTCGGCGTCCAGCGCCTCCAGCTTGCGGCGCAGGTTTTTGATGTGGCTGTCGATGGTGCGGTCGGTCACCACGCGGTAATCGTCATACAGATGGTTCAGCAGCTGTTCGCGGGAGAAGACTTTTCCCGGCTCGTGGGAGAGGGTTTTCAGCAGGCGGAACTCAGCAGGCGTCAGGTCCAGCAGCTTGCCGCGCCAGCTCGCCTGGAAGCGGCTTTCATCCACAATCAGCGGACTTTCGGCGTCCAGCACCTGAAGCTCGCGCTGCGGCCTGCAGCGGCGCAGAATGGTTTTCACGCGGGCGACCACCTCACGCGGGCTGTAGGGTTTGCAGATATAATCGTCAGCGCCGATTTCGAGCCCCAGCAGGCGGTCAATCTCTTCAATTTTGGCGGTGACCATGACGATCGGCACGTCGGAGAAGCGACGAATTTCCCGGCACAGGGTCAATCCATCAACCCCTGGCAGCATTAAATCCAGCAGGATCAGGTCCGGCGGGGTCTGGCGCACGTAGGGCAGCACCTGGTCGCCGTGGCCGATCAGTGACGGGGCATAGCTGGCCGCGCGTAAATAGTCGATCAGCAGCTGTCCCAGCTTGGGTTCGTCTTCGACGATCAAAATGCGCGGCGTGTTTTCGTCAATCGGTAACTCGGTCATACTTCTCTCGATAAATCCCGTTCCAGAGGTAACTCTACTGTAATGCTAACCCCGCCAAAAGGCGAATGGGCGGCGCGGATCGTGCCATTATGCGCCTCGACGATGTTAACGCAAATCGCCAGCCCCAGGCCGGAGCCGCCGCTGGCGCGGTTGCGGGAGCCTTCGGTGCGGTAAAAGCGCTCGAACAATTTTTCCAGCTGCGCGTCCTGCACGCCGGGGGCGGAATCGGCGAAGGTGAGGGCGAAGCGCCCGTTGTCCTGCCTGCCGGAGATATGCAGCCCGCCACCGCTGTCGGTGTAGCGCAGGCTGTTTTCCAGCAGGTTGTTGAACAGCTGCATCAGCCGATCTTTGTCGCCAAACACCACCGCGCTGTCCGGCAGGGAGAGGTCGATTTTCAGGTTGCGGCTGGCAAAGCGTTCGCGGAAGGCGCCGCTCGCCACTTCCAGCACGTTAATGACGTCTACGGGCGCCTTCTGGTAGGCCAGCGCGCCTTCGTCGGACATGGAGAGCTGGTGGAGATCGTCCACCAGCTTGGTGAGCGTGCCCACCTCCGCCTGCAGGGAAGCCACCGATTCGGGCGTAAACTGGCGCACGCCGTCCTGAATGGCTTCGAGCTCGCCGCGCAGCACCGCCAGCGGCGTACGCAGCTCGTGTGAAATGTCGGCCATAAAGTCGCGGCGCATCTGCTGGTTCTTCTCCAGGGTGCTGGCGAGCTGGTTAAAGTCCTGCGCCAGCTTGCCCAGTTCGTCCTGGCTGCGGGTATCGACGCGGGTGGTGAAATCCCCGGCGGCCAGCTTGTGCGTGCCCTCCACCAGCCGTTTCACCGGGGCGAGCAGACCGCGCGCCAGCGGGAAGGTGGCGAGCGCGGCGAGCAGCGTGGAGAGGGCGACAATCAGCCAGCTGGTCCGGCGCTGCTGGCGGTCAAAGTTGATGTCGGTGTTGCGCGTCAGGCGCTCCACCGGGGAGGCGATAACCCAGCCAACGGTGGCGTTATTCACTTTAATCGCCCGCCGGGTGCCGTCCGGCGGTATCGGCGCGCGCGGGCCAACCAGGGGGCGCATATCCTGGTCGATTACCCAGAACTGGGTGCGCCAGCCGTGCGGCGGCATGCCCGGGCCCGGACGATCGTCACCGGTATCGTGCTCCAGCGAGCGCAGGATCTGAAAAATAAAGCGATCATTGTTGCGCAGAAAACGCCAGTTGCCGTGCTGGGCGTACTGTTCACTCAGCGCATCACTTAAGCCCTGCAAACGCTGCTCATTGCCATGCTTGATGTAATCAATAAAGCCGCGCTCGAAGCTGACCCGCACCGCCCAGTGCATGGTGATCAGCAGGACGATACAGGTGGCAAAAATCGCCAGAAAGAGCTTGCCGGTAATACCCGGACGCCAGAATTTCATGAGCCACTCCTTTTGCCGCGCCTAATCACGACGTTCTTGCTGGTATCATCCGGCACGCGGGCGAAGATGAACGCGGGCAGGGCGATGATGACCGCCATGCTGAGGTAGGTATACATAAAGACCTGATGCGCCACCGGCGTGTCGACGCTGAGATGGTGCTGGCCGTACATGCCGAGCAGCAACCCCGCGATCGTCACGCCCACGCTCATGGAGAGCTGCATCACCATCGACAGCAGGCTGTTGCCGCTGCTCGCCAGATCGTCCGGCAGGTCTTTTAGCGTCAGGGTATTCATCGACGAGAAGCGCATGGAGTTGATGATCCCCTGGCAGAACAGCACCAGCGGCAGGACGTAGTACCAGCCCATCAGCGCCACGGCCATAAACAGCAGGCTGACCAGCGCCAGCCCCAGCGTGGCGGCCACCAGCACGTGACGGTAGCCAAAGCGGTTCACCACCTGCACCACCATGCGCTTCATCCCCATGCTGCCGAGCACCATTGGGATCATCATCAGGCCCGCGTGGAATGGCGAAAAGCCCATGCCAATTTGCAGAAACACGGGCGTCATAAACGGCAGCATGCCGCTGCCGACGCGTCCGGCAAAGCTGCCGAACAGCCCGAGACGGTAGGTAGGTTTTTTAAACAAGTTCAGGCTGAACAGCGCCTGGTCATTGCCGCGAGCATGCCACAAATACCCTGCAATGGTGGAAATGCCGATAACCACCAGCAACCCGAGCATCAGGGTCGAAATCCCCAGCCCCTTTTGCCCGTCGAGTGCCAGGGTAAGCGTGGCCATGCCCGCTGCCAGCAGAATAAAGCCGAAGAAATCAAAGCGCCGGGTCTGCATTTTGTAGTTCGGCATCAGCGTCAGGGTGGCCATCGCGCCGATGATGCCCACCGGCAGATTGATCAAGAAGATCCAGTGCCAGGAGGCGTACTCCACCAGCATCCCGCCGAGCGCAGGCCCAAGCAGCGGCCCCACCTGGCCGGGCAGGGTGACAAAGGTCATCGCCGCCATGTACTGCTCGCGCGGCACAATCTTCATCACCGTTAACCGCCCGACGGGCACCATCATCGCCCCGCCGATGCCCTGCAGCACGCGCGCCATGACCAGCTGGTCGAGGGTGTTGGCCTGCGCGCAAAACAGCGAGCCGGTGGTAAACAGCACGATGGCGGTAAAGAAGATATTCCGCACGCCCGCTTTATCGGCCAGCCAGCCGCTGGCGGGCAGCATCACGGCAACCGTCAGCACGTAGGAGACAATCACCATGTGCATATGCAGCGGGCTCTCCCCGAGGCTTTTCGCCATGGAGGGGAGGGCGGTGTTGACGATGGTCGTATCCAGCGACTGCATAAAGAAGCCGAAGGCGACTATCCATAATTGCCAGCGAACGTTGCTGGGAAGCTCTGTCATTTATCCTGTCACCGTAGTTCTGTTTTTACGCGAAAAGCGCAGCCGCAGGCGGTCGAAGAACAGATAGACCACCGGCGTGGTGTACAGCGTCAGCAGCTGGCTCATCACCAGGCCGCCGACAATGGTGATCCCCAGCGGCTGGCGCAGCTCTGAGCCGTCGCCGCCCGAGATCACCAGCGGCAGCGCGCCAAACAGCGCCGCCAGTGTGGTCATCATGATCGGACGAAAGCGCAGCAGGCAGGCCTGGAAGATGGCCTCTTCCGGCGAGAGGTTGCCGTTGCGCTGGGCGTCCAGCGCGAAGTCCACCATCATGATGGCGTTTTTCTTCACGATGCCGATCAGCAGCATGATCCCGATGAGTGCGATAAGGCTGAACGGCGCGCCGAACAGCTCCAGCGCCAGCAGTGCCCCCACGCCCGCTGACGGCAGCGTCGAGAGGATGGTCAGCGGGTGCACGTAGCTTTCATACAGCATGCCCAGCACAATATAGACCGTGGCGATGGCGGCCAGAATTAAAATCACCTGCGAGTTCATCGTCTCCTGGAATACCTGCGCGGTCCCGGCAAAGCTGCCGCGCACGGTGGACGGCACGCCAAGCTGGGTCATCGCGCGGTTGATCGCGTCGCTGGCCTCGGAAAGTGACGAACCGGCGGGCAGGTTAAAGGAGATGGTCGACGCCGCCGACAGCCCCTGATGGTTCACCGACAGCGGCGCGTTGGCAGGCTGCCAGCTGGCAAAGTACGAGAGCGGAATCGCCTTGCCGTCGTTGTTAATCACAAACATTTTGTCCAGGGCGCTGATGTCCTGGGTGTAGCGCGGGTCAACCTCCATCACCACCTTGTACTGGTTCATCGGCTGGTAGATGGTGGAGATCTCGCGCTGGCCGAAGGCGTTGTTCAGCAGGCTGTTGGCGGCTTCTACGTTGATGCCCAGCCGCGACATGGTTTCACGGTCGTAGGTCAGGGCCATCTCGGCGCCGTTGTCCTGCTGATCGGAGTTTACGTCCGCCAGTTGGGGCAGGGCGGCCAGCGCCTTGCGGATCTTCGGCTCCCACTCGCGCAGGGCGGCTAAATCGTCCGAGAGTAACGTGTACTGATAGCTGGCGTTCGCCTGTCGCCCGCCGACGCGGATATCCTGAACGGCCATCAAAAACAGATTGGCCCCCGGCTCTTTGGCGAGCTTCACCCGTAGGCGGTCAATCACCTGCTGGGCGGTTTCGTTGCGCTCGCCGCGCGGTTTCAGAGTAATAAACATCATCCCGCTGTTGACGCGCGACCCGCCGGTAAAGCCAGTGACGTTATCCACGGCTTTGTCTTCCCGAATGATCTTCATAAAGTCCTGCAGCTTGCCGCGCATCGCCTGGAAGGAAATGCTCTGGTCCGCCTGAATGCCGCCCATCAGCACGCCGGTATCCTGCTCCGGGAAGAAGGTTTTCGGGATGGAAATATACAGCCACACGTTGAGCACGATGGTGCCGATCAGCACCAGACCGACCAGCCTTGTGTGGTTCAGCACCCACTTCAGCGATTTGCCGTAGCCCTCCTGCATTGCCATCAGCACGCGGCCAAAGCCTTTGCGGCGCGGCTGCGAGTGCGGCTTGCTGCGCTTGAGCATCCAGCCGCACATCATTGGCGTCAGCGTCAGCGAGATAATCAGCGAGATGCCGATAGCCACCGAAAGGGTGACGGCAAATTCGCGCAGCAGCCTGCCCGGCAGCCCGCCCATCAGCAGCAGCGGCAGAAAGACCGCTACCAGCGACAGGCTCATGGAGAGTACCGTAAAGCCCACCTCGCGCGTGCCCTGCAGCGCGGCCTGCAGCGGTTTCACGCCCGCTTCCAGATGGCGGGAAATGTTTTCCAGCACCACGATGGCGTCATCCACCACGAAGCCGGTGGCAATCGTCAGGGCCATCAGCGACAGGTTGTTGAGGCTAAACCCGCACAGGTACATGGCGGCAAAGGTACCGATCAGCGAGACCGGCACGGTCACCGCCGGGATCAGCGTCGCGCGGCCGGATCGCAGGAACAGGAAGACCACCAGGATCACCAGCGCGACGGAGATCACCAGCGTTTGCTCCACCTCTTCCAGCGAGGCGCGAATGGTCGGGGAGCGATCCTGGGCAATTTGCAGATCGATTGCTGCCGGGATGGTCTCCTGCAGCTCCGGGAGACGGGCGCGAATGCTGTTCACTGTCTCGATAATGTTCGCTTCCGGCAGCTTGCGGATCATCAGCAAAATCGCCGGCTTGGCGTTGGTCATCCCGGCGTTGCGTACGTCCTGCACCGAGTCGGTGACGCTGGCCACGTCGCTTAAGCGCACCGCCGCGCCGTTGTTGTAGTGAATAATGAGCGGCTGATATTCCGCCGCGGTTTTAAGCTCGTCGTTGGTGTGGATCTGCCAGCGGTGGCTGTTGTCCTCTATCGCCCCCTGCGGTTTGCGCACGTTGGCGTTGCTGATGGCGGAGCGCACGTCGTCCAGCGACACGCCCTGGTTAAACAGCGCCTGCGGGTTTAACCCCACGCGTACCGCGGGCAGGGAACTCCCGCCGACGCTCACGTCCCCGACGCCGTTAATTTGTGAGATGGTCTGAGCCAGCTGGGTAGACGCAAAATCGTACAGCTGCCCCTGCGAATAAGTATCCGAGGTCAGCGTCAGGATCATGATCGGCGCGTCGGACGGGTTGGCCTTGCGGTAGGTCGGACGGCTCGGCATCCCGCTCGGCAGCAGGCTCTGTGCGGCATTGATGGCCGCCTGCACGTCGCGCGCCGCGCCGTTGATATCCCGGTCGAAGCTGAACTCCAGAATAATGCGCGTGCTGCCCAGCGAGCTGCTGGAGGTCATCTCGTTGACCCCCGCAATTCGCCCGAGCGAACGCTCCAGCGGCGTGGCAACGGACGAGGCCATGGTTTCCGGCGAGGCGCCCGGCAGCGAGGCGCTGACCATGATCACCGGGAAGTCCACCTGCGGCAGGGGCGCCACCGGCAGCAGCCGGAAGCCCAGCACGCCGCAGAGGGTAATGGCGAGCGAGATTAAAATCGTCGCCACCGGGCGATAAATGAAGAGGGCGAAAAACTTCACTTATGCCTCCTCTTCACGCTTCGGGAAGCGGCTTTTGGTCCACAGCGCCAGGCGGTCAAACAGCAGGTAGATCACCGGCGTGGTGAACAGCGTAAGCACCTGGCTCACCAGCAGACCGCCGACCATGCCGATACCCAGCGGACGGCGCAGCTCCGCGCCGACGCCCGTGCTGAGCATCAGCGGCAGCGCGCCCAGCAGGGCGGCCAGCGTGGTCATCAGGATGGGGCGAAAACGCAGCAGGCAGGCCTGGAAAATCGCATCGCGCGGCGACATGCCCTGCTCGCGCTCGGCGGCCAGGGCGAAGTCGATCATCATGATGGCGTTTTTCTTCACGATCCCGATGAGCAGGATGATACCGATGATGGCAATCACGTCCAGCTCGCTGCCCGCCAGCATTAATGCCAGCAGTGCCCCCACGCCCGCCGTCGGCAGGGTAGAGAGGATGGTGATCGGGTGGATAAAGCTTTCGTACAGCACGCCGAGCACGATGTACATCGCCACGACCGCCGCCACGATCAGCCAGATTGTGTTGCCCAGCGCGGCCTGGAACGCCAGGGTGCTGCCCTGGAACTGGGTCTGAATATCAGCCGGGAAGCTTACCGCTTTTTCCGCCGCCTGAATGGCCTCCACCGCTTCACCCAGAGAGTAATTGTCCGGCACGTTAAAGGAGATGGTGGTGGACGGGAACTGATCCAGATGGTTAATCGACAGCGGGGTATAGCGTTCTTCCACCGTGGCGATAGCGTTCAGCGGCACAATGCCGCCATCTTTGCTGGTCAGGCGCACCGAGTCCAGCCCCGCCAGGCCGGGCGTGTTGTCGGTGTTGTGCTCCAGCACCACGCGGTACTGGTTCGCCTGGGTGTAGATGGTGGAGATCAGACGCTGACCGAAGGCGTTGTACAGGGCGTTATCCACGTCCGCCATGGTGATGCCCAGACGGCTGGCGGCGTCGCGGTTGACGTTCACGTACGCCGCCAGCCCTTTGTCCTGCCAGTCGCTGCTGACGTCGGCGAGCTGCGGCAGGGTTTTGAGTTTATCCACCAGCTGCGGCACCCAGGTGCTGAGCGCGTCCAGCGAGGTGGCCTGCAGCGTGAACTGGTACTGCGTGCGGCTGACCTGGGTATCGATGGTCAAATCCTGAATCGGCTGCAGGTACAGCTCAACGCCCGGCACGCGGGCGACGGCGCTTTGCAGCCGCTCAATGACGGCGTTGACGCGATCGTCGCGCTCATCCAGCGGCTTAAGTTTGATCTGCAGACGCGCGCTGTTGAGCGACGGGTTGGTGCCGTCCACGCCGACGTAAGCGGTCAGGCTCTCTACCGCCGGATCCTTCATGATGATGTCAGATACCTGCTGCTGGCGCTGCGCCATATTGGCAAAAGAGACCGACTGTGGGGCCTGAAGCGTGCCCTGAATAATGCCGTTGTCCTGGATCGGGAAGAAGCCTTTCGGAATGAAAATCCACAGCATCACGCTGAGCGCCAAGGTTCCCAGCGCCACGCCGAGCGTGGCCCACGGGTGGTTAAGGACTTTCGCCAGCACGCGACCGTAGGCGGCAATAATGCGCTCGAACATGCGCTCGGAGGCGCGCGAGAAGCGGTTTTGCTTGCGCAGGGACTCATGGCTCAGCATGCGGGCGCACATCATCGGCGTCAGGGTCAGCGACACCACGGCGGAGATCAGAATGGCGACCGCCAGCGTCACGGCAAACTCGCGGAACAGACGCCCGACGATATCGCCCATAAACAGCAGCGGGATCAGCACCGCAATCAGCGAGAAGGTCAGCGAGATAATGGTAAAGCCGATTTCACCTGCGCCTTTCAGCGCGGCGGCCAGCGGTTTTTCACCTTTCTCGATATAGCGCGAGATGTTCTCGATAACGACGATAGCGTCATCCACCACGAACCCGGTGGCGATGGTGAGCGCCATCAGCGTCAGGTTGTTGATCGAAAAATCGAGGAACACCATCACCGCAAAGGTGCCGACCAGCGAGAGCGGTACGGCGACGGCGGGAATAATGGTCGCCGGAACGTTGCGCAGGAACAGATAAATGATCATCACCACCAGCGCAATCGCCAGCATCAGCTCGAACTGGGTGTCGGTGACCGACGCGCGAATGTTGGTGGTACGGTCGGAAAGCACCTTCACGCTGACCGATTTGGGCAGGCTTTCGATCAGCTGCGGCAGCATGGTGCGGATGCTGTCGGCGGTTTCGATGATGTTTGCGCCCGGCTGGCGCTGCACGTTCATCACGATCGCCTGCTGCTTGTTGGCCCAGGCCCCCAGCCAGCTGTTTTCCGCGCCTTGTTCTACGGTCGCCACGTCGCCCAGACGCACCGGCGCGCCGTTCTGGTAGGCGATAATCAGCTGACGATATTCGTCGGCGGACTGCATCTGGTCGTTCGCCGAGAGCGTGACGGCGCGGGTTGGGCCGTCCAGCGAGCCCTTCGCCGAGTTGACGTTGGCATTGCTGATGGCGCTGCGGATGGTTTCGCTGGTGAGGCCCAGCGCGGCGATGGCCTGCGCGTTAAGCTTGACGCGCACCGCCGGGCGCTGTCCGCCCGCCAGGGTGACGAGGCCGACGCCGGAGACCTGAGAAATTTTCTGCGCCACGCGCGTTTCGACCATGTCTTCGACCTGGGTCATTGGCATGGCGGAGGAGGTGACGGCCAGCGTCATGATCGGCGGATCGGCCGGGTTCACTTTGCTGTAGACCGGCGGGTTAGGCAGGTCCGACGGCAGCAGGTTGGTGGCGGCGTTAATCGCGGCCTGTACCTCCTGCTCGGCGACGTCCAGCGACAGCGTCAGCTGGAACTGCAGCGTCACGACGGACGCCCCGCCTGAACTCTGGGAGGACATCTGTTTTAGCCCCGACATCTGGCCGAACTGGCGCTCCAGCGGGGCGGTGATGGCGGACGTCACGACATCCGGGCTGGCGCCGGGATAGAGCGTCACCACCTGAATAGTGGGGTAATCCACCTCCGGCAGCGCCGAGACCGGCAGGAAGCGATAGCCGATAATCCCGGCGAGAAGGATCGCCACCATCAGCAGCGTGGTGGCGACAGGACGGAGGATAAACAGGCGTGACGGCCCACCTGTAGAGCCCGGCGGCAGCACCTGCATCAGGAGGTCGCTCCCTGTTTCGCCGGTTCCACCACTTCCACTTTGGCCCCTTCGGTCAGACGGTCAATGCCGTCGGTGACCACGCGGTCGCCTGCGGAAAGCCCGGCGCTGATGACCACCGTCTGGCTGTCCTGGATACCGGTTTTAACCAAGTGCTTGCTGACCTTATTGTCGCTGTTAAGCACCCAGACAAAGTTACCTTCGTTACCCATCTGCAGCGCAGCGGTGGGGATCACGACCGCGTTTTCTTCGGTCGCCACCAGCATGCGCGCATTGACGAACTGGTTCGGGAAGAGGGCATCGTCCTGGTTATTAAAGCGCGCCTTCAGCTTGATGGTGCCGGTGGTGGTGTCGATCTGGTTATCCAGACTGAGCAGAGACCCTTCACTCAGCTTCTGCTTGTTGGTGCGGTCCCAGGCTTCCACCACCAGGCCTTTACCGGCTTTTTGTGCCTGCATGACGGTCGCGATATCGCTTTCCGGCAGGGTAAAGACTAAATCAATCGGGTGGGTCTGGGTGATCACCACGATGCCCGTGGTATCGCCGCTGGAGATTTGGTTGCCGATATCGACCTGCTTCAGGCCGACGCGTCCGTCAATCGGCGCGGTGATGCGGCTCCAGTCCAGCTGCAGCTGGGCGCTGGCCACCGAGGCTTCATCGGCTTTGATCGTGCCCTGCGTTTCACTGACCAGCGACTGCTGGGTATCCAGCTCCTGACGGGACACCAGGTTTGTTTTCACCAGCTGCTGGTAGCGGGCTAAATCGCGCCGGGCGTTGGCGAGGGTCGCGTTGTCTTTCGCGAGCTGTCCCTGCGCCTGGGCAAGGGCGACCTTAAACTGGCTCGGGTCGATTTCCGCCAGCAGATCGCCCGCTTTGACCTGCTGACCTTCCTGGAAGTGGATCGCGATGAGCTGGCCGTCGACGCGGCTGCGCACCGTGGCGGTGTTGGCAGCGGTAATGGTCCCGAGACCGGTGAGATAGCGAGGAACGGCTCTATTCACCGCCGTCGCCGCCTGAACCGGCGCCAGCGCGCCGCCGCGCATGCCGTGACGACCTCCACCCGTGGGGCGCTGGGCCTGGCTGGTGGCGCCGGCCGGTGCGGCGGTGTTCGCGGATTGACTGTGCCAGTACCAGGCGGCGGCAAGGGCCACCACAATGATGCCAGCGGCTATTGCCCAGCGGGATTTGTTACTGCCTTTCATCGTTATACGTTCTCATCCTGAATACTTCGGGGAATGATACTAGTTTAGTCAGGCAACACAGCGGAAAAATGGAGGAAATATGGAAGACTGTCGGGAATTGTCTGAGTGTTGCCGGGTGACGCTTCGCTTACCCTGCCTACAAGGTAAATGCGGACGGCAACGGATGTTGCCGTTTTTGGTGTTTTGTGGGAGAGGGCACCAGACCGCACTACAAAAACACACGTTTTGTAGGCCGGGTAAGGCGAAGCCGCCACCCGGCACAACCGCACTAGCTAAACATCACCTGCGCCCAGCGCGCCAGACCAGCGGTAACGGAACCAAAGTCATCGCCACCCGCAACTGGAATGCCCGGCAGCTGTTCGGCCAGCGCTTTCTTAATCAGCGGTGAACGGGCGCTACCGCCGGTCAGGTAGATGACGTCCGGCTTCTCTTTGCCGTTCTCCAGCGCGAGCTGCACCTGTTCCAGAATGCGCTGCAGCGGCTGTGCGAGCGCCGTCTCCAGCCCGTCCTGCGAAATGGCGGTGGTCAGTTCGTCACTGATAAACGGCAGGGAAACCGCATGCTCAGCGCGGTCGGACAGGGCGATTTTGCTCTCTTCCGCCGTACGCACCACGCGGTAGCTGAGACGCTGACGCCACACTTTATAGAGCAGGGCGACCTTTTCGCCGTCCTGGGCATCGCGCACCAGATCGTTAAGGAAGCGGCCGTTGGCGGTGCTGTAAAAATCACTCTGCGCAGGCACGTCGTTGATGGCAATCGCGTTCCACCACGGCAGGATCGGCAGGGCGATCCCTTTTTCGGTTTGCCCCCCCATGCCGAGCAGCGGCATCAGGCTCTTGAAGGCCAGGGCGATATCGAGGTCGTTACCGCCTACCCGGCAGCCGCTGTGCCCGAGCAGGCTGTTTTCACGATCGCGACGGTGATGCCACTGCGGCCCCATCAGCAGCAGCGAGCAGTCCGTCGTGCCCCCGCCGATGTCCACGACCAGTACGCGCTTCTCTTCCGTCAGCGTGGCTTCGAAGTCCAGCCCTGCGGCAACCGGCTCATACTGGAATACCACGTCGCGGAAGCCTGCGCGGTGCGCCGCGCGCTCCAGGATCCCCTGCGCCTGCTGGTTGGCCTCGTCGCCGCCCAGCCCCTGGAAGTTGATCGGGCGGCCAATCACCGCCTGGGTAATCGCATCGGAGACCTGCGTCTGCGCCTGCTGGCGAATATGCAGCATCATCGCGCACACCAGGTCTTCAAACAGCGCGACCTGCTGCGGCTTCAGGCCGCTGGCGCCGAGGAAGGATTTTGGCGACTTAACGAAGTAGACCTCTTCGGGGTCTTCAATGTAGTGCCCGAGCGAGGCGAGGCCGAACTGCACGCTGGAGGGCGTAACGTCGATATCTTCCTCGCGGTTAAAGCTGACCGCCCGGCGCAGCAGCGCCTGGGTCTCCGCTGCCGTGGCCGGAACCTGATGGTGGCGGAACAGCCATTCGCTCACCGCTTCACGCGTCGGTGCGCAGAGCATAGACGGCAGCAGCGTGCTCTCTTTTTCCATTTTCAGGAGCCGTGGCTGCCCGTCTTGCATAATCGCAACCGAGCAGTTTGCCGTACCGTAGTCAAATCCAATAAACACGATGAATCCCCATGCCGGTGAGAAGGGGCGAGACTTTAACGAAATGTCTGCATGGCGACAACAGGAATATGAAAGCAAGGCAAAACAGGGTCTTTACGTTTATGCTGATAACACTAAAAAAGGAGCAACGATGTATACCCTCACCTGGCTTCCCCCTTATGACTGGCAGTGGATGTTTGGTTTTCTTGGCGCGCGCGCGGTAACGGGCATTGAAACCGTCACCAACGATTACTATGAGCGCAGTTTTGCCTGCGAGGGGCATCAGGGGATTTTCCGCGTGACGCCGGATATCGCCAGCCATACGCTGAGCGTGACGCTCAGCCCGGGGTTAATTCCGGTTGCGCAGGCGTGTCTTGAACGCATCGAACGCCTGTTCGATCTCCGCTGTAACCCGCAGCAAATAGCAGAAACGCTGGGCGAACTCGGTGCTGCAAGGCCAGGCTTGCGTTTACCGGGGGCGATGGATGCGTACGAGCAGGGCGTCCGGGCGATCCTCGGGCAGCTGGTGAGCGTGGCGATGGCGGCGAAGCTGGCGTCACGCGTGGTGGCGCTCTGTGGCGAACCGGTGGCGGATTGTCCGGGCTATCTCTGCTTCCCCACGCCCCAGGCGCTGGCGGCAGCGGACCCGCTGGCGCTGAAGGCGTTGGGTATGCCGCTAAAGCGCGCGGAGTCGCTGATTCATCTGGCGCAGTCGGTTATCGACGGAACGTTTCCGCTTTCCCCGCCCGCGAATACAGAAGAGGGGATGAAGGCGTTACAGCAGCGGCCGGGGATAGGGCGCTGGACGGCAAATTATCTGGCCCTGCGCGGCTGGCAGGCGAAAGATGTGTTTCTGCCGGATGATTACCTGATTAAACAGCGCTTCGCCGGAATGACGCCCGCGCAAATTCGTCGTTATGCCGAACGCTGGAAGCCGTGGCGCTCCTACGCGCTGCTGCACATCTGGTATACCGACGGCTGGGCACCGTCAGTTGATGGCGAAATAGCTGGTGTTGAGCAGAAGATCTAATGGCTGCGGCTCGGCGATGGTGTCACCAAAGATAAA
This sequence comes from Enterobacter cloacae complex sp. BZL2005, assembly GCF_049238885.1. Taxonomy (NCBI): domain Bacteria; kingdom Pseudomonadati; phylum Pseudomonadota; class Gammaproteobacteria; order Enterobacterales; family Enterobacteriaceae; genus Enterobacter; species Enterobacter cloacae complex sp. BZL2005. The sequence goes on along the minus strand of NZ_JBMKGI010000002.1, from coordinate 369,687 downwards.
ATCGATGCCGATGCCGGAGAGCGTATCCATCATGATGGGCTGGTTACAGGGGCCCGCGATAGTTTTCATTCCCACACGCTGGGCGTGGCCCTGAACAATGGTCACCATCATCTCATCCATCAGATTGCCATACACGTTGGTTACCACCTCTGCATCCAGCATCAGATAGTCGGCCATATTCGCGGTCAGGTGGGTAAAGACGTTCATGTCGCGCCCCACCTGGCTGAAGATCACGCGGCAGCCCGCCTGGCGAAGCTTTTGCAGACCCCTGTGCAGGTTCTTATCCGGGTTGCACACCACATCGGCAGAGATAACCAGATGCAGCAGACGGCCCGGCATCGGGCTTTTATCCAGCAGGTCGAGCAGTTCATCGACCAGCGTCACGCTGGCTAAACCGGCCTCCGAGAGCGGCAGCGCCACGCCCATGCCTTTACTGGCGATCTGGGTGGCATAGGTGCGGAAAAACTCGCTAAAGATCCGTCTGTCGAGGGCGTGCAGAAGCTCAGGCTCCGCCAGACCCGAGCGGAAGGCATGCTCTTCCTGAACTTCGCCCTGGCTGGTCCACAGGCGTAACGACAGCAGCCAGAAATTACTGCTCTCCGGGATGCGCGGGGAGGCGACGCTGCGGGCAATCATCATCAGATGATTGTCTTTAATCATGTGCCACTGTTCATCAAGCGACATCATGCTGCGCGTGTGATGATCCCGCTCCTGCTGGGGTTCGTACACCGTCACCATGCCACGCCCGCTGTTTTTTGAGGCGTAACAGGCAATGTCCGCCTGCGACATGATCTCCGACGCCTGATGGTTATTTTCATCAATCAGCGTGATGCCGGCGCTGGCGCCGATCCGGTGCAGGCGGCCTTCCCACATAAAGTGATAGCCGTTGATGGCATGAATCAGGCGACCGGCGATATAGCGCGCGCTTTCCAGGTTGCAGTCCGGTAACAGTAACCCGAACTCGTCCCCGCCCAGACGCGCCAGCACGTCGCTGGAGCGGAGCATGGTCAACATCAGGGAAGCCAGTTCCCGCAGCAGGGCATCGCCCGCGGCGTGGCCAGCCGTGTCGTTGACGGCTTTGAAGCGATCGAGGTCGATAAACACCAGGGCATGGCGCTGGCGCGTTTCGCGAACGGTCTGCAAGAGCCGTTTGAGATGGTTTTCGAAGCTGACCCGGTTTGCCAGATGGGTCAGGGCATCGTGGGAGGCGCTGTAGCTCAGCTGGCGCAGCATTTTGCGCGACTCGGTGACGTCCTGAATGACGATCACCGAGCCAATATTCTGTCCATCCAGCGTGCTGAGCGGCGTAATGCTGTAGTGGATATCATAATTGCCGCCGGTACGGCAGTTCAGCACCACATCCTGATCGATATCGGAACGGGACATATCGCCGCTGTGAATATTCTCCATCAGCGGCCCTTTTTCACCGAAGGTAATGTGTAACACCTTCAGGATCGGCTGGCCGATAGCCTCGGTCTGCAGCCAGCCGCTCATTTTCTCCGCGACCGGGTTCATAAAGGTGACGTTCATGTTGATATCGGTGCACAGCACCGCTTCACCGATGGAGTCGAGGGTAATGTGCAGACGCTCTTTTTCCTGGAAGAGGGCCTCGTTAAGCTGCTTAACCTCGGTCATGTCCATGTTGATGCCGAGCAGCCGTTCAACTTCCCCCTGCTTATTGAGCACCCGGTTCGCCAGGGAGCGAATATGACGCACGCCTTCCTTCACGCGGATGCGGAATTCCAGCTTAAACGGCAGGCGGGAAATCAGGGAGTCCCGCAGCACCTGCTCAGCGTGGACGCGATCCTCCGGCAGCATCGTGTCGTGCCAGAGCTGCCAGGTGGGCTTGATGTGCGGCGGTATTTCATAAAGCTCAAACATCCGCTTATCCCAGCTGATAATGTCGGGTTCCAGATCCCACTCCCAGATGCCGATGCCCCCGGCTTCGTTAGCCAGCGTAATGCGCTCCATCAGGCGCTTATTGACCCATTCGGTCTGCTTCAGATCGTTAATGTCTTCAATCTGGGCAATAAAATAGAGCGGCGAGCCGTCGGCATGGCGCACCACGGAGACGGCAAGAAGCGCCCAGACCACTTCCCCGTCGCGGGTGTAATAGCGCTTCTCGAGGGAGTAGGTATTGATCTCGCCATTGACCAGCTGTTCGAGCTGCTCGAGGTCGGTATTCAGATCTTCTGGCCAGGTGAGCTGCTGGAAGGTCAGCGACTGAAGCTCCGTCTGGCTGTAGCCGAGGAAATTGCACAGCGCCTTGTTAGCCTGAAGCCATTTGCCTTCAATGCTGACCAGCGCCATGCCGATGGCGGAATATTCCATCGCGTTACGAAAGCGCTCTTCGCTTTCGGTGATATGTTTGCGTTCGGCGCGGAAGGCGTACATCACCATGGTCATCACGTTAGCGGGCAGGAGCAGCATCAGGAACGGCAGCCAGGGGGCGTTCAGCATCGGCCCGGCGTGCTGGGTGGTCAGCGCCAGAGGATTGCGGGCAATCATCAGCGACACCACCATCACGGTGACCAGAAACACCATGAACGCTTCCATCCGCGGCAGGCGCACGGCGCTCCACATCAGCAGAACGATCACGCAGGTGAAGGGCCACGGCAGCCAGGTGATGGCTGCCCAACTGAGGGCTAACGTCACGGCCAGCGTGGTCAGCGTTTCCAGCAGCAATCGCTGGTCACGGTGGCGCAGCAGATAATGCGGTTTAAATAACAGCCCCAGTGGCACCAGTGCCAGTGCGCCAATGGCTTCTGACAACACCCAGACGAAGAAATTACGCAGGGGCTCAGAGCCGGGTGCCAGCAGAGACACCAGAATGCCGCCCATCAGTGGCGGCACCAGCGCGCTGCCGATGGCCACGCGGATCCAGTCGTTCAGATTCTGCAGCGGGTTGTACCACGGGAGCCATTTACGCAGGAACAGCGCGCCGATAACGGCCTCAATGACGTTGACCGCAGGGTAGATGAGGCTGACCGACCCCCAGGAGAACAGCATCCATGAGGCCAGAATATTGCCGAACGAACAGGCCAGGGCAATGCCCGGCCACATTTTTCCGGCATGGCGGTAAAACGCCACCATCATAATGGCGGTGGGAAACCAGAGCGGGGCCAGCAGGGTGCCGAAGCGGGTGAGCTCCAGCGAAAATAAGGTAAAGATAAAGGTGACCAGGCCCAGACAGACAAGTCGTAATAAAGGATGTGGGGTGGTCACCAAAACCCGCTGGTATTGTTTATTCATTACCGCTTTATCCAGAGACGCCATGCCGTCAGGGAAGAAGATGTCCGAACGCGTGAATTTGATAATTTGGTTTATGCTAGTACAAACAATTTACAATTCATATGGTGACCGCTCAGAATTTGACAACACAGACTTATTAAATACTTACTCGGTGAAAAAAAACGGGTAAGCGGCGAAAAAATGCGCATTTAAATTTCATTCAGGGAATAACTCGTCACTTTTCGGTCAGTCTCGCAGAACCTGAGTATTCGACTGGTATCACGCCCGCGAAATCCCTATAATTGCCGCGTTTGACGCTCCGGCGTCGTCCTTCCTTTACATCCAGGTTAATCAGGTCGCTAAATTTATGACTGATAAGTCTCATCAGTGCGTCATTATAGGCATCGCCGGCGCATCGGCTTCAGGTAAAAGTCTAATTGCCAGTACGCTTTATCGCGAACTGCGTGAACAAGTAGGTGATGAGCATATCGGCGTCATTCCCGAAGACAGCTATTACAAAGATCAATCCCATCTGTCGATGGAAGAGCGCGTTAAAACGAACTACGACCACCCAAATGCGATGGATCACAGCCTGCTGTTCCAGCATTTAGAAGCGCTTAAGAGCGGCCAGGCGATCGAACTGCCCGTTTACAGTTACGTAGAACATACCCGCACCCAGGAAACGATCCGCATCGAGCCGAAAAAGGTCATTATCCTTGAAGGCATCCTGCTGCTGACCGACGCCCGCCTGCGTGAATCCATGAACTTCTCGATTTTCGTCGATACCCCGCTGGATATTTGCCTGATGCGCCGCATCAAGCGTGACGTTAATGAACGCGGCCGCTCAATGGACTCCGTGATGGCGCAATACCAGAAAACGGTCCGCCCGATGTTCCTGCAGTTTATTGAGCCCTCCAAACAATACGCCGATATCATCGTGCCGCGCGGGGGTAAAAACCGCATCGCGATCGATATCTTAAAAGCGAAAATCAGCCAGTTTTTTGAATAAGCCGCGTGAATTGTGTACCGTTCAGAGATAACCTGGTTTTACCCTGAGCGCTTACCGGCTCAGGGTACGATGCATGAAAGGAGAAAAAGGCATGCGTCTTTGTGATCGCGATATTGAAGCCTGGCTGGATGAAGGCCGTTTGTCTATTACCCCACGTCCACCTGTTGAGCGTATCAATGGGGTGACCGTCGATGTCCGGTTGGGGAATAAATTCCGCACCTTTAGCGGCCATACCGCACCGTTCATTGACCTTAGCGGACCGAAGGACGAAGTCAGCGCCGCGCTCGATCGCGTGATGAGTGACGAAATCGTAATCGAAGATGGCGAAGCCTTTTATCTGCATCCGGGTGAACTGGCGCTGGCGGTAACGTTTGAATCCGTCACCCTGCCTGCGGACCTCGTCGGCTGGCTTGACGGCCGTTCTTCGCTGGCGCGACTGGGACTGATGGTACACGTGACCGCGCACCGTATCGATCCAGGCTGGTCGGGCCGTATTGTGCTGGAATTCTTCAATGCCGGTAAATTGCCGCTGGCGCTTCGTCCGGGGATGATGATCGGCGCGTTAAGTTTTGAACCGCTGTCAGGCCCGGCAGACAGGCCGTATAACCGCCGTCAGGACGCAAAATATCGCGACCAGCAGGGTGCGGTTGCCAGCCGTATTGATAAAGACTGATCGTTAGTCCATTGAGGATGCCATGAGAAGAGTTCTGACAACGCTGATGATTTTGCTGGTGGTGCTGGTGGCTGGCCTTTCGGCGTTGGTTCTGCTGGTTAACCCTAACGACTTCCGCGCGTATATGGTGCGGCAGGTTGAGGCACGCAGTGGTTATCAACTGAAGCTGGACGGGCCGCTGCGCTGGCACGTCTGGCCGCAGCTCAGCATTCTCTCTGGCCGCATGTCGCTCACGGCGCCGGGGGCGTCCCAGCCGCTGGTGTCCGCAGACAACATGCGCCTTGATGTGGCGCTGATCCCGCTCATTTCCCATCAGCTGCAGGTGAATCAGGTGATGCTGAAAGGCGCGGTGATTCAGCTCACCCCGCAAACTGAAGCTGTCCGTGATGCCAACGCGCCGGTGGCACCGCGTGAAAATACCCTGCCTGATGAACCGTCTGATACTGGCTGGTCCTTTGATATTGGCAAACTGAAAGTGGCCGATAGCGTGCTGGTTTTCCAGCATGAGCACGAAGAGCTGGTCACCGTTCGCAACATTAATCTGCAGATGGAACAGGATGAGCACCATCTTGCATCGGTGGAATTTAGCGGGCGCGTGAACCGCGATCAGCGGGATCTGACGCTGTCGTTGAATGCTAATGTAAATGCGTCAGACTATCCGCATCAGCTCACGGCGAACATCCAGCAGCTTAACTGGCAGCTGACGGGGGCCAATCTGCCCACCCAGGGGATCGCCGGTCAGGGAACGCTGCAGGCCGTGTGGCGTGAGGAACAAAAACAGCTGGAGCTGGATAATCTCAACCTGCAGGCAAACGACAGTAGCCTTAAGGGGCAGGCGAGCGTCACCTTTGAAGAGAAGCCGAAGTGGGTGCTGAATCTGCAATTTGACAAGCTCAACCTGGAAAACCTGTTGCCACCTCTGCCAGCCAGCGCCACGGACAGCGAGGCGACGCAGACGGGGCAAAGCCAGGCGCCGGTATCACGTCCGGTTATTTCGTCGAATCTCGATCAACCTGACTATAACGCTCTGCGCGGATTCACGGCGGATATTCTGCTGAAAGCCACCAGCCTGCGCTGGCGCGGCATGGACTTTACCGACGTGAGCAGCCAGATGTTTAACCATAACGGTTTGCTGGTGATCTCCGAACTGAGCGGCAAGATGGGCGCAGGACACCTCTCACTGCCCGGCACGCTGGATGTCCGTAAAGACGTTGCCAGCGCCGAATTCCAGCCGCGTCTCGATAACGTTGAGATAGGGACCATCCTGACCGCGTTTAACTACCCGATCTCTCTGACGGGGCAGTTGACGCTCGCGGGTGATTTCTCCGGCACGAAAATTGATGCCGATGCTTTCCGCCGCGAGTGGCAGGGGCAGGCGCATCTTGATCTGAAAAACTCCCGTATGGAAGGGCTTAACTTCCAGCAGCTGGTGCAGCAGGCGGTGGAGCGCAGCAGCGATGTGAAGGCCCAGGAGAACTACGACAGTGCCACGCGCCTCGACAGCTTCACCACGGACCTGACGCTGAACAACGGACAACTCTCTCTCGACGGAATGCAGGGTACCTCTTCACTCTTATCATTAACGGGCGAGGGTAAGCTGGATCTGGTCAAAGAGACGGCGGACACGCGCTTTAACGTGCGGGTACTTTCCGGCTGGCAGGGGGAAAGCAAGCTCATTGACTTCCTGAAAGAGACGCCGGTCCCGCTGACCGTATACGGCAAATGGCAGGCCCTGAATTACAGTCTGCAGGTGGATCAGATCCTGCGTAAGCATCTGCAGGATGAAGCGAAACGTCGACTCAGCGGCTGGGCGGATCGTAATAAAGATTCACAGGACGGCAAGGATGTGAAGAAGCTGCTGGATAAGCTTTGATGCCTGTTGCGCCGGGGGGCGGCTTCGCCTTACCCGGCCTACAAAAACCGAACACCGCAGGCCGGGTGAGCGAAACGCCACCCGGCTTTTTTACACCTCAAAATCCAGTTCTTCCTCTTCCCGCAGCGGTATCAGCTGAACCTTCTGCACGCGATGGTTTTCAATCTGGAGCGTTTTAAGCCGATAGTCGCCGACCTGAACCTCTTCCCCCGGCTGTGGGATACGCTGCAAATACTCCATCAGCAGACCGGCAATGGTGTGGTATTCCCGTTTATCATCCAGCGGCAGCGGCACATACTGCACCAGGTCTTCCAGCGGCATATGGCCGTTAGCCGTCCACGAGCCGTCGGCGTTTTTCTGAATGTCGTGGCGGGCGTCAATCTCATCCACCTCGTTTGGCAGATTACCGGCAATGGTTTCCATCACGTCGCTGAGCGTGACCAGCCCTTCCACCGAACCAAACTCATCCACCACAAAGGCAAAGTGGGTGCGCGCGTTACGGAATTGCTCAAGGGCGGAAAGCAACGGCAGCCCCTCCGGGAAGACCAGCGGCTGGCGAACCAGAGCGCGGAGATTGAGCGGCTCACCGTGGAGCTGCTGCTGGAGCAGATCAATGACGTGTACCACGCCAATAGCTCCTCTTCCGCTTCCCCGCCGGTCACCACCACGCGGGTGTGCTGGTTTTTATCCAGCAGGGCGCGAATGTGCGCTTCCGGGGCCGTCAGGTCAATATGCTCTATATCATGCCGCGACGTCATAATGCTGCTGACCGTACGCTGGTTCAGATTGAGCACTCGCTCAATCATCCGTCGTTCCTGCGGGTCAAAGATCTGCCCGTCGCTGTGGTCGGCCAGCATGGCGGAGGATTCGGCGTCCAGCTCCGCATCCTCTTTCTTGCCGCTTAACAGACGCATGACCGTGTCGGCTGTGCGCTGACGCAGAGTCTGATTGGCGGAAAGGAAGCGACGGCGGTTGAATATCGCCAGCTGGTTAAGCGCTTCAATCATGACGGAGAACCCGATGGCGGCATACAGGTAGCCTTTCGGAATATGGAAGCCAAAACCGTCGGCCACCAGGCTGAAGCCAATCATCAGCAGGAAGCTCAGGCAAAGGATAACGATGGTCGGGTGACTGTTCACGAAGCGGGTCAGTGCCTTGCTGGCCATGACCATCAGCGTGATGGCAATAATGACCGCGGCCATCATCACCGCAAGGTGGTCCACCATCCCGACGGCGGTGATCACCGAGTCCAGGGAGAAGACCGCATCCAGCACCACGATTTGCGCGACCACCGGCCAGAATTTTGCTCCGCGGCGCTGGGTCGGGTTCTCGCTGTCTTTGCCTTCCAGCCGCTCGTTGAGCTCCACGGTGGCTTTGAACAGCAGGAATAGCCCGCCGAAGAGCATGATCAGATCGCGGGCGCTAAAGCTCAGACCGTGAATGGAGAACAGAGGCTGAGTGAGCGTGACCAGCCAGGAAATAGAGGCCAGCAGCAGTAAGCGCATCACCATCGCCAGCAGCAGCCCCGTTACGCGCGCGCGATCGCGCTGGGAAGGGGGCAGTTTTTCAGCGAGGATGGCGATAAAAACCAGATTATCAATCCCGAGCACCAGCTCGATGACAACCAGCGTAACCAGCCCGGCCCAGATTGAGGGATCGGCAATCCATTCCATAGTAGTAGCAATACCTTCTGTAACATGACTAATGACACAATTCGATCATGGATAAAGCTGTGGGAAAATGCAATGTCAGTATGAGATTTCTCTCAATAATCATTAAATTAAAACTGGCGGGTATAATAGTTTTAATTTATCCAGGAAATCTGTATTTATCCGAAATAACAAAATTAAGAAATATCGCATTAAAAGATGGTCAATCATAACGCTGTCAACATAAAGAAATTCTTAAAAATAAAGTGCATTTCTAAATAAATTCTTAAAAGTTGACGTTCGGAACCCGTTTTCTTGCCTGTTTTGGGATTAACTGTTACAAGATTATTAGCCTAAAAAAGGATATCTCCCGTTAAGGATTGATGTTTTTTTTGGGCGATTAACGAAATAGTGCCTGCGTATTTTGAATGCTTCATTTATTTCACCAGTAAAAAATTCTTGCGGTTTTTTGCCTGTAATTCATTGTGTTATAGCGTATTGGTAGCTGGAAGCCAAGGGCGGTAGCGTGCCTGAATGTGTGTGGGTGGGCCATGATTACGTTGTCAACAGTGACTGGCCAAATAGCGTTTTTTTTAGGAATGATGCCACTTATATTTTTATTTAATTAGCTACATTCTTAATGCATTTTAGATTCACACGTATTTAAATTGCACAGGATAATTACTCTGCCAAAGTGATAAATAATCAATGATGAACTCCAAAATGAAATTGATGCCATTATTGGTGTCTGTGACCTTGATGAGCGGTTGCACGGTCTTTCCCGGAAGCAATATGTCTACAATGGGCAAGGATGTGATCAAGCAACAGGATGCCGATTTTGATCTCGACAAAATGGTGAATGTTTATCCACTTACGCCTCGTCTGGTCGAACAATTACGCCCACGTCCAAACGTTGCCCAGCCAAATATGTCACTGGACCAGGAAATTGCTTCCTACCAGTATCGCGTAGGGCCTGGAGACGTCATTAACGTGACCGTCTGGGATCACCCCGAACTGACCACGCCAGCGGGCCAGTACCGTAGCTCAAGCGACACCGGTAACTGGGTGCAGTCAGATGGCACCATGTTCTATCCCTACATTGGTAAAGTCCATGTAGCAGGGAAAACGCTTGCCGAGATCCGCAGTGATATTACCGGCCGCTTAGCGCAGTACATCGCCGATCCGCAGGTGGACGTTAATATCGCCGCATTCCGCTCGCAAAAAGCCTATATCTCCGGCCAGGTGAACAAATCTGGTCAGCAGGCCATCACCAACGTTCCTCTGACCGTGCTGGATGCCATTAACGCCGCAGGCGGGTTAACCGACGGCGCCGACTGGCGCAACGTGGTACTGACCCACAACGGGAAAGAGCAGCGCATTTCGCTGCAGGCGCTGATGCAAAACGGCGATCTGACCCAGAACCGCCTGCTTTATCCGGGCGACATCCTCTATGTACCACGCAATGACGATCTTAAAGTCTTCGTGATGGGTGAAGTGAAGAAACAGAGCACCCTCAAGATGGACTTCAGCGGTATGACGCTGACCGAAGCGCTGGGCAATGCTGAGGGTATCGATCTGACGACCTCTAACGCGACCGGTATCTTCGTGATCCGTCCGCTGAAAGGTGAGGGCAGCGCGAAAGGCAAGATTGCCAACATCTACCAGCTGGATATGTCCGATGCGACCTCTCTGGTGATGGCGACGGAGTTCCGTCTCCAGCCATACGACGTGGTGTATGTCACTACCGCACCGGTTGCCCGCTGGAACCGTCTGATCAACCAGTTGCTGCCAACCATCAGTGGCGTTCGCTACATGACGGATACGGCGCGCGACATTCATACCTGGTAATCCGCGATGTTTAACAAAATTCTGGTGGTATGCGTGGGGAACATTTGCCGTTCCCCTACGGCTGAACGGTTGTTGAAACACTACCAGCCCGAACTGAACGTTGATTCGGCAGGGCTGGGTGCACTGGTCGGTAAAGGTGCCGATGAGCGCGCAATGAGCGTGGCGCGGGACCATCACCTCTCTCTCGACGGGCATGTTGCCCGCCAGGTCACTGGCCGCATGTGCCGTGAGTATGACCTGATTCTGGCGATGGAAAAACGCCATATTCAAGCGCTGTGCGATACCGCTCCGGAGATGCGCGGTAAGGTGATGCTGTTTGGACACTGGGACAATGAACGTGAAATCCCCGATCCATATCGCAAAAGCCATGAGGCTTTCGAGGCGGTTTACACCTTACTTGACCAGTCTGCCCAACAGTGGGCGCAGGCACTGAAAGCTCAGCAGGGATAACAATGACAGAAAAAACAAAACCTTCTGCCGCCCCGACTTCGGGCAGTGATGAAATTGATATTGGGCGCCTGGTTGGCACGGTTATCGAGGCAAAGTGGTGGGTGCTGGGCATTACCGCCGTGTTTGCCGCGGCGGCCGTCGTCTATACGCTGTTCGCCACCCCTATCTACAGCGCCGATGCGCTGGTGCAGATCGAGCAGAATACCGGTAACTCGCTGGTGCAGGACATTGGCTCTGCGCTGGCGAACAAGCCGCCGGCCTCTGACGCTGAAATCCAGCTCATCCAGTCACGTCTGGTCCTGGGTAAAACGGTTCACGACCTTGGGCTCGATATCTCCGTCACCAAAAATACCTTCCCAATCTTTGGTGCGGGCTGGGATCGGCTGATGGGCAGAAGCAACGACACGGTGAAGGTCACTGACTTCGTGCTGCCAAAAGGGGCAGCCGATCAGACCTTTACCCTGACGGTGCTTGGCCCGAAACAGTATCAGTTGACCAGCGACGCGGGCTTTAGCGCGCGCGGTGAAGTCGGACAGATGCTGAGCAAAGACGGCGTCAGCATGATGGTCAGTGCGATCAACGCCCAGGAGGGCGGGGAGTTTACCGTCACCAAATTCTCCACGCTGGGGATGATCAACAACCTGCAAAACAACCTGACCGTTACCGAAAACGGTAAGGACACCGGCGTGCTGAGCATGACCTTTACCGGGGAGGATAAGGATCAGATCCGCGACATCCTGAACAGCATTACCCGCAACTACCTTGAGCAGAACGTTGAGCGTAAGTCGGCTGAAGCGGCGAAAAGCCTGGCGTTCCTGTCGAAACAGCTCCCGGAAGTGCGCGCCCGCCTGGATGATGCCGAGAACAAGCTGAACGCCTACCGCCAGGATAAAGACTCTGTCGACCTGCCGCTGGAGGCGAAATCGGTCCTCGATTCGATGGTCAACATTGACGCTCAGCTCAACGAGCTGACCTTCAAAGAGGCGGAGATCTCCAAGCTTTACACCAAACGTCACCCGGCTTACCGCACGCTGCTGGAGAAACGCCGCACGCTGGAAGAGGAGAAGGCGAAGCTCAATGACCGTGTGACCGCGATGCCGAAAACGCAGCAGGAGATCGTGCGTCTGACCCGCGACGTGGAGTCAGGACAGCAGGTTTACATGCAGCTGCTGAACAAGCAGCAGGAGCTGAAAATCACCGAGGCAAGCACCGTGGGTGACGTGCGCATCGTCGACCCGGCGATTACCCAGCCTGGCGTGCTGAAGCCGAAGAAAGCGCTGATCATTCTCGGCAGCATTATTCTCGGCCTGATGCTCTCCATCGTTGGCGTGCTGCTGCGTTCGCTGTTCAACCGCGGTATCGAAAGCCCGCAGGTGCTGGAAGAGAACGGTATCAACGTCTATGCCAGCATTCCGCTGTCTGAGTGGCAAAAATCCCGTGACAGCGTGAAAACCATCAAAGGCGTTAAGCGTTACAAACAGAGCCAGCTGCTGGCGGTGGGTAACCCAACCGACCTGGCGATTGAAGCGATACGCAGCCTGCGTACCAGTCTGCACTTCGCCATGATGCAGGCTAAAAACAACGTCCTGATGCTGACCGGTGTTAGCCCGTCAATCGGTAAAACCTTCGTCTGCGCCAACCTGGCGGCGGTCGTTAGCCAGACCAACAAGCGCGTGCTGCTTATCGACTGCGATATGCGCAAGGGCTACACCCACGAGCTGCTGGGCACCAACAACGTCAACGGTCTGTCGGAGATCCTGCTTGGCAAAGGTGACATCAGCCAGAGCGCGAAACCGACTACCGTGCCGAAATTTGACCTGATCCCACGTGGGCAGGTACCGCCTAACCCGTCCGAGCTGCTGATGAGCGAACGCTTTACCGAGCTGGTTGAGTGGGCGAGCAAAAACTACGACCTGGTGCTGATCGATACGCCGCCGATTCTGGCCGTGACCGATGCTGCCGTTGTGGGTCGCCATGCGGGTACGACGCTGATGGTGGCGCGTTACGCGGTGAACACCCTGAAAGAGGTGGAAACCAGCCTGAGCCGCTTCGAGCAGAACGGGATTGAGGTGAAAGGGGTGATCCTGAACTCCATCTTCCGCCGCGCGACCGGGTACCAGGATTACGGGTATTACGAGTACGAATATAAGTCTGACAGCAAATAACAATCCCCCTCACCCTAACCCTCTCCCGAGGGGAGAGGGGCGGGGTGAGGGATCAGGGGAAGATCATGACCACACAACGCCCTTTAGTTTCAATCTATATGCCGACATGGAATCGTCAGCAGCTGGCGATCCGCGCAATCAAGTCGGTGTTACGTCAGGATTACGATAACTGGGAGCTGATCATCGTTGATGACTGCTCTTCCTCGTATGAACAGCTGCAAAAATTCGTGACTGACCTCAACGACCCGCGGGTGGTCTATACCCACAACGAGATTAACTCTGGCGCCTGTGCTGTACGAAATCAGGCGATTATGCAGGCCAAAGGGCAGTATCTGACCGGCATCGACGACGATGACGAATGGACGCCAAACCGCCTGTCTATTTTCCTGTCGCATAAAGAGCAGCTGGTCACGCATGCGTTCCTGTATGCCAACGACTATGTCTGTCAGGGCGAGGTGTACTCGCAGCCTGCCAGCCTGCCGCTCTATCCGAAATCACCGTACTCTCGACGCCTGTTTTACAAGCGCAACATCATTGGTAACCAGGTCTTCACCTGGGCGTGGCGCTTCAAGGAGTGCCTGTTCGATACCGAACTGAAGGCCGCGCAGGATTACGATATCTTTCTGCGCATGGTGGTGGAGTATGGCGAGCCGTGGAAAGTGGAAGAGGCCACGCAGATCCTGCACATCAACCACGGGGAGATGCAGATCACCTCGTCGCCGAAGAAGTTCTCGGGCTACTTCCATTTTTACCGCAAGCACAAGGACAAGTTTGACCGTGCCAGCCGTAAATATCAGCTCTTTACCCTCTATCAGATCCGCAATAAGCGCATGAACTGGCGCACGCTGCTGACGCTGTTGTCCATACGTAACGGCAAGCGCCTGGCTGATGGACTTCGGGGGAAATAATGTTTCTGGAAGATTGCCGCGCTAACAGCTGGAGCCTGCGTCCTTGCTGCATGGTTCTGGCGTACCGCATCGCGCATTTTTGCTCGGTGTGGCGTAAGAAAAATATCCTGAACAACATCTGGGCGGCCCCCGTACTGGTGCTGTACCGCATCATTACCGAATGCTTTTTTGGCTATGAAATTCAGGCCGCTGCCACCATTGGCCGTCGCTTTACCATCCATCACGGCTATGCGGTGGTGATCAACAAGTTCGTGGTCGCCGGGGATGATTTCACCATCCGCCATGGGGTGACCATTGGCAACCGTGGGCCAGACAGCCTGGCCTGCCCGGTCATTGGCAATAACGTCGAGCTGGGCGCGAACGTGGTGATCATTGGCGACATTACGATTGGTAACAACGTCACGATTGGTGCGGGCAGCGTGGTGCTGGACACCATTCCGGATAACGCGCTGGTGGTGGGAGAAAAAGCCCGCGTGAAGGTGATTAAATGAATATTCTGCAATTTAACGTACGCCTCGCAGAAGGCGGAGCGGCAGGGGTGGCGCTGGATCTGCACCAGCGCGCGCTGCAAAAAGGACTTCAGTCTCGATTTATTTATGGCTATGGCAAGGGCGGCAAGAAAAGCGTCAGTCACGATAACTTCCCGCAGGTGCACAAGCACACGCCGCGCCTGACCTCGATTGCCAACATTGCGCTGTTCCGTCTGTTTAACCGCGATCTGTTTGGCAACCTGAATACGCTTTATCGCACGGTGACCCGCACTACCGGCCCGGTTGTGCTGCATTTTCACGTGCTGCACAGCTACTGGCTGAATCTGGAAGAGGTGGTAGCGTTTTGTCAGAAGGTGCAGGCCCACAAGCCCGACACCCGCTTCGTCTGGACGCTGCACGATCACTGGAGCGTAACCGGCCGTTGCGCATTTACCGACGGCTGCGAAGGCTGGAAAAACAACTGCCAGAAATGCCCGACGCTGAGCAACTATCCGCCGGTGAAGGTGGATCGCGCGCACAAGCTGGTGGCCGGAAAGCGTCAGCTTTTCCGCGACATGCTCTCGCTCGGCTGTACGTTTATCTCCCCGAGCCAGCACGTGGCCGATGCCTTCAACAGTCTGTATGGGGCAGGGCGCTGCCAGATTATTAACAACGGCATCGACGTGGCGACGGAAGCCATTCTCGCCGACCTGACGCCGGTGGCGCAAACCACGGGCAAACCGAAAATCGCTATCGTTGCGCATGACCTTCGTTACGACGGGAAAACCAACCAGCAGCTGGTGCGCGACATGATGGCGCTGGGTGACAAAATTGAGCTTCACACCTTCGGCAAATTTTCACCGTTTGAAGGGACTAACGTGGTCAACCACGGGTTTGAAACCGATAAGCGCAAGCTGATGAGCGCGCTGAATGAAATGGATGCGCTGGTGTTCAGCTCCCGCGTGGATAACTACCCGCTGATCCTCTGTGAAGCGCTCTCCATCGGCGTGCCGGTGATTGCCACCCACAGCGATGCGGCACGTGAGGTGCTGGAAAAATCCGGCGGGAAAACTTTTGCGGAGCAGGAGGTTCTGCCGCTGGTGCAATTGCCGAAGGCGCAGATCGCTCAGGCCGTTTTTGGCACCGACCTGGAATCGTTCCGCAACCGCAGCCGCAAGGCCTACAGTGGACAACAGATGCTGGAGGAGTATGTCTCGTTCTATCAGAATCTGTAGTTATCTGCTGCTGCCGCTGATTTACCTGCTGGTCAACGTTAAGATTGCCCAGCTCGGCGAAAGCTTCCCGATAACTATCGTCACCTTCTTGCCCGTTCTGCTTCTGCTGTATGTCGATAAAATCAACCTGAAGAAGCTGATGATTGCCTTAGGGTTGGGTACGGGTCTGACGCTTTTTAACTATATCTTCGGTCAGTCGCTGGATGCCAGTAAATACGTCACCTCGACCATGCTGTTTGTTTATATTGTCATTATTATCGGAATGGTCTGGAGTATTCGCTTTAAAACGATTTCTCCGCACAATTATCGGAAAATCCTCAGGTTCTTTTATATTGCCGTTGCGTTAATTGTTATGCTTGCTGCTATGGAGATGGCGCAAATTATTCTCACCGGCGGCAGCAGCCTGATGGAGATAATTTCGAAATATCTCATTTACAGCAACAGCTATGTATTGAACTTCATCAAGTTCGGCGGGAAGCGTACCACGGCCCTCTATTTTGAACCGGCGTTTTTCGCTTTGGCGTTAATCTCAATTTGGCTCAGCATCAAACAGTTTGGTATCAAAACGCCTAAGACCGATGCTATGATTCTTGCAGGAATCGTTCTGTCTGGATCGTTCTCAGGGGTAATGACATTTATCCTGTTTTACCTGCTGGAATGGGCGTTTCAGTACCTGAACAAAGATGCGATTAAGAAAAAACTGCCGCTGGCGATTATCTCCCTGACGGTATTTATGGTGGGCGTGATATTTGCTTTCCCCTACATCTCAGAACGTCTGGGTGATTTGGGAACGGAAGGATCCTCGTCCTATTATCGCATCATTGGACCACTGGTGATGGTGGGTTATTCCTTAACCCATATTGATGGTGTAGTAAGATTCGGCTCACTTTACGAATATGTTGCATCATTCGGAATCTTTAACGGTGCGGATGTCGGTAAAACCATAGACAATGGTCTGTATCTGTTAATTATTTATTTTTCGTGGTTCGCCGTACTGTTGACGCTGTGGTATCTGTTTAAAGTTTTCAAAATGATGATTAACGCGTTTGGTGATAACCAGAACTTTCGCGTGCAACTTTATCTGTTTACGCCGGTGTCGCTGTTTTTTACCGGGTCAATATTTAGCCCGGAATATGCTTTCTTGATTGTCTGTCCGTTTATTCTGCGCAAGGCGCTTAATATTACGCACGTATGACGAAATGAGGTGATTTATGTTTCTTAGCGTCATTACTGTCGCTTTTCGTAATTACGAAGGGGTGGTAAAAACCTGGCGCTCGCTGCGCAACCTGGCGCGCGATCCAAGCCTCACCTTTGAGTGGATTGTGGTCGACGGCGGCTCGAACGATGGCACGGCAGAGTTTCTGGAAAAACTCAACGGTGAGTTCAACTTACGCTACATCAGCGAGAAAGATAAAGGCATCTACGATGCAATGAACAAAGGCATTAACATGGCGCAAGGCCGTTATGCCATCTTCCTGAATTCGGGTGATATCTTCCATGACGACGTGGCGCTGTTTGCCCGTCAGCTGGCGTGCCAGAAAGAGGACGCCATGTATATTGGCGATGCGCTGCTTGATTTTGGCGACGGACATAAAGTGTGCCGCAGCGCGAAGCCGGGCTGGTATATCTACCACAGCTTACCCGCCAGCCATCAGGCCATTTTCTTTCCGGTAAAAGGTCTGAAAAAACAGCCTTACGATTTGCAGTATAAAGTGTCATCCGATTATGCGCTGGCCGCCAGTCTGTATAAGTCAGGTTACCCGTTCCGCCGAATTAAAGGGCTGGTATCTGAGTTTTCAATGGGGGGTGTGTCAACCTCGAATAATCTGGAGTTGTGCCAGGATGCCAAAAACGTGCAGCGTAAAATATTACGCGTGCCGGGATTCTGGGCGGAATTATCTTATTTTTTACGCGTGCGTACCACGAGTAAAACGAAAGCCTTATATAACAAAGCCTGAATATAAGGAAACGTAATGCAGGATCTGAACGGTTTCTCCGTACCGAAAGGTTTTCGGGGGGCAGGCGGTATTAAAGTGCAGCTATGGTGGGCGGTTCAGGCCACCTTATTTGCCTGGTCACCGCAAATACTTTACCGCTGGCGAGCATTTTTATTGCGTCTCTTTGGCGCAAAAATAGGAAAAAACGTAGTCATTCGTCCTTCGGTGAAAATTACCTATCCCTGGAAATTAACGCTTGGGGATTACGCCTGGGTAGGGGATGACGCGGTGTTATATACCCTGGGCGAGATTACGATTGGCGCGAATTCGGTGGTTTCACAGAAATGTTATTTGTGCACCGGCAGCCACGACTTTATGAGTCAGCATTTTGATATTACCGCTTCGCCTATTGTGATTGGTGAAAAATGCTGGCTGGCAACGGATGTTTTTGTTGCACCGGGTGTTTCTGTTGGCGATGGCACGGTAGTCGGTGCCCGCAGCAGCGTTTTTAAATCGCTACCGGCAAATAAAATTTGTCGTGGCAACCCCGCAGTGGTGATACGCGAACGCGTTGAAACTGATTAAATTCATAAGTAGAGGAATATAAACATGTCTAAAGTCGCTCTCATCACCGGCGTTACCGGGCAGGATGGTTCTTACCTGGCAGAGTTACTGCTGGAAAAAGGTTATGAAGTACACGGTATTAAACGTCGTGCGTCTTCATTTAACACCGAACGTGTCGATCATATTTATCAGGATCCTCACGCGGCGAACCCGAAATTCCACCTGCACTACGGCGACCTGACCGATACCTCCAACCTGACCCGTATCCTGCAGGAAGTGCAGCCGGATGAAGTGTACAACCTGGGCGCGATGAGCCACGTTGCGGTCTCCTTCGAGTCTCCGGAATACACCGCTGACGTGGACGCCATGGGTACCCTGCGTCTGCTGGAAGCGATCCGCTTCCTGGGTCTTGAGAAGAAAACCCGTTTCTACCAGGCATCCACCTCTGAGCTGTACGGCCTGGTGCAGGAAATCCCACAGAAAGAGACCACGCCGTTCTACCCACGTTCTCCGTACGCGGTAGCGAAACTGTACGCCTACTGGATCACCGTGAACTACCGTGAATCCTACGGCATGTACGCCTGTAACGGCATTCTGTTCAACCACGAATCTCCACGTCGCGGCGAAACCTTCGTGACCCGCAAAATCACCCGCGCAATCGCCAACATTGCGCAGGGTCTGGAATCGTGCCTGCACCTCGGCAACATGGACTCCCTGCGTGACTGGGGCCATGCCAAAGACTACGTGAAAATGCAGTGGATGATGCTGCAGCAGGAACAGCCAGAAGACTTCGTGATCGCCACCGGCGTGCAGTACTCCGTTCGTCAGTTCGTCGAAATGGCTGCCGCTCAATTGGGCATCAAGCTGCGCTTCGAAGGCACCGGCGTGGAAGAGAAGGGCATCGTGGTTTCCGTGACCGGCCATGACGCACCGGGCGTGAAGCCAGGCGACGTGATTGTGCAGGTTGACCCACGCTACTTCCGTCCTGCTGAAGTGGAAACCCTGCTGGGCGACCCAACCAAAGCGCACGAGAAGCTGGGCTGGAAACCAGAAACCACTCTGCAGGAGATGGTTTCCGAGATGGTAGCCAAAGATCTTGAAGCAGCGAAAAAACACTCCCTGCTCAAATCTCATGGCTACGAGGTTGCCATCGCGCTGGAGTCCTGAGAATGACAAAACAACGTATTTTTGTCGCCGGTCATCGCGGAATGGTGGGTTCCGCGATTGTTCGCCAGCTCGAACAGCGCGGTGACGTCGAAGTGGTTGTCCGCACGCGCGACGAGCTGAACCTGCTCGACAGCCGTGCGGTACAGGACTTCTTTTCGAACGAACGTATTGACCAGGTGTATCTGGCGGCGGCGAAGGTGGGCGGCATTGTTGCCAACAACACCTACCCGGCGGATTTCATCTACGAAAACATGATGATTGAGAGCAACATCATTCACGCGGCGCATCTGCACAACGTGAACAAGCTGCTGTTCCTCGGCTCATCCTGTATTTACCCGAAAATGGCAAAACAGCCGATCGCTGAAAGCGAGCTGCTGCAGGGCACGCTTGAAGCCACCAACGAGCCGTACGCGATTGCCAAAATTGCCGGGATCAAGCTGTGCGAGTCCTACAACCGTCAGTACAACCGCGACTATCGCTCGGTAATGCCGACCAACCTGTACGGACCGCACGACAACTTCCACCCGAGCAATTCGCACGTGATCCCGGCGCTGCTGCGCCGCTTCCACGAGGCGACCGCCGAGAACGCGCCGGATGTGGTGGTGTGGGGCAGCGGTACGCCGATGCGCGAATTCCTGCACGTGGACGACATGGCTGCGGCCAGCATTCACGTGATGGAGCTGGATCGCGAGGTGTGGCAGGAGAACACCGAGCCGATGCTGTCGCACATCAACGTGGGCACCGGCGTGGACTGCACCATTCGCGAGCTGGCGCAGACCATCGCGCAGGTGGTGGGCTACAAAGGCCGCGTGGTGTTTGACGCCACGAAACCGGACGGCACGCCGCGCAAACTGCTGGACGTGACCCGTCTGCATCAGCTGGGCTGGTATCACGAGGTGTCACTGGAGCAGGGGCTGGCCAGCACCTATCAGTGGTTCCTGGAAAACCAGCACCGCTTCCGGGGGTAACGATGTTTTTAAGTCAGGAAGATTTTGCCACGGTAGTGCGTTCCACTCCGCTCATCTCAATTGATTTGATCGTGGAGAACGAACGCGGCGAGTTCTTGCTGGGGAAACGAACCAACCGTCCTGCACAGGGCTTCTGGTTCGTGCCCGGCGGGCGCGTGCAAAAGGATGAGACGCTGACCGATGCGTTTGAGCGTCTCACTCTGGCGGAACTGGGCCTGCAGTTGCCGATGGCAGCGGGCCAGTTTTACGGGGTCTGGCAGCACTTCTATGACGATAACTTTTCGGGTACCGGGTTCTCCACGCACTACATCGTGCTGGGGTTCCGCCTGAAGGTGAGTGAGGCAGACCTGCGTCTGCCTGATTCTCAGCATGACGACTACCGCTGGCAGACGCCAGAGGCGCTGCTGGCGAGCGACAATGTGCATGACAACAGCCGTGCCTATTTCCTCGCTGAACGTCAGTCCGGGGTGCCGGGCTTATGAAGATCCTCGTATACGGAATCAACTACTCGCCGGAATTAACCGGCATCGGAAAATACACCGGCGAGATGGTCGAGTGGATGGCGAGCCAGGGACATGACGTGCGGGTCATTACCGCGCCGCCGTACTACCCGGAGTGGAAAGTGGGGGAGCGCTACTCAAGCTGGCGCTACCGTCGCGAAGAGGGGGCAGCGACCGTCTGGCGCTGCCCGCTGTATGTGCCTAAGCAGCCCTCGACGCTGAAGCGCTTGATTCATCTCGGCAGCTTTGCCCTGAGCAGCTTCTTCCCGCTGATGGCGCAGCGTCGCTGGAAGCCGGATCGCATTATCGGCGTGGTGCCGACGCTGTTTTGCACGCCGGGCATGCGCCTGCTGGGCAAACTCTCCGGCGCGCGCACCCTGCTGCACATTCAGGATTATGAAGTGGACGCCATGCTGGGCCTGGGGATGGCAGGCAAAAGCAAAGGCGGCAAGGTGGCGAAGCTCGCCAGCGCGTTTGAGCGCAGTGGCTTACACAACGTGGACTACGTCTCAACGATCTCGCGCTCCATGATGAACAAAGCGCAGGAGAAAGGTGTCCCGGCGGAGAAGGTGATCTTCTTCCCGAACTGGTCCGAAGTGGCGCGTTTTCGCGACGTGACTGAGCAAGACGCTCAGGCGCTGCGCGGGCAGCTCGGTTTGCCTGAAGATCAAAAAATCATTCTTTACTCAGGCAATATCGGCGAAAAGCAGGGGCTGGAGAGCGTGATCGAGGCGGCTCAACTGCTGAACGAACATCCATGGATGTTTGTGATTGTCGGGCAGGGCGGTGGAAAAGCGCGGCTGGAAAAAATGGTAAGCGTTCGCGGCCTGACCAACGTGAAATTCTTCCCGCTTCAGTCTTACGAGGCATTGCCTGCGCTGCTGAAGATGGGCGACTGCCATCTGGTGGTGCAAAAGCGCGGCGCGGCGGATGCGGTGCTGCCGTCCAAGCTGACCAACATTCTGGCCGTGGGCGGTAACGCGGTGATTACGGCCGAAGCCGAAACTGAATTAGGCCAGCTATGTGACAGCTATCCGGGGATTGCGGTGTGCGTAGAGCCGGAATCGGTTCCGGCGCTGGTCACCGGCATTGAACAGGCACTTGCCATGCCAAAAGTGAACACGGTGGCACGTGAATATGCCGAACGCACGCTCGAGAAAGAGAACGTGCTGAGCCAATTTATTGCAGATATACGGGGATAAATCATGAGTCAAACCACTTTGTATCCGGTTGTGATGGCTGGTGGCTCTGGTAGCCGGTTGTGGCCGCTGTCCCGCGTGCTCTATCCAAAACAGTTCCTCTGCCTGAAAGGGGATCTCACCATGCTGCAGACGACGGTAAACCGTCTCCACGGCGTGGAGTGTGAAAGCCCGGTGGTGATCTGTAACGAACAGCACCGCTTTATTGTTGCCGAGCAGCTGCGCCAGCTGAACAAACTCACAGAAAATATCATCCTGGAGCCTGCCGGACGCAATACCGCACCGGCTATCGCCCTGGCGGCGCTGGCGGCAAAACGCAGCAGCCCGGACTGTGACCCGCTGATGCTGGTGCTGGCGGCAGACCACGTGATCCAGCAGGAAGAGGCCTTCCGCGACGCGGTGCGTGCGGCCATTCCTTACGCTGAGCGCGGCAAGCTGGTGACCTTCGGTATCGTGCCGGATCTGCCGGAAACCGGCTACGGCTACATCCGTCGCGGCAACGTGACGCCGGGTGAAGGCGACAGCGTGGCGTTTGACGTGGCGCAGTTCGTTGAAAAACCGAATCTGGAAACCGCGCAGGCGTATGTCGCCAGCGGGGAATATTACTGGAACAGCGGGATGTTCCTGTTCCGCGCCGGACGCTATCTGGAAGAGCTGCGCAAATATCGCCCGGATATTCTGAGCGCCTGCGAGAAAGCGATGGCGGTGGTGGATCCGGATCTCGACTTCATCCGCGTGGATGAAGAGGCCTTCCTCGCCTGTCCGGAAGAGTCCATTGACTATGCGGTAATGGAACGCACGGCTGACGCCGTCGTGGTACCGATGGATGCGGGCTGGAGCGATGTTGGATCCTGGTCCTCCCTGTGGGAGATCAGCGCCCATACCCCGGAGGGTAACGTCCATCACGGCGATGTCATTAGCCACAAAACGGAAAACAGCTACGTCTACGCCGAGTCCGGCCTGGTCACCACGGTTGGGGTAAAAGATCTTGTTGTGGTCCAGACCAAAGACGCCGTGCTGATTGCCGACCGTAACGCCGTGCAGGACGTTAAAAAAGTGGTGGAGAAGATCAAGGCGGATGGCCGTCACGAGCACCATATTCATCGCGAAGTCTACCGTCCGTGGGGCAAATATGACTCCATTGACGCCGGTGACCGCTATCAGGTGAAACGCATCACCGTGAAGCCGGGCGAGGGGCTGTCGGTGCAGATGCACCATCACCGCGCCGAGCACTGGGTGGTGGTCGCGGGTACCGCCAAAGTCACCATCGACGGTGAAGTGAAACTGCTGGGCGAAAACGAGTCCATCTATATTCCGCTGGGGGCGACGCACTGTCTGGAGAACCCGGGGAAAATTCCTCTCGACTTAATTGAGGTGCGCTCCGGCTCGTATCTGGAAGAGGACGATATCGTGCGCTTCCAGGACCGCTACGGGCGAGTGTAGCTCTCTGCATCATGCCCGGTGGCGCTGCGCTTACCGGGCCTACGAATGACAAAAAAATTAATTTGGCCATTTAGTGGTCAGGACCGACTGTTGCCTGAAAAAGGGGTCATCATGGATAAATTAACCTGTTTTAAAGCCTACGATATTCGCGGCAAGCTGGGCGAAGAGCTGAATGAAGACATTGCGTGGCGCATTGGCCGCGCGTACGGCGAATACTTAAAACCGCAGACCATCGTGCTGGGCGGTGACGTGCGTCTGACCAGTGAATCCCTCAAGCTGGCGCTGGCGAAAGGGCTGCAGGACGCGGGCGTGGACGTGCTGGACATCGGTCTTTCCGGAACCGAAGAGATTTACTTTGCCACCTTCCACCTGGGCGTGGACGGCGGTATTGAAGTGACGGCCAGCCACAATCCGATGGATTACAACGGCATGAAGCTGGTGCGCAAGGGCGCCCGTCCTATCAGCGGCGACACCGGCCTGCGCGACGTGCAGCGTCTGGCGGAAGCCAACGATTTCCCGCCGGTGAACGAGGCGAAGCGCGGCAGCTACAAAAAAATCAACCTGCAGAAAGAGTACATCGACCACCTGCTGGGCTACATCAACGTGGCAAACCTGAAGCCGCTGAAGCTGGTGATTAACTCCGGCAACGGCGCGGCTGGCCCGGTGGTCGATGCCCTTGAAGCGCGCTTTAAAGCACTGAACGTGCCGGTGACCTTCGTCAAAGTGCACAACACCCCGGACGGCAACTTCCCGAACGGCATTCCTAACCCGCTGCTGCCGGAGTGCCGTGACGACACCCGCAACGCGGTGATTGAACACGGCGCGGACATGGGTATCGCCTTTGACGGCGATTTTGACCGCTGCTTCCTGTTCGACGAGAAAGGGCAGTTCATCGAGGGCTACTACATTGTCGGCCTGCTGGCGGAAGCGTTCCTCGAGAAAAACCCTGGCGCGAAGATCATTCATGACCCGCGCCTCTCCTGGAACACCGTCGACGTGGTTTCTGCCGCAGGCGGCACGCCGGTGATGTCCAAAACCGGTCACGCCTTCATCAAAGAGCGCATGCGCGAAGAAGACGCCATCTACGGCGGCGAGATGAGCGCCCACCACTACTTCCGTGACTTTGCCTACTGCGACAGCGGGATGATCCCGTGGCTGCTGGTGACTGAACTGCTGTGCCTGAAGGGGAAAACCCTGGGCGAGCTGGTGCGCGACCGTATGGCGGCGTTCCCGGCGAGCGGAGAGATCAACAGCAAGCTGGCACAGCCTGCCGAGGCGATTGCCCGCGTGGAGCAGCACTTTGCCATCCACGCGCTGGAAATTGACCGTACCGACGGCATCAGCATGGCGTTCCCGCAGTGGCGCTTTAACCTGCGCTCGTCCAATACCGAGCCGGTGGTGCGCCTGAACGTGGAGTCCCGCGCTGACACCGCGCTCATGGAAGCCCGAACGAAGGACATTCTGGCGCTGTTGAATCAGTAATAACTGCCCCTCCCGGTGGGAGGGGGAACCGAATACAGGAACAACGATGACGAATCTAAAAAAACGCGAACGAGCGAGAACGAATGCATCGTTAATCTCTATGGTGCAGCGTTTTTCTGATATCACCATCATGGTCGGTGGATTGTGGGCGGTGTGTCGGATCAGCGGGCTGCCGTTCTTATATATGCATCTGCTGATGGCCCTGATTGCGCTGGTCGTGTTTCAAATGATCGGCGGTATGACCGATTTCTACCGCTCGTGGCGCGGCGTCAAAATGACCACTGAACTGATGCTGCTGCTGCAGAACTGGACCCTGAGCCTGATCTTCAGCGCAGGCCTGGTGGCATTTAGCCATGATTTTGATAATCGCCTCGTGACCTATCTGAGCTGGTATCTGTTGACCAGCGTCGGCATGGTGGTGTGCCGTTCCCTGATCCGCTTTGGCGCGGGTTGGCTGCGCAACCGGGGCTATAACCGTCGCTTCGTGGCGGTGGCAGGCGATCTGCCGGTTGGGAAAGTGCTGCTCGACAGCTTCCGCAAAGAGCCGTGGTTAGGCTTTGAAGTGGTCGGGATTTATCACGACGCAAAGCCTGGCGGCGTGCCTGCCGACTGGGCGGGCAACTACGATCAGCTGATTGACGATGCCAAAGCCGGCAAAATTCACAACGTCTACATCGCCATGCAGATGAAAGACGAATCCCGCATTAAGCAGCTGATGCGCGAGCTGGCGGATACCACCTGTTCAGTGATCCTGATCCCGGACGTGTTTACCTTCAACATTCTTCACTCCCGTATTGAAGAGGTGAACGGGGTGCCGGTCGTACCGCTGTACGACACGCCGCTGTCCGGTATTAACCGCGTGCTGAAGCGTCTGGAAGATATCGTGCTCTCTTCGCTGATTTTGCTGCTCATCTCCCCGGTGCTGTGCTGCATTGCCCTCGCGGTGAAGCTGAGCTCGCCAGGACCGGTTATCTTCCGTCAGACCCGCTACGGCATGGACGGTAAGCCGATTATGGTGTGGAAATTCCGCTCCATGAAGGTGATGGAGAACGACAAGGTCGTGACCCAGGCCACTCAGAACGATCCGCGCGTCACCCGCGTGGGGAACTTCCTGCGCCGCACCTCGCTGGACGAGCTGCCGCAGTTTATCAACGTCTTTACCGGCGGGATGTCGATTGTTGGCCCGCGTCCGCACGCGGTGGCGCACAACGAGCAGTACCGCTCGCTGATTGAAGGCTACATGCTGCGCCATAAGGTGAAGCCGGGCATCACCGGCTGGGCGCAAATCAACGGCTGGCGCGGCGAAACCGACACGCTGGAAAAAATGGAAAAACGCATCGAGTTCGATCTGGAGTACATCCGCGAGTGGAGCCTCTGGTTCGATATCAAGATTGTTTTTCTGACCATTTTCAAAGGTTTCGTGAACAAAGCGGCGTACTAAGATGAGCTTACGTGAAAAAACCATCAGCGGCGCCAAGTGGTCAGCGATGGCGACCATCGTCATCATTGGCCTCGGCCTGGTGCAGATGACGGTGCTGGCGCGCATTATCGATAATCACCAGTTCGGCCTGCTGACCGTCTCGCTGGTGATCATTGCGCTGGCCGATACGCTGTCTGACTTTGGTATCGCCAACTCGATTATCCAGCGCAAAGAGATCAGCCATCTTGAGCTGACCACGCTCTACTGGCTGAACGTGGGGCTGGGGATTTTCGTGTTTGTGCTGGTGTTCCTGCTGAGCGATACCATCGCCAGCGTGCTGCACAACCCGGATCTCGCCCCGCTGATGCGTACGCTGTCGTTTGCGTTCGTGGTAATCCCCCACGGGCAGCAGTTCCGCGCGCTGATGCAGAAAGAGCTGGAGTTCAACAAGATCGGCATGATCGAGACCAGCGCCGTGCTGGCGGGCTTTACCTTTACCGTCGTGAGCGCCCATTTCTGGCCGCTGGCGATGACCGCCATCCTCGGTTACCTGGTGAACTCTGCCGTGCGTACGCTGCTGTTCGGCTACTTTGGGCGTAAAATTTACCGCCCGGGACTGCATTTCTCTCTTGCGTCCGTCTCGTCCAACCTGCGCTTTGGCGCGTGGCTGACGGCGGACAGCATTATCAACTACGTGAACACCAACCTCTCGACGCTGGTGCTGGCACGTATTCTCGGCGCGAGCGTGGCGGGGGGCTACAACCTGGCCTACAACGTCGCGGTGGTGCCGCCGATGAAGCTGAACCCAATAATCACCCGCGTGCTGTTCCCGGCGTTTGCCAAGATTCAGGACGACACCGAAAAGCTGCGCATTAACTTTTACAAGCTGCTTTCGGTAGTGGGGATCATCAACTTCCCGGTGCTGCTGGGGCTGATGGTGGTGTCTAGCAACGTCGTACCGCTGGTGTTTGGTGAGAAATGGAACGGTATTATCCCGATCCTGCAGCTGCTGTGCGTGGTAGGGCTGTTGCGCTCCGTGGGGAACCCGATTGGGTCCCTGCTGATGGCAAAAGCGCGCGTGGATATCAGCTTTAAGTTCAACGTATTCAAAACCTTCCTGTTTATTCCGGCAATTATCGTCGGCGGGCACATGGCGGGCGCTATTGGCGTGACGCTGGGCTTCCTGCTGGTGCAGATCGTCAATACCGTCCTGAGCTACTTCATCATGATTAAACCGGTGCTGGGCTCCAGCTACCGTCAGTACATCCTGAGCCTGTGGCTGCCGTTCTATCTCTCATTGCCGACCCTAGCGGTGAGCTACGGCCTGGGCATTATCCTCAGCGGGCATCTGCCGCTGGCCGCGCTGCTGGCGGTGCAGGTTGCCGCGGGGGCGCTGGCATTTGGCGTGATGATTGTGCTTTCTCGCAATGCGCTCGTGGTTGAGATGAAGCGCCAGTTTTGCCGTAACGAAAAAATGAAAACGCTGCTTCGCGCAGGCTAGTTATTTAAGAGGCCATTATGAAATTATTAATTCTTGGCAACCATACCTGCGGCAACCGTGGCGACAGCGCCATCCTGCGCGGTTTACTGGATGCAATTAACACCCTTAAGCCTGAGACCGAAGTGGACGTGATGAGCCGTTATCCTGTCAGCTCATCCTGGTTACTGAACCGCCCGGTAATGGGCGATCCGCTCTACAGCCAGATGAAACAGCATAACAACGCCGCGGGCGTGATGGGCCGCGTGAAGAAAGTACTGCGTCGTCGCTACCAGCATCAGGTGCTGCTTTCCCGCGTGACCGATACCGGCAAGCTGCGCAACATCGCCATCGCGCAGGGCTTTACCGACTTTGTTCGTCTGCTGTCCGGCTATGACGCCATTATTCAGGTCGGCGGTTCGTTCTTCGTCGATCTCTACGGCGTGCCGCAGTTTGAGCATGCGCTTTGTACGTTCATGGCGAAAAAGCCGCTGTTTATGATTGGCCACAGCGTGGGGCCTTTCCAGGATCCGCAGTTTAACCAGCTGGCGAACTATGTGTTTGGCCACTGCGATGCCTTGATTCTACGCGAGTCGGTCAGCCTTGACATGATGAAGCGCAGCGAGATTGACACGTCGAAAGTTGAGCACGGCGTGGACACCGCCTGGCTGGTGGATCACCAGGACGACAGCTTCCAGCCGAGCTACGCGGTGCAGCACTGGCTCGACGTTACGGCGAAACAGAAAACCGTCGCGATCACCCTGCGCGAGCTGGCGCCATTTGATAAACGTTTAGGCACGACGCAGGCGGCGTATGAGCAAGCATTCGCCGACGTGGTGAACCGCGTGCTGGACAGCGGTTATCAGGTGCTGGCGCTGTCCACCTGTACCGGCATCGACAGCTACAACAAAGATGACCGCATGGTGGCGTTGAACCTGCGCAACCTGGTGAACGATCCGTCCCGCTATCACGTGGTGATGGACGAGCTGAACGACCTGGAAATGGGCAAGCTGCTCTCCGCCTGCGACCTGACGGTGGGCACGCGCCTGCACTCGGCCATTATCTCCATGAACTTTGGCACGCCGGCCATTGCCATTAACTACGAGCACAAGTCCGCGGGCATTATGCAGCAGCTCGGTATGCCGGAAATGGCGGTGGATATTCGTCATCTGCTGGACGGGTCGCTGGGTGCGATGGTGGGCGACACGCTCGGCCAGCTGCCTGCGATCAATGAACGTCTGGCGGTGGCGGTGAAAGCCGAGCGCGAGAAGGGCATTGGGATGGTGAAATCGGTACTTGACCGCGTGCGGGAGGGGAAATGAAGGTTGGTTTCTTCTTACTGAAATTTCCGCTGTCGTCTGAGACCTTTGTTCTGAACCAAATCACCGCGTTTATCGATATGGGATATGACGTGGAGATTATCGCCCTGCAAAAGGGCGATACCCAAAACACCCACGCGGCGTATACCCAGTATGGGCTGGAGGCAAAAACCCGCTGGCTGCAGGATGAGCCGTCCGGGAAGCTGAGTAAGCTGCGCCACCGCGCCAGCCAGACCTTACGTGGGATCCATCGCGCGTCGACGTGGCGGGCGCTGAACGTTTCCCGCTATGGGTCGGAATCACGCAATTTAATTCTCTCGGCCATCTGCGGGCAAACGGCGCAGCCGTATCGTGCCGACGTGTTTATCGCCCACTTTGGCCCGGCAGGCGTCACCGCCGCGAAGCTACGCGAACTGGGCGTGATTGACGGTAAAATTGCGACCATTTTCCACGGTATCGACATCTCCAGCCGCGAAGTGTTGAACCACTATACGCCGGAGTACCAGCAGCTTTTCCGCCGCGGCGACATGATGCTGCCCATCAGCGAACTGTGGGCCGGACGCCTGAAAAGCATGGGCTGCCCGGGAGAGAAAATTGCCGTGTCGCGCATGGGCGTGGATTTAACGCGCTTTACTCGCCGTCCGGTGAAGGTGCCGGGCAAGCCGCTGCAGATCATCTCCGTCGCGCGTCTGACCGAGAAGAAAGGCCTGCATGTGGCGATTGAAGCCTGCCGCCAGCTGAAAGCGCGCGGGGTGGATTTCCACTACCGCATTCTCGGGATTGGGCCGTGGGAGCGTCGTCTGCGCACGCTGATCGAACAGTATCAGCTGGAAGATGTTGTAGAGATGCCGGGCTTCAAGCCAAGCCACGAGGTCAAGGCCATGCTCGATGAGGCTGATGTATTTCTGCTGCCTTCCGTAACGGGTGCCGATGGCGATATGGAAGGCATTCCGGTGGCGCTGATGGAGGCAATGGCCGTGGGTATACCGGTGGTCTCGACCCTGCACAGCGGGATCCCGGAGCTGATTAAGTCTGACCATTCCGGCTGGCTGGTGCCGGAGAATAACGCCATGGCGCTCGCCGATCGGTTAGCTGCCTTCAGCGATATCGACCAGCAGGCGCTGGAGCCCGTGCTCCATAATGCCCGACAAAAAGTTGAAGCCGATTTTAACCAGCAGGTGATTAACCGTCAGTTAGCCAGCCTGCTGCAAACGTTGTAACGCCGAGGATGTATGCTGAAAAAGATTACCCGACGCACCTTTGTCTCGTCTCTGTCCGTTCTGGCGGCTACGCCGCTGCTGTCGTCCCGCATTGCGCGGGCGGCGAGTGGAAGAACGGTCTCTGTTAAACAGTACAATAACAACGACTGGATCGCGGCCTTTAAGCAGGCGTTTAATGACGGGGACACGGTCGTTGTCCCTGCCGGGCTGACCTGTGAAAACATCAACACGGGTATTTTCATTCCCGACGGTAAAACGCTGCTGATCCGCGGGGCGTTAACCGGCAATGGCCGCGGCCGCTTTGTTCTGCAGGAAGGCAGCAAAGTGGTAGGCGAAGGCGCTGGCCGCACGGAGAACATTGCGCTCGACGTTCGCGGCTCTAACTGCGTCATCAAAGGGCTGGCCATGAGCGGTTTTGGCCCTGTGACGCAAATCTACATCGGCGGTAAGAAACCGAGCGTGATGCGCAATCTGGTGATTGATAACATCAGCGTGAGTCAGGCCAACTACGCCATCCTGCGCCAGGGTTTCCACAACCAGGTGGACGGCGCCCGCATCACCAACAGCAAATTTAGCCATCTGCAGGGCGATGCGATCGAATGGAACGTCGCCATCAACGATCGCAATATCCTGATCTCCGATCATGTCATCGACAACATCAACTGCACCAACGGCAAGATCAACTGGGGCATCGGCATTGGCCTTGCCGGGAGCACCTACGACAACGACTACCCGGAAAAGCAAACCGTTAAGAACTTCGTGGTGGCCAACATCACCGGCAGCAACTGTCGTCAGCTGGTGCATGTGGAAAACGGGAAGCACTTTGTTATCCGCAATATTAAGGCCAAAAATATCACCCCAGACTTCAGTAAAAAGGCGGGAATAGACAACGCCACGGTGGCGATTTATGGCTGTGATAATTTCATTATTGATAATGTCGACATGGTCAACAGCGCGGGAATGTTAATCGGCTATGGGGTCATAAA
The DNA here is from genome assembly GCF_049238885.1 of Enterobacter cloacae complex sp. BZL2005. Classification (NCBI taxonomy): domain Bacteria; kingdom Pseudomonadati; phylum Pseudomonadota; class Gammaproteobacteria; order Enterobacterales; family Enterobacteriaceae; genus Enterobacter; species Enterobacter cloacae complex sp. BZL2005. The sequence goes on along the minus strand of NZ_JBMKGI010000002.1, from coordinate 338,494 downwards.
AGGCGATTATTTGTCCATCCCGCAGAACTTCAAGCTCAATAATATTCATCTCGATAACCGCCAGCTCGCCTATAAATTGCGCGGAATACAGATTTCATCCGGTAATGCGACGTCGTTTGTGGCGATTACTAATGTGGAAATGCAGCGCGCAACGCTGGAACTGCACAACAAGCCGCAGCATCTTTTCTTACGTAATATCAATGTGATGCAGGAAGCTGCCGTGGGGCCTGCCCTGAAGATAAACTTCGACCTGCGCAAGGATGTGCGAGGAAAATTCATGGCGAAAGACGAGACGCTGCTTTCGCTGGCGAACATCAAAGCTGTGAACGAGAAGGGGCAAAGCTCGGTGGATATTGACCGGGTCGACCAGCAGGTGGTGAATGTGGAAAGACTGAACTTTGCGCTGCCGCACAGATAATCGACAATAATCTGTTTTAAGACGATTCCTGGCATATAAGCGCGATCGAATCAGATTACAACTACAGAAATATGTGATGCTAAGGCGTAACATTGCTTCAGGATTACGGCAAATCATGCTGGCGAAAACAGGTTTAAGAGCTATAATTCGTCAACCATTTTAAGGTGGAAGAAATAATGATTAATTTGAAAGCAGTCATTCCGGTAGCAGGCCTGGGCATGCATATGCTGCCCGCCACAAAAGCCATTCCTAAAGAGATGCTGCCGATCGTCGACAAGCCAATGATTCAGTACATTGTCGACGAGATTGTTGCTGCAGGGATCAAAGAAATCGTCCTGGTTACGCACTCATCCAAGAATGCGGTAGAAAACCACTTCGACACCTCTTACGAACTCGAAGCGTTGCTTGAGCAGCGCGTTAAGCGTCAGCTGCTGGCGGAAGTGCAGTCTATTTGTCCGCCGGGCGTGACCATCATGAACGTGCGTCAGGCGCAGCCGCTGGGTCTGGGACACTCGATCCTTTGTGCCCGTCCGGTGGTGGGTGATAACCCGTTCATCGTTGTGCTGCCGGATATCATTATTGATAACGCGTCTGCCGATCCGCTGCGATACAACCTGGCGGCAATGGTGGCACGTTTCAACGAAACGGGCCGTAGCCAGGTGCTGGCGAAGCGCATGAAAGGCGACCTCTCCGAGTACTCCGTAATTCAGACGAAAGAAGCGCTGGAGACGGAAGGGCAGGTTAGCCGCATCGTTGAGTTCATCGAAAAACCGGATCAGCCGCAGACGCTGGATTCTGACCTGATGGCAGTGGGGCGTTATGTTCTGAATGCCGATATCTGGGCGGAACTGGAAAAAACCGAGCCAGGCGCCTGGGATCGTATCCAGCTCACCGATGCGATTGCCGAGCTGGCGAAGAAGCAGTCTGTCGATGCGATGCTGATGACCGGTGAGAGCTATGACTGCGGTAAGAAAATGGGCTATATGCAGGCGTTCGTGAACTATGGGCTGCGCAACCTGAAGGAAGGGGCGAAGTTCCGTAAGAAAATCGAGCAACTTCTTAGTCAGTAAGCCGACGAACCGGTCGTTTCGGTCGTAACAATACACAGGTAGCCGAGGATAATTCCGAGCTGTTTACAGCTTAATAAATTATCTTCACTACCTTTTTTTTTGTATTAAAATCAAGCAATAAAAAAGCGGCGAGCGGTTTTGACTCCCTATTTTACGCTGAGATTTTTCCTTGTTTTCAGCGCCGTTAAAGGGGAGAATAGTCGATTAGCATTTTGTGCCAACCCCCTTAAAATAGCTCGCCAGCTGTGGCTGGAGGGCTAAAAAACACTGTCATTGTTTTCAGTATACTGGTAGCTGTAGAGCCAGGGGCGGTAGCGTGTTTTATTTTCTGCGTACGCCAGTTCGGCTCTATGATTTAAGTTTAAATCTAAACATTACAACGCAATACGGAATAGTCTTGTGAAAATACTTGTCACTGGTGGTGCAGGTTTTATTGGATCTGCAGTAGTTCGTTATATCATTAATAATACTGAAGATTCTGTGGTTAACGTAGACAAGTTGACCTACGCTGGTAACCTCGAATCGCTAGTAGACATTGCAAATGATCCGCGTTATGCATTCGAACGAGCAGACATCTGTGATGGAAATGCCATGGCGCGTATTTTTGCTGAGCACCAACCTGATGCTATCATGCATCTTGCGGCAGAAAGTCATGTTGACCGTTCAATCACTGGTCCAGCGGCATTTATCGAAACCAATATTATTGGTACCTATGTTCTGCTTGAAGCGGCACGAAAGTACTGGTCACAGCTGGATGATGTCCGCAAAGATGCGTTCCGTTTCCACCATATCTCAACCGACGAAGTGTATGGTGATTTGCCGCATCCTGATGAGGTACCAGCCGGAAGCTCTCTACCACTGTTTACTGAGACAACACCTTATTCCCCCAGCAGTCCTTATTCCTCTTCGAAAGCATCCAGTGACCATTTAGTCCGCGCATGGAGTCGAACCTATGGGTTACCTACTCTGGTAACTAACTGCTCAAATAACTACGGTCCTTACCATTTCCCGGAAAAACTGATCCCACTCATCATCCTCAACGCACTGGCAGGCAAACCGCTTCCGGTGTACGGTAACGGCGAGCAGATTCGCGACTGGCTGTTTGTTGAAGATCATGCGCGTGCGTTATACAAAGTAGTGACTGAAGGTGCTGTGGGGGAAACTTACAATATCGGTGGACACAACGAGCGTAAAAACATTGAGGTCGTTAAGACAATCTGCACCATTCTGGATGAAATTATAGCCGCTAAGCCTACAGGCATTACTCACTTCGCCGATCTGATTACCTATGTAACCGACCGCCCTGGACACGACCTGCGATATGCCATCGATGCCAGCAAAATTAAAAACGATCTGGGATGGGTACCTCAGGAGACATTTGAGTCCGGTATCCGTAAAACGGTCGAGTGGTATTTAAATAACGAAAGCTGGTGGAAGCGCGTTATGGATGGCTCCTATGCGGGCGAACGTCTTGGACTGGCGGAATAATAAAGGATAAATATGATGAAAGGTATTGTGCTCGCGGGTGGTTCCGGAACGCGTCTTTATCCTATTACGCAAGGTGTATCTAAACAGTTGCTTCCTGTTTATGATAAACCAATGATTTTCTATCCTATTTCTGTCCTGATGTTGGCAGGTATCCGTGAGATTTTGGTAATCACTACTCCGGAAGATATGCCTTCATTCAAACGTCTACTGGGCGACGGGTCGCAATTTGGCATCAGCTTGTCTTACGCCGTTCAACCTTCTCCGGATGGCCTGGCGCAGGCATTCATTATTGGTGAGCAGTTTATTAATAATGAACCATGTGCCCTTGTACTTGGTGATAATATTTACTTCGGTCAAAGCTTTGGTAAAAAACTGGAAACTGCCGCACAGCTCTTAGGCGGTGCCATGGTATTTGGGTACCAGGTACAAGATCCAGAACGTTTCGGTGTTGTAGAGTTTGATGAAAACTACAAAGCACTTTCAATTGAAGAGAAACCAGTAAAACCAAAATCAAATTGGGCCGTGACAGGACTTTATTTTTACGATAATCATGTTGTGGAAATGGCCAAGCAGGTTAAACCCTCTGAAAGAGGGGAGCTCGAGATCACAACACTCAATCAGATGTATCTTGAACAAGGTAACCTGCAAGTAGAGTTGTTAGGGAGAGGGTTTGCCTGGCTTGATACTGGTACACATGACAGTCTAGTGGAAGCTTCCCAATTTATTCATACAATAGAAAAACGTCAGGGAATGAAAGTGGCTTGTCTAGAGGAAATTGCATTCCGTAAAGGTTGGCTTTCACGTGAACAGCTTCAGGAACAGGCAAATAAAATGGCTAAAAATGAATATGGACGATATTTAAGAATGCTCATTAATGAAGAACTTTGATCGGGCGTTTATGGAACAGAAAATGAAAATTTTATTGATTGGGAAGAATGGGCAGGTTGGTTGGGAACTTCAACGTTCGCTATGTTTTCTGGGTGAGCTGATAGCAATTGATTATTTTGATAATGAGCTTTGTGGAGATCTGACAAACCTTTCAGGAATAGCAGAAACGATTCGCCGAGTTCAACCGGATGTTGTCGTCAATGCTGCAGCTCATACTGCAGTAGATAAAGCAGAGAGCGACGTTGGATTAGCCCAGTCTTTGAACGCCGATGCTGTTGATATAATTGCTAAAGAAACGGCAAATATTAATGCACTATTAGTTCATTACTCCACAGATTATGTTTTTGATGGAAGTGGTTCGCATTTTCGACGTGAGGATGAAAAAACTGGACCACTAAATGTTTATGGAGAAACGAAATTATCAGGTGAACTGGCCATTATTAATAATAATCCTAGGCATCTGATTTTTCGAACAAGTTGGGTTTACGCAACACGTGGTGCAAATTTTATAAAAACAATGCTGCGTCTAGCTGGTGAAAAAGAAGAACTTTCAATAATCAACGATCAGTTTGGGGCTCCTACAGGAGCTGAACTCATTGCGGATTGTACGTCATTAGCTATCCACAAAGTTATGTCAGAAAATGCCAATTATGGAATTTATCATTTAGTCGCAAGCGGTGAAACCACATGGTACCATTTTGCCAATCTTATTTTTGAAACAGCTGAATATAATGGCGAAAGTTTGAATGTTAAAAAGGTTAACGGTGTATCAACATCTTCATATGTTACTCCTGCGAAAAGGCCATTAAACTCACGTCTTTGCAACCGTAAGTTTGAGCAGGTATTTAATGTATCATTACCGGACTGGAAGACAGGCGTTGTGCGTGTAGTAAAAGAAACTCTTGGTAAATAATTCGAGTGCATATATGAATATTATTAAAACAGAAATTCCCGATGTATTGATTATCGAACCTAAAGTATTTGGTGATGCTCGAGGTTACTTTTTTGAAAGCTTCAATAAGAAAATTTTTGATGAAGCTGTTGGTTCCAATATTGATTTTGTTCAGGACAACCATTCCCAGTCACAGCGCGGCGTCTTGCGAGGCTTACACTATCAACTTGAACCGAATGCACAAGGTAAACTGGTGCGTTGCATTGAAGGTGAAGTTTTTGATGTTGCAGTCGATATACGCAAGGACTCTCCAACATTTGGAAAGTGGGTCGGAATTATCTTGAGTGAAGATAACAAAAAGCAATTGTGGATCCCTGAAGGTTTTGCTCATGGATTCTTAACATTAAGTGAAAAAGCACAGTTTGTTTATAAAACCACCAATTATTATTGTCCAACCTCTGAAAGAAGCATCATCTGGAATGATTCTGATATTGGTATTAAATGGCCATTAGTAGATAATATTCAGCTTTCTCAAAAAGATGCTTGTGCCGTAACGTTAAAAAAAGCAGATATTTATTGTTGATAATGACACATCAGCCGAAAGTTACCATTTTACTTTGCACGTATAATGGACAAGAATTTTTAAAAAAACAGTTAGATTCAATAATAAACCAGACTTATACACACTGGGATATTTACGTTTCTGACGATGGTTCCAGCGACAGAACAATAGAAATTCTGAGGCATTACCAGAAAAAATTAGGAAAAAACCGTTTGGTCATACTAGATGGACCCGGCCAGGGTTTTGCAAGAAACTTTCTTTCCTTAATATACAACCACTGTATTTTTTCTGATTACTATGCTTTTTGCGATCAGGATGACATTTGGAATTCGGATAAATTAGAAAGAAGTCTATCGGCCCTCAGTAGCAAGTCACAGACTCCTGCATTATACTGCTCGAGAACTGAGTTAATCGATGAACAAGATATTACAATTGGTTATTCATACAATTTCAGTAAAGCTGCCACACTTAAAAATGCGCTAATCCAAAGCATTGCTGGCGGTAATACCATGCTGATAAATCACGCGGCAAGAAAAATTATAACTAAGGTTCCTGAAAGTATACTAGTTCCATCACATGATTGGTGGATATATCAATGTGTCTGTGCATGTGGTGGTTACGTCTACTATGATTCAACTTCGACAGTAAAATATCGACAACATTCTGGAAATATAGTTGGTGCTAACAGGTTACTGTCAGCAAGAATATTAAGGTTTAAATTACTTTTCTCTGGTAGTTTGCGGCCAAGCATAGATAAAAACATTTTACTTTTGAAGGCATTAAATGGGCATCTTACAGAAGAAAGCAAAATATTAATTGATAAATTTAATTATATAAGAACGGCATCTTTTATTAGCAGAATGGTAAATGCTCACAGTGTTGGCTTATACAGACAAAGTGTTTTAGAAAGTATTGCTTTTTATGTGGCGCTGTTATTAAAAAAAATATAGTGTTTTATGAGCAATTCTGATTTTTGATGTTGTGCTTGTGGGATAAATCTTTAAGCAAAGAGAAAAATTAATGTCGATTTTCAATAAGTTATATAAAAGCTTATTTGCTAATTATAATTTAATCTATCAGCTAACAAAACGTGATATTTTACAGCGATACAGGGGGTCAACAGTTGGACTCGCATGGTCTGTTATTACTCCATTGATAATGCTTGCTCTTTATACATTTGTGTTTTCATATGTATTTCAGGCTCGCTGGGGAAAAGGTGAAGAATTACCACGAGACATGTATGCGTTAATTTTATACACTGGCATGATACTTCATGCGCAATTAGCTGAATGTTTGAATCGAACGCCGGGACTCATGCAAAATAATTCAAATTATGTTAAAAAGGTCGTGTTTCCTCTTGAGTCATTAATTTGGGTAATTGTAGGAAGTGCGACGTTTCAGGCTGGTATTGGATTTGTTTTGCTTGTAATAGCGAAAGTAATTATAACTCACAGTATATCACTTAATATATTGTATTTGTTCCCTCTGATTATACCATTTATTTTTTTACTCGCGGGTATCAGTTGGATTATTTCAGCTATTGGTGTCTATTTTAAGGATGTTATTCACCTTACGGGTATATTGACAGCAATGCTAATGTTTGCTTCACCAATTTTGTATCCAGTTTCAATGCTACCTGAAAGACTTCAGACAATCATATATTTAAATCCGCTGACATACTTCATCGAAGAATTTCGAAATGTCCTAATTTATGGCAACCATCCCAATTATCTTCATTATATAATATCATTAGTTAGTACATTTGCAATTGCTGCTCTGGGGCTAATTATTTTTGATAGAACAAAAAAAGGGTTTGCTGATGTTATATAGAACAACTTTAAAAATTGATAATGTTTGCAAATCGTATAATATTTACAAAAATCAGTTCCAAAAACTTGCGAAATTTTCTCGCGATGTATTTGGGCTCAAAGATTCCTCTACTGTCAAAAAATTTCATGCTCTTAAAGGTATTTCTTTTGAGGCACAACGAGGGGAATCAATTGGCATTCTTGGCCGTAATGGCGCAGGTAAGTCTACATTGTTGCAAATTATCTGTGGAACACTTACTCCCACATCCGGAAAAATAGAAGTTCATGGACGACTATCTGCATTGTTGGAGCTAGGGGCTGGCTTTAATCCTGAATTCACCGGCAGGGAAAATGTTTATATTAACGCCGCCATTTTAGGTTTAACTAAAAAAGAACTAGAAGAAAGGTTCGATAGCATTCTCGATTTTGCGGACATTGGCGACTTTATTGAGCAGCCAGTTAAAAACTACTCAAGCGGAATGTTTATGCGCCTGGCTTTTGCAATTGCTTCTTCTGTTGATCCGGACATTTTAATTATTGATGAGGCCCTTGCTGTTGGCGATGTTCGGTTCCAGTCAAAATGTTTTAGGCGAATCAATGAACTTAAATCTAAAGGAACAACTGTTCTCCTTGTAACACATTCGACGGAACAGGTTACGAGGCACTGCGACCGCGCTGTGTTGATTGAGCAGGGTGAGATGCTGGCAATAGGGGAGTCAAGTATTATTGCAAACAAATATTTGGAACTCCTTTTTGGGAAAAACGAAGAACCGACAAAGCTTAAAGCATTAGGCACTAGTTTTGAAAGACGAGAGTTATCAGATGCTATTTATTATAATAATCATGAGCATCGATGGGGTAATAGGCAAGCACAGATAATTAACTTTGATATACAGCAGGGCGAAAAAAGAAACCCTATTATATTCGATAATCATGCTGATCTGGTATTTTGTTTTGAAGTCGAATTTTTTGAAAGCTTCTTAAACGTAATTATAGGCTTTACACTTAAATCCGTAGATGGAATTACTATTTTTGGTACCAACACCCGTGCATCGGTTGATGATGCATCTCTTAAGAGTGTGAGTGCAGGGCAAATTATCCAATGTGCATTTAGATTGAAACCAGAACTCTGTACTGGTGACTATGTGATTTCTCTTGGTGTTGTTACTGAGATAAACGATGAAATTGTTCCAATAGAACGTCGCTATGATGCAATAAATATTAGAGTCGAATCGAAAACTAAATCTTATGGTGTTGTAGATTTACTGAGAGGAGTTGAAGCGAGTGAGCTCAATGTATAAAAAAAACAAAAAATATAATTTCTATGAGAAAAATGACTCGTCATCTATCAATTACTCTGATGGCTCGGATACTGAAAATAGACTTTATGAAATAGTTCTTAATCTCAATGATAAGAGTGTTTGGTCAAATGAGCTTGCGCAAAAAATCACTGATTGGCCAACTGAATATCATTTCTCAAGGCAGCGTCATTGTTTGCTTCGCCCCTTGAATATTCAGGCTGGAGAAGATGTCCTGGAATTAGGTTGTGGATGCGGGGCCATGACCAGATATTTAGGCGAGATTGGCGCGATAGTTGATTCTATTGAGGGGACTTCCTCTCGCGCTAGAATTGCTGGAGAGCGTTGTCGCGAATTAGAAAACGTAAAAATCCATGTAGATAATTTTCTTGAATATGAAAGTGAGAAAAAATATGACTGGGTTTTATTCATTGGAGTTCTAGAATATGCACCTTTATTTTCATCTGCCAGTGATCCTATTCAGAGTTACCTCGAAATAGCTAAAAAATACCTTAAGCCATCTGGAAAACTTGTTGTTGCGATAGAGAACAAATTGGGGCTGAAATATTTCAATGGATGTGCAGAAGACCATCTTGATGAAATAAATCTTAGTATTGAAAATAGGTATAAAAAAGTTTCACCTATTACATTTGGCAAAAAAGAAATTAAACAATTACTTAATGCTAATGGTTTTTTGAGCACAAAGTTCTTTTATCCATTTCCTGATTATAAATTACCAGTACTTATACTTGATGACGAAAGCTTTAATGAAGCAAATATCTCTCAAGAACTGCTGAGTTCTATACAATCAAGGGATTATTCTGGCAGAACTGGGCGTGTTTTTGAAGAATCATTAGTATGGCCTGAGCTATGCAAAAATGATATCGCACAAGATTTGTCTAACTCATTTTTAATAGTTGCCGAATATAGTGATATCAGCGGTGGAAAAAGTAATGATACTATATTTCAGAAGAATATCATTGCATCGTATTATAATTGCCATCGCAATAGCGCATTTGTTACAGAGACAAGATTTAATCATGACGGTCAAAGTATTACTGTATCTAAAAGTAAGATAAATAAATGTAAACCACAGAATGACATTGTACTTCTTGATCTTGAACAAGAGTATGTTTCAGGTAAAAGTCTACAGAATGAATTAGAGCAAGAATGGAATATATATAAAAATTTAGATTCCTTCATGATTTATTACAAACACTGGTTCAATCTTCTACTCACAAAAGCGGATGAAAATAATACAATACCAGGCAATTTAATCGATCTCACTCCATTTAATGTGAAATTTTTGAGCGACAGTGTTTTCATATTTGATCAAGAGTGGTGTATTAATGAACGTGTATCCCTCGCCTGGATGGCTTACCGAGGTGTCTATTGGAGTCTTGTTAATCTCAAAACAATTCATCCTTTAGAGATATCTCCTGCTGAAATAGCAAGTGCACTTTTGAAAAGTATCAATATTGATTTTGATGCCAATCTTCTTTCTAATGTTCAGAAAAAAGAAAGAGGTTTTTTAAATAAAATTAATGGCTCAGATGTTCAATTTTCGTCATTAATATGTAAAATACCTGAACGGGTGATGGAGCTGCATCCTAAGCATCTTCAGATAATTAATGAGTTACGTAATAAGATAGCATTAGATGCAGCTGTAATTAATGAACATCATGACCTCTTGGAAAAACTTGCTGAAGAGAGGGATTATTTCAAAAATGAGCTTTTAGAAATAAGAAAATCTATCTTGGCAAGAGCCGTTATTAAAGTAACAAAAAAAGCTAGGAATATCTTAAAATGAGAAAAATCGATATAGTCATTCCTATTTACAGAGGAATGGATGAGACGGTCGCGGCAATTGAAACTGTTCATAGCAGTATCGATAAAGATCTCGTCAATGTTATTTTAATTAACGACTGCAGTCCTGAGCCAGAGTTGACTGAGTACTTAAGAATAACTGCCAAAAATTATGGTTTCATTCTGTTAGAAAATGAAAGTAATTTAGGTTTCACAGGTACGACTAATCGAGGGATGACTTATCATAATGATACTGATGTCATTTTTCTAAACAGCGATGTGGAAGTTGTAAATGATTGGGTAGAGCGATTGCGGAAAATTGCTCATTCAAATGACAAAATAGCTACAGTAACGCCTTACTCAAATAATGCAACTATTTGTAGTTTCCCTAATTTCTGTGAAGACAATGTGCTCTTTGCAGGAATGTCCGTAGATCTCATCGATAAAACATTTTCTAGCGTTGCAAATAGTTCCTCCAAAGCAAATTATGTGGAAGTACCTACGGGTGTCGGTTTTTGTATGTATTTGAAGCGTGAGGCAATTGAGGATGTAGGTTTACTCGATGTAGAAACCTTTGGGCGTGGCTATGGTGAGGAAAACGACTGGTGCCAACGTGCGATTAAGAAAGGATGGAAAAATGTTCATGCCTTAGACACCTTTGTGTATCATAAAGGTGGCGTGAGTTTTGCCGATGAGCAGAACCCACGTAAGGAACGCGCTATGGAGTTATTAAATGAGCTGCATCCACAGTATACTCATGACGTAATGCGTTTTATAGAACAAGATCCTGCGCATTACTCTAGAATACAAACATATTTGTCATTGCTTACCAAAAGTCAATTGCCAACGATTTTATTAGTTTCACACAAACTTGGTGGCGGTGTTAAAAAACATATTGCCGAAATGGCAAAATTTTACAAAGGTAATGTGCATTTCCTTCTCTTAACACCAGGTGCAACAGATGGTGATGTCAATATTAGGATCGATTTATCTTCTCATAGTAACAAATATGAATTCTCCTTTGGAGTTGAAGATTATCAAAAGCTACTGGATTTCTTGAAACGAGTTGGCATAAGTCTTGTACATTTTCACCATACTTTGGGATTCAATGAAAGAATTTTAAAACTTCCGAATAAATTACAAGTCAAATATGCGATTACGATTCATGATTATTTCTTATTATCATCTAACCCAACATTAACTGATGAGAATGGCTTGTTCATTGGTGATAATGTAGTTGTAGAAAATTATAATAATAAACAAAAATCATTTTTATTACAATCTAATAGTTATCAAGAATGGCTCAATAAAGCTGATGAAGTAATTTTTCCATCAATCGACTGTTATAGTCGTTTTATTCAATTTATGCCACAGCTCAAAAAAAGGTCGCGTGTCGCTTACCATCTAGATCATGAGCTTTATGCTAAGAATAAAATTAATAATATAAAAAAATGCAACCAAAGTGACAAGCTTAAAGTCCTTGTTATTGGTGCGTTAAGCAAGGAGAAAGGCGCTGATAATCTAGAAAAAGTTGCTAAAGCTCTCCGCAAAAAAAATATTGAATTTTACCTCTTGGGGTATGCTTATCGTCAACTTGATAGTTCAGTTATTATACACGGCCCTTATAATGAAGAACATGCAATCGAGTTGGTAAATAACATCTCGCCTGATGTGGTTTGGTATCCGGCTCTGTGGCCTGAAACATATAGTTATACTCTTAGTTTGGCGATTCAAAATGGTTATCCAGTCATTGTTCCTAATATTGGAGCATTCACCGAGCGGGTTACAGCTAATCACTTAGCTAAAGTTATTGATTGGGATAGTTCTGTCGAGCAGTTAGTATCAATGTTTGAGGAGTTTATGCTGCAACAGCCTGACTTTTATGACTGCAAAGTGAGCAATGTTTTCAAGCATGTAGCTCATGAGGTATCTGAAAACTATTATTCAGAAATGTATTTGTCTTTGCTGAGTAATAAAAATATTATGGAATATGATAAGAGAGATAATGCTCTCCAGTTGTCGGAGATTTTAATTAATCACTCAATATTGCACAAGAATACGGAAAAAACGGCAAGTATAAAAGAACGGATATTATTATTATTATGGATGTCCATGAGGATAAAATTACTTGCTAGATTGGTGAAATTCATACCTATTAACATCCAAAAGAAGTTGAAGCGATATCTCTCAAGAAAACCCATGCATGAAATAATAAATAAAAAATAAAAATGACAACAGCCGTAAGGCTGTTGTTTTTTATGATAATAAATAATTTTATGCGAACTTATGCTTGTTATAAATGATTTCGTTAAAAATAAAACATTTTGAGTCTTGAGGGTTCATGAAAGATAAATTAATCAGCCTGAATGTCCTACGTGGCGTCGCGGCAATGCTTGTCGTTCTCTATCACATGGAGGTATTGCAAGTATCTTTTATTACAAGATTGTTTACGTGGGGTTGGATTGGGGTTGATATTTTCTTTGTCCTCAGTGGGTTATTCATAGGTATTAGTGTCATCAAGTCGAAGCCCTGGGATACATTAAAATACCTCAAACGTCGCTTTTTGAGAATAGCGCCAGCTTACTATTTTTCGATGCTCGTGCTTGTGGCGTTGGCATCTTCTTATTTTTTAGTTACTACAAATGGTATAACACATATTGCTGTTCACCTGCTTTTTTTACATTCATTTGATGCACGTTTCCATGGCAGTATTAATGGCGTCTATTGGACTTTAGGCGTTGAATTCATGTTTTACATCCTCATGGCTTTAAGTTATAAAATCATACAAAGTGATAAAAAGATTTATTATTACATTGCGCTGTGGTTTGTCATTTCATGGTGCTGGCGTGCTTATTGTTTTTATATTGTTAAAGCAGATCCAATGATGATGTTTATATGGACAACACAACTTCCGGGAATGCTCGATGAATTTGCCTGTGGAGTCCTTCTGGCGAAATTGTGGACAACAAAACGACAATTCTTTGAAAATAATTATATTGGAACATTCTTGTTTATGAGTGGATTGCTGATAGTGTCAGTATTTGTTTTTCACGTAAAACATATAGGCCCTCAGTTCTGGACATCAGCCTCAACAGTCATTTTTTCGAGAACTTTTCTCGCGGTTGGTATCGCTAGTGTTATCGCCTCCTTTATTGTTTTTGAACGTAATAATATCTTTGTAAAACTATGTCATTGGTCCGGTTTTTGTTATATAGGAACTATCAGTTATAGTATTTATTTGTATCATTTGCCAATATTTTTGAATATTAAAAACTCACTTCCATCAAACAATCTCGGACAATTTTGGCCCGAGTTAATATCGCTGATAGTGATCTTGGGTATTTCAGCTTTGTCATACACGCTCATAGAAAAAAGATTTTATAAATGAACTTGAAAACTTTCGACAGAATTTTTGTTTTTTTTAATGTTGGTGTTATTCAGTTCTTTGTAGACACAGCATTATTACAATTTTTTGTTTTGGTTGATGTCAAAGTAACTTATGCAAATATCTTATCACGTGCATTGGCTGCATGCCTCGGGTGTTATTTAAATTATCGGTATACATTTAAATATCAAAGGTGTCTTGAGGTTCGTTATTTAATAAAAGTATACTTCCGTTTTGCATTGTTCTGGGTTTTCATGACGCTACTTAGTAATATTTTGTTGATGGTTTTTTTAAAATTCATTTCTCTTAATATTTCATTTTTGCCGCTGCATACATTAATAGCCAAAATAGCAACGGAAACATTGTTGTTTGTTATAAGTTTCTTTATTTCTAAATTCTGGGTGTTCAATAATGGAAAATAACGTGATACAAAAAACTATAGCTGTTGTAATTCCAACTTATAAAGTTAAAAAGCATATTCTTGATGTCATAAACCGTATTGAGCAAAATGTAAGTGCAATTTATGTTGTTGATGACTGTTGTCCGGAGATGTCTGGGAATTATGTTCAGGCTAACTGTTTAGATCCGCGTGTAAAAGTGATCTTCCATGAAGTCAACAAAGGTGTCGGTGCTGCTGTTTTAAGTGGTTATAAGCAAGCTATTTTAGATGGTCATTACTGTGCAGTAAAGATAGATGGTGATAATCAGATGGATCCTAGCATATTGCATCATTTTAGTGATCCAATATTGTCAAATAAAGCTGATTATACAAAGGGAAACCGATTTTATAACCCAGAAGATGTTAAGTCGATGCCCAAAATAAGATTATTAGGTAATCTTGGATTGTCTTTCATGCAGAAAATATCTTCCGGTTATTGGGATCTCTTCGACCCTACTAATGGTTATACAGCAATTAATTTGAATGTTCTCAAACTATTAAATCTCGATAAGATTTCTGAGCGATATTTTTTTGAGTCAGATATTCTTTTCCGTTTGGGTACCATTAACGCTGTCGTGATTGATATTCCAATGAAATCAGTTTATGCAGACGAAATATCAAACTTAAAAATATCAGATATACTCTTTAAATTTATGAAAGGTCATATTAAAAACTCAATCAAGAGAATCTTTTATAAATATTATCTGAGAGATTTCTCTGTTGCATCCGTTCAATTACCATTAAGTATTTTAATGATGTCATTTGGTATTATTTTCGGTCTTTCAGAATGGTATAATTCCATAATTTCTGACACTGTTGCATCGAGCGGTACCGTAATGCTTGCATCGATGCCAATAATTATTGGTGTGCAATTATTTCTATCGTTCCTCTCTTATGATATGCATACGCAACCACAACGTCCATTGGCAGAAAGTCTGGAGTGATATATGGGTATTAAATCACAACGGATTATTTTTATATTCTTAGTTATTGTTGTTGTCGCATTTTCTTTATTAAAAAAACCTTTCGGCAATCCAGATGAAGGGGCTCATTTCCTGCGAGCCTATGAAGTATCCCATTTTCATTTGATAAATCGTGAAGGGGATATTGGTGTTGGTATTAATTGCCAAGATTATTTTTCAGCAGCAAAAAAACATTTTTTAATTGCTTGGTACCAACCTGAAAGTGAAAGCTTAGATGCGAATTGTATGGTGAAATCTATAAATTCTGCTGGCACTTACCCCCCGCTTCCGTACCTGCCATTGGCGATTTCTTTATCTGTATCGAAGCTCATGCATTTAAGTGTTGAGCATTCCGTTTATTTTATGCGTATTGTAAACGGCTTTTCTTGTTTGTTTTTAATTTATTTTTTTAGCTCTCGAGTTTTGCTTGGGCAACATTCGGTATCAGTCCTACTTATTTTGGCTATGTTACCCATGGCTTTATCTCTATGGGCTTCAGTCAGTGCTGATGCTTTAACTCTGGCGCTTTGTCTATGTTTTATATTCTATATATTGAGTTTTGATTATAGTAGAGCGTCGCTGATAAAACGAAAAGAATGGATATTACTTTACCTTCTCGCCTTTGCCATAGGGAATAGTAAGGTAGGATATTCAATGATTACTATAACTCCATTGGTGCTACATTTTTGCTGTAATGGCTTCATGGTTTTTAGGAATTCTTTAATCCGGAGTACTTTGCTTTTAATGGGATGTGTACTTCTTGCAGTTGGAACGAGTATTGTTTGGGTAAAGTTTACTGACAAAAGTTTGGTTTATTTAGGTAATGGTGCTGTACCGCTCGAACAAATTTGTTTTGTGTTGAGGAATCCACTTTACTTTATTTCACTTTCTTTATCAACTGTGTTTGATGTTAAACAACTTTACTCAACTATTCTCCCATTACATTATGGCCTAAATGGCATGTATATGATAATTGCATTTTGGTTGTTATTGGTGAATCTTTTCTTTGCATGCTTAACAAATCCACATTTTAATGTGCCCAATAACTTTTCATGTGTTTCTCGCACAAGTTGCTTTGCATTCTCCTTAATGTTGTTCTTTATTTTTGGAATTGTTCTTTCATTGCCGTTATATCTTACTTATAACCCAGTGGCATATGATAATTTACTCGGCTTTCAGGGGCGTTATTTACTTCCGATTTTGCCCATTTTAGTGGTTTCATTGCTGGCGATCAGCATGTCTAATCTGATAAATAATGACTTAAAACAGATTTTATCATTAACCACCTTCGTCATTCCTGCTGTTACAAATATAGCAATCATAATAAGAATGTTAATCAGATAGTTGGTCAGCATCATTACTATTGAATAGCAAGTTTTTGTCGTACACTATATTCAGTTTTACTTTGGAGCCTGTTTTTCAGTCTTCGTAACCACACCTGACAGGAGTTTATAATGTCCAAGCAACAAATCGGTGTTGTCGGTATGGCAGTGATGGGGCGCAACCTGGCGCTCAACATCGAAAGTCGTGGCTATACCGTTTCCGTATTCAACCGCTCCCGTGATAAGACCGAAGAAGTGATTGCCGAGAACCCAGGCAAGAAACTGGTCCCTTTCTATACGGTTAAAGAATTCGTTGAATCTCTGGAAACCCCTCGTCGTATCCTGTTAATGGTGAAAGCGGGCGCGGGTACTGATGCAGCTATCGACTCCCTGAAGCCTTACCTCGAAAAAGGTGACATCATCATTGATGGCGGTAACACCTTCTTCCAGGACACCATCCGTCGTAATCGTGAACTGTCTGCTGAAGGCTTCAACTTCATCGGCACCGGTGTTTCTGGTGGTGAAGAGGGCGCGCTGAAAGGCCCATCTATCATGCCTGGCGGCCAGAAAGAAGCATACGAACTGGTTGCGCCTATTCTGACCAAAATCGCTGCTGTTGCAGAAGATGGCGAGCCGTGTGTAACTTATATCGGTCCGGATGGTGCGGGTCACTATGTGAAAATGGTGCACAACGGCATCGAATACGGCGATATGCAGCTGATCGCGGAAGCATACTCCCTGCTGAAAGGCGGTCTGAACCTCTCCAATGAAGAGCTGGCTGAAACCTTCACCGAGTGGAACAAAGGCGAGCTGAACAGCTACCTGATTGACATCACCAAAGATATCTTCACGAAAAAAGATGAAGAGGGTAAATACCTGGTTGATGTGATTCTGGATGAAGCAGCGAACAAAGGCACCGGTAAATGGACCAGCCAGAGCTCTCTGGATCTGGGTGAACCACTGTCTCTGATCACCGAATCTGTCTTCGCGCGTTACATCTCTTCCCTGAAAGAGCAGCGCGTGGCGGCATCTAAAGTGTTGTCTGGCCCACAGGCTAAATCAGCAGGTGATAAAGCGGAGTTCGTTGAGAAAGTGCGTCGTGCACTGTACCTGGGTAAAATCGTTTCTTACGCGCAAGGCTTCTCTCAGCTGCGTGCGGCGTCAGATGAGAACAATTGGGATCTGAACTACGGTGAGATCGCGAAGATCTTCCGCGCGGGCTGCATCATTCGCGCGCAGTTCCTGCAGAAAATCACCGATGCCTATGCTGAAAACGCTGGTATCGCCAACCTGCTGCTGGCACCGTACTTTAAGAAAATTGCGGACGAATACCAGCAGGCGCTGCGTGACGTGGTTGCCTACGCTGTGCAGAACGGTATCCCGGTTCCGACCTTCTCTGCTGCAGTAGCCTACTACGATAGCTATCGTGCTGCGGTACTGCCGGCTAACCTCATTCAGGCTCAGCGTGATTATTTCGGTGCGCATACCTATAAGCGTACAGATAAAGAAGGTGTGTTCCACACGGAATGGCTGGACTAATCTGATTTAGCCTCAGGTTGTTATATAAACCCGGAGATATTCTCCGGGTTTTTTTTCACCAAAATCACAACCACATATTCGAAGTAGTCTGAATGTTGTACCTGGACGGGCTATTCCTGAGGCTTCGCCTTGACACTCCCACAAGGCAGGAGGTAAAAAGCCCTACAGTTATTGATTATCGTGATGGCCCTGCGGTCATCTCTACAGCTCACTTACAGAAGTTATTCGCGAATGAAAATAACAATTTCCGGTACAGGTTATGTAGGTCTCTCCAACGGTATCTTGATTGCTCAGAACCACGAAGTGGTTGCGCTGGATATCGTGCAGGCTAAAGTGGACATGCTTAACAAGAAGCAGTCCCCGATTGTAGATAAAGAGATTGAAGAGTATCTGGCAACGAAGCCGCTAAACTTCCGCGCAACCACTGACAAGCAGGATGCTTACCGTGGGGCGGACTATGTGATTATCGCCACACCGACCGACTATGATCCTAAAACCAACTACTTCAACACCTCGAGCGTTGAGTCGGTGATCCGCGATGTTACGGAAATCAACCCGAACGCGGTGATGATCATTAAATCCACCATCCCGGTTGGTTTTACCCAGTCCGTTAAAGAAAAGTACGGCATTGATAATGTCATCTTCTCCCCGGAATTTCTCCGTGAAGGGCGTGCGCTGTACGACAACCTGAACCCATCACGCATCGTTATTGGCGAGCGTTCAGAGCGCGCCGAGCGATTTGCCGCGCTGCTCCAGGAAGGGGCGACCAAAAAAGATATTCCAACGCTGTTCACCGATTCGACCGAAGCGGAAGCCATTAAGCTTTTTGCTAACACGTATCTTGCCATGCGTGTGGCATACTTTAACGAGCTGGACAGCTATGCAGAGAGCCTGGGGTTGAATAGCCGTCAAATTATCGAAGGCGTTTGCCTGGATCCACGTATCGGCAATCATTATAACAACCCGTCGTTTGGCTATGGCGGTTACTGCCTGCCGAAAGATACTAAGCAGTTGCTGGCTAACTATCAGTCTGTTCCTAACAACATCATCTCGGCGATTGTTGATGCCAACCGGACCCGCAAAGATTTTGTAGCTGACTCAATACTTTCCCGTCAGCCGAAAGTGGTAGGCGTCTATCGCCTGATTATGAAAAGTGGCTCCGATAATTTCCGTGCATCTTCCATCCAGGGCATCATGAAGCGCATTAAGGCCAAGGGTGTACAGGTCATTATTTATGAACCGGTAATGAAGGAAGATGAGTTCTTCCATTCCCGCGTGGTGCGCGATCTGGATGCATTCAAGAAAGAGGCGGACGTGATCATCTCTAACCGCATGGCGGAAGAGCTGGCGGACGTTGCGGATAAAGTGTATACCCGCGATTTGTTCGGCAGCGACTGATTACTGCCCGTAACGCATAAAAAACCCGGCGCATTCGCCGGGTTTTGTTTTTTTAGACCTTGTAGAAACTGCGATACCAGTCCACAAAATTCTTCACGCCTTCCTTCACCGACGTTTTCGGCTTAAACCCAATCACGTCATAGAGCGCCGTGGTATCCGCGCTTGTTTCGAGCACGTCACCTGGCTGAACAGGCATCATATTTTTATCCGCTTCTTTGCCTAACGCTTCTTCCAGCGCGGTGATGTAATCCATCAGCTCTACTGGCGCACTGTTGCCAATATTGTAAACACGGTACGGCGCAGAGCTGGTCGCCGGGGACCCTGTTTCAACGGTCCAGTTCGCATCGGCCTGAGGGATAACATCCTGCAGGCGAATAATAGCTTCAACAATATCATCGATATAAGTGAAGTCGCGCTTCATCTTGCCATAGTTGTAAACATCAATACTTTTGCCTTCAATCATGGCCTTAGTAAATTTAAACAGCGCCATGTCCGGACGGCCCCATGGCCCATACACGGTGAAAAAGCGCAGGCCGGTCGTCGGCAGATTGTAAAGATGAGAGTAGGTATGCGACATCAGTTCGTTGGATTTTTTCGTCGCGGCATACAAGGAAACCGGGTGATCAACCGAGTCATCGGTGGAGAAAGGCATCTTTCGGTTCAGGCCGTAAACAGAGCTGGAAGAAGCATACAGTAAATGCTGCACCTTGTTGTGTCGGCAGCCTTCCAGTACGTTGAGATGGCCGATAAGGTTTGATTGCGCGTAAGCGTGCGGATTTTCCAGAGAGTAACGTACGCCAGCCTGCGCGGCGAGGTGGATCACGCGGTCAAATTTCTCAGTAGCAAACAGCGAGGCCATCCCTTCGCGATCCGCCAGATCCAGCTTATGGAAAGTGAAATTGTCGGACGTAAGCAGATCCAGTCGTGCTTGCTTCAGATTGACATCGTAATAGTCATTAAGGTTATCAATTCCTACAACCTGATGCCCTGCCTGCAACAGGCGCTCGCTGACGTGGAAACCGATAAAGCCGGCAGCGCCGGTGACCAGAAATTTCATCTTCAACCTCAATGTTAAATGAGTAACTCTTAACGCATAAAATCGTGCGTTACACTATCGGCTGATGATACCCGCTCGCGGAAGGAATGATAACTGCTTTATTAAAGGAAAAGGGGAGGCGCGAGCTCCCCCGGTAGGGTGTTTATTTATGTCTTTTACGTAAATTCTCAATCACCGCCGTCAAATCCAGCTCCTGATCCTGCAGCAGCACCAGCAGGTGATACATTAAGTCAGACGCTTCGTTCGTCAGCTCCTCGCGGTCATGCACGGTCGCGGCCAGCGCTGTCTCAACGCCTTCTTCACCCACCTTCTGCGCAATACGCTTGGTTCCGCTGGCGTACAGCTTCGCGGTATAAGAACTCTCCGGATCCGCCGATTTACGCTCCGCCAGCAGCTGCTCCAGTTGGTACAGGAACAGCCACTGGTGACTCGCCTCTCCAAAGCAGCTGCTGGTGCCCTTATGGCAGGTCGGACCGATGGGGTTTGCCAGTACCAGCAGGGTGTCGTTATCGCAGTCCGGCGTAATGCTGACCACGTTCAGGAAGTGACCCGAGGTTTCCCCTTTGGTCCACAGGCGCTGTTTCGTGCGGGAGTAAAACGTCACTTTGCCACTGTCGATCGTTTTCGCCAGCGCGTTCTGGTTCATATACCCCAGCATCAGCACTTCGCCTGAGACGGCATGCTGGACAACCACCGGCAGTAATCCGTCCGTTTTATTCCAGTCCAGCTGCGCCTGTTGTTGCTCTGTTAACATACCCTGATCTCCACGCCCTGGTCGGCCAGGTACGTTTTTAACTCACCAATATTAATAATCTGTTTGTGGAACACGGAAGCGGCCAGCGCGCCGTCTACGTTCGCATCGCGGAAGGCTTCGAGGAAGTGTTCCATGGTGCCCGCGCCGCCGGAGGCAATCAGCGGAACGTGGCAGACCTCACGGACTTTTTTCAGCTGCTCGAGGTCATACCCGTTACGCACGCCGTCCTGGTTCATCATGTTGAGGACAATCTCGCCCGCGCCACGCTTCTGCGCTTCCTGCACCCAGTCGAGCGTTTCCCACTGCGTCACGCGCGTGCGGCTTTCATCTCCGGTGTATTGATTGACGTGGTACTTGCCCGTTGCGGCGTCATACCAGGTGTCGATCCCAACCACAATACACTGCACGCCAAAACGATCGGCCAGGCGGGTGATCAGCTCCGGGTCGGCCAGGGCAGGGGAATTGATGGAAATCTTGTCGGCACCAAACGAGAGAATTTTGGCGGCGTCGTCGGCGGATTTAATCCCCCCCGCCACGCAGAACGGAATATCGATCACTTCCGCCACGCGAGCGACCCAGCTTTTGTCGACTACGCGGCCATCGCTGGACGCGGTAATATCGTAGAACACCAGCTCATCTGCGCCTTCATCGGCATAGCGTTTTGCCAGCGGAACGATGTCGCCAATGATCTCGTGGTTGCGGAACTGCACGCCTTTCACGACCTGGCCGTTACGTACGTCCAGGCAAGGGATTATCCGTTTTGCCAGCATTGAATCGCCTCCGTCACCGTAAATTTACCTTCCAGCAGGGCCCGGCCCACAATCACGCCCTGTACCCCCGTTCCGCGCAGCGCAGCGATATCGGCTAAGTCACCGATGCCGCCAGATGACTGGAACGCCACCTGCGGATAACGGGCGCAAACTTCTTCATATAAAGAAACGTTGGAACCCGCCAGCGTGCCGTCGCGCGAGATGTCCGTACACAGCACGTGCTTAAGGCCAACGGGCAGATACATCTCGACCAGCGCCTCCAGCGTCACGCCGGAGTTTTCCTGCCAGCCGCTGACCGCCACCTGTTTATTACCCTGTTCGTCAATGCGCACGTCCAGCGCCAGCACCAGCGCGTCGGCGCCAAAGCGGCGGAACCAGCCCTTCACCGTCTCAGGATCTTTGACGGCGGTTGAACCGACCACCACGCGCGCCACGCCCGCGTCCAGCAGCGCCGCCACGTCATCTTCCGTACGCACGCCGCCGCCGACCTGTACCGGCACATCAACACCGGCAACCAGATTTTTAAGCAGCGGGATCTGGCGCTTCGCCGGATCTTTCGCACCCGTTAAATCGACCAGATGCAGCACCTGTGCACCCTGAGCGGCATAATCCTGCAGGCGCGGCAGCGGGTCCTTTCCGTAGTCGCGCTGTTGACCGTAATCGCCCTGATGAAGACGGACAACCGTGCCGTCAATTAAATCTAACGCGGGAATAATCATCACATCTCCAGGAAGTTTTTCAGCAGCTGCGCGCCCGCGGCGCCCGAGCGCTCCGGGTGAAACTGTACGCCGAAGAAATTGTCTTTCTGTACGGCTGCGGTAAACGCCTCGCCGTAAGTGCACTGGGCGATGGTATTGACGTTCACCGGCATAGCGTAACTGTGCACGAAGTAAAAATACGCGCCATCTTCAATGCCGCGAAAAAGCCTGTCGCCCGCTTTGGCGTACACGCGGTTCCAGCCCATATGCGGCAGAGGCAGACCGTGGTCGGTCATTTTCGGCACGTCTTCGTCGATAATGCCCAGCAGGTCAACGCCGTTGCTCTCTTCGCTGCGGCGGCCCAGGATCTGCATACCCAGGCAAATGCCCAGCACCGGTTGGGTACAGGCTTTGATCAGATCGACCAGCTCGCGCTCGCGAATCTGATCCATCGCCGCCTGCGCAGTGCCTACGCCCGGCAGAAATAACTTGTCGGCACGCAGCACCACGTCCGGGTCACGGCTGACCACCGGTTCGTAGCCGTGGCGGGTGATGGCCGACTTTACTGAGTTCAGGTTGGCGCATCCGGTATCCAGAATCACCACGTTCATTACAGCACTCCTTTTGATGAGGGCAGGGCGTCGCCTTCCACGCGAATTGCCTGGCGCAGCGTGCGGCCGAAGGCCTTGAAGAGACTCTCCACGCGGTGGTGGTCGTTCTTGCCTTTGGTCTTCAGGTGCAACGTCAGGCCCATGGTGTAGGACAATGAACGGAAGAAGTGCTCCACCATTTCGGTGCTCAGATCGCCCACGCGCTGGTAATTGAAGTCTGCTTTGTATTCCAGGTGCGGACGACCGGAGATATCCATCGCGCAGCGCGCCAGACACTCGTCCATCGGCAGGACAAAGCCAAAACGGTTAATGCCGCGTTTATCACCGAGCGCCAGCTTAAGGGCTTCACCCAGCGCCAGGCCGGTATCTTCCACGGTGTGGTGATCGTCAATATAGAGGTCGCCTTTTACCGCGATCTCCATGCGGAAACCGCCGTGGGTGGCAATCTGGTCCAGCATGTGGTCGAAGAAACCCACGCCGGTGTGGATCTTGCTGCCGCCTTCGCGGTCCAGCCAGACCTTCACATCAATTTGCGTCTCTTTGGTGTTGCGTTCAACGTGCGAGTAGCGGTCACGTTTTGTCAGCTGCTCGCCAATCATCGCCCAGTTAAGGTTGTTGCGGTCATAGCGCAGCCCCGCGATGCCCATGTTCTCCGCCAGCGTAATATCGGTAATGCGATCGCCGATAACATAGCTGTTGGTCTTATCCAGCACATCCTCCGCCAGATAGCGCTCGACCAGCTTCACCTTTGGCTTACGGCAGTCGCACTCGTCGGCTGGCATGTGCGGGCAAATCAGCACTTCATCGAACACCACGCCCTGCGAGGTCAGCACCTGCATCATCAGATTATGCGGGCCGTCAAAGTCTGCCTGCGGGAAGCTGTCGGTACCCAGACCGTCCTGGTTGGTGATCATCACCAGCTTGTACCCGGTTTTTTGCAGCTTAAGCAGCACCGGGATCACGTCAGGTTCAAACGCCAGCTTGTCGAATCGGTCGACCTGAAAATCAGCTGGGGGCTCCGAAATAAGGGTGCCGTCACGATCGATGAAAAGGATCTTCTGGGTCATACTTTCTCCGCTTTCAGTGCGTCAATCACGCGCTGGCTCTCTGCACGGGTGCCGACGGTAATGCGCAGGCATCCGCTCAGAGAAGGTTGTTTATTCTGGTCTCGTAAGATAATGCCCTGATCCCATAAAGATTTAAATACGGCACTGGAAGCGGTAAAGCGCACCAGGATGTAGTTGGTTTCCGAGTCGAACACCTGCTCCACGCACGGGATATCCTTCAGGGCGGTCACCAGGTACTGACGTTCCTCCAGGATTTGCGCCACGCGCTCGCGCATCGCGTTAATCCCCTGAGGCGTCAGCGCCTGTGCCGCAATATCGGCAACCGGCGTCGAGAGGGGGTACGGGGCGATCACCTTCAGCAGCAGGTCGATGACCTCTTTATTTGCCAGCGTGAATCCGCAGCGCAGACCCGCGAGAGCAAAGGCTTTTGACAGCGTACGCAGTACCACCAGGTGCGGGTACTCTTCCAGCCAGCCAGCCAGCGTCGCCTGCGGGCAGAACTCGATGTAGGCTTCGTCCGCGACCACCAGGGCTTTTCCGCGCGTCATCTCCAGCAGGGTACGGATATCCTGCGGGTTAATAATCTGCCCGGTCGGGTTGTTCGGGCTGCAAACAAACACCACTTTTACGCCTTCGAGATTGTCGGCAATCCCCTGCAGATCCAGCTGCCAGTTCTCCAGTGAGAGCACGTTGCGGCACGCCACCCCGAAGGTTTCCGCGCTGACGCTGTACATGCCGTAGGTCGGCTGGCAGTACATTACCGCGTCTTTGCCCGGCTCGCAGAAGGCACGGATCAGCAGTTCAATGCCCTCATCCGCACCGCGACTGACCAGCACCTGCTCTGGCTTCACGCCAGCGTACTGCGCGTAGTTTTCAATAACCGCCTTCGGCTGACATTCCGGATAGCGGTTCAGCGTCTGCTGCGACAGCTCAAACTGCACCGCCGTTGGATATTCGTTGGCGTTCAGCCAGACATCCCCTTTACCGCCCAGACGACGCGCAGACTGATAGGGCGTCAGGCGACGGACATTTTCGCGGGCTAATTCTTCAATGTTCATGCTTGCTCCTTCAGGGCTGCAACGCGCAGCGTAACGGCGTTTTTGTGAGCGGTCAGGCGCTCGGCGGCGGCCAGGGTTTCAATAGTGGACGCCAGTGAGGCAAACCCTTCGCGGGAGAGTTCCTGCACGGTCATGCGTTTCTGGAAATCCGCCAGCCCCAGGCTGGAACAGGTTGAGGTATAGCCATACGTTGGCAGCACGTGGTTGGTGCCGGAGGCGTAATCGCCCGCGGATTCCGGTGACCAGTCGCCGAGGAACACCGAGCCCGCGCTGGTAATGCTGTCGACCAGATCGCGCGCATTGCGGGTCTGAATAATCAGGTGCTCCGGACCGTACTGGTTAGAAATGGCAATGCACTGCTCGAGATCGCGCGCCACAATCAGACGGCTGGCCGCTAACGCCTGGCGTGCCGTGTCGGCGCGGGGCAGGTCGGCAAGCTGACGCTCCACGGCTTCGCCCACGCGTTTCGCCATATCGGCATCCGGCGTCAGCAGGATAACCTGCGAGTCCGGGCCGTGTTCCGCCTGGGAAAGCAGGTCAGACGCGACGAAATCTGGCGTTGCGCCGCTGTCGGCAATCACCAGCACTTCAGACGGGCCGGCAGGCATATCGATGGCCGCGCCGTCCAGACGCTGGCTGACCTGACGCTTAGCCTCGGTCACATACGCATTGCCCGGGCCAAAGATTTTATCGACCTTGGGAATGGATTCCGTGCCGAACGCCAGGGCGGATATCGCCTGCGCGCCGCCCACTTTATAGACCGCCTGCACGCCGCACAGCTTCGCCGCGTACAGGATCTCGTCGGCAATCGGTGGCGGCGAGCACAGCACCACTTTCTGACACCCGGCAATGCGTGCGGGAGTCGCCAGCATTAGCACGGTGGAGAAAAGCGGGGCAGAGCCGCCGGGAATATAGAGGCCGACGGACGCAACCGGGCGCGTCACCTGCTGGCAGCGCACGCCGGGCAGGGTTTCGACATCCACGGTCTGCAGCTTTTGCGCGGTGTGGAAGGTATCAATGTTTTTCACCGCAACGGCCATCGCCTGCTTGATGTCATCCCCCAGGCGATTGCTGGCATCAATGATTTCCTGCTCGGTAACCTGTAATGCGCCGACGTCCGTCTTATCAAACTTCGCGCTGTATTCACGCAACGCGTCATCGCCGCGGGCTTTGACGTTATCCAGGATCTCCGCCACGGTACGTGAGATGCTCTCGGAAGCGGAAATCGCCGGGCGCATCAGCAGCTCGCGCTGCTGTGCGTCGCTACAGGTATTCCAGTCGATGATTGTGTTAAAGCTCATGGCCATTACTCCATCATCTTCTCAATTGGCAGCACCAGGATGGAGCTTGCGCCCAGCGCCTTCAGTTTTTCCATGGTTTCCCAGAACAGGGTTTCGCTGCTCACCATGTGCATCGCCACGCGCTGCTGATCGCCTGCCAGCGGCAGGATGGTTGGTCGCTCGGCGCCCGGCAGCAGGGCAATCACTTCATCCAGACGCTCGGTTGGGGCGTGCATCATGATGTATTTGGATTCACGCGCCTGAATCACGCCCTGAATACGGGTCAGCAGCTTGTCGATCAGCTGCTGTTTGGCGTAGGCCATCTCGCCGTCGCGCTGGATCAGGCACGCTTTAGAGCGGTAGATGACTTCCACTTCGCGCAGACCGTTCGCTTCCAGCGTCGCGCCGGTAGACACCAGGTCACAGATGGCGTCCGCCAGACCCGCACGCGGCGCCACTTCTACAGAACCGTTCAGCAGACAGGATTTAAACTGCACGCCTTTCTGATCCAGATAGCGCTTTAGCAGGTGAGGGTAGGAAGTGGCGATACGTTTGCCGTTCAGCGCGGCCGGGCCGTCCCACGCTTCATCAACCGGCGTCGCCAGCGACAGGCGGCAGCCGCCGAAGTCCAGACGACGCAGGGTGAAGTAACGCGGGTCTTCGCCCTGCGCGCGGCGGGTCAGCAGCTCTTCTTCCAGCACGTTTTCACCGATGATGCCAAGGTCAACGACGCCATCCATCACCAGGCCGGGAATATCGTCATCACGCACGCGCAGAATGTCGATGGGCATGTTTTCAGCCAGAGCAATCAGGCGCTGGGTGTGCAGGTTAATTTTAATCCCGCAGCGGGCCAGCAGTTCGCGTGAATCGTCACTCAAACGGCCTGATTTTTGAATAGCTATGCGTAAACGTGAGTTATCTAACATTCTTTATTCCTCGTTAACCTGTTTTAACCTGTCTGAATTCGGTCCAAAAAAAAGCCCCCGGAAGAAGATCTTCCGGGGGCTTTTTCATGCGTTCATGCACCACTGGAAGATCCAAACGTCTTCCAGCACACATCGCCTGAAAGACTAGTCAGGATGATGGTGATGATGGTGGTGTTTAAATTGAACGCGTGTCATATAAATTCTCGATGAATGCTTATTCATTTGATGTCTTTTAACCTAAACCAGTTGTGCGACATATTGCAAGGGCTTTTTTTGATCATTAATTCATTTCATATTGATGCTATGAATTGTGTGTTCTGCCGGGCTGGCGTAGCCTTATGAAAGACGAGTGAGAGTCAGGAGAATTCGCATGAAAAAGGTCGCGATTGTCGGTTTAGGATGGCTGGGAATGCCGCTGGCGATGTCATTAGCCGCGAAAGGCTGGCAGGTGACCGGGAGCAAGACCACCCGAGATGGGGTCGAAGCGGCGCGCATGTGCGGTATTGATGGCGTTGAACTGCGTCTGGAGCCGGAACTGGTGTGTGATGCGGACGATCTGGACACGCTGATGAACGTCGATGCGCTGGTGATTACGCTACCCGCGCGGCGCAGCGGCCCGGGTGAATCATTTTATCTGCAGGCGATGCAGGAGATAGTCGACAGCGCGCTGGCGCATCACGTACCGCGCATTGTTTTCACCAGCTCGACGTCGGTCTATGGCGATGCTGAAGGCGTAGTTAAAGAGACCTCCGAGCGCCGTCCCGTTACCGCGAGCGGTCAGGTCCTGAAAGAGCTGGAAGACTGGCTACACAATCTTCCCGGCACGCAGGTCGATATCGTTCGTCTGGCGGGGCTGGTGGGCCCTGGCCGCCATCCGGGACGCTTCTTTGCCGGAAAGACTGCGCCAGACGGCCAGCATGGCGTGAATCTTGTCCATCTTGAGGATGTTATTGGCGCAATTGAGCTACTCTTACAGGCTCCGAAAGGTGGACACATCTATAATATATGTGCACCGACTCATCCGGCGCGCAGCACCTTTTACCCACTGATGGCACGTCAGCTGGGCCTGGCTCCGCCGATCTTTGGTGAGGCAAAAGATGGCAGTAAAGGCAAAATTGTTGATGGCAATCGCATTTGTCATGAGCTGGGGTTTGAGTATCAGTATCCCGATCCGCTGGTGATGCCCATGGAATAAGTTCCGCAGCGGAGACGATCGCACACCAGAAGGGGGCGAGCATGAAACCGCTGCTGGATGTTCTTATTATTCTGGATGCACTGGAAAAAGAGGGGAGCTTTGCCGCTGCGTCGGCAAAGCTCTACAAAACCCCTTCGGCCCTGAGCTATACCGTCCAAAAACTGGAAAGCGATCTCAATATTCAGATCCTCGATCGCTCCGGGCACCGCGCACGCTTTACCCGCACCGGACAGATGCTGCTGGAAAAAGGCCGCGAAGTCCTCCATACCGTTCGTGAACTCGAAAAACAGGCCGTCAAACTGCATCAGGGATGGGAAAACGAGCTGGTGATTGGGGTGGATGACACCTTTCCGTTTTCTCTTCTCACGCCGCTGATTGAAATGTTTTACCAACATCACAGCGTCACCCGGCTTATTTTCATCAACGGCGTGCTGGGCGGTTCCTGGGATGCCTTAACCCAGGGCAGGGCGGACATTTTTGTCGGTGCATTGCATGAGCCTCCCCAACTCAGTGAATTTGGTTTTGCCCGCCTTGGCGTGCTGGAGCAGGTATTTGCCGTGGCGCCTCATCATCCGCTGGCTCAGGAGCCCGAGCCGCTTAACCGCCGCGTGATTAAAGGCTACCGCGCGATTGTAGTGGGTGACAGCTCTCGCCCGGAATGTGCGGTCTCCTCGCAGCTGCTTGATGAGCAGGAAGCGATTACCGTTTTCGACTTTAAAACCAAGCTTGAGCTGCAAATTAGCGGTCTGGGCTGCGGCTATTTACCCCGCTATCTGGCGCAGCGCTTTATTGACAGCGGTGCGCTTGTTGAAAAACAGGTACTTGCTCAAAACAGCCATGAATCGGTGTGGGTGGGCTGGAATGAACAGACCGCCGGGCTGGCGAGTGCCTGGTGGCGGGACGAAATTTTAGCAAATAGTGCTATCGCTGCTGTATATGCTCAGGGCAGCGTCGAGAAATCAGCCAGTTAGCAAAAAGAAAATGACCGGTGCGTTGCAAAGTATTGCCTTTTGTATCCGATGTGGGGCAAAATGCCGCCGCTGCAACCAAATGAATAATCGACGATATAAAAGGCGTCGGTTATTTTTTTTTGCATGTACGAAACGAAACTAAAAACCAAGAGGCCGGGCTTCGTACCGGATAGATATTTACTAAAATCCGACAGTTGTTGTCGCTGAGGAAGAAAGAAATGGGGCAATTTTTCGCTTACGTGGCGGTTATCACCGTAAAGGAGAATAACTATGTCGCATAACGCAACTCCAAACACCTCTCGCGTGGAATTACGTAAAACGCTTACGTTGATTCCGGTTGTTATGATGGGCCTGGCCTATATGCAACCGATGACGCTGTTTGATACATTCGGTATCGTATCAGGCCTCACAGACGGTCATGTGCCAACGGCATATGGCTTCGCGCTGATTGCGATCCTCTTTACCGCGCTGAGCTACGGTAAACTGGTGCGTCGCTATCCGTCTGCGGGTTCCGCCTACACCTATGCCCAGAAATCCATCAGCCCGACGGTTGGCTTTATGGTGGGCTGGTCTTCGCTGCTCGACTATCTGTTCGCGCCGATGATCAACATTCTGCTGGCAAAAATCTATTTTGAAGCGCTGGTGCCGTCGATTCCCTCGTGGATGTTCGTCGTGGCGCTGGTGGCCTTTATGACGGCCTTTAACCTGCGCAGCATCAAGTCTGTCGCCAACTTTAACTCCGTTATCGTTGTGCTTCAGGTTGTCCTGATTGCGGTTATTCTTGGCATGGTGATTTACGGCGTATTCCACGGCGAAGGCGCGGGCACCCTGGCGAGCAGCAAGCCGTTCTGGTCTGGTGATGCGCATGTGATCCCGATGATTACCGGGGCAACCATTCTGTGCTTCTCCTTTACCGGTTTTGACGGGATCAGCAACCTGTCTGAAGAAACCAAAGATGCAGAGCGCGTAATTCCTCGTGCCATCTTCCTGACGGCGCTGATTGGCGGTCTGATCTTTATTTTCTCGACCTATTTCCTGCAGCTGTACTTCCCGGATATCTCTCGCTTCAAGGATCCGGATGCGTCTCAGCCGGAAATTATGCTGTACGTGGCGGGTAAAGCGTTCCAGGTCGGCGCGCTGATCTTCTCCACCATCACCGTACTGGCGTCCGGTATGGCCGCGCATGCAGGCGTTGCGCGTCTGATGTACGTAATGGGCCGCGATGGCGTATTCCCGAAAAGCTTCTTCGGCTACGTGCATCCAACCTGGCGTACCCCGGCGATGAACATTATCCTGGTCGGTGCGATCGCGCTTCTGGCGATTAACTTTGACCTGGTGATGGCAACGGCGCTGATTAACTTCGGTGCGCTGGTGGCGTTCACCTTTGTTAACCTGTCGGTTATCTCTCAGTTCTGGATCCGTGAAAAGCGTAACAAGACGCTGAAAGATCACTTCCAGTATCTGTTCCTGCCGATGTGCGGTGCCCTGACCGTGGGCGCGCTGTGGGTTAACCTGGAAGAGAGCTCAATGGTGCTTGGCCTGATTTGGGCGGGTATCGGTCTGGTTTACCTGGCCTGCGTCACGAAGAGCTTCCGTAACCCGGTTCCGCAGTACGAAGACGTCGCGTAAGACTGTGTCGGGTGGCGGCTATGCCTTACCCGACCTCCATAACCCATAGGCCCGCGTAAGCGCCGCGCCAACGGGCAAAAAAAAGCCGGAGACATCGCCTCCGGCTTTTTTATACCTATCGATCAAACTATCTCTTGCGCGTACTGGAACAGGGATTTCAGCAGCGCCTGTTTTTCAGCATTCCCTTCATACTGGCCGTAGAGCATCTCCAGCTCCTGTGCATAGCTGTGCAGGTACTCTGGCGTAAACACGTTGCGACGATGCTGCAGCCAGCGTTCCTGCTCGGCTTCATCCAGCGTGCCGGGGTAATTACGCGCGCGGTAGTTAAACATCAGCTTTTCGATGCGCTTATCGGCGAAGGTGATATCCAGCGCCGGTAAGTTACGCGGCTCTGTTTGCAGAACGATATTCATGGCCGCGCGATCGGCATCGCTGAAGAAACCGTTATAGAGTTGGGCGTCCACGTTTTCAGACGGCACGAACGGCTCGGCTTCAGCAAAAATGGCCACGACTTTCTCGCGCACCTGCGGATTTTCACGCAGCACTTTGAGATTATCGAGGCAGTGCTGGCGGTTAATGCCCAGCCTGTCAGCATCTTCCGGGCGCAGCGTATTCGCCTGCGCCAGGACCGGACATTTATTGATATGCACCAGTTTGACCGGCACCGCCGGCAGATCGCCGAGCTCGTTTTTCGGGGTATAAAGCCGTTCGCGCAGGGTATCGCTGTCGAGTTCGAGCAGCGGTGAAATATCGCCCGCCAGGTCCACCATGATGACCGCATTACGGTTGTCCGGATGCCAGGCCAGCGGCGCAACCCAGCTGGTATTGCCGCGCCAGGCGCCAAACATGCCGGAAATATGCACCAGGGGTTTCATCTGCGGTACGTCGATAAGGGTCATAAGCTTCTGCTTGCTGCGATGGCTCAGCAGATACTCAAACAGCCGGGGCTGTGCGCTTTTCACCAGCTTTGCCATGGCAATGGTGGCATAGACGTCCGCCATCGCGTCGTGGGCATTGCTGTGCTCGATACCGTTGGCGCGCGTCAGGTGTTCCAGCCGGAAGCTTGTCAGACCTTCCTCATTTTCCGGCCAGTGAATGCCCTCAGGACGCAGGGCGTAGCAGGCGCGCATGATGTCGAGTAAATCCCAGCGTGAATTGCGGTTCTGCCAGCTCCAGGCGTAGGGATCGTAGAAGTTGCGATAGAAGATGTTGCGCGTCACTTCGTCATCGAAGCGGATGTTGTTGTAACCGACCACGCAGGTATTGGGAACGGTAAACAGGTCGTGGATGCGTCGGGCGAATTCTGCCTCGTTAACGCCTTTTTCCCGCGCTTCCTGCGGGGTGATCCCGGTGACCATCACCGCGCCGGGCTGCGGCAGGTAATCATCCGCCGGCTTGCAGTAAAAGACCTCTGGCTCGCCGATGATGTTGAATTCGTCGTCGGTACGGATGGCGGCAAACTGCGCCGGTCGGTCCAGCGCCGGATGCGTGCCAAAGGTTTCGTAGTCGTGGAACAAAAAAGTCGGGCGAGCGGCAGAGTCAGACACCAGTAATACCATCCTGTTAAAAAATGACGTCACTATGGTAAACGATCGTGCGGGTCAGACCGAATAAAAAGCACCGCCGCGTCGCAAATTTGCGCGCCAGCTTCAGAGAAAAATCTGCGTTCTGTCACATTTTTTTGCAATTAAGCCAGGTAACGACATCAGAACTCCCGTAAAAAGGTCATCGATTTTTAATGACCTGAGGATATACCGTTGAAACGCCGTCTGTTTATTGCTGTTTCTTTACTCGCTTCGAGTGTCTCATCTGCTTTTGCGGCCGAACCACTGGATTTTTCGCCGCAGCCTCCGGCCATTCAGGCTGGCTCCTGGGTGCTGATGGATTACACGACTGGTCAGATTTTAACGGCGGGCAACGAACATCAACAACGTAATCCGGCGAGCCTGACCAAGCTGATGACGGGTTATGTGGTGGATCGGGCCATTGATAGCCACCGCATTACCCCGGATGACATCGTCACCGTAGGGCGTGATGCCTGGGCAAAAGGGAACCCGGTGTTTGACGGTTCATCGCTGATGTTCCTGAAGGAGGGCGATCGCGTCACCGTGCGCGATCTGAGCCGCGGCCTGATTGTCGATTCCGGCAACGACGCCTGCGTGGCGCTGGCCGATCACGTGGCGGGCGGGCAGCCGCAGTTCGTGAAGATGATGAACGACTATGTGCAGAAGCTGAACCTGCGTGATACCCACTTCGAAACCGTCCACGGGCTGGACGCGCCGGGCCAGCATAGCTCGGCGTATGACCTGGCCGTTCTCTCCCGGGCCATTATCCACGGTGAGCCCGAGTTTTATCATATGTACAGCGAAAAGAGTCTGACCTGGAACGGGATCACCCAGCAGAACCGTAACGGTCTGCTGTGGGATAAGACCATGAACGTAGACGGGCTGAAAACGGGGCATACCTCGGGGGCCGGCTTTAACCTGATTGCATCCGCCGTTGACGGTCAGCGTCGTTTGATAGCCGTTGTAATGGGAGCGGACAGCCCGAAAGGGCGTGAGGACCAGGCCCGAAAACTGCTGCACTGGGGGCAGCAGAATTTCGATACGGTGCAGATCCTGCATAACGGAAAAAAAGTGGGAACGGAGCGCATCTGGTACGGCGACAAGGAGCAGGTAAAACTGGGCACCGACCAGGACTTCTGGCTGGCCTTGCCGAAAGCGGAGGTGCCCAATATCAAAGCCAAATACGTGCTGGATAAAAAAGAGCTGGAAGCGCCGATTGCCGCGCATCAGCGTGTCGGGGAGATCCAGCTTTACGATCGCGACAAGGTGGTAGCCCACTGGCCGCTGGTCACGCTGGAAGCCGTTGATAAAGGCGGCCTGTTCTCTCGTCTGAGCGATTATCTGCATCACACGCTTTAACCGCCGATGAGCAGACTGGCAGGGTTGCGAGTCTGCTCACATAATAAACACTCCTCGTTTGCTGATAATGATAATCCAGTTTTATAGTGTATAAATATACAGTGATAAACGGAGGCAGCATGGACTACAGCATTACGCAGCAACAGAAACGTAAGATTGCCGGTTTTCATTTGGTCGGTCCGTGGGAACACACGGTAAAACAGGGCTTTGAACAGCTGGTCATGTGGGTCGACGGGCGTCACATTGAGCCGCTGGAGTGGGTGGCGGTCTACTACGATAACCCGGATGAAGTCCCGGCCGAAAAACTGCGCTGCGATACGGCCGTTACCGTACCGGACGATTTTGTGATCCCGGAAAACAGCGAAGGCGTCATGATGACGGAAATCGCGGGCGGTGATTATGCCGTGGCGACGGCGCGTGTGGAAAACTACGACTTTGCCACGCCGTGGTATCAGTTCTTCAATTCCCTGCTGCAGGACAATAAGTATCAGATGGCGCTCAAACCCTGCTTCGAGCGCTACCTGAATGATGGCAACGCGGACGGCTACTGGGATATTGAAATGTATATCGCGGTAGAGCACAAACCGGTTTAGGCCTGCTGAATAAAGGGTTTTTCAGCCGGGACCGTTCCGCCCGGCTGAAAACACAGTACAATTGTGATTTGCCGTGTAGCTGGAGAGCGGGTGTGCGTCCCGACAAATCATTAACCCCTTTTGAAATTCGGTTGTATAAACACTACCGTGTGGTGCACGGGTGTCGCATCGCGCTGGCATTCGTATTGACGTTTGTACTGGTCCGCTTGCTGGAGGTTCCGGAAGGGACGTGGCCGCTGATCACGCTGGTGGTGGTGATGGGGCCCATCTCGTTTTGGGGCAACGTTGTCCCGCGCGCCTTCGAGCGTATTGGCGGGACCGTGTTAGGTTCGGCCCTGGGGCTAATCGCCCTGAAGCTGGAGCTTATCTCGTTCCCGGTCATGCTGATATGGTGCGGTGCCGCCATGTTCCTGTGCGGCTGGCTGGCGTTGGGCAAGCGTCCTTATCAGGCGCTGCTGATTGGTATCACGCTTGCGGTGGTGGTCGGCGCACCCGCCGGCGATATGACCACGGCGCTGTGGCGAAGCGGGGATGTCATTCTGGGTTCACTGCTCGCCATGCTGTTTACCGGCATCTGGCCGCAGCGGGCTTTTCTGCACTGGCGTATCCAGATGGCCAACTATGTCACCGCGTTTAACCGCGTCTATCAGGCCGGTTTTTCCCCTAATCTGGTTGAACGCCCCCGGCTGGAAAAGCATCTGCAAACCATCCTCAACGACGTGGTCAAAATGCGCGGCCTGATCACGCCCGCCAGCAAAGAGACCCATATTCAGAAAGCGATTTTCGAAGCCATCCAGACGGTAAGCCGCAACCTGGTCTGCATGCTTGAACTGCAAATCAACGCGCACTGGGCCTCTCGCCCGAGCCATCTGTTGATGCTTAACGCGCAGACCCTCAAAGAGACCCAGCAGATGACGCAGCAAACGCTGTTGACCATCGCTCATGCGCTCTACGAAGGTAACCCGCAGCCGATACTGGCAAACAGCGAGCGGCTGAATGAGATCGTTGCGGAGCTGAAGCAGTTAATCAATGAGCGGCAGGGCGATAACGTGGCGGAAACGCCCATTCATGGCTATGTCTGGCTGAGTATGGAACTGGCGCGACAGCTTGAGCTGCTATCGCATCTGATTTGTCGAGCGCTGCGCAAATAAAACGCGGATGTGACGCCTGCTGCTTCGATTCAGCAGCAATTGGGGTTATGATAGGTTTAAACGATATACTCATTGTCATTCGCAGCCGCTGTCAGTAAGGTTATTGTTACAACGGTTGCTTTAACGAATCCGAATCTCACATTATCAGGGGTGTAAAAATGGAAACTACCAAGCCTTCGTTCCAGGATGTTCTGGAATTCGTCCGCCTGTTCCGCCGCAAAAACAAGCTGCAGCGTGAAATCCAGGACGTTGAGAAGAAGATCCGTGACAACCAGAAACGTGTTCTGCTGCTCGACAACCTGAGCGACTATATCAAGCCAGGCATGAGCGTTGAAGCTATTCAGGGCATCATCGCCAGCATGAAGAGCGACTATGAAGACCGTGTTGATGATTACATCATCAAAAATGCTGAACTGTCCAAAGAGCGTCGCGACATCTCTAAGAAGCTGAAAGTGATGGGCGAAATCAAAAACGGCGAAGCAAAAAGCGAGTAATCGCAGCGAATCGTGAAAAAGGCTCTCTGGTGACAGAGAGCCTTTTTTTATGACTCAGAATGTGGCTGTAGCTGATAAATCCAGGCTTGAACCTGCTTGCCTTCAGTGGTGGTCACCGTGACCTCAACCCGGTCATAGCCGTCTTCAAACTCATCCAGCATTTGCCAGTGTGCGGAAAGGTTATCAGAGATAAACAGATAGCCTTCGACGCGCGGTCCATCGGAGTGGAGGACAATCCCGGG
This sequence comes from Enterobacter cloacae complex sp. BZL2005, assembly GCF_049238885.1. Classification (NCBI taxonomy): domain Bacteria; kingdom Pseudomonadati; phylum Pseudomonadota; class Gammaproteobacteria; order Enterobacterales; family Enterobacteriaceae; genus Enterobacter; species Enterobacter cloacae complex sp. BZL2005. The sequence goes on along the minus strand of NZ_JBMKGI010000002.1, from coordinate 301,799 downwards.
AAAGTCCGCCGCCGCACCCCAGCCGCGCTCGTAGAACGTACCGGAGACGAAACCGGCCAGCCATTCACCGCCGATGTTTTCAAGGATATGCGCATTAGAATGGCCCGGGCGCAGCGTGCCGTAGACAAACAGAGCGTTCATTTTCCCTCATCCGCAAAGCAAAAAGCCTGCTTTAAAAGCAGGCTTTTTAAATTTGGCTCCTCTGACTGGACTCGAACCAGTGACATACGGATTAACAGTCCGCCGTTCTACCGACTGAACTACAGAGGAATCGTTGTGGAGGCTTATCTTAGCGGCGAAAAAACTTTTGTCAAACCTGATCTTAGGGAAAATCGACTGATTGCTGATTCTGTCGTCAGTTTGTTGTAATTCCACACATCTTTTTTCAGGAAAATACTTTGCAGGATTAGCATTTCTCCCCCATCATTTGAAATGGAGTTTCAACTTTTCTCGCTAAGGTCCATTTTGAACGTCACTGCCTCCTTACGCCAGGCGATCGCGCGCACGCCATGGTATGCAAAACGTAAAAGCTATCGTGTCCTGTTCTGGCGTGAAATCACCCCTCTTGCTGTGCCTATCTTCCTGGAAAATACCTGCGTTCTGCTGATGGGGGTACTGAGCACCTTCCTGGTGAGCTGGCTGGGGAAAGAGGCGATGGCGGGGGTCGGGCTGGCGGACAGCTTTAACATGGTGGTGATGTCATTTTTTGCTGCCATCGATCTCGGGACGACGGTGGTGGTGGCTTTTAGCCTCGGCAAGCTCGATCCCAAACGTGCGCGCGAGGCAGCCCGCCAGTCGCTGATGATCATGACTGTCTTTTCGATTGTTCTGGCGGCGGTGATTCACTATTTCGGTAAAGAGATTATCGATTTTGTCGCCGGGGAAGCCACGAACGAGGTTAAAAACCTGGCGCTGACCTATCTGGAGATGACCGTCATCAGCTATCCGGCGGCGGCTATCGCCCTGATTGGCAGCGGCGCGCTGCGCGGGGCAGGTAACACCAAAATTCCGCTCCTGATCAACGGCGGAATGAATATCCTGAATATCATCATCAGCAGCGTGCTGATCTACGGCGTGTTCTCGTGGGACGGGCTGGGGTTCGTCGGCGCCGGACTGGGGTTAACCATTTCACGCTATATCGGTGCGGCGGCGATTATCGGGGTGCTGATGGCGGGGATCACCCCCTCGCTGCGCCTCACGCTGAAGAGCTATTTCCGCCCCTTTAACTTCGCCATTATCTGGGAAGTGATGGGGATCGGCATTCCCGCCAGTATTGAGTCGGTGCTGTTTAACGGCGGGAAGCTGCTGACGCAGATGTTTGTCGCCGGGATGGGCACCGACGTTATCGCCGGTAACTTCATCGCCTTTTCTATCGCCTCGCTGATTAACCTGCCGGGTAACGCGCTGGGTTCGGCCTCGACTATCATTACCGGGAAACGGCTCGGGAAAGGACAGATTGGCCAGGCTGAGCGGCAGCTGCGCCACGTTTTCTGGCTCTCAACCATTGGACTGACCGTGATTGCCTGGGGAACGGCGCCGTTTGCCGGGCTGATGGCCTCGTTCTATACCCACGAAGAGGACGTTAAAGAGGTCGTTAAAATCCTCATCTGGCTCAATGCGGCCTTTATGCCCATCTGGGCGGCCTCATGGGTACTGCCAGCCGGGCTGAAGGGCGCGCGTGACGCCCGCTTTGCGATGTGGGTGTCGATGCTCGGCATGTGGGGATGTCGCGTTGTGGCGGGGTATACGCTCGGGGTGATGCTCGGATGGGGCGTAGTCGGCGTCTGGCTGGGTATGTTCCTGGACTGGGCCGTACGGGGCGCGCTGTTCTACTGGCGCATGGTCAGCGGGCGCTGGCTGTGGAAATACCCGCGGAAAAATGCCTGACAATTGCGCGAAGTGGAGAATAAATCGGCAAACGATCGGAAATATGCATTCTGCCTTTGACATCATGGGGGAGCATCGATAATATGCGCCCCGTTCACACGATTCCTCTGTAGTTCAGTCGGTAGAACGGCGGACTGTTAATCCGTATGTCACTGGTTCGAGTCCAGTCAGAGGAGCCAAATTTGAAAAGCCTGCTTTTAAAGCAGGCTTTTTGCTTTTCTGCGTCGGGTAAAATTGTCGGGTGGCGGCTTCGCCTTACCCGACCGACAAAAACCTCGAATCGTAGGCCGGGTAAGGCGAAGCCGCCACCCGGCAAAAGCCGCACTATCCGTTCACACGAACCGGTGCCGTCGCCTCTTCCAGCCACGAACGCGCATCGCTGTTCACCAGTGGTGACAGCGCCTCACGCACCTGCTGGTGATACGCATCCAGCCACGCTTTTTCCTGTTCGCTCAACAGATCCAGCTCGACCTGGCTTAAATCAATCGGGATCAGCGTCAGCGAGGCAAATTTACAGAATCCCGGACGGCTCTCCACAATCTCCACCTGGTTTTCAATGCGAATCCCGTGGCTATCGCCCAGATAGTAGCCAGGTTCAATCGTCATGATATTGCCCGCCACCAGCGGCCACGGGTTGACCTTTTTGGCGATGCGATGCGGGTTCTCATGGATCAGAAGCTGATGCCCCACGCCATGCCCTGTGCCGTGATCGTAATCCAGCCCCATCTCCCACAGCGGACGACGCGCGAAGGCATCCAGCTGATGCCCCTGAGTGCCAGAGGGGAACTGCAGGGTAATGAGCGACAGAAAGCCTCTCAGCACGGCGGTGTAGTGCAGGCGCTGCTGCGGGTCGACCTTACCCCATACCAGCGTGCGCGTGGCGTCGGTGGTGCCATTAACGTACTGACCGCCGGAATCGTTCAGGTAAAAATGATCATGGCCGATGGGCTTGTTGCTGGCCTCGCTCGAATGATAGTGGCACATCGCCGCATTGCTCGAAGAGGCGGAGATGGTCGCAAAGCTTTGCTCGATAAACCCGGGCTGCTGTTTACGGAACGCGAGCTGCTGCGCCTGCACTTCCAGCTCGGTGAGCGGATTTCCTGCCGCCTCGCGCAGCGGCACTTCGCGGCTCAGCCAGGCCAGGAAGTTGACCCAGGCGGCACCGTCCTGGTGATGGCACGCGCGATACCCAGCCAGCTCGATCGGGTTTTTGGTGGCCTTCATCAGGGTGATGGGATCGGTTCGCCAGACAATCTCTCCCCGTGGTTCAATGGCAAAGCGCAGGGCGACCGGAGCGGAATCGGCATCAACCATCACCCGTTTGCCTGCAGCAATCTGCTGACAGCGTTCGATGAAGGCGTCCTGCGGGGCAATCGTAAACGCATTACGCACGTCTTCAGGCAGGGCGCCGAGCTTGTTGTCGTTTACAAACCACTCAACGTGGCCGTCACGACTCAGCAGGGCAAATGAGAGCGGTACCGGACTGGTTGGGATATCTGAGCCCCTTACGTTGAGCAGCCATGCAATGTTATCCGGCAGCGTAACGGCCAGATAATCAGCATTGTTCGCGGCCAGCACGGCAGCGACGCGCTGACGTTTGTCCTGGCTGCTTTCACCGCTTACTTCAACCGGCATTTCACGAATAAGCCCCGCCGGTGCGGCAGGGCGATCGGTCCATAAGGCGTCAAACGGCGAAGCCTTCAGCGGTACCAGCTTGCACGGCGTGGCGGACAGTTGCTCAAACTCCGTATTGGTCATCAGCAGTGCGTCAAAACCGATGCGCGTGCCTGCCTCCACGTTTTCTGCCAGCCATTCAGCCAGCGGCTCGTTGTGCAGGTGGTGAATTTCAATCTCGTCCAGATTCACCTGAACGCGGGCCTGCACCTGATAGCGCCCGTCGACGAACAGCAACGCTTTATCCTTCAGTACCAGCACGACGCCGGCAGAACCGTCAAAGCCCGTCAGCCAGGCCAGCTTTTCGTCACAGGGCGCGCAGTATTCGCTCTGCCACGCATCCGCACGCGGGACGATCATCCCGTCGAGATGGCTGGCCTCAAGCCAGTGGCGCAGGGCAGAGAGCGGAGATGTGCTGGACATGGTTATTCCTTATCGTTATTAGCGGAACGGCGGCTCGTTGAAGGTGCGCAGCTTGCGGGAATGCAGTCTGTCACCTTCCGCCCGAAGCAGGTCGATGGCGCGAATGCCAATTTGCAGATGCTCTGAGATAGCCCCTTCATAGAAACGGTTGGCCTGGCCCGGCAGCTTAATTTCGCCGTGCAGCGGTTTATCGGAGACGCACAGCAGCGTGCCGTACGGGACGCGGAAGCGATAGCCCTGTGCGGCGATGGTGGCGCTTTCCATATCAATGGCTACCGCGCGGCTCAGGTTGAACCGCAGCGCGGAGGCTGAGTAACGCAGCTCCCAGTTGCGGTCATCCGTCGTGACGACCGTACCGGTGCGCAGGCGCTGCTTAACTTCTTCGCCCAGCATGCCGCTGACCTCTTTGGTGGCGTCATACAGCGCACGCTGTACTTCGGCGATGCTCGGGATCGGGATATCCGGCGGCAGCACCGCATCCAACACGTGGTCGTCGCGCAGGTAGGCGTGGGCGAGCACGTAGTCGCCAATCAGCTGGCTTTCACGCAGGCCGCCGCAGTGGCCAATCATCAGCCACACGTCAGGGCGCAGTACCGCCAGATGGTCGCAGATGGTTTTGGCGTTCGACGGGCCGACGCCAATGTTAATCAACGTAATGCCCTGACCGTCGGCGGTGATCAGGTGCCAGGCCGGCATCTGATGTTTTTTCCAGGCCAGATCGGAGATGGCCTGCTCGGGGGCTTCGGTCTCTGCGGTGATCCAGATCCCGCCCGCGCAGGAGAGGGCAATATACGGGCTTTCCGGGTCGAGGATCTGGCTGCAGCCCCAGCGGACAAACTCGTCGACGTAGCGGGTGTAGTTGGTAAAGAGCACGAACGGCTGAAAATGTTCAGCGGGCGTACCGGTGTAGTGGCGAAGTCGCGCCAGGGAGAAATCGACCCGGCGGGCGTCAAAGTGCGACAGAGGAGAAAATTCTGCCGGGTGATAAATCCCGTCGGCGGTCTCATCGCCAATCTGCGACAGTTCCGTCGTCGGGAAGTGGCGGGTCAGCCCCGCGCTCATGGAGCGGTCAAGGGTTAACGCCGAACCGTCAATTACGTACGGATAGGGGATCTCATGCTGCGAGGGCTCAACGGCAATGTGCGCGCCGTAATCCTGGTACAACAGCGTAAGTTGTTCTTCAAGATACGGGCGGAACAGGGCCGGGCGGGTGACGGTGGTGCTGTAGCAGCCGGAGTGGATAAAACGGGCGTAGGCGCGGGTTTTTGGCGTCGTGCTGGCGCTGCCGTCCCAGGTCACAGAGAGCGATGGATAAACAAAAAGGCCCTCGTTTCTGGCCTTTTGGTCGGGAAGTTTCCCTGTTTCGATATATTCGCTGATGGCGCTGCGCAGCGCATTGACGGACTGTTCATACAGCGCGTCGAGTTTTTCCAGCGCCTGAGCCGGGGTCAGGCTGGAGCCCTTATTATTCATCTCTGTCTCCTTGTTCCACAGGTGTGCGACTCTACCCGATAGTATGTCACACGCCTGTGAAACAAAAGGGCGATCAGGTGTGGCGGGGCTCTTTCATCACCAGGGCCGTCGCAGCAGAGAGCAGGCAACCGGCCAGCAGATAAATCGCCACGCTGTGCCAGTTTCCGCCGGAGAAGGTCACCAGCGCGGCGGCAATAAATGGCGTAAACCCGCCGCCGACCACGCTTGCGACCTGGTAGCCCACGCCCGCGCCGCTGTAGCGGTAGCTGGCGCCGAACAGTTCGGTAAACATCGGCTGCTGGACGCAGACCACCATGTCGTGAGCGACGTTGGCGAGCATGATGGCGAAGAAGACAATCCAGAAGATCGACTGCGCCTCCAGTGCCATAAAGAATGGCCAGGCGCTGAGGGTGCCCACCAGCGCCCCGGTGATATAGACGCGACGGCGGCCAAAGCGGTCCGCCAGCCAGGCGAAGCAGGGGATGGTCAGGCAGCTGATCCCGCCAACCACCAGACCGATATTCAGGAACAGTTCACGCGGCAGGCCGAGGTTCTGCGTCGAGTAGTTCAGGGCAAACGCGGTGACGATATACATCGTCAGCAGTTCACACAGGCGCAGGGCAATAATTTTCAGAAAAGCGCCAGGATGCCGGACGAGTGCCTCCATGACCGGCAGCCTTTTTTTGACGGCCGGTTTTTCCTGCTGTTTTTCGAACTCTGCCGACTCCTCCATGCCGTTACGGATCCACAGCGCGGCGATGACCAGCACGATGCTGAAGATGAACGGAATGCGCCAGCCCCAGCTCAGGAACTGCTCATCGGTGGTGAGCTGGCTGATCAAGGAGACCAGCCCGGTAGAAAGGAGCAGACCCACGCCGTATCCGACCTGCACGCCGCTGCTGTAAAACGCTTTCTTATTTTTGGGCGCGCTCTCAACGGATAGCAGCGCCGCGCCGCCCCATTCACCGCCCACGGCGAAGCCCTGAATCGCCCGTAATGTCACCAGCAATACCGGTGCCCACCAGCCAATCGCGGAAAACGACGGGAGAATGCCAATCAGCGCCGTGGCGATCCCCATCATCCAGACGGTAAGCATCAGCATGCGCTTGCGGCCGAGGCGGTCGCCAAAGTGGCCGAAGATCACCCCGCCCAGCGGGCGAAACAGAAAACCGACGCCGAAGGTGGCAAACGCGGCGAGGGTGCCCATCGCGGGGCTGACCTGCGGAAAAAATTCGCGGTTAAACACCAGCGCGGCGGTAATGCCGTAGAGCAGAAAATCATACCAGTCGACGACGGCACCCGCGAAGCTGCCGAGTGCGGCGCGGCGGGCACGATTGAGCGAAGGTGTCTCCTCGTTGGGATGTGTGGAGGTGAGAGTGGAGTCCATAGTTGTCCTGTCTGCACTGATTTTTAATTATTGGTATAAGAAAAGGTCACTCACATAGCGGCCGTCATATAAACGGAACCTATGAGACTACCGCGACAGGGGGCCTGTGCAAACTGATTTTATTTCCTGATGGGTAATGCAAAACGGCTACGCTATGCTTACTAAAGAGCGAAGCGACTGAGGAAGGGAATATGTGTCGTAAAAAGGCGTTGGGATGTCTTGCTGCGTTACTCATCAGCCAGAGCGTGCAGGCGGTGAGCTATCCTTTACCGCCGGCGGGCAGTCGCCTGGTGGGGAGCTCGCAGGTCATTACCGTGCCGGATCATAATACGTTACCGCTTGAGGCGTTTGCCGCGCAGTACGGGCAGGGGTTGAGCAATATGCTGGAAGCGAACCCGGGCGTGGATCCTTTTTTGCCCAAATCCGGCACCCGGCTGGTCATTCCCCAGCAGCTGATTTTGCCCGACACCGTTCGCGAGGGGATTGTCGTTAACGTGGCGGAAATGCGTCTCTACTATTACCCGCCGGGCAGCAATACCGTTGAAGTGCTGCCCATCGGCATCGGTCAGGCCGGGCGCGAAACCCCGCGTAACTGGGTAACGGCGGTTGAACGTAAGCAGGTGGGACCCACCTGGTCTCCGACGCCCAAAACGCGCCGTGCCTATGCGGCAGAGGGAAAAACGCTGCCTGCCTTCGTGCCCGCCGGGCCGGATAACCCGATGGGGCTGTATGCAATCTATATCGGCAGGCTCTATGCCATACACGGCACAAACTCCAATTTCGGCATCGGGCTGCGGGTGAGCCAGGGCTGTATTCGTCTGCGGAATAACGACATCAAATACCTTTTCGATAATGTTCCCGTCGGAACCCGCGTGCAGCTTATCGATCGGCCCGTTAAAGTCACCACGGAACCGGACGGCAGCCGCTGGGTGGAAGTGCATGAGCCGTTGTCACGTAACCGTGCGGAATTTGAATCGACCCGGAAAGTGCCGCTGCCGATATCGGCCGCGCTGCGGACAGAGTTGATCAACGAGGGTGCAGGTGCTGAGCTGGAACGGCGGTCAGGGATGCCGGTGAAGCTCGGCAATTGAGGACATTTTCGCCGGGTGGCGGCGTTGCCTTACCCGGCCTACGATTCGAGGTTTTTGTCGGTCGGGTAAGGCGCAGCCGCCACCCGACAATTTAACCCAACCCAGAAAAGCAAAAAGCCTGCTTTAAAAGCAGGCTTTTCAAATTTGGCTCCTCTGACTGGACTCGAACCAGTGACATACGGATTAACAGTCCGCCGTTCTACCGACTGAACTACAGAGGAATCGTGTGAACGGGGCGCATATTATCGACCTGCGTTCACCTTGTCAAAGGGTGGATCGCCGCCTTTTGATCGTTTGCTGACAAAATCGGCAAAGTGCTGTTTTTGACAGCGGAATGCACCGCTTTGGTGCGGATATACCTCTAATGGGGCAGATCATAAACTGCTGTTTCGGTAATAAAACCCCCCTCCATGATTAGGTTTCCTTATTTTCAGGCGCTTAGCGCCCGATTCAGACCGCCTGGTAAAAGTGGCATTCATATTGCAAAACCTGTTCAACAACGACAGCCGGTTCCGGCACAGCATTTCGAACAGGGGGCAAAATGAACTTAAGACGACTGAAATACTTCGTAAAAATCGTCGATATCGGCAGCCTGACTCAAGCAGCAGAAGTGCTGCATATCGCGCAGCCTGCGCTGAGCCAGCAGGTGGCTACTCTGGAAGGCGAGATGGATCAGCAGCTGTTGATCCGCACCAAACGCGGCGTCACGCCAACGGAAGCCGGAAAAATTCTCTATACCCATGCGCGCACGATTCTGCGCCAGTGCGAGCAGGCGCAGCTGGCGGTGAATAACGTGGGTCAGACCCTGAGCGGACACGTTTCTATTGGCCTGGCGCCGGGAACGGCCGCGTCCTCTATTACCATGCCGCTGCTGCAGGCCGTTCGCGCTGAGCTGCCTGAAGTGCTGGTGTACCTGCACGAAAACAGCGGGTCCGTACTGAATGACAAACTGCTCAACGGCCAGCTGGACATGGCGGTGCTTTACGATCGCTCCCCGGTGGCCGGGATCACCAGCCAGCCGCTGCTGAAGGAAGATCTCTATCTCGTGGGCACCCGCGACTGTCCGGGCCAGAGCGTAGACCTTACCGCCGTGGCAGAGATGAACCTCTATCTGCCGCGCGACTACAGCGCCGTGCGCGTGCGCGTGGACGAAGCGTTTTCCCTGCGCCGCCTGACGGCCAAAATCATCGGCGAAATTGACTCGATTTCCACGCTGACCGCGGCCATTGCCAGCGGAATGGGCGTCACCGTACTGCCCGAATCCGCCGCGCGTTCGCTGTGCAGCGCGGCAAACGGCTGGATGGCGCGGATCACCACGCCTTCGATGAGCCTGCCGCTGTCGCTGAACATGTCCGCACGCGGTTCGCTGTCGCCGCAGGCGCAGGCGGTAAAAGAGATTTTGATGTCGCTGGTCAGCAAGCCATCGCTTGAGAACCGTGAGCTCCAGCTCGTGAGCTGATATTCCATAAAAGCATAAGATGCTGGTTTTTATTATTTGTTCTGCAGCTCGGCTGACTCTAACAATAGAGCTATGTCAGATGCGCCGGAGTGAATCGTGAATTTCCAGCAGCTTAAAATTATCCGTGAGGCGGCCAGGCGGGACTACAACCTGACCGAGGTCGCCAATATGCTTTATACCTCTCAGTCCGGCGTCAGCCGCCATATCCGCGAGCTGGAGGAGGAGCTGGGCATAGAGATCTTTATCCGTCGCGGCAAGCGGCTGCTCGGCATGACGGAGCCGGGTAAAGCATTGCTCACCATCGCTGAGCGGATCCTCAACGAGGCCAGCAACGTGCGTCGCCTGGCGGATCTCTTCACCAATGATGCCTCCGGCGTGCTCACCATTGCCACCACCCACACCCAGGCGCGCTACAGCCTGCCGCCGGTGATTAAGGCGTTCCGCGAACTTTTTCCGGAGGTGCGTCTGGAGCTTATCCAGGGCACGCCGCAGGAAATTGAAGTGCTGCTGCAAAACGGTGGGGCGGATATCGGTATCGCCAGCGAACGCCTGAGCAACGACCCGCTGCTGGTGGCGTTCCCGTGGTTCCGCTGGTATCACAGCTTACTGCTCCCGGTCGATCATCCGCTGAATCAGGTCTCTCCCCTGACGCTGGAAGACGTTGCGAAATGGCCGCTCATTACTTATCGCCAGGGGATCACGGGACGCTCGCGCATAGATGAAGCCTTCAATCGTAAAGGGTTAACGCCCGACATCGTGCTGAGCGCGCAGGATTCAGACGTGATCAAAACCTACGTCGAACTGGGTCTGGGCATTGGGCTGGTGGCGGAACAGTCCAGCGGAGAACGCGAGGACGGGAACCTGGTGCGTCTTGACACGCGTCATCTGTTTGACGCCAACACCGTATGGCTTGGCCTGAAGCGCGGACAGCTGCAGCGTAACTATGTGTGGCGCTTTATCGAGCTCTGCAACGCCGGGCTGTCGGTGGATGAGATTAAACGCCAGGTGATGGAGCCGGAAGAAGTGGCGATTGATTATCAGATTTAGGTGCGGGTTTGCCCGGTGGCGCTGCGCTTACCGGGCTCTGCATTTAATTGAACGGATATTTTTTGAAGGCCGGCTGCGATTCGAATGATTCGGCAAACGCCTGGATCGTTCTAAAATCCGCTGCGTTAACGACCTGCGGGATCATCGACTGAATAAATGTCCAGACAACCGTGCTCGTGACGGCAACCTGATCGGGAACGGCGGTGGCGGGACGCCCCTCCAGTAAGGTATTCCATTCCCTGCAGGCCGCCAGCAGCTGGATTGTAATGCGTTCGACCCATGAAACGTGCTGCTTTTCCACCGGACGCAGGTTGTGTTCATACACATTTTGCACCGCTTTCTCAGCGGCGGCGAGAATAAAGCCCAGCGTCTGAAGATCGTTTGCCTGCGCATCCGGCGCGACGGGCAGGAGTCTCCGCTCGGGGTCGGCCTGAGCCTCAAAATAATTCAGAATCAGCGAGGAATCCATCAGACGTATTCCGTTATCCAGAACCAGCGTCGGGGCTTTTACCGCGGGGTTGATCCGGGAGAATGCGTCGAAGGTGCTAAAGACTGACAGCGGCTGGCTTTCAAACTCAACCCCATAAAGCTCAAGGGAGATCGCCACGCGCCGTACATAAGGTGAATCCATCATGCCAACAAGCTTAATCATCTTTCCCGTTTTCCTGTCTGTGTGAAAGAACGCGTCATTGAAAAGGATGACCCGACATTACAATACAATTTGCATGGCGAATATCTTCAGTATCTTACCGTAAGGGTTAGTATTACTGACATAGGGTCAGGTTGCCGCTGTATATCCAGCGCAGATAAGGAAGTGCTTTCATGTCGGATTTTCCACCCATTGCCAGTTTGCGAAGCTTTGAAGCCGTCGCCCGTCTTGGCAGCGTGACGCTGGCGGCGAAAGAACTCCACGTTACCCATTCCGCTATCAGCCAGCAGATCAAAACGCTGGAGGAGATGGTGGGCGTAAAGCTGTTTATCCGTCTGGGGCGAGGAGTGCAGATCAACGAAGAAGGGCGGCTCTATGCCTTACAGGTACGCGAAGCGTTGAACCACATCGCGGATGCTACCCGGCTCGTACAGGTGAAGCCGAGAAAGCAGGAGCTGACGCTGGCGATGGTGCCGTCATTTGGATGCCACTGGCTTTTGCCGCGCCTGGAACGCTTTCGGACGAAGTATCCGCTTATTACCCTGCGGATCCAGGCCAGTCTGACGGTCACCAGCCTGCAGCAGGAAGGGATAGATATCGCGATACGGATGGGGCAGGGAAACTGGGAAGGGAGCGAAAGTCATTATCTTTTTTCCGATGAGCTCATTGTGGTGGCCGCACCGGGCTGTAACGGGGGCGTGCTGCCCGCTACGCCGTCTGACATTGCAAAAAGTCATCTTATTTTTTCCATGGAGTCGTGGAAAACGTGGTGCATGAATGCGGGTCTTGAGAAAGAGATCGTGCCTGACGGTTTATGCGTTAACGACTCGAATTTAATTATTGAAGCCGTCCGGCTCGGGAAAGGCATCGCGCTGGAGCGTCGCTCTCTGGTTCAGGATGCCATCATCCGAGGTGAACTGGTCCAGCTAACCTCCATCACTGCGCCATATCCCTGGCCTTACTGGCTGGTGACAGCGCAGCCAAAGGAGGAGAAGCCGGAGGTGGGGCTTTTTGTGGCGTGGCTGGATGAGGAGGTGGCGGCCTGGCGGCGAGCGGTGAGTGCTGTGGAAAGTAACCAACCCTAATGAGCGAATCAGGGGCTGGGAGGGAGTGACTTATTATTGGAATTAGGGACATGCTGCTGCATCAATTCAACGATCCAATCAATAAAAACGCGCAGTTTGGCGTTGACGTGGCGGTTAGGGGGAAATGCCAGGTACAGGGGCATTGGCTTAATACGCCAATGTTCGAATAGCCGAATCAAGGAACCACAAGCCTGATGCGCTTCTGCCATATAGACCGGCAGCGCAATCACGCCTAACCCGGCTAACCCAGCTTCGAGGTAAGCATTGCCATCATCCACGGCAAGGACATAGCTGCCCGTGATGTCAATATGTTCACTCTCACTGCGCAGTACCAGAGGATCAATCTTACCGGTGCGCGAGGACAAGAACCCTACAATGCGATGGTCGGTGTTTTCCAGCTCTCGCGGGTGCGCCGGGGCGCCGAGGCGTTCCACATAGCTCGGTGCGACGTAAACACCGATGTGCAAATCGCCGACATGGCGTGCGATCAGGGACTGGTCGTTGATTTCGCCACCGCGCAGGACGCAATCCACGTTGTCGCCGATCAGATCCACCACCCGGTCGCTCACGCCCATATCGAACTGGATATCCGGGTAGCGTGCATGGAAAGCCGGTAGCGCCGGCACCAGGATGAGGCGGGCCAGCGGACTGGGCACATCAACCCGTAGCCGTCCCCTGGGCGTCATCGTCGCGCTGGACAGGCTGTTTTCAGCATCTTCCATGTCCGCCAGCAGGCGGATGACGCGTTCGTAGTAGACCGCGCCATCGGGGGTCACACCGAGCCTGCGGGTGGTGCGATGGAGCAATTTGACGCGCAGGCGCGCTTCCAGTTGCTGAATGAGCTGCGTCACCGTGGTTTTGCTCATATGAAGCGTTTGGGCAGCCTTTGTGAAGCTACCTGCCTCCACCACGCGAGCAAAGGCGCGCATCGCGTCGAAACGATCCATTCCTTATCCTCTCTTTTCACCGATTGTTTGGATATTACAAACAATGATGGACAAAGTCGCTTGTTTATCCGCCCGAACCTGCACCTGTAAAGTGTCTTTATGTTCAACGGGCTGATTTTGCCCTATTGCAAAGGTACAAACATGACAGCACGCGAAGCAGTTTTCCCCTCCGGTCGGCAGGCGCTCTATGAGCGCAATCGCTATTCACCGGCCATCAAATCCAACGGTTTCTTGTTCGTTTCGGGGCAGGTGGGTAGTCGCGAGGATGGTTCGCCTGAACCCGATCTGAGAGCGCAGGTCAGGCTGGCCTTCGATAATCTTAATGCTGTCCTCGCGGCTGCGGGCTGCACGTTCGCTGACGTGGTTGACGTGACCCTCTTTGTCGTCGATCCCGAGTCAAACCTCGACGCTATCTGGAGTATCCTGCCAGAATATTGGGGGGACGCGCCTTATCCTACCTTGACCGGGATCGGCGTGACGTGGCTGTACGGATTTAAGTTTGAGATTAAGGTGATTGCCAGGCTGGATGCGATTCAGAGTTAACTTCAGAGATGCAGTCCCGTAGGTCGGGTAAGGCGAAGCCGCCACCCGACAATTTTACCCGACGCAGAAAAGCAAAAAGCCTGCTTCAAAAGCAGGCTTTTCAAATTTGGCTCCTCTGACTGGACTCGAACCAGTGACATACGGATTAACAGTCCGCCGTTCTACCGACTGAACTACAGAGGAATCGTGTGAACGAGGCGCATAGTAGCGACCTCAGTTCGCCTTGTCAAAGGGTGAAATCGCGCTTTTTGTTCGTTTGCCGACAATTTCAGCAAATCGCTGATTTTATAGTAAATTCGCTTCGAAATTACACAGCAAAATGCGCCGCCCGCAGGCGGCGCTCAGGATTAGAACAGAACGGAGTAGTTCAGACCAAACGTCCGCCCACGGCCTTTATAGGTATACAGACCCGGTGCACCGTAGGTTGGGCTATACAGCCCCGGCGCGCGCTGGCCCCAGGCGGTGGTGTAGTCTTTGTCCAGCAGGTTCTCCACGCTGAAGCTGACTTTACCCACCGGCAGGGCGTAGCTGCCCAGGAAGTCGACCGTGTTATAGCCATCGATCTTCTTGCCGTCGGCGTCAGAGACGTCAAAGGTCTGCGTGCTCTGCATGCGCAGGGTCCAGTCGCCCGGCGCCCAGTTGACCCACGCGCTGGCTTTCGACGGGCTGGCGCTGTCTACCGTCAGCTTCTCCCATTTCCCGTTTTCGCGAGTTTCCGACTTAATGGCGTTAAAGTTCGCGCCCGTGCTCCAGTCGCTGTCGGTGAAGAAGTAGTCCACCTGACCTTCCACCCCGTAGATACGACGCTTGTCGTCTTCCAGGTTAATGGTCATGTCCGTCTTGTTGATGGTGATGGTTTTATCCGAGAGCGAGTAATACGCCGCAACCTGGGTGCGCAGGTTATCCCCGGTGTAGCGCCAGCCCAGCTCATAAGCGTTGACCTTGATACCGTCCAGCTTCGAGTCGTTGACGTTGACGCTGTTCAGCAGGCGATAGTGACCGTTGCTGAGCTGATAGGTCCCGGAGCCGTAGTACTTCGCCAGGTCCGGAATTTCGAAGCCCTGGGAAAAGTTAAACCACAGCTGCTGCTGTTCGGTCAGGCGACCGAGGATCCCGGCGTTAAACAGGAAGTTGTTGTAATCGGTTTTCCCGCCCGGCACCGCGTCGGCGGAGGTGGCTTTCCCGGTAGCGATGGCCTGCTGCTGGGTGTAACCGACAAAGTCGTCCACCTTGTTCTCGGTGTACTGGTAGCGCACGCCGCCGCTCAGGGTGATGGCGTCAATATCATAGCTGGCCTGCAGGAACGGGGCGAGGTTGGTGATGCTGTAGCCCGGGTAGCGGCCCACGTTGTAGGCGTTATCCAGCTCCATGCCGCCACTTGCCGCAGCTTTTTTCAGGTTGAAGAACTGCTGGTTGGCGTCGAAGGTTTCGTGGTCGGCATCCATACCCCAGGTCAGCGTCAAATCGTCCACCGGCTTGCTGTTCAGCGTCAGCTTGCCGCCGTAGAAATCGGTTTTCTGCTGCGACGCGCCGATGCTGGTGACCACGCCTTTGGTCAGGGTTGGGAACGGATAGTAGGTCAGGCTCTCGTCGCGATAGTAAATCTGCGCGACCAGATCCTGGCCCCAGAAGTCGGTATTGGAGTACTGCAGGTTGATCAGATGGCGCTCGGTACCCGGCACGCGGTCAGAATCGAGGTTACCTTTGTTGTACGCGGTCGCATCCCCCGTGACCGCCGAGAAGTTCTTCCCGAGATACAGACCATGCTTGCCGTCGGACTCGCTCTTGTAGTACTGGGTCGTCAGCTGCAGCTGCTGGTGATCGTCAATATTGATGGTGCCTGTTCCCATCACATCGATACGGTCGGAATACTGTAAGCCGGTCTGGGTGTTATCAATAATCACCTCGTCGCCGTTGCCGTCATACCAGCCGCCGTAGCGCTGATACGACACCGACAGACGACCGGACGCGTTATCGTTGCCGCCGCTGACCGCTGCCGATACGTTCTCATCGTGGTCGTTGTGGCTGTTGAACCCGCTTTTAGCCCCGGTCTGGAATTCGACTTCGGTCTCAGGCTGGCCTTTTTTGGTGACGATGTTCACCAGACCGCCGGTACTGCCGCCGCCGTAGAGTGACGTGGCGCCGGAGATAACCTCGATACGGTCAATGTTGAACGGATCGATAGAGTCGAGCTGGCGGCTGTCGCTGCGGGACGAGTTCAGGCGCACGCCGTCCACCATCACCATCATGGAGCGGCCGCGCAGGTTCATGCCGTAGTTGGTACGTCCCTGGCTGCTGACGTCCATGCCCGGAATCAGCTGCGCCAGCACTTCTTTAATCTCTTTCCCGCCCTGAACCTGCTGCTCAATTTCAGCCCGCTCAATGACCCAGGTGGTCTGCGCCATCTCCGCCACGCTGCGGTGCGCGCGGCTGGCGGAGACAACGATATTTTCTTCCTTTTGTTCTTCCGCCCACGCAGAGGTAGAAAGCATTGCAAGCAGGCAAGGATTTAAAACCCAAAGATGAGAACGTTTCATTGTTATGTTGACCCTGATTGTGTGTGTCAGTACTCGGTGGTTTTTGCTAATGATTTAAAAACCTGGCTGTTCTCCGGGCTGGTGGTGCTTCGCCAGTGGATAACGCCGGGGGTGGTAGCCAGCTCAAACGGCTCGTCGGCGTGCGCGCGATTCAAAATTCGCGCCGCGCGCCAGGCCATCAGGCTGAGCTGGGGTTCGGCAATGCCGAGACGGTGCATCCCGGCATTCACGGCAAACAGGCGGTTACTCTGCGGGCCGTCCCATTCGAGGGTGAAATCGTTGTTGATGCAGAAGGCTTCGTCCGTATCCAGATGCAGGCGGTGAGACAGCGGCGCGAGGAACGCTGGCTGCACGGCGCGATAGCCGGTGGCGAAGATCACAACGTCACTCTCCAGCTGCTCTCGGCCGCCGTCGAGGTGATGCTGTATGCTCAGACGCTGTCCGTTTTCCAGGCGCGTCAGGGCCGTCACCGAACGGGACGGCATCAGGTGCGCCCAGGGTTTTTCACGCAGCACTTCGAAGCGATGGTACATGGCGCGGTAAATCGCCAGCAGTGACTCGGTGGTGATGCCGTCGGAGGTCATCTTCTGCTCGTGTAGCATCTGCCGACGCGCCTCTTCACCGAGCGTGGAGAAGCTGTCCACGTACTCCGGCGTGAAATACTCGTTAGCAAAGGCGGCCTCATCCAGCGCATTGTAGTTGTTGCGGCGTGAGACCCAGTTCAGGCTCAGCGGCTGGCCCCATTCGCCACGGAAAATATTCAGGAACAGGTCGGCGCCGCTCTGGCCGCCGCCGACGACGGTGACGCGCTTGCCCGTAAGATCCGGCGTGCGCAGCATCATCTCGCTGGCGTGGAAGCAGCTATCGTCCTGCACGGTGACGCAGTCCGGCAGGTTGATCTGCTTACCGATCCCTACGCAGACGTGGCGCGCCAGGAAGCGGTCGCACTGGGTCACCACCTCAAACAGGCCGTTTTTCTCATCAAAGCTCACCTGCTGCACCTGCTGGCTGAAGGCGAGGTTGGTGAGGTTATCCGCGGCCCAGCACAGGTAGTCCGCAAACTCTTCGCGGGAAACCGTGCGCTGCTCGGTGGTCAGGAAGCGGTAGAACTTTTTGCGCTGCACCAGGTAGTTCAGAAAGCTGTGGCGGTTGGTCGGCTCCACGGCGCTGACCAGATCCTTCAGGAAGCTGGTCTGCATGTGGCAGTCCGGCACCATCATCCCCGGGTGCCATGAGAAGTGCGGTTTACGCTCAAGGAACAGCGAGCTAAAGCCGTCCAGACCTTCTGCGAGGGCGGCGACGCTGAGGTTAAACGGGCCAATACCAATGCCGATGAAATCATAGGTTTTCATTGCGCGGACTCCCGGGAGGCCAGAAAAAGAGGGTTATCAAGGTCGGTGACGTAGTTCGGCAGCATGCGGCTGCCGCCGTCGTGTTCGGAGAAGGTCAGTTTGACCGGGTTGAGGATCACGCGAATAATTTGCGGCTTGAACAGGTCGAACGTCGCAAAGCGCTCGGCAAGCTCGGGGTGCACGGCCATATAGCGGTGCAGAACGCCGGCGAGGATCTGATAGAAACGCGTTTCGCTGACGCCGCTTTGCAGCGTGAGGCGTGAGATAAAACGCAGCACCGTCACGAAGTTGCCGGTTTGCAGGTCATGGATGATGTAATCCGCGCTCAGGCGCGCCGTGACGGCCTTCACCTGTTCCGGCAGGCTCTGGGCCTGCGGGAAATCTTCATCCACCAGGCGCATATCGCCCTGGAAATCCTTCAGCAGGATGCGCTGTGGGATAGAGTCCTTCATCACCAGCGTCACGTTCTGCCCGTGGGCGATCAGCGCCACGCCGTAGCGGCAGAGCAGGTGATAGAACGGGATCACCGATGCCTCAAACAGCTTTTCCAGCCACGCGTCGGCGCTTAGCCCGGAACGGTTGATCCACGCGTCGATGAGCGGGCGCCCGGCGTTATCGGTTTCCATCAGCGCCGCCAGCAGCACCGCCTGTTCACCCTCCTGCAGATAGCAGGACGGGTTCTCGCGCCAGATCACCCCCAGCATCTCCTGATAGCGGTACGGCGCTTTCGGCAGCGCCGCATAGCCCGGATGCGACAGATATCCGGCGGCGGGTTCGCCAAGTACCTGCGCGCCAGAGCGGGCAAGCGTGGCGTCGGTGGCAAACTGCTGCTGCAGCCAGCGCGAGGCCAGCGGCCCGGCGGCAATGTATTTGCCCGGAATACCGCGATAGCAGGAGGTGTTGTAGATCGTCAGCGGAAGCTTGATGTCAAACGGCGCGCGACGGCTGGCGTTGGTGAGCGTGCGCAGAGACTGCTGCGCCAGGTACTCATCGCCAAACTCGCCCAGCTCAACCATCTCACCGCGCGCCAGCTGCGGCAGGAAATGAATGGCGATCTTCTGCTGCCACTGCCACGGGTGCAGCGGCACCGGCAGCCAGCTCTCGTCGAGGCCCAGCGCCTGCCAGCGGGCGTCAAAGCGGGCGCGCTCGGCGTTGTCCATGGCGCTCGCCAGCAGGGCGCTGATATCGCAATCGGCGTCGCTGCTCCAGACCAGATGCTCTCGCTGAACGGCAACCCAGTGCAGACAAAAACGTCCGCGGTACTCCGGTGCGTACTGGCGCAGCGCGTCCAGCCCCCAGCCGCGGCGACCTTTGTTGAAAATAAACTTCGGGTGACCGCGCATCAGGCACTGTAATTCGTCCGGATCGAGGTGGATCAGCGCGTCCGCATCCAGCGCGTCACGCGCCTGCAGCAGCTGCATGTCGCCGCGCAGCGTGGCGTAGAGGTCCTCCATGTGCTCTGCCGTTTGCGCGTCGCTCATCTCCAGCACCGTCGCCAGCTGCAGCAGCGCGCTTTCCGCTTCGACGGCATCGCCGCTGGCGGTGGTCAGGCTGTCCGGGTCGATATGCAGCCAGCCCCAGATCCCGCGCGTGGCGCAAAACTGCCAGGACGCGTTGCCCATGGCGATGCGCCAGCCGTCCGACGAAACCGGCTCGGCGCGCAGGGTGCGCTCGTATTCCAGCTCGGCGAGGATCTTCGCCACCATCTCGCGGTTCACTTTTTCCCAGAGCGCGTTCACAGGCCCACCTCGCTGAAGAAGCGGTGACGCTGGCTCATAATGAGGCGCGAGCGTTTATGCGGGAAGTCGAACTCTTTCACCGTGTCAAAACCGGCAGAGGAAAGGTGACGGAACAGGCGCTGGTTGTCGAAGCGCGGCTCGGCCACGATGCGCGTGGTGCGCGGTTCATCGAGATACAGGTAGTGGCTCAGACCGCGCAGCCAGCTGCGGATGTACTGCGCGCCGCGCCAGTTCTCTTCGCCCACCAGCATGTGCAGCCCGCGGTCAAACGGCTGCCAGCGGTAGTGGCGGCCAATGCGGTCTTCCGGTGCCCAGTAGAGTTCAAAATAGCCAAACGGTTGATCGTCGAAGCAGCCAATAACCGGGTAGCAGTAGGTCGAGTCGAGCTGACGGCGCAGGTAGTTTTCCTGCTCGGCCTGCGGGCCCGCCATCTCCCAGAAGGCGTTCACACGCGGGTTATTCATCCAGCGGGTAAAACGCTCGCCGTCCAGCGCCACGTCGGCCACGCGGAAGCTGAGGGTACGCTTAATTTGCGGATCGTAACGGCGATACACCTCACCCTGCGGGCGGCGAGGGCGCAGCGGGAAGTACAGTTGACGGCTCTCGTCAAACTGCATTCCGCCGCTCGCCTGCAGGCGTTCGCCCTTCAGCCACAGCGGCAATTGCCAGAAGGCGTCGCGCGCCAGATAATCACCGTGGGCCAGGCCAAACAGCGCCTGCGCCTGGGGTTCATCCTGCCAGTCCGCCCACGGCAACGTAATGCCGGTCAGCGCGGGGGCGGCCACAAACAGCTGATCCAGGGCTTCCACCAGCCAGCCGTCCGGGATCCCCTTCAGACGCTCCAGCACCGCGCTGCCGTCGAGACCCAACGCCAGCGGCAGGGCGCGATCCGTTGCGGTGCAGTGAAAGCCGTAGCCGGAATGGACGATATTCGCGATAGCCATCACGCCTTCTCCTTGTAGAACGGGTTGCTAAAGTCGAAATAGATCACCGCCGGATCGGCGATGGTGTTTTCATTGCGATCGTGCAGGTAGCAGAAGAAGTTGCCTTTGCAGTTCCAGGTCGGGCTGTCGAGCACGTAGTCGAGGCAGCGGGTCTGCTTCGCCGTGCGGCGCAGTTCTGCCAGCGCGTCGCGCACCCGGGACATCAGGCTCTCTTCGCTGTCGAAACCGGCGGCGGCGAGGGCGGCGGTGACGGCAAGGGTAGAGTTCAGCAGCAGGTAGTAAGGGAAGTAGCGCAGCAGCTGGCTCTCGCCGAAGCGGTTTTCCACCTCAGTTTCGCCCGCCTCTTTCAGCCACGCGTCGGCGCCTTCGGTCCACGCGCTGCCCTGGCAGTCGCGGTAGATCAGCCCGACCGGGAAATCCTGCTGCATCTCAACGAGGATATTTTGCTGGTGCGCCAGAAGGACCAGACCGTAGTCCGCCTCGGCGCTGAACAGCGGAAGCAATACGCGGTCGCAGTAGGCGTCCAGCCAGCAGCGGGCGGCCTGGGCGAGCGGTAAATCAAGACGCTGGCTCAGACGGCGCACCGCCGCGGCGAGCAGGCTGTCACCGCCGTCCGGCGCGGCCTGCGTCAGGCTCACCAGCACGTTGGTCTGGGTGTCTGGCGTATCGAACAGCAGATTGACGCGCAGGGCCATCAGGCTCTCTTCCTGAATAGTGCCGCTCTCGTCACGCAGCCCCGCCCAGCCGTCTTCCTGCATCACGCGCATGGTCGGGTAGCGCGCCTGTAAATCCTGCCAGCGTTCCGTTTTTGCCAGACGCGCCAGGCGCATGCCGCGCTTCACCTCTTTCACCGACAGCGTCCGCACGGAGTTGGTCAGGCGCACGCTGAGGGAGAACTTAATCATGTCGCTGTTGGTCTCGCTGTACAGCGAGCGGGAGGAGCTGGTGGGCAGCCACTGTGCGCCCGCTTCACCCAGGTCCTGCAACGAACCGTTTTCCACCAGACGCTGGCACCAGTTCTGCTCCAGCAGATAGTCGGCCTGCCACGGGTGCATCGGCAGCAGCCAGCGGGTGTCGGTAAAGTGGCCGAGCAGCTCGGGCGCGCTCTGGGCCGCAAAGCGCAGCAGACGCTCACGCAGGGAGACGTTCAGGCTGTCGCCGGCAACGAGCGTGCTCTCAACGGCAAACCAGCGCAGCGGGAAGCGGGAGGCGAAATCGGGCAAATAGCGGCGCGCCTCGGCTTCGTTGAACGGCTCGTGGGACTTCGGTGCCGGGTGAAACGCATGGCCGACCAGCAGCGCCTGTTCCGCTTCGGCAAACGTCAGCGGCTTATCGCGCAGGGTTGCCCAGCGGTGGCGTAAATCAATCGCCTGCCAGGTGTGTGCATGGCTTTCGAGAACGCGCTGCTTAAAACGCGCCAGCGTATCGGCATCCAGCGAGCCTTTTACGGACGGTTTTTCAAGAATTAAATCAAGCAGTTGAGGGAAAGTGACGGCGTCACCCCTGTCGCTGTTGCTCTGAATCCGCGTTGCCGGGAAACGGTACTGATGATGCTGGGTGGGTGAGAAATAGCGTACCGGCACCCGAAGCGCCTGGGTTTGGGAAAGCGGGATATGGATCTCAGATAGTGCATCCGCATCGGTAGCGGGGAGATAGCGCCAGTCCTTCGTTTCACGCAACAGGGCGTTTAAAAAGCACTGGGCTGCAACGTCTGTACCGGCGGCGCGGAGCAGAGCACGCATAGATGTACCTCATTCCATGATTGATAATAATTCTCGTTATGATATTCATTCTGTTTACACTCGCAACCATTTTTGCAATATTTGTTTTCATAAACTTCATAATTTCCACACATTTATTGACACTATGTTCACATTCTCATGCGCGCTGACTCTGAAACCTTGACGGAAAACGTCACTTCAAAAGCTAACTGGCCCCTGGCGCTATCTGCGGGGTTACTGGGCATCGGGCAAAACGGTTTGCTGGTGATGCTCCCGCAGCTGGTCACCCTGACCGGGCTGTCACTCTCGGTCTGGGCCGGGCTGTTGATGTTTGGATCCATGCTCTTTTTACCGGCCTCGCCCTGGTGGGGGCGTCAGAGCGAGCGGAAGGGGTGTAAGTCCGTCATGCTGGCCTCGCTAAGCGGCTATCTGGCCAGTTTCGTCGTGATGGCGCTGGTGGTCTGGGCGATGGCGGCCGGAAGGCTGGATACGGTCTGGGGGCTGGCGGGGCTTATATTCTCGCGCCTGCTCTACGGACTGACGGTCTCGGGGCTGGTGCCTGCGGCCCAGACGTGGGCGATTCAGCGTGCGGGACTGGAGAAAAGAATGGCGGCGCTGGCGACGATAAGCTCCGGCCTCAGCTGCGGGCGTTTGCTCGGCCCGCCGCTGGCGGCGCTGATGCTCAGCGTTAATCCGGTGGCGCCGCTCTGGCTGATGGCGGTTGCGCCGCTTCTCGCTCTGCTGCTGGTGCTTCGCGAAGTCGCCGATCCGCCGCTGCCGCCGGTAGCCCATCAGGCAACCCGCCTGCAGGCCTCCATGCTGCCGTTCCTGCTGCTGGCGCTGCTGCTGGCGGCGCTGGTGAGCCTGATGCAGATTGGCCTGTCACCGCATCTTAGCCCCTTGCTGGACGGTAACGCCCGGGACATCAGCCATCATGTTGCGCTTCTGCTGAGCCTGGCCGCGCTGGCCACGCTCGCGGCACAGTTTCTGGTGGTCCGCCCGCAGCATTTCAGCCCGGTGACATTGCTCAGCATCGCGGCGGTGCTGATGGTGGCTGGGCTTGGGCTGATGTCTGTCGCCGGTTTAGCGCTGTTCTACGTGGGGATTGTTATCACGTCACTCGGGGCGGCGATGGCCACGCCGGGCTACCAGCTGCTGCTGAACGATCGGCTAACCACGGGGAAAGGGGCGGGCGTCATCGCCACCAGCCACACGTTAGGCTACGGCGTCAGCGCGCTGATGGTGCCGGTCGTGACGCGCTTTTACGGGGAGCAGTCTTTAACGGTGGCCGCGTGGGGAATGGCATTGCTGTTTTTAGCCCTGAGCATAGGGGTATGGTCAACCGAGCGTACCCCTGCTGAAAAAGCTTAATGAAACTGGCGGGACGAATGCCCGCCGGACGCCTCATTCTGCCGCAGGCGCTGTAGCGGATCCTGCTGATAAAACTGGCAGAAACGTTGCCAGAGGGCCGGAAAACGGGGCGCGAAGAGCTCGGGCGCGCTGAAGAAGTACTCGGAGAGCACCGCAAAGCACTCTGCCGGGTCGGTTGCCGCATAGGCGTCAATGCTGGCCGCGCTTTCGCCCACCAGGTCTATTTCATCCTGGATGTTATCCATCGCCGCGTGCAGGTCGTGCTCCCAGCCCGCCACTTCGCGAAGCGGGATCCGCGGGACGCCGCTGGCGCGATCGCCGTTGCGGGTGTCCAGCTTGTGTGCCACTTCATGGATAATTAGATTAAAACCGGAGGCGTCGAACGAGTCCTGAATATCGAGCCAGTTGAGGATAATCGGCCCTTGCTGCCAGCTTTGTCCGGACTGCACCACGCGCTGGTTATGCACCAGCCCAATATCGTCCTGCCATTCGTCATCCACCACGAACGGCGCAGGATAGATAAGCACTTCGTGGAAACCGTCCAGCCACTCAATGCCGAGTTCAAGCACCGGCAGACAGAAAAGCAGCGCGATGCGGGCGTTTTTCAGGGGATCGAGTTCAAACCCCTGCAGCGGCACCAGGCGCTTTTGCTGTAAAAAACGATCCGCCAGCTGAACCAGTTTCGATTGTTCATCCGGGTTTAGATTAGCCAGAACAGGGATCGTCAGCGCGTCATCCCATGGCAGCGCCACATCCCGGCCAGCCTCATTCGTTTTCCAGGGCCACTTTATCATCGCTTTGCTCGCAAACTCGTCACTTGAACAAAAATGGGAAAGTCAGGTTAGGTTAAGATGCCAGAATATCGCCTGCTGCGACAAATCCAGCCTGAATAAACTATCATTTCGTACGTAGCGGTGGGTAGCGGTTTGCGGGCATCACCTTCATTTTGTGAAGTCTGTCGTAGCCTTTATCCGCAGGTGGGGTGAATAAATCAGTACGGTATTGAAAAGATGAGCGATTTCAAAGGTAACAAGCAGGACCTGCCCAGTCGACTGTGTGTGCACTGCCAGCGGCCCATGACGTGGCGCAAGAAATGGGCGAAATGCTGGAATGAGGTTAAATACTGTTCTGAGCGCTGTCGCAGGAGCCACCGTTGACCGAGCTACGTCTGATCCTGGGCGATCAGCTTAATCCGCATCACAGCTGGTTTGATACCTGCAGTCCGAACATCATTTACGTGATGCTGGAACTCCGGGCAGAAACCGCCTATGTGCTTCATCACGCCCAGAAAGTTATCGCTATCTTCGCCGCCATGCGCGCGTTTGCCTCTGCATTAAAGGAGAAGGGGCATCGGGTGAGGTATGTCCGACTTTCTGACAGCTCGAACCGCGGCGCGCTGGAAGACAATCTCAACGCGCTTGTCGCGCATTACGGCGCGGGCAGGGTGATATGGCAGGAGCCCGACGAATGGCGTCTTGATACGCAGCTGCAGGCGTGGGCGAAAACGGTCTCCGTTGAAACGGCCTGCGTCAGCAGCGAGCATTTTTTCACCGTGCGGGAACAGGTCAGCGCGTTTTTTGCGTCACGCAAAAGCTGGCGAATGGAGTACTTTTACCGGGAAATGCGTCGTCGGCACGGCGTCCTGTTGACGTCAGCAGGCGAGCCGGAAGGGGGGAAATGGAATTTCGATGCTGAAAACCGCAAGCGCTGGTCCGGCGAGCCTCCCGCGCCTGGGGACGCGCGTCCCTGCCACGATCGTTCCGCCTTATGGGCGGAGATCCAACGCTGCGGCGTAAAGACCTTCGGCGAACCGCAGGCCGACAATTTTCGCTGGCCGCTCAACCGTTCTGAAGCCAAAGCCAGGCTGAATGAATTTATCACGCACGTGCTCCCGCAGTTTGGAAACTGGCAGGACGCGATGCACACGGAGGAACCTTTTCTTTTCCATTCGTTAATTTCGTTTGCGCTGAATACAAAGATGCTTAATCCGCGGGAAGTGGTTGCCGCCGCCCAGCAGGCGTGGCGTTTGGGCCACGCGCCGCTGCCTGCCGTTGAAGGGTTTATCCGGCAAATTCTCGGCTGGCGGGAGTATGTGCGCGGGATCTACTGGTCGCAGATGCCCGGCTATCGGGAACTGAATGCCTTAGACCAGCACGCCCCGCTGCCGGACTGGTTCTGGACGGGCAAAACGCAGATGCGCTGCCTGGCGCATGCCGTTGGGCAGTCGCTCACCGAGGCTTACGCCCACCATATCCAGCGCCTGATGGTCATTGGAAACTTTAGCCTGCTCAGCGGCCTGTCGCCGCAGGCGGTTCATGAATGGTATCTGGGCGTCTATATTGACGCCTTTGAGTGGGTGGAACTGCCCAATACCCTCGGCATGAGCCAGTTTGGCGATGGCGGGTTGCTGGCCAGTAAGCCCTACGTCTCAAGCGCGTCATACATTCATAAGATGAGTAATTACTGTCAGGGGTGCCGGTATCAGCACAACCAGCGTACCGGAGAGCAGGCCTGCCCCTTCAATGCCCTTTACTGGGACTTCTTTGCGCGCAATCAGGCGCGTCTCGGCAACAATCCCCGCCTGGGCATTGTCTTTAAACAGCTTGCGGACATGACGGAAGAGGATCGGCAGGCCATTACCGACCGCGCCGGGTACGTCCGCCTGCATCTCAACGACCTCTGATCGGTATTTCAACGCCTGGGCGGTTGCGGCAGGTCAATAAGACGCTATTATTTTTGACTTTGTTGCGTATTCCATGACAGGACATCCAGACGCTATGCCCGTGAATTTTGACCTTAACGATCTTTATGCTTTCAGAGCGTTAGTGGAATACGGTAACTTCCGTGTCGCCGCTGAATCTATCTGCTTATCCCAGTCGGCGCTGAGCCGCAGGATTGAAAAGCTGGAAGCCGCGCTGGGAAACAGGCTGTTCGATCGCACCACCCGCCGCGTGGCGCTGACGCTCTACGGGCAAAACTTTGCCGAGCGCTCCGCGCAGCTGCTCGACAGCGTGGAGTCAATGCTGGCGGATGTCGATAAGGCCAGCGAAGAGCGGACGGGGCTGATCGCGGTTGCCGCGGTACCTTCCGCGGCCTGTTACTTTATGCCCGACGTGATCCGGCGTTTTCAGTCTCGCTATCCGCGCGTTCGCATCAAGCTCATCGACAGCAGCGCGGGGAATGTGATTGACGCCGTGGCCCGCAGCCAGGCGGATTTTGGTATCTGCTTTGCAGGAAATCTGCCGTCAGAAATCGAGTTTTTCCCGCTGGTGGAGGATGTCTACGTCGCGGCGTGCCGAAAGGATCACCCCGTGGCGCAGAAGAGTCACCTGACGTGGCAGGCGTTTTACCAGCAGGATTATATCTCCCTCGATAAAACGTCAGGTAACCGTAACCTGCTCGATCGGATGCTGGGGGATATTATTCCCGGGCGCCCCAGCGTCTGCGAAACGCGTCACGTCACCACGATGCTCGGTATGGTAGAGGCGGGGATTGGCATCGCTGCCGTTCCCGCCATGTCAATGCCGACCTCTGAGCACACGCTGTTGACGCATCTGCCGCTGGTGGCGCCGGAAGTGAAACGCACCGTTGGGCTTATCCGGCGCCGGGGGCGCATCCAGTCTTACATTGCGGCTGAACTGGAAAAGCAGATTACCGAGCAGTATCGCCGGACGTAACGGGGATCATCCCCGTCTTCTCGATGACGGCGCGTGAGGGCGGTGAGGCGAGATAGGTCAACAGCGCTTTCCCCTCGTCAGGGTGTTCAGCGTGACGAGTGACCGCACCCGCGAAGCGCGTGATGTATTGCACATTGTCAGGGATTTTCCCGACAAAGGTGACGCCCTGAACCGGCAGAAGCTCGCTAACCTGCTGGAAACCGACGGCGTATTTTCCTTTAGCCACTTCTGAGGCGACCGGAATGCGCTCGACCATTGTCGCTTTATCGGCGACCTCCTTTTCAATGCCCAGCTTTTTGAACAGCCCCTGGCTGACGTACCTGCCGCTGGCGCTGTCAGAGTAGGCGATGGAGCTGGCCTGCAGCAGCGTTTCACGCAGTTTCGCGTCGCTGCTGATGTCCGGTATATCCGCTCCTTTTTTTACCACCATGCCGACGGGAGAGTCCGCAAGTTCCGTTCGCGAACCCGGCCGGGTCTGGCTGGCCTTTTCGAGCTTCTCCAGCGCATCGCCCACCATAATCACCACGTCGGCCTTCTCGCCGCGCGCGAGCCGGTTTGGGATCGCCTGCGGCGTATTGCCCATTGAGGGGCCGGGGATGACCACAATTTTATCTCCGGTCTGACGTTCATACTCCGGCGCCAGCTTTTCCAGGGCGGCTTTGAAACCGCCGGAAATCATGACCTTCACGTCCTGCGCGCAGGCGCTCGCGCTCAGGAACATCAGCACCAGCGCGCTGGCGGTATAGCGAGACGTGCGTTTCATGCGGCCCCCTGTGACTTGACGGTATTTTGCAGCGACATCGCACGACGGCGGTAGAGGTAGAGCGTTGCCAGCAGGGCACATACCGCAGCGAAGCTCATCCAGTAGCCCGGCGAGGCTTTGTCACCGGTGTATTCAATCAGCGCGGTGGACATCACCGGGGTAAAGCCACCGAACACCGCCGTTGCCAGGCTGTAAGCCAGAGAGAACCCTGCTACGCGGACTTCAGCAGGCATAATTTCCGTCAGCGCCGGGATCATCGCGCCGTTATAGAGGCCGTAGAGGAAGGAGAGCCACAGCAGCACGCTCAGCATCATCAAGAAGCTGGGCGCGTTCGCCAGCAGCGTCAGGGCCGGGTAGCTGGTCGCCAGCGCCAGCAGGGTCATGGCAATCAGCACCGGCTTGCGGCCAAAACGGTCCGACAGGGCACCACCCACCGGCAGCCAGACGAAGTTAGAGATCGCCACCAGCAGCGTGACCAGCAGGCTGTCTGACGCGCTCAGCATCAGCACCTTTTTGCCAAAGGTGGGCGCATAAACGGTGATCAGATAAAAGGCCGTGGTGGTCATCGCCACCATCAGCATGCCCGCGACCACCACCTGCCAGTTCGCGAGCAGCGTTTTAAAGACCTGACGCATCTCCAGGTGATGGCGGCGCGCGCTGAACTCTTCCGTCTCCTCCAGCTTGCGGCGCAGGAAAAAGATAAACGGCACGATTAAACAGCCGAACAGGAACGGGATGCGCCAGCCCCATTCGCGGATGGCGCTCTCTTCCAGCACCGCGTTCAGCGCAAAGCCCATTGCGGCGGCGACCATAATGGCGACCTGCTGGCTACCGGACTGCCAGCTGGTGTAAAACCCCTTGCGGCCCGGCGTGGCGATTTCAGCCAGATAGACCGACACGCCCCCAAGCTCCGCGCCGGCGGAAAAGCCCTGCAGCAGACGGCCCGTCAGCACCAGCAGCGGCGCCCAAAGCCCAATACTTTGATAAGACGGGATCAGCACGATCAGGAAGGTCCCTGCCGCCATAATGGAAAGCGTTACTATTAGCCCTTTGCGGCGGCCAACCTTGTCAATATAAGCCCCCAGCACAATGGCGCCGATTGGACGCATCAAAAAGCCCGCGCCGAAGACGGCGAAGGTCATCATCAGCGACGCAAATTCACTGCTCGCCGGGAAGAACGTGTGGGCGATGTAGGTGGCATAGAAGCCGAACAGAAAGAAATCGAATTGCTCAAGAAAGTTGCCGGACGTGACGCGAAGTATCGCGCCCGCCTTCGAACGTACGGTTGCAGGTGAGGTTGAGGAAAACATGGTTATCTCCAGTTTATTGTTGACGTTTTACGCGTCTGTTTCTGAAAACTGGATCAGGATGAGGAATTAGATAAGCGCAAATGCCGCATCGACTGATGCATTTCTTGCATGAATATAATCCGGCGAATAAATACAATTAATGGCAACAATAACTTAACAAAATGTTGGCTTTTTATTCACCAATATTCTGTAAGTCTCTGATATTGCGATTTTGTGATGTGGCGCAGAGGCGCGTTTCAGAATGAGCCGGGTAACCGCTTTATTACCCGGCGGAGGCCATTTAGCGCAGCGCCCTGGCAATCGCGCTAAACATCAGAGAGGCTTCCAGCGGCTGGGCGCTGAAGGACGGTTCCGCCTGCGGCCAGGTAGACCACTGGACGATGACCAGATTTTCCTTCGGGTTCACCACGATCATCTGTCCGAAAATGCCCAGCGCCCAGAGCGAACCTTTCAGCGAATCCTGTGCCGTCGGCTCTACGCCCGCGGCGTTGGCGGGCACTTCATTGTTCCACCACTGGTAGCCGTACAGCCCCTCGGGATGGGCGTCTGAGACCGAGCCTTTGGCCTTCGTCCAGCCTGACGACTGCCGGATCCAGTTTTCCGGCAGGATGGTCTTACCGTTCGGTAACGTACCGTTGTTCAGGATAAATTGCCCGAAGCGTCCCCAGTCCTCCAGCGTGGCGTTAAAGCCGTGCGCGCCGACGTCGTGCTGGCCTTTGCTGTAGGCATGCCACACGCCGTCGCTCGCCATGCCGTAAGGCTGCCAGATGCTTTTCTCCAGATAGGCTGCGAGCGTCATGCCGGTGGCCCGCTCCAGCACGTCACCCAGCAGCCAGGCGCCGCCCGAAGAGTAAGACCAGTTCTCTCCGGCCGGGTGCGCCCTGCGCAGCCCCTTCACCAGCTTGCGCACGCAGTCATAGGTACCCGGCTTCGCCTCGCACTCGGTGAGCTGCGCGAAGTCGGATTTAGGGTTGGTGTAATCCTCGTTCCAGGCCACGCCGGAGGTATGGGTGATAAGCTGCTTAAGCGTCACGCCGTCCCACGCGGTGCCTTTCAGGTCGGGTTCATACCGCGTGATCCGATCGTCGAGCGAGTGAATTTTTCCCTCTTTGAGGGCCACGCCCACCAGCGCCGATACCACCGATTTCCCAACCGAGCGCGAGGTCCAGAGCGTCGAGTCGGTATTGCCCTCTCCAAGATACTTCCAGGCGATTTTGCCGTCCTTCAGCACCAGCATGCCGCTGACGTTCTGCCGCTGGAGGTAGTCCTTAAGGCCGAAGCGCCTGCCGTTGACCTGATAGTGTGCGTCCGTGAGCGGCTTGTCCGACATTTCCAGCGGCACAGCGTTACCGTGGCGGAAAACATCCCCGGTGTAGTTGCGGTAGTCATTGCGAAAGCCCACCACGCGATCGGCCTGACTCCAGGTGAGCATCTTATGGGTGTCAGGCAGCGTGGTGTCGAAGGGGGCAGGGCAGGCGCTGAGGTCGGTGCCTTTACAGGCCGCCACTGCCGCAGGGGAGATCAGGGTGCTGAAGACAAGGCCCGCCAGCAGGGCATGGTTTACTTTTCTGTTTTTCATATCCGTCTCTTACATGTTAAGAACGGCTTCAGTTTAAAAACCCCGGGGCTATAATAAAAAACGCGTAGTGGGGGAAAATCCCCCTAAAAAACAGAGGGAGCGTAGCGTGGCTGGACTGATTTACTCTTTTGCACAGCTCGAGGCATTTACCGCCGTGGCCGAGAATGGGAGCCTCAGTAAAGCCGCGGTGGCGCTGAAGAAGGACCGCACGACGCTTCGCGATCTGGTTGATTTTCTTGAGGATGGGTTGGGCTATGCGCTGTTTATTCGCGACGGCCGCACCCTGCGGCTCACGCCCGAAGGGGAACAGCTTCAGCGCCAGGCGCACCTCCTGATGCGGCAGGTAAAAGCCTTTGAGGCGTTTGCCAGAGAGGTGCCGCACGGTGCGACGCAGGACCTGACGCTGGTCTACGATCCTTTTACGCCCAGAGCCTTTCTTCACGGGGTGATTGCTGAAATGGCGGTGCGAAAAATCCGCCTCAGCCTTATCTGCGCCTCGCGGGATGAATCGGAACGGCTGCTGGCGAATAACGACGCGGATCTGGCCATCTGCC
This sequence comes from Enterobacter cloacae complex sp. BZL2005, assembly GCF_049238885.1. Lineage (NCBI taxonomy): Bacteria > Pseudomonadati > Pseudomonadota > Gammaproteobacteria > Enterobacterales > Enterobacteriaceae > Enterobacter > Enterobacter cloacae complex sp. BZL2005. Next base: position 270,587 of record NZ_JBMKGI010000002.1, on the reverse strand, counting down.
AGGCGCGCAACCGCAGCGTGGGCAACGACATGGAGTGGCGTGCCCTGGGGGCCATCGAGATGGATTTTTATGCCGCCAGCGGGCTGTTTGCGGACAGTGCTTCCCCTCTGTCGCTGCTCGATCTCTCCCTGGTACCTCAGCTCGTCATGCACCCCGCCTCGGACGAGCCGGTGGCGCGCCGCCTGCAGATTTCCGGGCATACCCTCTTTACCAATGAGCCGGAGATGCTGCGCGGTCTGCTGGAGCGCGGCTGCGGCTGGGGATTCTTACCGACGCATTTTCACGCCGGGCAGTGGCAAAACGTAAAAAGGCTGCACACCGAAGTGGGCAGCCAGGGGATTGGTCAGACGATGGTCACCATCTGGAAGCCGGGGAGCGACAAGCGCAGCACAATCGCTGAAACGCTGTCGCTCTTGCCGGACGTATGGAAGCACTCAGCGCTGTGAACAGCCTTTACACTGCTGGTTCTGGATCTGCTGGAAGAAATCGTTGCCTTTGTCATCCACCAGGATAAACGCCGGGAAGTTCTCGACCTCGATCTTCCAGATAGCTTCCATGCCTAGCTCAGGATACGCCACGCACTCCAGGCTCTTGATGCTGTTTTGCGCCAGCACCGCCGCCGGGCCGCCGATGCTGCCCAGGTAGAAACCGCCGTGCTTATGGCAGGCGTCCGTCACCTGCTGGCTGCGGTTGCCTTTGGCCAGCATGATCATGCTCGCACCGTGGGACTGCAGCAAGTCCACATACGAATCCATGCGCCCTGCGGTGGTTGGGCCGAGGGAGCCAGACGCGTAGCCTTCCGGCGTTTTGGCCGGGCCCGCGTAGTAAATCGGGTGATCTTTAACGTACTGCGGCAGCTCTTCACCGTTATCCAGCAGCTCTTTCAGCTTCGCGTGGGCGATGTCGCGCGCCACGATAATCGTCCCGTTCAGCGACAGGCGGGTAGAGACCGGATACTGAGACAGCTGCGCCAGGATCTCATTCATCGGCTTGTTCAGATCGATGCTGACCACGTCGCCTTCGCCCTGCTGGCGCAGTGACTCCGGAATGTACTGACCCGGGTTGTGCTCCAGCTTCTCGATCCAGATCCCGTCGCGGTTGATTTTCGCTTTGATGTTGCGGTCCGCGGAGCAGGAAACCCCCATGCCGATAGGGCAGGAGGCGCCGTGGCGCGGCAGGCGGATCACGCGGATGTCGTGGGCGAAGTATTTCCCGCCGAACTGCGCGCCCAGGCCGAGGTTCTGGGCTTCCTGGAGCAGCTCCTGTTCGAGCTGAACGTCGCGGAACGCCTGGCCGTGTTCGTTGCCTTCCGTCGGCAGGGCGTCGTAGTAGCGGGTGGAAGCCAGCTTCACGGTTTTCAGCGTGCTTTCCGCCGAGGTGCCGCCAATCACGAATGCGATATGGTATGGCGGACAGGCCGCCGTCCCCAGGGTACGCATTTTCTCAACCAGATAGTTTTTCAGCTTCGCCGGGGTGATCAGCGCTTTGGTTTCCTGATACAGATAGGTTTTGTTGGCAGAACCGCCGCCTTTTGCCATGCACAGGAATTTGTATTCATCGCCGTCAACGCTGTAGAGATCGATCTGCGCGGGCAGGTTGGTACCGGTATTCACCTCTTTGTACATGTCCAGCGCCGCATTCTGCGAGTAGCGCAGGTTGTCTTCAATGTAGGTGTTATACACGCCCTGGCTCAGGGCCGCTTCGTCACCGCCGCCGGTCCAGACGCGCTGGCCTTTTTTACCCATGATGATTGCGGTGCCGGTATCCTGGCAGGTGGGCAGCACGCCCTTGGCCGCGATCTCGGAGTTGCGCAGGAACTGCAGGGCAACGTACTTGTCGTTCTGGCTGGCTTCCGGGTCGTTGAGGATGGCGGCAACCTGCTTCTGGTGGGAAGGACGCAGCATAAATGCGGCGTCGTGGAAGGCCTGCTGCGCCAGCAGGGTCAGCGCTTCCGGCTCCACTTTCAGCACTTCCTGGCCTTCGAACTCGGCAACGGAAACGTGCTCTTTGGTCAGCAGATAGTATTCGGTGTCGTCGTGCGCCAGTGGGAAGGGGTTTTGATAAAAAAACGGTTTGTTTGACATAGCTTGCTCCAAAAAAATAAAACCGCCGGAGGAGAAGTCCGGCGGTCAGGAATCAGAACATCATGGACATCCACGGATAGCCAATCAGCAGCAGGGCCGCCAAGAAGATGGCACCGAAGATGGTGCCGAGGCGCCAGTAGTCTTTGGTTGGCAGGTAGCCGCTACCGTAGTAGATCGGGCTTGGGCCAGTGCCGTACGGGGTGATGATCCCCATCACGCCCAGCGAGGTCACCATCAGCAGAACAAACACTTCCATATTCATGCCCGGGATGGTGGAGGCGATGGTCAGCATCGCTGGCAGCAGCGCCGTGGTGTGCGCGGTGGTGCTGGCAAACAGGTAGTGCAGCAGGTAGAACGCCAGCAGCAGGACGATGGTCGCTACGCCCGGAGAGATACCGCTCATCAGCAAACCGCCTTCTTTACCTAACCAGCTGATAAAGCCGGTAGAGGAGAGGCCATCTGCCAGCGCCACCAGGGTGGCGAACCAGACGAAGGTGTTCCACGCGGCTTTATTACCGGTGATGTCGTTCCACTCCAGCACGCCGGTCCACAGCATCAGGCCGACGATGAGCAGGGCAGCCATAGCCGGTTCAATCCACGCGGCGGCAAAGATCCACATCAGCAGCGCACAGCATACGAACACCAGCAGCAGGATTTCATTGCGGGACAGTTTGCCCAGTTTTTCCAGTTCACGGGTCGCCCACAGCGGCACTTCGTTGTTTACCTTCACTTCAGGCGGGTAGAACCAGTAGGCCAGCAGCGGCATGGCCAGAATCAGCAGGATACCCAGCGGCAGGAAGGCGAGGAACCAGGTCCCCCAGGAGATATCGATTCCAACCGTACTTTTCACCAGCGCCAGGGCCAGCAGGTTCGGCGCAAGTGCGGAGAGGAACATTGAGCTGGTGATACAGGCCGCGGTGATCGCCACCCACATCAGATACGAACCAATCTTACGCGCGCTTGGGTCGTTCGGTTTTGAACCGTACAGCGGCGGCAGGTTAGCGATGATCGGGTAGATGGTCCCGCCGCTGCGCGCGGTGTTGGACGGGGTGAACGGTGCCAGCAGCAGGTCAGCAAACGTAATCGCGTAACCGAGCGTCAGGCTGCGACGGCCGAGGTATTTCACCAGAATCAGCGCCAGACGGCGGCCGAAGCGGGTTTTGTCATAGCCTGCGGCGAACATAAAGGCACCGAAAATCAGCCAGACGGTAGAGTTACCAAACCCGCTCACCGCCCATTTAAAGGAGGCGCCCGCCAGCTTGAATTTCGGATCAGCCAGCTGTTCAGGGCTAAACAGCACCCACTGGCTGCACAGCGCAATGGCGACCACGCCGGTGAGACCGATCACCGCGCCCGGCAGCGGTTCGAAGATCAAACCGACGATCACACCAACGAAGATAGCGAAATAGTGCCACGCGTAAGGAGGCAGGCCTTCCGGTACCGGAACAAACAGCAGCAGTACGGCGACGATGACGGGCAGTGCCATCATCAGCAGACGTTTTGCGTTTCCATTTGATGCCTGGTTCGCCACAGGGGGCGTTACAGCAGTTTTTGTATTCATAGTTTCACGTCTTAAGTTGTCAAAGATTCGGTCGTAATGAAAAACAAAATCACTTTCTTAAGTTTCTTTGCTTTTTTTAGTTATTAAAGGTGCGATTTTGTATTTTCAGTAATAGCAATTTAACGCTTTTATGGAGGCGCTAAATTAAAAATTGATGATGTTTTTATATTGCGCTTTTGGATGCCATAACTATTGATCGCGATCAAAAAAATAGAATTGCAGCGTTATTTTTATGCTTTTATTAATAACCACTCTGGCGTATGTGGGTATTCCCTTTTTATTGGTTTATTTTATCATTTTTGTAACATTTTTATTTTCTGTGATTTTATATATGTTTGTTTTGTTGGGTTTTTTTTAGTTAGTTGGGGAAGTGGTTTTACCAATCATTATTTAACGAATTTTAAATTATTGTGAATGGCTAAATGACATTCGCTAACACCAATGTGTTAATTGTGTTATTGCAGGGATTAAATAGTTTTTTAACTAACGTAATAACTTTGGAAACTAAAAAAATCATTATATTAATATCATGACATCGGCAAATAACAACGAACTAAAAAATTAATCCGATAACGAATTCTTAATTTTAAAAAGTTTGGAGTTTCAATTATGAGCACTAACGAACGTATTCTTAGCCCCTTCACATTACCGAATGGCACTGAACTGAAAAACCGTTTGTTAATGGCCCCTATGACCACCTGCACCGGCTATTACGACGGCACCGTCACCAGCGAACTGGTGGAGTACTATCGTGCCCGTTCCGGAAGCATCGGCACCATCATTGTGGAGTGCTGCTTCGTCGACGATCTCGGTCTCGCCTTCCCGGGCGCGATCGGGATTGACAATGACGAGAAAATTGCCGGGCTGGCGAAAATCGCGGAGGCGATCAAATCCAAAGGATCTAAAGCCCTGCTGCAGATCTACCACGGCGGCCGCATGGTCGACCCGAAACTGATCGGTGGCCGTACGCCGGTTGGCCCAAGCGCTGTTGCCGCGCCGCGTGAGGGCGCAGCAACGCCAGTGGCACTGACTGGCGAAGAAGTGGAAGGCATGATCGGCAAGTTTGGTGAAGCGGTGCGCCGCGCCATCCAGGCCGGCTTCGACGGCGTGGAAATCCACGGGGCAAACACCTATCTGATTCAGCAGTTCTATTCGCCAAACTCTAACCAGCGCGATGACGAGTGGGGCGGCAGCCGCGACAACCGCGCGAAGTTCCCGCTGGCAGTACTGGATATCACCCACAAAATGGTGCGCCAGTACGCGGACGACGCCTTTATTATTGGCTACCGCTTCTCTCCTGAAGAGCTTGAAGTGCCGGGCATCCGCTTTGAAGACACCATGTACCTGCTGGAAAAACTGGCGGCTCGCGGCGTGGACTACCTCCACTTCTCCGTCGGCGCGACCCTGCGTCCTTCCATTGTTGACACCCAGGACCCGACGCCGCTGATCGAAAAATACTGCGCGATGCGTTCTGAAACGCTGGCTCAGGTACCGGTGATGGGCGTGGGCGGCGTGGTGAATGCCGCCGATGCCAATGAAGCGCTGGACCACGGTTACGACCTGATTGCCGTTGGCCGTGCCACCATCGCTTACCCGGACTGGACCGACCGCATCGCGGCCGGGGAAAAACTGGAGCTGTTTATGGACAGCACCCAGCGCGAGGCGCTGAACATTCCTGAGCCGCTCTGGCGCTTCTCGCTGGTGGAAGCGATGATCCGCGACATGAGCATGGGCGAATCGAAATTCAAACCGGGCATGTTTACTGAGAAGGTGCAGGACGACGCGAACGAGCTGGTGATTAACGTCAGTCTGGAAACTGACCGCATTGCAGACATCGAGCTGGCCTCTGGCCCGAGCGAAGACGTTGAGTTTGTCACCAGCTTTGAAGAGATCCGCACCCGCATTCTTGATGCCAACACCCCGCACGTGGATGCCATCACCGGCGCAACCAGCCAGAGCGAGGCGGTGAAGAAAGCGGTCTCTAAAGCGATGCTGAAATCCAGCAAAGCGCTGGCCGCGGAAGAGGGCGTTGACCCGAACGAAACCCGCAGCGTGGACGTGGTGGTTGTCGGCAGCGGCGGCGCCGGTCTGGCGGCGGCGATTCAGGCGCACGACGAAGGCGCGAGCGTGCTGATTGTTGAGAAAATGCCAACCATCGGTGGCAACACCATTAAAGCCTCTGCCGGGATGAACGCCGCAGAAACCCGCTTCCAGCGCGTGAAGGGCATTCAGGACAGCAAAGAGCTGTTCTACCAGGAAAGCCTGAAAGGTGGCGGCAACAAGAACAACCCGGAACTGCTGCACCGCTTCGTTGAGAACGCGCCGCAGGCGATTGAATGGCTGGCAACCCGCGGCATCATGCTGAACGACATCACCACCACCGGCGGGATGAGCATTGACCGTACCCACCGTCCAAAAGACGGCTCAGCGGTCGGCGGCTACCTGATCAGCGGCCTGGTGCGTAACGTCAACAAACGCAACATCGAGGTGATGCTGGATACCTCCGTCAGCGAGATCATCTTCGAAAACGGCGAAGTGACCGGCGTGCGCCTGACCACCGAAGAGAACGAAACCCTCACCGTGGCAGCGAAAAGCGTGATTGTCGCCACCGGCGGCTTCAGCGCTAACAGCCAGATGGTGGTGAAATACCGCCCTGACCTGGAAGGATTCGTTACCACTAACCATAAAGGGGCGACCGGCGGCGGCATCGCGCTGCTGGAGCGTATCGGGGCAGGTACGGTTGATATGGGCGAGATCCAGATCCACCCAACCGTTGAGCAGAAAACCTCGTACCTGATTTCCGAATCCATCCGCGGCGGCGGGGCGATTCTGGTCAATCAGAAAGGGGAACGCTTCTACAACGAAATGTCGACCCGCGATAAAGTCTCGGCGTCAATCATCGCGCTGCCGGAGAAATACGCGTACATCGTCTTTGACGAGCATGTTCGCGCCAAAAACAAAGCCGCGGATGAGTACATCGCTAAAGGCTTCGTGACCAGCGCCAGCTCGCCAAAAGCGCTGGCGGAAGCGCTCGGCATGGATTACCACGCTTTCCTGGCGACCCTGGAACGTTACAACGGTTTCGTTGAAAAACAGCACGATGACGACTTTGGACGTACCACCGCGCTGCGTGCGCCAATCAATGAAGGGCCATTCTACGCCATTCAGATTGCACCGGGCGTGCACCACACCATGGGCGGCGTGACCATCAACACCGAAACCTGCGTGCTGGACAGCAACCACAACGTGCTGCCAGGTGCGTTTGCGGCCGGTGAAGTGGTCGGCGGGATCCACGGCGGCAACCGTATCGGCGGTAACGCAGTGGCAGATATCATCATTTTTGGTACCCTTGCAGGACATCAGGCGGCTCTGCGTTCGAAAAAGATGTAAGGCACCTGCTTCCCAGGCCGGATACGCGCAGCGATATCCGGCATTTTCCCCGGCGGCGCGGAGCTTGCCGGGGCTACTTCTGAGGACTCCTGCCATGCCTGATAGCCATCGCGTTTACAGCTACTCCGCCGTTCTGATGGGCTCGCCCATCCTCCTGAAACTCTTCTCCCATGACGAAGCCCTCGCGTCCCGCGTGTTTCGTCTGATCAAACAGTACGAAGATCTGCTCACCGTTAACCGCGCGCACTCGCAGGTGATGGACATTAACCATGCGGCGGGCCAGCATCCGGTCACCGTCAGTCGGCCGGTGTTTGATCTGATCCGCTGTGCAAAAGCGGCAAGCTTGCTCAAGGACAGCGCCTTTAATCTGGCGATCGGTCCCCTGGTGAAGCGCTGGAAGATTGGCTTTCAGGGGGACAGCGTTCCGCCTGCCGATGAAATCGCGTCGCTGCTGGCGATAACCTGGCCCGAGGATGTTCTCCTTGATGAGGCCAGCAGCAGCGTGTTTCTGACCAGAGCGGGGATGCAGATCGATCTGGGGGCGATTGCCAAAGGCTATATCGCCGACCGGGTGCGGGATTACCTGCATAAAGAGGGCGCGGAGCTGGGGCTGATTAACCTCGGCGGCAACATTCAGACGTTAGGCTCGCCGGAAGGGGGCTGGAGCGTCGGGCTGAAAAAACCGTTCGCCGGAGATGCGCTGATCGGCACGATGATCGTTGAGAACGTGTCCGTCGTCACGTCGGGAACGTACGAGCGCTATTTTGAACAAGACGGCAAACGCTATCACCACATTCTTGATCCGCGCACCGGATACCCGCTCGATAACGAACTGGACAGCGTGACCATCATTTCCAAAGATTCCATCGACGGCGATATCTGGACCACGCTGATGTACGGCATGGGCGTGGAGAAGGGCTGTGCCGCGCTGCGTGCGCGCCCCGACATTGAGGCCATCTTTGTGACCAAAACAAAAGAAGTGGTGTTCTCTTCAGCACACCACTTCCGCTTTACCCTGCTGGATGATACCTACCGCGTTACTGACAGTATTGCTTGAGCAGGCCCGTTTGCTCCGGCTGGAGACGGTAGCGATACACCGGACGCCCGGTGGCGCCGTAGTGAATGCTGGTGAACAGAATATTGATTTGCGCCAGCCAGATCAGGTATTTGCGGCAGGACACGCGGGAAATATTGACCGCGTTTGCCAGATCGTCGGTGGAAAACTCCGTCTCCGGGTGAGCGTCAATCCACTGGCAAATCGTGCGCAGCGTTTGCGGCGTTAACCCTTTCGGCAGCTTTTTGCTGTCCGCCAGTTCCGGCGCCCCGCCGTGGATCAGCCGGTCGACGTCCGCCTGCTCGTAATACTGGTGCGACCCCATCAGGCTGTGCTTTGCCTTCCAGCCGTTCAGCGCCTCTTCAAAGCGTGGGAACTGGAACGGCTTTATCAGATAATCCACCACGCCGTAATGGATGGAGGTCTGGATCGTCGCGGCGTCGGCGGCCGAGGAGATCATGATCACGTCGATTGGGCGGCCGGATGCGCGAATCACGGGCAGCAGATCCAGCCCGTTATCCTGCTGCATATAGACATCCAGCAGCACCAGATCGACGGGCTGGCTGGGGTTATTAATGATGGCCTCGGCCTGGCTTAGCGTGGAGGCGACGCCGCAGCAGCTAAAGCCTTCAACACGGTTGACATACAGACGGTTGAGGTCGGCTACCATGGCGTCATCATCGACAATTAACACATTTATCACGCGATTTTCCTCTCGCTATCCCAGGGGATGTGAACAAAAAATTGGGTAAATACGCCGGGCTCAGACTCGACGGAGATATCGCCGCCAAGGTTCTGAATCTGCTGGCGAGCAAGGAACAGCCCAACGCCGCGGTTTTCACCTTTTGTTGAGAAGCCCTTTGTAAAAATAGACTCCAGCTGAGTGGGATCAATGCCGGGGCCATCGTCGCTGACTTCACAGCTGAGCCAGCCATTCTGATAATGCAGCAGCAGGCCGATCTCGCCCTCCTGCTGTCCTTCCATCGCGTCGAGCGCGTTTTCAATGAGGTTGCCCAGCGCGGTGATCAGCACCGCGACCTGCTCTTCACTTGCGGTATCCGGTATCTGGCTTTCATCCGCCAGCGTCAGGGTGACGCCCGCTTCTTTCGCCCGGTTAATTTTACCCAGCAGGAACCCGGCAACCACCGGGGATTTTACCTTGCTCTGTATCGTACCGATATCCGTCTGGTAATGATGTGCCGTCTGGAGAATGTACTCTTCCAGCTTGTCGTAGCGCTTAATATTCAGCAGACCGAGTATCACATGCAGTTTATTCATAAACTCGTGGGTGTGGGCGCGCAGGGCATCGACGTAGTTAACCATGCCGTCCAGACGCTGCATCAGCTGGCTGACTTCCGTTTTATCACGGAAGGTGGTGATGGCGCCGATCACCCGATCCTGACTTTTCACGGGGACCATGTTGCACAGCAATAGCCGACCGTTGCAGCTAATCTCCTGATCCTGGCGTGCGACGCCGGTCTTCGAAACGTCACGCAGGCTGGCCAGCAGGGGCGCGCTGGTGTTTTCGGTCTGCTTGCCGGAGGGGAGAAGCAATATTTCTCTGGCGGTCTGATTAATCATCGTCACGCGCCCGTGTATATCAACGGCCAGAACACCCTCGCGAAGCGATTGCAGCATCGCCTGGCGCTGTTCGAACAGGGCGGAGATTTCGTAGGGTTCGAGCCCGAACAGAATGCGCTTCAAAACTCGCACCAGACCCCAAATCGCCATAGAACTCATAAAAATACTGAACAAAATGGTCCAGACGGCGTTGAGCCGCCCGCGAGCGATCTGCTCTTCAACCTTATTCAGGGAGATTCCGACGACCACCACGCCAATCTGCTCGTGCTGGGCGTCGTAGACGGGCGTAAAAACGCGCAGCGCTTCGGCGAGCGCGCCCCGGTTAACCGATACGTTCTCTTTGCCTTCCAGCGCGGGCGTTAAATCGTCACCGATAAAATGCAGCCCGAGCAGCGCCTCATTCGGATGAGAGTAGCGGATCCCGCGCATATCAGTGACCACGGTGAACAGCAGATCGTTTCGCTTCGTCACCGCCTGGGCGATGGGCTGAATAATGTTCTCCTGCGGTGCCTGCATGAGGCCGCGCTGGATCTCGGGGCTGTCGGCGAGGGTGCGGGCAATGCCGAGCGCGGTGTCTTTGACATCATCGCGCGTTGCGCGGGTGATCTGCACCGAATAGAGCGCAAAAACCACCAGCAGAACTGAACCGATAATCGCGCACACCATCAGCGTGACCAGCGTATTGAGTTTCATGGGGCGCTTGCGCGTCGGAAGGAAAGGCTGCAAATCGCTCATCAACACTCCGCGATGATTAAGTAAGAGGGTAATTATCGCCGATGACGCACTTTTCTTAAAGCCATGTAAAAGCGTGGATTTGGTCCTCTTTTCGTGACCCTCCTCGCAGGTCATCTATATAAAACACTTTATAGTGTGTGGGTACTCATAATAAGGAGGCTGTTTATGAGCATTATGCTTACCGGTTCGGTCAAGGAAAGACGGCACGCCAGCACGATGAATATCGATAGATTGTCCACGCTGGACATGCTGAAAGTCATTCACCAGGATGATGCACTCATTTCTGCTGCTATCACCCCTTGTTTACAGACGATTGCCCGTGCGGTGGATAACGCTGCCGCGACCCTCAATCACGGTGGTCGCCTGGTCATTGTCGGGGCGGGGCCGTCTGGCCGTGTCGCGCAACAGGTTGCCGATGACTATGCGCCGGGCAAAACCCCTGTGATGGCCGTAACGGCACAAGAGGGGGAAGGGAGCTACGAGCGCGGCGTTTCCGACCTGCAGGCCATTAAATTTGGTGAACACGATATGATGCTGGCCGTGACCGTCAGCGGAAAAACGCCGTGGGTCTGGGGAGCGATGCGGCATGCATGGTCGCTGGGTTCGCCGGTCGCCGTGATTACCGGTGATGCGCAAAGTGAAGCCGCGCAGCTGGCGAGTATGGTTATAGCCCCCGAACTGGGTGCCGATGTGGTGGCCGGCTACCTCAACACCAAAGCGGGGATCGCGCAAAAAATGATCCTCTCGATGATCGCTACTGGGCTGGCCGTTCGAACCGGGCGCGTATACAGCAACCTGCGGGTGGATCTTGAGGCAAGCAACACCAAATGGGCCGAACGTCAAATCGCCATTGTAATGGAAGCGGGGGGATGCTCCCGGGCGGAGGCAAAAGCGGCGCTGGAGAGCTGTAACCATCACTGTAAAACAGCGGTATTGATGGTGCTGACAGGGCTGGATGCGTGGAAAGCTCATGAGCTGCTGGTGCAGAATAACGGGTTTATCCGCGTGGCGCTGCAGGAAGCGCCGTAATACGTACCGTTAAGAAATAAAAAAGGCCGCAGATGCGGCCTTTGATATTTTAGAGGTTAGAACTGGTAGGTCATGCCCACACCAACGATGTCGTCGGTGGAAATACCGTATGCGTCATACAGCGCTTCATCGTTGTCCAGCATGTTGATTTTATAATCAACATAAGTGGAGAAGTTTTTGTTGAAGCTGTAGGTCATGCCCAGGTCGATGTAGTTAACCAGATCCTGATTGAATCCTTTACCGTCCAGATCTTTACCTTTTGAGTAAACCCATGCCAGGGAAGGACGCAGACCGAAGTCGAACTGGTACTGTGCAACCGCTTCAAAGTTCTGAGTCTGGTTGGCGATACCAACGTTGCCGATTGGCGTCATGTTGCGGGTTTCCGCATACATCATCGCCAGGTAAACGCTGTTTGCGTCGTATTTCGCGCCAACGGTCCAGGCTTCAGCTTTTTCGCCACCCGCAAAACCGATGCTTTCTGCGGCTTTGCCGTAGGCAACCTGATCGTTGGTACGGTCAGAAGAAGAGTACGCCGCACCCAGGCTCAGGCCGGACAGATCGCCAGAGAAGTCATAGGAGGTGGACATACCGAAGCCGTCGCCGTTCTGGAAGCGTACGTCTTTATGACCGTTTTTAGTGCCTTCCTGATCTTCGTTAGCGTTAGCACCTTCGTTAGCACCCTGATACTGCAGCGCAAAGTTCAGGCCATCAACCAGACCAAAGAAATCATTATTACGATAGGTCGCAACACTGTTGGTACGGCCAACCATAAAGTTATCAGTCCAGGTGTAGGAATCACCGCCAAATACAGGCAGCATATCGGTCCACGCTTCAACGTCGTACACGACGCCGTAATTACGGCCATAATCAAATGAACCGTATTCGCCAAATTTCAGGCCAGCGTATGCCAGACGGTTAAAGGATTTATCACCCGCGCCTTCGGTATCGTTAGCGTAGGTTTTATATTCCCACTGGCCGTAACCGGTCAGGTCGTTAGTGATCTGGGTTTCGCCTTTGAAACCAATCTGTACATAGGTTTCATCGCCGTCGTCGCCAGGATTGTCAGAGAAGGTATGACGCGCATCAACCTTACCGTACAGGTCAACTTTATTGCCGTCTTTGTTGTACATTTCAGCCGCATTTGCTGCGCCTGCCATTAATAATGCGGGTACAAGAATTGCCAGAACTTTTCTTTCATTATATATTCCCTTTAAAGATAATTTATATGAATATATGTAATTACCCTCCGTAATTACAGGGTTGATACTATTCCAGGAGATGTGATTTAGTTTCAAAAATAAATGTAATAAAATTCGATGAAATATTTCAAATTATTTCTATAAATCTCTTTATTTTTCCGATGAATTAATTAATTGAATTTATAAGGTGTAATTATTATTAAATATTTCGCATTTCTATTTTTTAATTTATTTAATTTGGCTGTGTTATAATTCATCCTCTTTTTAACAACAGGACATGACGATGGAACTGGCCCGGTGGCAGCATGGCTTTGAGCGCTGGCTCAAGGAAAATCATCAGAACGACGATACCGCACATGATATTTCGCATTTTCGACGGGTCTGGATGACGGCGCAAAAAATCATGGTTCACCACGCGGTCGAGCCGCGGGTGATTCTGGCCGCATGCTATTTTCACGATATTGTCAGCCTGCCGAAAAATCATCCCGAACGCAGTCAGTCGTCAAGGCTCGCCGCGCGTAAGACGAGCGACATTCTGCGACGCGACTTTCCGGACTTTCCGCCAGAGCATATTGCCGCCGTCGCGCACGCGATTGAGGCGCACAGCTTTAGCGCCGAAATCGCGCCGCAGAGTATGGAAGCCAAAATAGTGCAGGACGCTGACCGGCTGGAAGCGTTAGGTGCTATCGGCCTGGCGCGCGTTTTTGCCGTCTCGGGCGCGCTGGGCGTGCCGCTATTTGACGCGGACGATCCCTTTGCCGATGCGCGCCCTCTCGACGATAGGGCATTTGCCCTCGACCATTTTCAGACCAAGCTGCTGCGTTTGCCTGATACAATGCAGACGGAAATGGGCCGCGAACTGGCACGTCACAATGCCGATTTCCTGATCCAGTTTATGGCGAAACTCAGCGCCGAATTACACGGCGACTGCCTCGGGCTGGATAGCCAGGTGCTGAGCCGCTTCCGTCGCAGTTTGCGCAACTGAACTGTGGTAATCTGTTCCCAGTCTTTACTCTCCGGTTAAAAGAATGCAGGAAAATCGAGCAGTGAAAGAGCCCGCGCCCGCGCAGGCTGAGAAATCAACGGCAACGGTGCAGGCCTTACTGCGCCAGCTGTTGGATATCTATGATGCTAAAACGCTGGCCAGTCTGCTGGTGGCGCACGGCGAAAGCCACTGGAGCCCGGCGATCCTTAAACGTCTGCTGTCCAGCGAGCGAGCAGGGCGTCGCCTGAGTGAAGGCGAGTTTCGTTATCTGCAAAACCTGCTTCCGCGACCTTCTGCCGCGCACCCGAACTATGCCTTCCGGTTTATCGATCTGTTTGCCGGTATCGGCGGTATTCGGCACGGTTTTGAAGCTATCGGCGGACAGTGCGTATTTACCAGCGAGTGGAACAAGCACGCCGTGCGTACCTATAAGGCCAACTGGTACTGCGACCCGCACGAGCATCATTTCAACGCCGATATTCGCGATGTCACCCTGAGCCATAAAAGCGGCGTGAGCGATGAGCAGGCCGCCGAGCATATTCGTCAGACGATCCCCGCGCATGACGTGCTGCTGGCCGGCTTCCCGTGCCAGCCTTTTTCGCTGGCCGGCGTCTCCAAGAAGAATGCCCTCGGACGCGCCCACGGTTTCGCCTGCGATACGCAGGGAACGCTGTTTTTTGACGTGGCGCGCATTATTGACGCCCGTCGTCCGGCCATTTTTGTACTGGAAAACGTCAAAAACTTAAAAAGCCACGACGGCGGGAGAACCTTCCGCATTATCATGCAAACGCTGGATGAGTTGGGTTATGACGTGGCCGATTCAGAGGACATGGGCGCGGACGATCCTAAAATCATTGATGGGAAACATTTCCTGCCCCAGCATCGCGAACGTATAGTGCTGGTGGGCTTCCGCCGCGATCTCAATCTGAAAGGGGATTTCACCCTGCGGGATATTCCTTCTCTGTATCCCGAGCGCCGTCCTACCGTGGCCGACCTGCTGGAACCGGTCGTCGACGCGAAATTTATCCTGACCCCGGTGCTGTGGAAATACCTTTACCGCTATGCCAAGAAGCATCAGGCGAAAGGCAACGGCTTCGGTTTTGGGATGGTCAACCCGAACGATCCGCACAGCGTCACCCGTACGCTGTCTGCTCGCTACTATAAAGACGGTGCGGAAATCCTGATCGACAGAGGCTGGGATAAAGCGCTGGGTGAAAAAGATTTCGACGATCCGCACAATCAGCGTCATCGCCCACGGCGCTTAACGCCGCGGGAATGCGCCCGGTTGATGGGCTTTGAAACGCCGCAAGGCTACGGTTTCCGCATTCCGGTTTCAGACACCCAGGCGTACCGCCAGTTTGGTAACTCGGTCGTCGTTCCCGCGTTTGCGGCTGTCGCAAAACTGCTGGCTCCGCGCATCAGACAGGCGGTGGCGCTACGCCAGAGTGAGGCCGTCAATGACGGACGTTCACGATAAGGCCACGCGCAGTAAAAACATGCGTGCCATCGGCACGCGTGACACCGCCATTGAAAAGCGCCTGGCCGCGCTGCTGACGCAGGCAGGGTTTGACTTTCGCGTGCAGGAGCCCGCCCTGGCGGGTCGTCCCGATTTCGTCATCGAGGCCTGGCAGTGCATCATCTTTACTCACGGCTGCTTCTGGCACCATCACGACTGCTACCTGTTTAAAGTCCCCGCGACGCGCACCGATTTCTGGCTGGATAAGATTGGTAAAAACGTCGAGCGTGACAAACGGGATCTCTCAATGCTTATTGAGCAGGGCTGGCGGGTGCTGATCGTCTGGGAGTGTGCGCTGAGAGGCAGACTAAAGCTGAACGATACCGATCTGCGCGAACGGCTGGAAGAGTGGATCTGCGGCGGCGGTCAGACCGCGCAGATCGACACGCAGGGTATTCACCTGCTTACGGTTTCTCCACCTCACAAGGCGTGACCACCGGTTTTGCCGGCAGCAGATATTTGCCCAGCGTGACCAGCACGACAGCAAACACGATGATCCCTAAAGCAATCCATTCCACAGGTGAAAGCGTTTCTCCTCCCAGTCCTGTCCCGAGCAGCACGGCCACGACCGGGTTAACGTAGGCGTAGCTGGTGGCGACCGCCGGGGAGACGTTGCGGATCAGGAACATATAGGCGTTAATGGCGATGATAGAGCCAAACAGCGCCAGGTAGCCCACCGCGAGAAAGCCCGACAGGTCCGGCAGCGCGGTCAGCTTTTCTCCCGTCAGGGTGGAGGCCAGAAGCAGGACAATCCCCGCGGCGAGCATCTCAATCGCACCGGCCATCATGCCGGTCGGCAGTTCGATACGCGACCCGTAGACGGAGCCGAACGCCCAGCTCATCGAGCCGATCAGGATAATCACCGCGCCCCACGGATTCCCGCTCAGGTTGCCGCCGCTGTTGAGCAGAACAATGCCGGCCAGCCCAATCCCAATCCCCAGCCATTCCAGCTTGCGGGTGCGGATGCCGAAAAGACGGCTGAAGCAGAGGGTAAACAGCGGTACGGTGGCAACGACCACGGCGGCGATCCCGGACGGGACGTTCTGGTGCTCGGCAATCGTCACAAACCCGTTCCCCACTGCCAGCAGCAGCAGGCCGATCAGGGCGGCATTCAGCATCGGGCGCAGCGGGGGAAGCTTATGCCCGCGCAGCATCAGGAAGGCCAGCAGCAGGATACCCGCCGAAAGGAAGCGGATGCCCGCCATCATCAGCGGCGGCCAGCTTTCCACGCCGATGCGAATGACAAAGTAGGTTGAGCCCCAGATGATGTACAGCGAAAAGAGTGCCCCGATGAGCGGTAGCAATTGCCGGAAACGCATAATCCCTCACGTCGAAATAAAAAGGTCGCTGATAGTAAACGCGAAAACTATCGCGCTGGCGAGCCCTTTAATTGTGTAGCTGATGTGAATTTTTTGTTGACGTAAGGTGCCTGTTTCCGGGTTTGCGCTTTTGCTCCATACTATTCACTTAATTACCAAAAAATGAAGGATTAAGATTTTGGCAGGAAGTAGCTTATTAACATTGCTGGATGATATAGCCACCCTACTGGACGACATTTCAGTGATGGGGAAACTGGCGGCGAAGAAAACCGCAGGCGTGCTGGGCGATGATTTATCGCTTAACGCGCAGCAGGTGAGTGGGGTGAGGGCAAACCGTGAACTGCCGGTGGTGTGGGGCGTGGCGAAAGGTTCCTTCCTGAATAAGGTGATCCTGGTGCCGCTGGCGCTGCTGATCAGCGCCTTTATCCCCTGGGCCATCACGCCGTTACTGATGATCGGTGGGGCATTTCTCTGCTTCGAGGGCGTGGAGAAGGTGCTGCACTCCTTTAGCGCGCGCAAGCAGAGCGATACGCCGGAGGTGCGCCAGCAGCGTCTTGAAGCGCTGGCCGCGCAGGATCCGAAAACCTTCGAGCGCGATAAGGTCAAAGGCGCCATTCGTACCGACTTTATTCTGTCTGCAGAAATCGTCGCGATTACGCTGGGCATTGTCTCTGACGCGCCGCTCCTGAATCAGGTCCTGATCCTCTCCGGCATCGCGATTCTGGTCACCGTGGGCGTGTACGGTCTGGTGGGACTGATCGTCAAGCTGGACGATATTGGCTACTGGCTGGAAGAAAAGTCGAGCGCGGTGGCAAGAGGCATCGGCAAAAGCCTGCTGGTGCTGGCGCCCTGGCTGATGAAGAGCTTGTCGGTGGTGGGAACGCTGGCGATGTTCCTCGTAGGCGGCGGAATTGTGGTTCACGGCATTGCGCCGCTGCACCATGCCATCGAACATTTCTCCTCCACGCAGGGGGCCGTTATCGCGGCGATTCTGCCCACGCTGCTGAACCTGGTGCTGGGCTTTATCATTGGCGCTATCGTCGTTGCGGCGGTGAAGCTGGTTGAGAAAATTCGCGGCACGTCGCACTAATTGTTACCGTCGGCAGGATGCAAAAAGACCATTCCTCGTCTAAATTGAAACAGTTTCACCCTGATACAGGAGGCAGGTATGGTCTTTTTGGTCAGTGATGAAGTTAAGCCTAAAAAGGGCGGCCCACGTATGATCGTCACCGGGTATTCCAGCGGAATGGTGGAATGCCGGTGGCACGATGGCTATAGCATCAAGCGGGAAGCATTCCGTGAAGATGAGCTTCAGCCGGGGGACGGGCAGCACAAACGGGACAAGGCTTAATCACATAACGCCCGGCTTTGCCGGGCGTTTTTATCTCAGGTTTCGGGTATAGAGCAGTAATCAGGGAGTGTGTGTGCAGCGCGATACCTTTGTTGTAAGACAAACTTTTTTGCAATGGCTGCATAAGCGTAGCAATCCGGGGCGGATTGTTAATCTCTGTTTTCTGATCGTTCTGGTGTTTTCCACGCTCCTGACCTGGCGTGAGGTGGTGGTGCTGGAAGAGGCGTACATCTCCAGCCAGCGCAATCATCTGGATACGGTGGCCAGTTCGCTGGACAGGCAGTTACAGAACAGCGTCGACAGGATGCTGTTATTCCGCCAGGGCATGCATGATGCAATCGAGACGCCGCTGGCCTTTGATGTCCTACAGGACGCGGTGTCACGCTTTAACACCGTCCGCATGCTCCCCACCTGGCAGCTCGCCGTTGATAAAAAGCGCACCCTTCCCATCAACGGGGTCTCGGATGCGTTCGTGGATAAAACCACGCTTCTGAATCGGGACGCTGAGCGCATCAGTCATGAAATTTCTGCCGCGCTCGAAGTGGGGTATCTGCTCAGGCTGGCGTCATCGAGAGCGCAAACGGAAGCGCGGGTGATCTACGTCTCCCGCGCCGGATTTTTCCTTTCCACGGATACGCCGGATCGGGCGGGTGATATTACCGCCCGCTATTATAATCTGGTCACGCAGTCCTGGTTTACCCAGCAGTCAGAGCGTAACAACCGCGCCCGCGCCGTGCGCTGGTTTATCTCCACGCCTTCATCCTGGACCGGGGATGAACGCACGATCACCGCCAGCGTTCCCATCTATTTCGATCATTACTGGTACGGCGTCGTGGCGATGGATTTTACATTAGACACGATGCAGCGTTTGCTGACCGACGCGACGGAAGACCGGACGGAGGGGGAGTATCAGCTGTACGATACCCGGCTTAATATGATTGCCACCTCGGCCCACGCGGGAAGTCCGGTTAACCAGTTTGACGAACGCGAAACGGCGCAGATTGCCCAGGCGATTGAGCATGATACCGGCGGCGGTATCCGCCTCGGGAGCCGGTTTATCACCTGGGAGCGGCTCGATCATTTCGATGGCGTCGTCCTGCGGATCCACACCCTGCACGAAGGGGTGCAGGACGACTTCGGCAGTATCAGCATTGTGCTGGCGCTGCTGTGGGCGCTCTTTACCGCCATGCTGTTGATCTCGTGGCTGGTGATCCGTCGGATGGTGAGTAACATGTATACGCTTCAGCACTCGCTACAGTGGCAGGCCTGGCACGATCCGCTGACCCGATTGAATAATCGCGGCGCGCTGTTCGATCGAGCAAAATTGCTGGCGGAAACCTGTCGTCAGCAGTCTCTGCCGTTCTCGGTGATTCAGATCGATCTCGACTATTTTAAAAACATCAACGACCGTTTCGGCCATCAGGCCGGTGATAAGGTGCTTTCCCATACGGCAGGCGTGATTGCCAGCGCGTTACGCAAGAATGACGTGGCCGGACGCGTCGGTGGCGAAGAGTTTTGTGTGGTCCTTCCCGGTCTTGGTCTGGAGGAGGCGAGAGGCGTCGCCGAACGCATTCGTTGCCGAATCAACAGTAAGGAGATCCTGGTGAAGAAGAGCACAACCCTGCACATCAGCGCGTCACTGGGCGTCAGCAGCGCGGATGAAACGTGCAATTACGATTTTGAACAGCTGCAGTCCGTGGCGGACGCCCGGCTGTATCAGGCCAAGCAGAGCGGGCGTAACCGGGTTGTGTGGCGGGATCAGGACAGGAAATGATCCAGCCCCTCCTGCCAGCCCGCAGGCCCGGGCTGTTGGGTGTGATAGACCCGCGCGGGGTTATCGTCCCGTAGCGTGATGCCCTGGCGGTTAATCCCCTTGATCACCACCGCGAAGTCCATGCTGTCGAGCAGCGGCGCATCGTTGGGACCGTCGCCGAGCCCTAGCGTGGTGGGTTCAATGTCTTCCTGCTCGCGATACCGTTCAATCAGCCAGTTAACCGCCACGTCTTTACCGCAGCGAGCGTCCAGAATATGCCAGAAGCGCGCCCCCTGCAGGCATTGCAGGCCGCTGTGCGCCAGTTCCTCTTCAAACTGAAGCAAGTTCTCGTCGGTATCGCGCCAGATCAGCGTGACGGAGGCTTCGTGCTTGCGGGCAAGCGTCGAACGGTAGCGCGTCAGTCCGGTCCACTCGCTAATAACGTGCTCATCCACATCGTCAAAGGTGGTGAATTTAAAGCCCGTCTGCAGGCGAATCTGCTCGATCCGCGGACGAATATCCCGGTGCGTCATCCCTCTAATCTGACGCTGGATAGTGTCCCAGCGCACGTCAGGCTGAATCACCGCGCCGTTCTCGGCAATAAACGGCAGGCCTTCCAGCCCCAGATCCTGCTGAATATCCAGCATCTCTAACGCGGTTTTGCTGCTGCAGAGAATGATCGGAATCTGGTTATCCTGCAGCCTGTCCAGCCAGGGCATGGCGGGTTGCCAGTCATAGGTATGAATATCCAGCAACGAGCCATCTAGGTCGGAAAAAATCAGCAAGGTATCCCGCAGTGAAGGCATAGTGACTCCCGGTGACGGATGCGTTTCTCTCTAAGAAAATTCCTAAAAAATATCCGAATTGTTAACCGGAGAAATGAGAGTATTCCCTGACAAACCCGCATTCGGCGTATGTTATTGCTCATAACCAAAAGCATTATGTTAAAAATATTATATTCATCCTAAGAATATATGCTTGTCAGACAAATTCGTTGGGGATAGTGTGGCATGTACATCAGATTTCCTGGTGTAACGAATTTTCAAGTGCTTCTTGCATAAGCAAGTTTTGATCCCGGTCATCCCCATGACCGGGATTTTTTTCGCCCTAACGATTGGCTTCCGACACGCTAAAGTCGTGAATATCGAGCTCGAAGGCCTCGGCCAGCTCGCGATAGGTGTGATAATCCCTTCCGTTGACAATGACGCGGTCCGAATTGTCGTCCGTGCGGCGGACTTCTGACTCGCTGATCTCATTGATGGCGGCCAGCAGGGCATCGACATCCACCTCGACTTCGCGCTTGATGGTATCGCTGTACTCTTTATCGGTCTTCATTGCGGGACTCCTCTTTCAACCTGCAAACGTGTCCAGGGTTAAGTATAGCCTGTGCATAAAAACGCCATTCACGCCGGGCGGCGATGTGCGTTTTTGCGTTTTGTTCTACACTGGCTCAAAACCAGAGGAGGAATGTATGAAGGTCAACGATCGGGTAACCGTTAAAACGGACGGTGGGCCGCGCCGCCCGGGTGTGGTGCTGGCAATTGAAGAGTTTAGCGAAGGTACAATGTACCTGGTATCACTGGAAGACTACCCGCTCGGCATTTGGTTTTTTAACGAACTGGGGCATCCGGACGGGATTTTTGTTGAGAAGGCAGACTAGCACGGCGTCGGGTAGCACATTGCGTGCCCGACACCCGCTGTAAAAGCAAAAATCTCTGGCCAGGCCAGAGATCAAAGGTAGGGTGCACAGGGTCTTTTCTTAAGCGACTAACGCATGTTGACGAAAATCCCGTTCGTCACATTATCGGTCAGGCGTACCACGTGGTAGATCACTTGCTTATTATGCGTTTTAATTTTCCGTTTAATATTTCCTTTGTGTGATGAAACGGTTTTCGCTTTAATATTCATCTGGTCGGAGATCTGAATAGTTCCTTGTCCCGCCATCCACATTCGCAGCATACTTGATTCAGTCCTGCTTAATGATAGGGTGGGTAAGTTAACCGCCCCTACATTTTTAACTTCTTTATTCAAATAATCACCCAAAATGTCATCCAGCGACTCGGGTTTAATCGATTTAGAACTGATCAATAAATTTTTACGGACCAACAAATACTCATCGAAATGGATATTCGCGATCGCCATAAAAACAATAAACAGGGTTTTTGGATGCTGATTAATGATTTGCTTAATGTGCTGACTGTTGGCTGGATCGTGAATGAAACAGTCCTCATTAATAAACACCACGCCTGGTTTGAGTTCGTCACAAGCGGCTGCGAGTTCGTCAACGGTGTGTGCATCGTTGATGTCTCTCTTTCTTACCCCTCTGCTTGCCAGGTACCCGGTTAACCCTAGCCGGGTGTAGCTGCATAAATCCATAATGATCGTTGACATGGCATACCCTCACTCAATGCGTAACGATAATTCACCATCTGCCTGAGAGCTCAAAACAGCCATACGGGATGGAAAAAAATAATAAACCTGTGAGCATGACAAAGACTTTCAGGCGGACTCACTATCCCGTAAAGTTACGTATAATTTGCCAGGAATCTTCTTAAAGTAAAGTAAATATTAAGTATTGTGAGGTGGTTAGAAACAATTAAACCGCGTCAGATATATCCTGGAAGATGTTTTTCGCGTTTTATTTTAGGAATATCCTCAGAAAGACAGTAGCAACAGTGCGGGCTATTATTTACGTGGCAGTTCGCTGACAATATCCGCTAACAGGTTGAATATCTCGCCGAATAAATGTTCACAGAAGGGAGCGATAAGTGGCATCAGTAATGACATTAATAAAATTCCGACCGTCAACGTCAGCGGAAAACCAATGACAAACACCGAAAGCTGCGGTGCCATTCGGTTGAGTAAACCTAACGCCAGGTTGACGGTCAGCAGCAGGGTGATGATCGGCAGCGCCAGCATCAGCCCGTTGAGGAAGATCAGCCCCGCCGCGCGGGTGAGCGCCAGAAACGCATTGCTGTTCACCGGATTTTCGCCAATCGGCAGCGTATGGAACGTGTCCACCAGCATGGAGATAAGCCACAGATGGCCGTTGAACGACAGGAACAGCAGCATGGCGAGCAGATCGATAATGCGCGCCAGCACGGGCATGTTGAGATGACTGCCAGGGTCAACAAACGTGGCGAACGAGAGCCCCATCTGCAGGCCAATCAGTTCCCCCGCGGTACGCACCGCGGCAAAGGCGAGCTGCATGGTAAAGCCAACGGCGACGCCAATCATCACCTGCTGCAGGGCCACCCATACGGCATTCGCCGAGAAGATCGGAATATCCACCGGCGGAAGAGATGGGGCGACGATAATGGAGATGATGATGCCCAGCCCCACTTTGACACGCTTGGGGATCGATTTCTCGCTGAGAATGGGGGCGGTGGAGATCAGCGCCATGATGCGAAGCATCGGCCAGAAATAGACGCCGAGCCACTGAACCCACTGGTCGCTGGTGAAGTGCAGCATCGTCAGGTCAGCCGATGATGTACGGCAGGTTGGTAAACAGGTTGCGCATATAGTCCAGCAGCAGGTTCAGCATCCACGGCCCGGCCACGATAATCGCCACGAACACGGCGATAATTTTCGGGATGAATGACAGCGTCATTTCGTTAATCTGCGTGGCGGCCTGGAGAATACTGATAATAAGACCGGTAACCAGCGCGACAAGCAGCAGCGGCGCGGCAACGGCAATCGCGATTTTCATCGCCTCCGTGCCCATCATCATGACCGATTCGGGTGTCATTGCCGTTCCTTAACTGTAGAAACTCTGCGCCAGCGAGCTGACCAGCAGCTGCCAGCCGTCGACCAGCACAAATAGCATGATCTTAAAGGGCAGGGCGATGGTCGCGGGCGGCACCATCATCATCCCGAGCGCCATCAGGACGCTGGCGATCACCAGGTCAATAATCAGGAACGGAATAAAGATGGTAAAGCCAATCTGGAATGCGGTTTTCAGCTCGCTAGTGACATACGCGGGCAGCAGAATACGCATGGGCACCGCTTCCGGTCCCTGCAGCTCGCCGGTGTTGGACAGGCGGGCAAAGAGGGCCAGATCCGCTTCGCGCGTCTGGCGCAGCATAAATTCCCGCAGCGGCTGCGCGCCTTTATCCAGCGCTTCCTGCATGGAGATTTTATCTTCGCTGAACGGCTGGTAGGCGTCGGTGTAAATCTTATCGATCACCGGCGACATAATGAAAAAGGTCAAAAACAGCGCCAGCCCGAGCAGAACCTGGTTTGGCGGAGCGGAAGGGGTGCCCAGCGCGTTTCGCAGCAGACCAAAAACGATGATGATGCGGGTGAAGCTGGTCATCATCAGCAGGATGGCCGGAATAAACGTCAGCGAGGTGATGAACACCAGCGTCTGAACCGGAAGCGACCAGCTTTGGCCGCCGCCCGCGAGCGGGGTAGAAACCAGACCGGGCAGTTGCGCATAGACCGCGGGAGCAAACAGGCCAACGCCCGCAAGCGTCAGGGATAACAAACGGCGCATCAGGATCTCCCGGAACGCTTAAGCAAACTCTTCATCACGGACTGGAAATCCGCAGGGGCCTCTGCACGCTCGTCCACCACAGCAGGGGCGGGCGGCAGTTTATGTAACACGCTGATGTTTGACGCCGTGACGCCCAGGACCAGGCGCGCATCGTCCACCTCGACGATGACCACGCGTTCACGCGGCCCCAGCGTGGTGCTGGCGCTGACCTTCAGCCCGCGGGCACCGGCGGTTTTCCCCGCCAGGCCAAAGCGCTTCGCCAGCCAGGCGGCGATAAGAATAAAGGCAATAATACCGAACAACGCCCCGCTCACCTGGAGCAGAGGCGAGCCGGGAACGGCAGAAGGTTGCGATACTGTTGCCTGGGTTTTCATGCTTAACGGCTCAGACGACGCATACGTTCAGACGGGGTAATGATGTCGGTGATGCGTACGCCGTATTTATCGGCCACCACCACCACTTCACCCTGAGCAATCAGATAGCCGTTGATCAGGATATCCAGCGGCTCGCCGGCCAGACCGTCAAGGGCTACTACGGAGCCCTGCGTCAGGCGCAGCAGCTCTTTAATGGTCATGCGGGTGCGTCCCAGCTCAACGGTCAGCTTAACCGGGATATCCATAATCAGGTCGATATCCTGCAGCGTGCCGCTGACGTCACCGCCGCCAAGCTGCTGGAATACGGCATCCGCTGCGCTTTTGGCCGGGGTCGCTTTTTGCTCGTTTAACGCGTCAGCCCACAGATCGTCCAGTGCTCCGCTGTTTTCATCGGACGGATTGTTCATGTCACTCATTTGGGCTGTTCCTCATTCAGCGAATTCAAAATCGGGTTGATCAAGTGCTCAACGCGTAACGCATACTGACCGTTAATCGTGCCGTACTGGCTTGTCAGCACGGGGACACCATCCACATGGGCAATAATGCGGTCGGGTTTTTCTATCGGCAAAACATCACCGGGTTGTAATTTCAGGATCTGAGATAACCGCAGCGGGATATCGGCGAAGCTCGCCACCAGCTCAAGCTGCGAATGCTGGACCTGGCGGACCAGGTTTTCACGCCAGTTCTGGTCTTCGTTGCGGGAGTTCTCCAGCGGCGGGTTAACCAGCAGCTCGCGTAGCGGTTCGATCATGCTGAACGGCAGGCAGATGTTGAACTCGCCGGTCAGGTTACCGATCTCCACGTGGAACGGCGTGTTCACGACGATATCGTTCGGGGAGGTAGTGATGTTGGTAAATTTCACCTGCATCTCAGAACGGACGTACTCCACTTCCAGCGGGTTAATCGCTTTCCACGCGTCGCTGTAGGATTCCAGCGCCAGCTTAAGCATGCGGTTAATGACGCGCTGTTCGGTGTGGGTGAATTCGCGACCTTCTACTTTGGTCGGGAAACGCCCGTCGCCGCCGAACAGGTTATCCACCGCGATGAACACCAGGCTTGGCGAAAACACCACCAGACCGGTGCCGCGCAGCGGTTTCAGATGAATCAGGTTAAGGTTGGTTGGCACCGGCAGGTTGCGGGCAAACTCGTGATACGGCTGAATGCGGATCGCACCGACCGTAATATCCGGGCTACGACGCAGCAGGTTAAACAGCCCCATACGGAACTGACGTGCAAAACGTTCGTTAATGATCTCCAGCGCCTGCAGACGTTCACGTACCACGCGACGCTGGGTATTCGGGTCATAGGGACGAATATCGCTATCGCCGCCAATACCCGGTTGCGGATCATCACTTTTATCGCTGTCGCCGTTGAGCAGCGCATCGATTTCTGCCTGAGAAAGAATACTGTCGCCCATGTCGTTACCGCAGAATGAAGGCTGTATACAGAACGTCAGTGACTTCCTGCTTAGGTTGGCCGTTTACCAGCGGGGTCGCCAGCGTTTGTTTAATGGCGTCGACCAGCTTTTGCTTACCCACATCGGTGGCCAGCGCCGAAGCGTCCTGACGAGAGAACAGCAGCAGAAGGCGGCTACGCACCTCCGGAAGATAATCATTCAGACGCGCGCGCGTGGCTTCATCCTTCAGGCGCAGCGTAATACCGACATACAGCACACGATCCGCGTCACCGAGGTTCACGGTGAAGGTGTCCAGAGGGAAAAATACCGGCGCCGGCGGTGGTGCAGGTTCGGCTTTGGCCGCAGCGGTCGAAGGTTCCTGCTGCATACGCCAGTAACTATAGCCCGCGGTAGCGCAGGCGGCGAGCGTGATCAACACCAGCAGCGGGATCCAGATGGAACGCTTACTTTTTTTGGTGAGAGCGGAGTCAGTCATCTGATACGAGCTTCCTGTTTCGGTACAGCTTAATAAGGTGATTATCCCGTGTCCTGCTGTCGTCAAAGCGTGGAAAAGACGGGGATAATCACGCTACCTCTGGCGTTTAGGCGAAGATGTCTACGGCACTGTTACCGCGCGCGGCGGATTGCAGAGCGGCAGGGACAGGCAGTAACTCATCGCTCTCGTCATTAAAGCCGCCGGTGTTGCCGGAACGCGAAGCCTGGTGCTGCTGCTGGGATGAGGACTGCTGCTGCCCGGCAAAGCTCTCGCTGCTGACGCTGCTTTGCGCAAGCTGAATGCCGTTCTCCGCCAGTGAGGTTCGCAGGACCGGCAGCGCGGCTTCCAGCGCCGCACGGACATGGCTGTGCGCAGAAACCATCTGCAGCTGTGCCTGGTTATCATCCAGCTTAAGCGAAATTTGCACCTGACCCAGATCTTCCGGGTGCAGACGCAGCTCGGCTGTCTGCTGGCCCTGTTTAGTGAACAGGGTGATGTGCTGGCTCAGGGACTGCTGCCATTCATGCGTACCCAGAGGCTGGCTTAACACCGGCGCGGTGGCGACGGTGGCGGCCGTCTGACTGGTCGCATGGCTGGACATAATCGGTGCCAGGGTCGCCGTCGGTGAGGCTGAGGAGGAGGAACTGGCAAGCTCCTGCTTCTCTGCCGTTGCGGCCACGGCCGGCGTGGCCGGCGCGTTACCCGACAGGGCCGGGTCGCTGTTTTTCGCCTGGCTCTGATAAGGCGCAGCACTCTGGGCTTTATCATGGCTTCCCGGAAGCGCGTTCAGGGACGGCTGGCCCGCGCCGTTTTGCGTCAGCGCCGCTGAACTCAGCGTAGCGGTGGCGGACACACCGTCACTGCCTGCCGCACGTGAGGTGCTGGTCTGCTGGTGCGGCAGCATGGCCATCAGCGCGCTTAACCCGGCCAGCTCCTCTTCGCTCAGCTCGCTTTTGCCGTCATCTTTGCTGTTGACCGCATTAAGCGTTTTCAGGGCATCACCCTTTGACAGCGGCACCAGCCCGGTTACCAGCGTATCAAGCGACGTAACGGGCGACGTTTCATCGCCATTCAGCGCAGTTTGACGCGAGAGCAGGTCGGCAATTTTGGCCTGCAGGGTGGTATCCCCTTTGGCGTCCTGAGCAACGTGGGACAGCTTGCTGCCGGCGGCTTTCAGGTCAGCCAGCGTCAGGGGCGCATCGTTGCCCTTGCCCGTCGCGTCCGACAGGGCACCCGCGAGCAGCGCGAGAAAGTCCTGTGCACCGTCGGTGCCTTTTCCTGTCTGCGTACCGCCTGACAGGTCGCTGTCGCTCATGAGCAGTTGTTGCAGTGTGATCATTCCGGTTTCCTCATTGATGCGCGCTGGGCAAACTCATCCATTTTTTTCTGATCCAGGCGGTTTTCCGCCAGGGTCGTTGCCGCAATCTGTCGGTCCTGTAAGGTCTGCCAGGCCTGCAGTCGCTGCTTCTTCTCGCGCCAGAAATTCAGCGCGGTATCGACTTTCTGGGTCCACTGGTGTAGCTGCTGGCGATGCTGATCTATCGCCTTCTCCAGCGTCTGGATAAACTGCTGATAGTTAATCCAGCGCTGGCTTCCAATGCCCTGTGTCATATCGGTATTGAGGTTGGTGCGATATTCATGCTGATAGTCGATTAACATCTTCAACTGTTCTTCAGCCTGCTGGCACCCGCGTCGCATTGCGCCAAGCTGCAATGCGGCATCATCAACTTCTTTTTCAGCCAGATCTTTCAGCGTTGATAACGCGCTGTTTTGCGCCATGACCTTCGCCCTCCACCTGTGTTACACCTGCGGGAAAATCAGCTCCAGAGCCTGAATTGAATCTTCCCAGTCGGCACGTTCAAAAATGCCTTGTTGCAAAAATGCCTCCAGCTGCGGCCACAGGGTAATCGCTTTGTCGAGCATCGGGTCGCTGCCTTTGGCATACGCCCCCACGCTGACCAGATCGCGGTTGCGCTGGAAGCTGGAGAGGAGTTGTTTAAAGTTACGCACGCGGGCGTAGTGCTTCTCGGTTATCAGCGCCGTCATTGCGCGGCTGATAGAGGCTTCAATATCTATCGCCGGATAGTGTCCGGCTTCGGCCAGACGACGAGACAGCACGATATGACCGTCAAGGATCGCGCGCGCGGAGTCGGCAATCGGATCCTGCTGGTCATCGCCTTCGGTCAGCACCGTATAGAACGCGGTGATGGAGCCGCCGCCGCTGATGCCGTTCCCCGCACGTTCCACCAGGGCAGGGAGTTTGGCGAAGACCGAAGGCGGGTAGCCTTTGGTCGCCGGTGGCTCACCGATAGCCAACGCGATTTCACGCTGCGCCATCGCGTAGCGGGTCAGCGAATCCATAATCAGCAGCACGTGCTTGCCGCGGTCACGAAAATCTTCGGCGATGCGGGTGGCATAGGCTGCCCCCTGCATACGCAGTAACGGCGACACGTCCGCCGGTGCGGCAATGACCACCGAGCGGGCACGGCCTTCCGCGCCCAGAATGTTTTCAATAAAGTCTTTTACTTCACGACCGCGTTCGCCGATCAGGCCCACGACGATAACGTCCGCCTGGGTGTAGCGCGCCATCATGCCGAGCAGAACGGATTTACCCACGCCTGACCCGGCGAAGAGGCCCATACGTTGCCCGCGTCCCACGGTCAGCAGGGCGTTAATCGGTCGCACGCCGGTGTCGAGCACATGCTCGATAGGGGTACGCTGCAGGGGGTTAAACGGCTGGGTAATTAATGCGCCGGTTTCGGTAGTGTCCGGGGAGGGCAGCCCGTCGAGCGGCTTCCCGCTGCCGTCCAGCACGCGACCCAGCAGGGCAGGACCAAGCGGCAGCTGTTTCCCGCTTTGCAGCCCATCGCCGGACGTGTTTTTGGCATACACGCGCGCGCCGGGCAGAATACCTTCCACCTCTTCAAGCGGCATCAGGAACAGGCGCTGGCCGTTGAACCCGACCACTTCGCTTTCTACTTCACGCGTTTCCAGACCGTCCTGACGCTCAATCACGCAGGTCGCGCCCAGCGGAAGCTGCAGGCCGGTGGCCTCCAGGACCAGACCGGTGGCGCGCGTCAGCCGCCCATAACGACGAACAGATGGCAGTTGCGCCATCTTCGTCTCAAAGTTGTCGAGCGTGGTGAGCCAGCGGGTGAGGCGTGCGGTCATCAGACGACTCCCGGTGCCGCCAGGCGACACAGTTCCTGCCAGCGGGTGGCGACGCTGGCATCCAGATCGCCTTCATCGGCTGAGACTTTGCAGCCGCCGTGATGTAACGACGGATCGCCGCGCAGCCGCCAGCCGTGCAGGTTTAGCGTTGCGCCCAGGCTCTCTTCCACGCGCTGCAGGTCGTCCGGGTGGACGCGAAGCTGCGGCTTACCGCTGAACAGCGGCTCCTGCTGCAGCAGACCCTGAATTTGTTTGATTAGCGCGGTGTTATCCACCACGGGCGTCTGGCCGATCACCTGACGCGCGGCTTCCAGCGCCATCTGCATCAGTCGCGAGGCAATCACGCTGTCCAGCGCGTCCAGCGTGTGCTGAAACTCGCTGACCAGCTGCTGCATGCGGGCATGGATCGGCGCCTGCTGCTGGCGCGCCTGATCGATACCGTGCTCTAACCCTTTCGCCAGGCCTTCCTGATACCCCTGCTCGTGGCCTTTCTGCCGGCCTTCGTTCAGACCGGCATTGTAGCCCTGCTCGTGCGCCTGCATTTGCAGCTGAGCCAGCATTTGCGCCTGCTGCTCCTCTTCGCTCAGCTCGGGCTGCTCGACGTCCGGGTCAAGCGCCTCGGTCGGGATCGCGGCTGGCGTGAACTCGGAGAGGGGAGGGGCCAGATCGTCCGGCGTCCAGCGCTTCCACGGCAGCTCATTAGACATAGGTGTCGTCTCCGCTGCCAATCACCATCTCGCCGGTTTCCGCCAGACGACGAACGATAAGCAGAATGGCTTTCTGTTCGTTTTCCACCTGAGACAGACGAACCGGACCACGGTTGGCAAGGTCGTCGCGCAGGATATCGGCCGCACGTTGAGACATGTTGCGCAGGAACTTCTCGCGCAGCGGCTGCTCGGCGCCTTTGAGGGCGATAAGCAGCGACTCGGAATCCACTTCCTGGAGCAGGCGCTGGATGCTGCGGTCGTCCACTTCGACGAGGTTTTCGAACAGGAACATCTCGTCGATGATTTTCTGTGCCAGCTCGCCGTCGAATTCGCGAACCGCCGTAATGACGGCCTCTTCCTGCTGCGTTTTCATCAGGTTGATGATTTCTGCCGCCGTTCTCACGCCGCCCATTTTGCTGCGCTTGAGGTTCTGGCCGTCGAGCAGGTTGTTCAGCACCTCGGTCAGCTCCGCCAGCGCGGCAGGCTGAACGCCGCCGAAGGTGGCGATACGCAGCATCACATCGTGACGCAGACGCTCTTCGAACAGCGCCAGAATATCGGCCGCCTGACCACGTTTGAGGTGGACAAGGATGGTGGCGATAATCTGCGGGTGCTCGTCGCGAATAAGGTCCGCGGCACTCTGCGGTTCCATAAAGTTAAGCGTTTCGATACCGCTGGCGGTATCGCGCGTTTCCAGAATGTCTTCCAGCAGGCTGGCGGCACGCTCTTCGCCCAGCGCCTTGACCAGCACGGAACGCAGGTAGTCGTTGGCGTTGACGTTCAGCGCGGCAAACTGTTCGGCTTCCTGCTCAAACTCCGACAGCACTTCGGTCAGCTGCTTGTTGGAGATTTGACGCACGTTGGCCATCGCCGCACTGAGAATTTGCACTTCCCGCTGGGAGAGGTGTTTAAACACCTCCGCCGCGCGATCTTCGCCAATGGTCATCAGCAGGATGACGCTTTTATCGGTGCCCGTAAGCGTATTACTCATGTTCGTTACCCATCCACTGACGGATGACCAGCGCCACGACGCGCGGATCGTTATCTGACATTTCGCGAATGCGCTGGCTCATCACCTCGGCACCCATGCGCTGGTTAGCGCGGCGCTGCTGCATCTGTTCATCTTTGCTGAGGCGCACTTCAACCGCTTCTTCCGTTTCCTGACGCGCATTCATCTGCTCGCGAGCCGCTTTTTCAGCTTCAGCACGGCGCTGGAGCTGTGGACGAACGCCCTTGCGCCACAGCAGCCACGCGACAATCAGCACCAGCAGCCAGCGTCCTGCGGACATCAGCTGGTCGATAAACGCCTGCTGTTGCCAGAACGGCAGTTCACCGCCGGTCTCTTCCACCGAGTTGAATGGTGAGTTCACCACGTTGAGGGTATCGCCGCGCTTCTCGGAGTAACCCATCGCTTCACGGGTCAGGTTTTCAATCTGCTTCATCTGTTCGGCGGTCAACGGCAACGGTTTGCCATCCGCCAGCGTTTTGTAGTTCACCACTACCGCAACGGAGAGACGCTGAATATCGCCCACGTTCAGTTTAGTGTGGCGAATCGTCCGGTCCACTTCGTAGTTCGTGGTTTCGTTACGGCTGCTGTTTCGTGGACCGCTGTTCGTCGCCGTTGAGGTGGTCTGCTGGTTATTCTGCTGGCCGTTCTGCTGATTGGCCGGCGGCGTAGAGATCGGCGCCGCGTTAGCCGGGGCAGGCTGGTTAGACAGCGCGCCCGGCACGCCGCCCGGGTTTGCGCCGCCAATCTGCTCGCTGGTGTTGATCTGGCGCGAACGCATCACCGCCTGCGCCGCATCGCCGTTCGGGCTGTACTGCTCTTCGGTTTGTTCTTTATTCGAGAAGTCGATCTGCGCGGTGACCTGCGCGTGCACGTTGCTGTTGCCCACCACCGGACCCAGGATCGCTTCGATACGGCGCTGGAGACGGCTTTCCACATCGGCGGCATATTTCAGCTGCGCGTCATTCAGATCGCGACCAGCGGTATTGGATTGCGTCAGCAGGTGACCGCTCTGGTCAACCAGCGTCACGTTACCCGGCGGCAGACCGGCCACGGCGCTGGAGACGAGATGCGTCACCGCGCTGATTTGCCCTTCGTCCAGCGCGCGGCCTGGCTCAAGGTTCACGGTCACTGAAGCCGAAGGTGATTTCTGTTCGCGGACAAATAAGGAAGGTTTAGGCATCGCCAGGTGCACGCGGGCACTCTTCACCGGGCCTAATGTTTCAATGGTGCGGGCCAGCTCACCTTCCAGCGCACGCTGGTAGTTCACCTGCTCGCTGAACTGGCTGATACCGAATTTTTCCTGATCCAGCAGCTCAAAGCCTACCGCGCCGCCCTTCGGCAGCCCCTGCTGGGCCAGGCGCAGACGCAGTTCGTGCACCTTATCTGCCGGGACCTCCAGCGCACCGCCATTATCGGCAAAGCGATAAGGGATGTTCATCTGGGTCAGCTGGGTGACGATGGCGCCGCCATCCTGATCGGAAAGGTTACTGTAGAGCGTCCGGTAATCAGGGCTTTTCGCCCACAGGACCATCGCTACAAGGATCGCAATTGCGGCAGCGCCTGCCACGATCAACGGGATTTTAGGATTCGCGCGAAGGCGGTTCATCCACTCGAGTGATTTATTCTGCGGCGCTGTCGATGCTGTTGCACTCATTGCGCACCTCTTAAATCCTGGTGGTTTACGTTATTCGTGTAGAGAAACAAAACTGACTCCCGGGTCGGCAAACACGACAAATGTTCCATATTGATGGCCCTGCCATTATTTGATGATTCGTGATTTTCTATGCGTCAAATAACCTGGTTTTTTCATGCTATTTACCGCCATTATCTTATTGACAAGCTGTTAGTCTTGACCGCGTAAAAAACCATCCAGGGGAGAGTCATGGCTATACAGGGCATTGAAGGGGTAATCAGTCAGCTGCAGGCAACGGCGATGACGGCCCGTAATCAGAATGTGGCAGATCAGCAGCCGAGCATCAGCTTTGCAGGGCAACTGCATGCCGCTCTTGACCGTATCAGTGATACCCAGACCGCAGCGCGCACGCAGGCAGAAAAGTTCACCCTCGGCGAGCCGGGCGTGGCGCTGAATGATGTGATGACCGATTTGCAAAAAGCCTCGGTTTCCCTGCAGATGGGGATCCAGGTGCGTAACAAGCTGGTGTCGGCTTATCAGGAAGTGATGGGCATGCAAGTTTAGGTTGTCTAACCTAATGATATTTATAATTAATAACCATCCGATCCCACTGCGTGGGGCATGGATGGGGCAAACTCACTCAATTTCTGGTTGAGGATGAGTACCTGGTCCTGGTTATTTTCAGCCATCCAGGATCCGTACACCCGGTAAACCATTTGCGCGTCGGTGTGGCCCATTTGCTTCGCGATGAAGTTCGGGTTGGCACCGGCAGCTAACGACCAGCATGCATACGTGTGTCGGGACTGGTATGCTCTGCGATAGCGAATCCCGGCGCGTCGCATTGCCGCTTCCCACGACTGGTTTATTGACCCCACTGCGTAATGATGCCCGGCACGGCCATTACGTGATGCGATCTGCGGGTTAAACACGAACGTGCATGGATGCACATCGGTTCGGCCATATTCGCGCAGTTTCACCTCAACCTGATACTGCTTACCAAGGCGGGTTAATTCGGCCTGGCTCTTCAGCACGTCGATCGCCGGCTGAATTAGGTTGATGATGCGGTCCGTTCCGGCCTCCGTCTTCGGAAGGGTGAACTCCTTCGTTAACGTATGGTTCCGGCGGATCATCATCGTACCCGCTTTCAGGTCGATATCTTCCCAGGCCAGCGACACCAGTTCACCGTGGCGCACACCGGTGTAGACGGCCAGCGACCACATGTTTTTCAGTTGCTGGTGGGCGCAGGCGTTAATCATCCTGACAAACTCCTCGCGCGTCAGCGGGTCAGGCTCGCAACGTGACCGCTTAAGCATGGCTATGCCGGTGAACGGGTTCCCCCTGACATACCCGCTGTCAGCGGCAAACTTAAACATCCCGCCCATGATCTTCATGTAGTTGTTGACCGTTCTGACGGAGCGGCCTTTAACCGGCGTTTTCTGTCCAGCCTTCAGTGTGTGATAACCGGTCAGCAATTCCTTCCTTATAAACAGCAGGTCTTCCTGCGTCACCGCAGACACCAGCCTATCACTGCCGATCCTTGGCACCATGTTGCGCGCTATAGATGAATAGCGAGACATCGCGTTGGTGCTGATCTCCATACGCTTCAGTTCAAGCCACTTGTTCGCCAGTTCGAGCACGGTGATCTCCTTGCTCTCCACCCCAAACCTTCTCAGGTTCGGCGAGTCAGGGAACTGTGCGGCATAGTTGAAGTTGCCTGTCTTTATCGCGAAGCACACCGACGCACGCAGCTCGCCAGCGACCTTTCTATTTTTTGGTGTATCGGGCACGCCGAGGCTTTCACGCACCCGGCTACCTTTATAAATGAACCATATGCGGAGCGTTCCGCCATGATTCTCCACGCCTGTTGGGTATGCTGACTTAGCCATTATTCCCTCCTGACGTCCA
This sequence comes from Enterobacter cloacae complex sp. BZL2005, assembly GCF_049238885.1. Taxonomy (NCBI): domain Bacteria; kingdom Pseudomonadati; phylum Pseudomonadota; class Gammaproteobacteria; order Enterobacterales; family Enterobacteriaceae; genus Enterobacter; species Enterobacter cloacae complex sp. BZL2005. The sequence goes on along the minus strand of NZ_JBMKGI010000002.1, from coordinate 235,844 downwards.
AGAGCCCGCTAAGCATAAACGGATCTTCATTGGCGCGCACCCGGCTGTTTCTTTTTGAGGCTCTCAACCCACTGGTCGATCGCTTTGTGGTTATACAAGCACTCGCTGTTTTCCTTTGGGATGCTGTCCGGAGACATGTGGACGTACTCCCTGCCGCAGAGCCAGCTTTTTTTACGGGCTCTCGCTATCGTTCCCGGGCGAAGCCCTGTCATTTTCACAAGCAGGTCTTCTGTCACCCAATCACTGGGCACGATTTGAATAATTTCGCTCATGATCGCTCCTATGACATCGTTTTATAAAACTGCGGACCGTCTGGCGTGGCCGCGCGTAATTCGTTTTCCGGATGCACTGAATAATTTCGGTCGTCCCACCGCACCCAGAACTGTGGATGGTCGCCGTCCAGGTCCTGCAGGCTATCCACCACGCCATGAATGCCGCCGGTCTTCTTCTGGACTATTGCGCCCACATTAAAAGCAGCCATTGCACACCTTCCGGTTCGTGAAGAAATGAGATGAGAGCGCCCAGCGCCATAAGTGCGGCGATGAGCCAGGTCATGGGGTTTGATTGCATGGTGAACTCCCAAAAAGAATGCCCTCACAGTGGAGGGCAAAAGGGATGACGTTGCAGTGCTTTCGCACCCAATAGCCAGCTCATAACTGGCTATCAGTTGCGTCATGATTTGATGTGAAGGCGCGGCTCTCCGTCTTTCGGCTCCGGCCACTGGCGAGCCATATTCACCTTTAGCTTTTCTTCCAGTGCCGCGGTGATTTGCTCATCGGTGATACCGGCGCGCCGCTGCGCGTCCCACAGCAGGAACTGCATATCAGCCCATTCACTGAGGTCGCCAGGATCGGCTGCAGCTTCCAGCGCCTCTTTCGAAAGGTGCTTCAGCGGTCCGACGGGGCCGACATTGCCAAAGGTCTTTGCTGACCATTCAGCGTGGCGCTGCCGGATCAGGTTTCTGGTGAATTGTGATTTCTTCGATTCGTAAGGTTTCACGATTTCTCCTCATGCCGCACGCTGGGCGCGCAGCTTCTTCAGGTGTTCTGCTGTTTCGATTTCTTCGGAGAACCGCTCAGCCTGTGCTTTGGTCAGCGGCTCGAATTCATGCTGAAAGCGGCCCATACTGGCGATGCAGGTGCGACCGTTGCGGATGTAATGGATGACTTCGTGGGTAGCGCGGAGGATTTTTCAGGGCGCGCCGTGGGGATCGGCGTACCAGGTATTAGGCTGGATTATCCTGAACATTGGGCACCACCTTAAATTCGATTACCCAAACCCATGGGTTAGCTTCCCAGTTGTCGGCACCGTAGATGCTCATCCAAAGGTCACGGAAGTTAATGCGATATTCCCAACTGGGAAGAACTCCGCCAGAAGGCGGCGTAATGCCTTCTGACTTTGCATCGTCCTCACTCAGATCTCTAAGCCGCTCAACACGCACTCCGGTAATTTCCAGAGTGAGTCGGCTGGCCCAGCGAGGCATGTGAATCGAAGGCGTCCAGCGTATTTCATCAGCCGGCGGCACATTCTCGTAATGAGTCGGAACATGCTCAGGGTAATCCGCGCGATAAAGTTTCAGGTCCGGCGCGCCAGCACCAGCTTCAGCCCACGTTTCGCGCACCCAGATGCGATCGCCGACGGCACCGAACGGGCAGGTATAGCCTTCATTTTCATCAGCAACGCCAAACACATCTTTCTTTGCAGGCTGCAGGTATCCGTTTTTATCGACCATGCCAGGCGTGTACCAGTGGGCGTTTAAATCCAGATCGTAACCGTTATGTGTTGGGTGGAATCCATCAGACGGCTGAACTTTCATGATGCGCCGCGTCTGCGTCTTCCGGCCGTCGAGGATGGCGCGAACCATCTCGCCGTTAAAAATCATTCCGCGCTCTTTCACTGGATCCCCCTCTGCTTATTCCTCAATTCGATGACGCTCTGGCACTCCGCGCATGTCTGGCAGCCGGGAACGGCAGCGCGCCGCGGCTCGGGAATTGGTTCTTCGAATTCTTCACAACGCTCAGCTGATACGGCGTTATGGTTGATCCGGTGAGCGGAAAGGGCAGCGTTACGCTGAAGCTCTTCAATCTCTGCTGCGGTATCGATGATATCGGCCATGGTCAATGCTCCCGGAACTGTCGGTTAATTCGGTTAAATGTGAACGCCAGCAATAAAAAAGGCCGCGATAGCGACCCGGGGAATTTTGTTGTCATTGTTCGGCTCCAAACCGCCCGTTAAGGCGGCCAGTTTTGACGACGAACTCCAGGAGGCTAACTCCCAGAGCTTCAATTTTCTTGTGATGCTTGTTGATGATGGGAGGCACCGTTTCGTTCCAGTTAGGCTTTGGCTTCTTACGCATGGCCTGCTGGATTTCTTCTGTGCAGCGGCGGCAGGCGGCGCGGATGGCATTGTCTGTTTCTGGCGTCATGCGGCCTCCCGGCGGGCGAGAAGTTTCGCCCCGAAAGCCATCAGCTCGTCCCGGTCCACAGTTGCGAAGTGGCAGTGTGTACGCGGGTACGGTCGCCAGATGATGAGCATCGAGCCTTTGTTGTTGCCGCTGACAGGCTTACCGGTGACCGGGTTGATAAATGCAAGCCGCCCGGCGGTGATGAGACGAACCTCACTGGCGGTCTGGATTGCCTCCTTGAACCAGCCAACCGAAGTGTCTGCCGGAACCAGCATGACCGTGCCGATCTGATTGGCGCTCTCGGCGGCAGCCTTCTTCACGAACGGCATGATGTCGCTGTATGGCGGATTAAGCCAAACGTAGCCGGGAATACTCAGGTAATCAGCCCAGGGCGTTTCCAGCGTGTTCTGCTCGGCGGTGATGAACTTCCGGCACAGCGCGTTATGCGGCGCCGCGGCGGCATCCAACTGGAAGCAAAACTCAGCATTAAGGGAAGCGAAAAGGGTTGGTGGTGTGCGCCAGAGGTCGCGCTGATCCGCGGGCGTGTTGCTGACGGTGTAATCAGTCATGCCGCCTCCTGCCTTTCCCGATATTCCTCAGCAAGTCGCTGCGCCTTTAATGGATTGCTGACAACTTCACCCCATGGCATTAGCCAGCCATTACCAATGAAGGGGAGGCACAGATTTCCTACCCTGATGTCGTCGTGAGCGTGAGTCATTAGTCACTCCTTGAAGCGCCACCTAGGCCCTTGCGGTTGTCGTTGATATATGGGTCCACTGGCGTGTAATTGGATGGGGAAGGGGGTGAGTCGTCGTTGGATCTTTCTTGCAGGATAATTTGGTAAAGCTCTTTTCGATCGGCTCGCTCAGATGGTGAAAGCTTCCGGTCAGGGATTGGCCGGAGAAGATATTTTCGATACTCGGGGGTAAATTTGTTCATTGGTTTCTCCTGACCGGGAGATGATTCAAAAGGGTATATCGTCGTCGAAGTCCATCGGTGGTTCGTTAGATGAGGCAGGTGCCGAATGCTGCTGCGGACGAGACTGCGCGCCGCCGCTGAACTGGTTGCCGCCATGCGGCTGCTGAGGCTGACCCCAACCGCCATGCTGCTGGTTCTGACCGCCACCTACCGGTTGGCCACCGCCCTGACGGCCGCCAAGCATCTGCATTGTGCCGCCGACGTTTACCACTACCTCCGTGGTGTACTTCTCCACGCCAGCCTGATCTGTCCATTTTCGGGTGCGCAGTTGACCCTCGATATAAACCTGAGAGCCCTTGCGCAGGTATTCCCCGGCTACCTCAGCCAGCTTTCCGAACAGAACGACGCGGTGCCATTCCGTTTGCTCTTTGAGCTCGCCGGTGGCTTTATCTCGCCATGACTCCGATGTCGCCAGCGTCACGCTGCATACTGCGCCGCCGGACGGAAGATAACGAACCTCAGGGTCTTGACCGAGGTTGCCGACGAGGATCACTTTGTTTACGCCTTTGCTAGCCATTTACGCCGCCTGTTTAAGTTCTTTGAGTCGAATGCCAGTAACGTCTTTGCATTTGTTCTGGTGCTCAGTAAATCCGTTAAGCAATTTCCATGTGTCTTCATAGCGATGCTTAAGCCGATCGCTATCGTTTTCAGAGCCAGCATATGCAGAGAATTCGGCGAGAATTTTGTCCGCATCCACGGACTGATGTGCCTGGTCTGGCTGCTGGTGACCATCTTGCGGTTTTTGGTCATGCTCCATTGGTGTTCCTGAAGGCAATGCCCATCCCGGTAGAGCGGGCGCCTTCCAGTAGAAAACACCAACCTCTTTTGATTTGGCGTACTGGAACCCTGGCGTGCGTGTTGCTGAAACCACTGCGAAGCCTTCTTCCAGGTTGTAGAGGTAACGACCGATACCCCACTGCACAGCAGCGCGCTTCATGGCGCCAGAGCGACCACCTTTCACAGCTTCAACCTGTGTGTTTTCTGCGGCGTCCCACTTGGTGATCCACTCGCCATCAACTTTGATGGAAATACCGCACTCAACACCGCCGTTATTCGGAATATCGCGGTATTCGTTACGCCAGCCAGCTTTGCCGCATACTTCATCCAGCCGCTTCATGATTGCGCGGTTAGTTACGTAGGCCAGCACCTTGGCCCAGATTCCGTTATTGTTTTTTCCCACCTGCTGAATGCGCCACTCAATATCCTCACTTGCAAATGGCGCATCTAAATCATCAAGGTTCATGTGTAATTCCCCACAAACTCATCCCAGCTAATGACCGGGCTCTGCCGCTCGGCGGCCAGGTTAACTGGCTCGTCATCACCCTCCGGCTTTTCCGGCAGCTCGTCGCGCATAAGGCGAAGGAATGACTCTTCATCCCACCGTTCTGCTTCCGTCATGCTGCACGCTCCTGATGGGTGATGACGTAACCCTGCTCAGCCAGCCACTCAATGACTTCTGCGCCGTCGAGCTGGGGTAGTACGTCACGGGTTTTAACGGTACCGGCCAGCACAACGCCTTCCATCTCAACTTTGATGGTGTTGTGGGGGCCGACAGATGTGCGCATGTCTACGCACTCGCATGTGATATTCATGATTCGCCTCAATATTTGATGTGCGCGTCCTGCACTTTGCCGCCAGCGATAGCCAGCATTGCTTTCTGCGCGAATTCTTCGGGGATACCCTGAGCGATCAGGTCTGCGATGACGCGACGGTTGATGGTGCGGCGGTGCTCTTTGTCCGCGGCGCGACGCGCTTCTTCTTCCGCTTTACGCTGTTCTTCGGCCAGACGTGCGGCTTCTGCCTCTTCCAGGCGGCGGCGCTCCGCGGCTACGGCTTCTTCTTTTTCGCGGCGAGCACGCGCTTCCGCTTCCTGCTTCTCACGTGCCGCACGCTGTTCGGCTTCGACGCGCTGGCGTTCAGCCAGCTCTGCACGTGCTTTCTCTTCAGCTTCACGGCGCGCTGCGGCTTCAATCTCCGCTTTGTGCTTCGCTTCGGCATCGCGGCGGGCTTGTTCTGCCGCTTCTCGCTTAATGCGTTCTTCGTGCTCACGTTGAGCCTGTTCCGCCTGGCGGCGCTGCTCTTCGCGGTCACGGTCAAACTTGTCATTCATCAGCAGAGCCATTTCGTGGTCTGCTTCGATCTGCGCGGCACGCTGGAGGTCGAACTCTTCGTTCATCACCAGCGCTTCGGCGTGCAGCGCGTTCATAGCTTCTTCAGCCTTGATGCGTTCCTGCTCGGCTTCCCATTCGGTGAGTGGGCGGCGGGTCGCATCGCGCAGCTCGTCGCAGGCATCACAGAATCGCTTAATTTCGGCCTCAGCCGGACGCACAGCCTCTTTCAGGCGCTTCAGGTACTCACGGCCCGGCTTTTCGATTGCCGTCTTGCTGCGGGACACCTGCGCCGCCAGAGAAGCTATTCGGTCACGACCTTTCTTCGTGGAAAGGTCCGGCACTTCGTTTACCGCCTGGCGGATTTGCTCGAGATAAGCATCAAGGCCGCCCGCTACGTAAAGCACCGGAGCCTGTTCCGGCTTGATTTCGATGACAGTTAAGTCCGTTACTTCGCTCATGGTTTCTCCTGAAATTTGGATGTGCAGATCCCGCCTGCGTAATGCCAGGCCGATCGGTTGAATAGGGGGTTAGGCTGCTTTTCTATGCCACGGATAACCGATGGCAACCTTCATTTCGTCGTAGGCTGCCATCCACATGGCGCCATCACCGATAAACAGGGCAATGGCTGCTTTACTCTGCGCTGCGCGCAGCAGGTGATGATTGATCATGCCTTCACCTCAACCTGTTTCAGGAGGCCAGCGATATGCATCTGCCAGCGGTTAAGTACCAACTTTTCACTCGGTGCCGATACCGACGTCAGCTGCCACTCGTTATCGTTGAGCTTTTTCGCGGTGTACTGCTTGCCGTTGTGGGTGACTGTCATAAATCCTCTTGGCCTTATCGCGGCGAACGGAACGGTTAATACAAGACTTCAACGCATTTATTCAGTGTTTCAATGGGCGGTGGATGGCCGCCAGTTGTCATAACTTGAGCCACTCGTAAATGACTCCAGGTATGAAAAAGGCCGCCTACCTGGCAGCCTCAACTTGAATGAGTGCCGGGGTATTTATCCGCGCCCGGCGCGCGCTTTCCCGCTATTCCCCAACAGCAAGAAATCGCTTACTCTTTAATCTCCCCAACAGTAGAAAGGATATATTCATGCAAACCATGCGGACCGTGTGCCCTGACTGCGGAAGTGAGATGTTCAACCAGCCCGATGATTTTGACTTTGAGACAAATTTCACCGGCGTCAGTTGTGCTGACTGTGGTCGCGAAATCACTAAGGACGATGTTGTCAATCAGGCCACGGACACGGTCAAAAAACAGCTCGACGACATGCTCAGGAATTCCCTGAAAGGAACTGGCTGGAAGTTCAAGTAACTTTAAAAGCTCCCCGGTCTGAGTAAGCACCTCGCTGGCGTCTACGTTAAGCAGTAGTGGCGCCGTTTTTTTATCTGACATACACACCCCTCTGTTTGTTTACCGTCAGCCCCTCGCAAAGAGCTGTTGGTAAAGATTCCCCGATGTTCGGGAACTGAGCAGCAAACCATTCCGGTGCGGAGTCCTCTTCGTGTGCTATACCCGCCACGCGTTACACACCTGCCTCAATCCCATTGGGCGCCATTTCAATTTGCCAGGAGCGCTCCGGGTGATTTGCTGCTTGACTGAATTCTTAATGAGCAGGCGACTTGCTGTCCGCCGCTGGCTAACTTCGCTCAGCTGTCGATGTTTCGTTTCGATGGATTAAAGATAACCTTAGTTATGAGTGATGGCAATAACCTAATTTATAATATCAATCACATAAGTTATAAATTAATGATAACTAAATGAATTTATTTTTGTAAATCATGAGTGCTATGCTTAAAAAAACAGCAGGAGGGATGTGCATGGTTCTGGATGAAGAGCGTATAAGCATGAAAATTCAGGCGATGGGGCGGGCAGTGATGGAATTGTCACTGGCTGATTTACCCATGACCCAGCAAAACATCATCGACAAGCTGAAGCAGTACCGGAAGGAAACAGGAAACGTGACAGGGAAGGGAGTGAACAGGGATGCGGCGGAGATAGTGCGGAAAGGGCAATAAAAAAGCCCGCACGGGCGGGCAGGTAGTGTTGCGATAGTTATTGTTATCAGCTTCAGGCTGAATAGTTATCGGCAGAATGGGGGATAGCTTTATGGGTGTGCAATAAAAAACCCGGCGCGGTGGCCGGGTTATTCTTGTTCTCTGGTCAAATTATATAGTTGGAAAACAAGGATGCATATATGAATGAACGATGCAGAGGCAATGCCGATGGCGATAGTGGGTATCATGTAGCCGCTTATGCTGGAAAGAAGCAATAACCCGCAGAAAAACAAAGCTCCAAGCTCAACAAAACTAAGGGCATAGACAATAACTACCGATGTCATATACCCATACTCTCTAATCTTGGCCAGTCGGCGCGTTCTGCTTCCGATTAGAAACGTCAGGGCAGCAATCAGGATTGCAATCATGGTTCCTGCATATGATGACAATGCCGCCCCAAGACCATCTCTATGAGCTGAAAAAGAAACACCAGGAATGTAGTGGCGGAAAAGGAGATAGCAAATGCTTACGATAACGTAAGGAATTATGACTATGTAAACACCAGGCATGATTCTGTTCCGCATAATTACTCCTGATAATTAATCCTTAACTTTGCCCACCTGCCTTTTAAAACATTCCAGTATATCACTTTTCATTCTTGCGTAGCAATATGCCATCTCTTCAGCTATCTCAGCATTGGTGACCTTGTTCAGAGGCGCTGAGAGATGGCCTTTTTCTGATAGATAATGTTCTGTTAAAATATCTCCGGCCTCATCTTTTGCCCGCAGGCTAATGTCTGAAAATTGAGGTGACGGGTTAGAAATAATATCCTTGGCAACCTTTTTTATATCCCTTTTAAATTTTGGCTTAATGACTATATCCAATGAGTCAAAAAGCTCCCCTTCAATATCTGTTGCCCCTAAGACCTTTAATATATCGCCAAATACAGGTAGCTTGGCTTCTACCTTCACCGTTGTTCGGCCGATGAAATGCATATGCATAACATCGTCTTTGGTGGTTCCCCTCATCAGTGGCTCTATCTGAACGCGCTCTCCACTGCTTAATGACATTCCTTTCCCGATTAAAAAATCTGTCAGATCGGATGTGGTCGGCCCGAAAACAGTTCTGGCAAAACCAATGGTGTCGCCTTCAACAAATAAAAAAGATGGGAATCCCAATGATTCGTCATCTGCGAGGCTGTTCTTAATATCTTCAACTGAAGCTTTAGAGCGATTTATCTTCTGAACCAGACTCTTGTCATTTGTTTTGGTAAAGAGAAAAGTTTTTCCATCGATTTTATGGATATACAAATAATTGGAGCCAACCTGCAGGTGATGATTATCAGCCAGCAGAGAATTAAGGAAAACAGACAGGTTTATTGAGCACTTATCTTTCCCTTTATTTTTGCTGCGGTAAGTCGCATAAAAACCATTCTTCATAATTCAATCCATTTACTATGTTATATTTTGAGGGGAGTGAAAACTCCCCTAATTCGATGAAGATTCTTGCTCAATTGCTACCAGCTATGCGCCGACCAGAACATCTTGCCGATCAGACCAGCCGCATCTTCGTCTCTAACCAAAAGTCTCTTCCGGCCACTGCTACAGTTTGTTGTAAGCTATCGATTCGTGAATAAGCGCTTTACCCATGATGTATAGCTGGTCCTGATTTTCTTCTGTCACATACCAATCTTTGTAAGCCGGATTATCTGAAAGCACGGCTAACTGCAGGCCCTGCATCTGCAGGCGCTTGACATGGAAGTGCTGCCCGAAGACAAATGCGTATACTCCGTCAACCTTGAAGTTCCTCACCGAAACGTCAAAGAACAGGCGATCTCCCGACTGAATCGTTGGGCACATGCTGTCACCGTCTACGGTCATCACCTTCACATCATTTTGAGTGCGGTTCCCGAAAAGAGATCTGGCATGCTCAGTTGTGAACTCAATAGCATGCAGGACCTCAACAAATTCAGAAATCATAAAAGACCCCGGACCAGCGCTTACTTTCAGGTCTAAAACATCAACCCGAAAGACATCAATTGTTTCCGAGACCGGTTGGGCTGCCGATGGCACATTACCATCAATCCGCATTTCCCCCACTCCAGAACTAAGCCATTCCGGCCTTACACCCAGAGCATGAGCTAGCTCGACCATCTTACGGCTGCCGCTCGTTTTACCTGACGTCATCTTTTGAATTGCAGGCTGGGATATACCGACTTTATCAGCCAACTGTCCTTGAGATATGTCAGCGGCCGACATAGCCGCGTTCAGTCGTTCTGCAAATGTTTTCATCTTATCAATATATAACCGAGGTTATGTAGAGTAAAATAACAAAGGTTATGGACAATGCCCATAACTTGGGTTATCTTTTCATTAATCCAGTAATCGGATAGGTAAAATCCATGAACAAAGTTATTCAACGAGCTTTAGAAATCGTTGGCAGCCAGAAGCGACTCGCAGATATTTGCGGCGTTAGCCAGCCAGCGGTTCACAAGTGGCTTAACGGTGGTTCCGTATCTCCGGAAAAAGTAACAGCCATCGTAAACGCTACTGGTGGCGAGATTAAGGCACACGAAATTCGACCTGATCTTCCCGACCTGTTTCCACACCCAGAGAACCATGCCGCTTAACGGCGGCCCTAACCAATTAAATCAGAGGAAGTATCGCAAATGGAGACCTTAACGACACGCAACAAAGCGGAGGCACGACGAATTGAGAGCTGGGTGCAGCGGCAAATCGCAGATCTTGGGACTACCAAGATCGCCGAAGTAGCTGGCGTGAACAAATCAACCGTAAGCCGGTGGCGGGAGAACCTGGTCCCGAACATGTCGCTGCTGCTGGCCATCCTGATTTCGAACAGGGATGGAGCGAAGGGAGATTTTGAAGCATGAACGTAGAAAGGGGAAAAGCCGCGGTGCTGGAACACCAACGGCTTTCAAGTTGAATTAACTGGATCAATTCACAGGAGCAATTATGGCAAACACTGCCGAAGTAATCAATTTCCCTGTGCCTGACGTGGCACCTAAGGAGCCGCGCGTGGCAGATCTTGATGATGGCTATACGCGCATCGCCAATGAACTTCTGGAGGCTGTCATGCTGGCTGGATTGTCTCAGCATCAGCTGCTGGTCTTCATGGCAGTAATGCGCAAAACATACGGTTTCAACAAAAAGGCAGACTGGGTAAGCAATGATCAGCTATCTGCCCTGACCGGCCTGGCCGCCACTCGCTGCTCAACAGCGAAAAACGAACTAATCCGCAAGTCAGTTTTGACACAGTCCGGTCGTCATGTCGGCATAAACAAGATGATTTCAGAATGGCAGATAAGTAAGCCAGAGCGCAGGCGTGAATACGGGGCTACAAAAAACAAGGCCGGGTATATTTATGTTTTTGCTGAAAGTGAATGCGGGCCTGTAAAGATTGGCTTTACCACCAGAAAGTCTGAAGAGAGACTGAAAGAGGTTCGACACTACTTTGAAGGCAAGAACCCTAAGGTTTTCTTCGTGTCTCCTTTCAGCCTTCATGCTGGCGCAATGGAACCAGTAATTCACGAAAATCTCAAGGCACAGATGATACGCGGAGAGATGTTCGACATCAAAGTTTCACAAGCGGTTGAAAACATTTCTGCCGTGATGGAAACATTTCAACCGTCAGGGAAGGAAAGTTTTACACCGTGTGGGAATGACATTTTCAGCCAGGGTGGAAACACAAAAGACAAACATACAAAAGACAAAAAAGACAATATTAATAAACCCCCTAAATCCCCCAAACCGGCTTCGTTCGATCCGGCTGGTGTTGACCTTCCTGAGTGGCTGTCAGTTTCAGTCTGGAAGTCATGGGTAGATTATCGTCGTGACCTGAAGAAACCGATCAAGTCTCAGCAGACGGTTACCCAGGCCATCAACCTGCTCGAGCGTTGCAAGTGCAGCGGATATCAGCCTGAAGAAATTATCAACCAGAGCATTGCTAACGGCTGGCAGGGGTTGTTTGAGCCTAAGGGCGCCAAGCAGCCTTCCCGTGCTCCGTCTCGCGTATCTGAGAACTTCGCTGGCAAAGACTACGGCCAGACTGAAATCCCATCATGGGCGAGGGACTGAGTATGGAACTGCTCGAAAAAATCGACGCTATCGAAAAAATGCTGGAAGTCCTCGGCAGGCCGCCAGAGCAACTCCCTAACTGCGAGACAGTCTTCGAAACAGTGCTTTGCGAGAAACATGGCGAGTACGAACAGCGTAAACGCGTTCTTACCAGCAGCCTGATAAAACTACCGTCACCGCCGACTCGCTGCCCGGGCTGCCTGCGCGATGAGTTGACCTTCCTGTATGCCGAGAAAAAACGCTGGGAAGACCGCACGCGCCAGCAGAACATCGATCGCCTGCTGCGCCAGCTCGAAATCCCCGAGCGCTTTGTGACGTGCACGCTGGAAAACTACCAGCCGGTTGGCAAAGAGTCAGAACGCGCACTGCGGGTTTGCCAAGCGTATGCCGCGAAGTGGCCAGAGCGCCTGAAGCAGGGTGGCGGGCTGGTGATGTGCGGCAAGCCGGGGACCGGAAAAAACCATCTTGCCCTGGCGATCGCCCGTTATGTCATCGAGAACCACCAGAGCCCGGTAATTTTCACCACCGCGCTGAAGATTGCCCGTGAGTTCAAATCAACGTGGTCGAAAACAGCGACGCGCTGCGAGAACGACGTGATTTCGCACTTCACCACTCCGGATCTGTTGATTATCGATGAGGTAGGCGTCCAGTTCGGCAGCGAAGCCGAGAAGCTGATCATGTTCGAAATCATCAACACCCGTTACGAGCGGATGAAGCCGACCATCCTGATCAGCAACCAGACCAAAGAAGAACTGGCAGCGTTCGTGACTGAGCGCGTTATCGACCGCATGAGCGACGGCGGCGGGTGCACGCTGTCATTCACCTGGGATTCTTACCGTTCCAAGGGGGCAGCGTGAAAGCATGCAGCGATGACTATGTCGTTATCAACCAGTATTCGAAAGGGGATGCAGCCTGGATAGAGCGCGTTGATACCGATGAAAAGCGAAAAGCACTTTACAAATCGAGTTGGGAAATAGCTGTAATCTCGCTCGCAATCGTTCGTGAATATGGGATCCGGAGGGTAGGCAATGACCATAACAATCCGTGAGCAGGTGCTGGCAGCCCTGCGCAATAACCCAGGACTGAACAACGCCAAACTGGCAGCGCTTATCGGAATGGACACCAAAAAGATATCCGGGACGGTTAGCACGCTGCTGGCCGATGGGCTGATCAGCTGCGAAGGCAAATATGGCCAGCGCCTTTACAGCCTGACCAGTTACGGCATGCGCTTCGCCCCTGACACGATACCGGGCATGAAGCAGGGCAAGTCGAAGTTAATTCAGCGGACGGACACAAACGTGATCTGCCAGGAGTGCCGCAACAGCGCGGCAATGAGAAGGGTATTGATGGTTTGGGGGGGGGTAGGGGTATGAAAATTTACATCGCAGGACCAATGACGGGTTACGAAAACTACAACCGTCCGATGTTTAACGCAGTAGCACAGCAGATGTTATCAGGTGGTCATGTGGCATTAAATCCGGCCACGCTCCCGGATGGTTTATCTCAGCGTGAGTATATGGACATCTGCCTGGCGATGCTTCGCTGCGCAGACGCCATTCACATGCTGCATGGGTGGCAAGAGTCGGAAGGTGCCGTCGCTGAGCATGCCATGGCTAAAAAGTTGGGAATTAAAATTTCTTACCAATTTGAAGGAGCCGCCCAATGAGCAACATCGACAAACGCACACGAGAAAAATTGCAGGCAGCCGCAGAAAAAGCGGTCGATAACTTCGATCCGAATATGTTCGTGGAAACTCGCGATGTGCTGGCGCTGCTGGATGAGCTGGAAGCCGCAGAGAATCTGGCAAAACAGCAGGGAAATATCGCGGTAGAGCTGTTTGATGAGGTAACAACATTACGTCGGAACGCAGATGACAAAGCGCCTGAATTGCGCTCTCAACTTGAAGAGGCAGAGAGGAGGATTGCTGAGCTGGAGGCGCGTACATTGGTTCCGGTCGAGCCCACGCTTGATCAGCTGGTAGCTGGTAAGCGTCGATTGACTTCAACCGGGCGGATGTCTCGACTGATGTCACAGCGCCTAGCTGAAGTATATCGTGCGATGGTTAACGCCGCCGCAGCCGGTAAAGGAGAGGCATCATGAGCGCTATTACCAAACAATGGCTGCAGCAGAAAATTGCCGAGATGGAAGCTGCCCGTGATGAAATCCCGTTCGGCCTGGACGAAGACGACGGCAACACGCTGGCGGCGCTGCGCATCGCGCTGGCATCGCTCGAAGCTAAAAGCCGGAAACTCTTTACCTGTAGCGGGTGTGGTGCCGAAGGTTTGGATGAGCCGTTAGAGTCGAAGTGCCATTGCAATGAAGATGGTGCACATTGGGTTGAAAGCGTTGTCTACACCGCCCCTCCAGCGCCGGTTTCTGTGCCTGAGCCCATTAAGCGTAACGACGCGGATGGATGGTGGATGTACAAAGGGCGTCGCGTCGGTGGTGGCTGCGCGGAGTGGTACAACCGTGCTCTTGATGACTGCCGCGCCGCCATGCTTCAGGGTGCCGATGTATCCCTCACACATGAGGGTAAGAACCATCACGAGGATAAGCTCGGTATGGTTAACCATCTTGGTGATGTCACCGAAAAGGTAGAGCCTGTAACACAGATTGAGCCAGTAGCAGACCTGTACGGCTTAACCTCATCAACTGGCGGCGAAACATCATTCACTTTCGACGCTGTTGAAGCTCGTGATTTCATTGATGGCGGTTGGTCATGTCAGGAGTACGTGGAGCTTGAACGCTTTCAGGAGGCCGTGAGCGGCAACTCTCCGGTGATTCAGGATGGTTGGGTGGCTTGCGTTGAGCGGATGCCTTCCGCAGGAGAAAAAGTGTTGGCGTACCGTCCAGACGCGCCGGAAAGTAATGATCCATTAATCAGGATGGCAACGTACGTTGGCGGGTCAGCACACGGACACGGCTTTGATTGCTACTGCAAGCCAACCCACTGGATGCCGCTGCCAGCAGCACCGCAGCAGGAGGTGAAGTGATGGAGAGTTTAAACAAGATAATCATCAATGCTTGCGTGCTTTCATGGAAGAGAAAGGCTGGTCCATTTGTTAAGTGCCCTGAGTGCTTTGGGTTGCTGACAAAATGCGAGCTATGCAAAGGGAAAGGAAAACTTATCCAGGAGGATATTGACGCGTGGAACAACCCGATCGCCAAACTGAAAAGGGACAAGCGATGACGCCTAACCCATTCGACGCAGTGATGTTGGTGATTCTGGTTATGTTCGCTCTGTCAATGCTGGTTGGCATGTGCTTGTTGCCATGGTGAGTTAAACGTCAAGCAACGTTTGATTTCCAATAATCATCCATCCATAATTAAGTCATCGGAGCCTGAACAACTCCGGTGACTTCTTCGCATTTAAGGGGACTTAAATGCGACAACAATCTGAACTCCTCACCTTGTCACAGATGCAGAAATGCACCTGCGATTTTCTGCATTCTGCGTTACCTCTCGGAGGTGGCGTATGATTCTCCCAAAAGACGGCATCAAGCTACATCGTGGCAACCTTGGTGCTATCACTCAGCATCTGAAGCCTCTCCTCGAAAGTGGCAAGTGCTTCCGCCTGCAACTCAAAGACTGGCACGAGAAGAGAAGCCTTTCTCAAAATAGCTTGAGCCATGTCTGGTACGAGGAAATCAGCGATTACCTGATCAAGTCTGGGCGCACTGACGCCACGCCTGCATGGGTAAAGCGCAACCTCAAAAAGACCTATCTCGGTTATGAAGAGGTTGAATACACCGACTTCGTGACCGGAATTAAGACGATTGAATTAGAGCTGCGCCACACGTCCGATCTGGACACTGGCGACATGCACCATTTCATGTGCCAGGTGGAAGGCTGGTGCGCTCAGTTTGGCCTGGTGCTCACAATTCCTCAAAGCAGCGAATTTCAGGTGCTGCGCGATAAGCAGGAGGCCTGATGTCAACTCCACTTTCCCGCGTTATCTCAAACGAAATCTTCCGCGTTCCGGCGCGCCGCCAGCGCAAGCCAGCGGCTAAGCCGTCCGACATCCCGACTATGAAAGGCTACACCGCGCGCCTGGTGGATCAGAAATGGCTGCGTCTCGCGGCGAGGAAGGCGCATGGCTAAGTTACCGCGCCGCAAGTGCGCATATCATGGCTGTCGCCAGTGGTTCCACCCGGTACGCAACGGGCAGGTAGTTTGTAGCTTCGAATGCGCCAGCGCGATCGGCAAAGAACAGACCGCAAAAGCCCGCGAAGCCGCTCAGCAGAAGGAAGCGCAGCGCCAGCGCACCGAAGAGAAGGAGGGTCGCCAACGGCGCGCTGCGCGCCGTAATGAACTGAAGCCGATCCGTCACTGGGTGCAGATGACTCAGCGCGCCTTCAACGACTGGCGGCGCGAAACGCTGCTGGCCGCCGGGCATGGCTGCATCTCCTGCGGTACCAAGACCGCCTTCGCCTGGCATGCCGGGCATTACCGCACCACGGCAGCCGCACCACAGCTTCGCTTTAACCCGGACAATATCTGGCTCCAGTGCTCCGCCTGCAACGTTCACAAATCAGGGAGCATCGAGGCGTACCGCGCCGCGCTGGTTGAACTGATCGGTGAAGAGCGCGTGCTGGCGCTGGAATCCAACAACGAAACCCACCGATACACCCGTGAAGAACTGGATGGCATCCGCGCCAAGGCCAGATCAGGCCTTCGCGCACTGAAACAGCAGGAGGCAGCATGAAGCCAGAAACGATCGAGATACTCCGAGCGCGCTGGCAGCGCCTCCGGATTTACCGCCGCCCGGGCTCCGTGCTGGTCGATTACCGCATTCTCCGTAACTTCGTTCGCATCTATCATCCTGCAGGAGCCGCACAATGAACAGTCAGCAACTGGAATACGTACGTCAGCAGCTCATTGTGGCAACCGCAGATCTGAGCGGGGCGACGAAAGGGCAACTGGTAGCTTTCGCCGAGAACGCGCAGTTCACCGCGACGGCGCGCAGCCGAGGACGGAAGAAAATAACCGATCCGGTAACCGGCCGGAAAGTGAACCCTGACGGCCCGCCGATGAGCGGCAGCCAGTCGCGCGCCAAGGGATCATCTATCGCGCTGGTGGGTCCGGTTGAGTTTGTTACCGCATCCTGGCGCCGCGCAGTCCTGTCGCTGGAAGAGCACCAGAAGGCATGGCTGCTATGGAACTACAGCGAGAACATCCGATTCGAGTACCAGGTGGCGATAACCCAGTGGGCGTGGGCAGAGTTTCGGGAACAGCTCGGCACGAAGAAGGTGGCTGGCAAGACGCTGGAGCGCCTGAAGAAACTTATCTGGCTGGCGGCGCAGGACGTCAAAGCGGAGCTGGCGGGGCGGGAGACGTACGAATACCAGGCGCTGGCGTCGCTGGTTGGCGTAACACCAAAGAACTGGTCAGAGACGTTTACGGACCGTTGGGTTGAGATGCGGCGTATCTTCCTGCGCCTGGATAGCGGGGCTTTATTGCAGGTTACGCGATCACGTTCACAACAAAAGGCGACAAATTTAGACTCAAGTCTTGCAAAACTGGATTGAAACGCATATATTTCATGTAAATCTGATATCGTCGCCATAGCTTTGATTGTCGACACAAAGAATTCAAGCCCGAGGTTAACGCCTTGGGCTTTTTTATTTGCGGTACGCCACACACCAGAACCCACTACCTGGGACCCTTCGGCCAGAGAGCCGACATTGCCATACCCTCACATTGCCAGCCTGTCGCTGGCTTTTTTATTTCAGGCTCCGGGAACCATCATCGACACGCCTACTTGTTAAATCGTCCCGAGGGCCTGATCCCTTACTACAAACAGCACCCCGTTCTTTCGGAGGTGATATGGCTAAACGTATGCAAGATAAAGAGAGCATTGCCGGTCTTTCCTGGATCGTCGTCCTTGTGCTCGCCTGTTGGGGCGGCCTTGTGCGTTACCTGATCGACGTTAAACAGAACAAAGCGACCTGGAGTTGGATCAATGCGCTGGCTCAGATAGCCGTTTCTGGCTTTACCGGCGTGATTGGTGGACTTGTCAGCGTAGAAAGTGGCCTGAGCCTTTATATGATTCTGGCGGCAGCTGGAGTTAGTGGCGCCATGGGTTCTGTTGCGCTGACTTATTTCTGGGAACGCCTGACGGGGATGAAAAATGCAAACCAATAACTTCAAATTCTCACAGCGCAGTGAGAACAACCTTAAAGGCGTAAATCCTGACCTGGTGAAAGTGATCCGCCGGGCGCTGGAAATCACACCGGTAGACTTCATCGTCATCGAAGGGCTGAGAACGCAGGCCCGGCAGAAAGAGATGGTCGCCACCGGTAAATCTCAGACGATGAACAGCCGTCACCTGACCGGTCATGCGGTCGACATCATCCCGGTTAACACCACCTGGAAGATTGAAGAGTTCAAGCCTTTGCTCAAAGCGGTTAAGCAGGCAGCTGACGAACAGGGCCTGAAACTCCGCTTCGGCATCAACTGGAAGAATGACCCGGCGCTGCCTATCGAAACCAAATTCATCGACGCGCCTCACGTTGAGATCCCCGCATGAACATCAGCCTGAAGTCGCTGATAGTGCCAGGCGTGATTCTCCTGCTGGCGCTGGCATCGTGGTTATCGTATTCCAGCTATAAGGGAGAGAAGAAACGCGCTGACGACGCTGAGCAAAGCCTGTCACTGGCTAACGACACAATCAAAGACATGCAGACCCGCCAGCGTGATGTCGCTGCACTGGATGCCAAATACACGAAGGAATTGTCCGATGCGAAAAAAACCATTAACGATTTGCGTCGGGATGTCGATTCTGGCGCTAAACGGCTGCGCATCGCCGCAACCTGCCCTGGAGTGCCAAAAGCCACCTCCGCCACCGGCGTGGATGATGCAGGAACCCCCGAACTTACTCCAGACGCTCGACGGAATTATTTCGATCACCGGGACGGAATCGCAACCGCTGACAAGATGATTCGCGGCATGCAGGACTACATCAAAGAGCAGTGTCTTAAATGATTCGTTACCCAAATAACAGAGCCTGACTTCGGTCGGGCTTTTTTATGTCTGCGCATCTCACGCGTACATCAACGAGAGCCTTTCAGTAAGCGAGCCTGAGAAATGCCGTTATAGGTGGCGACCTCTCTCGGGCGGCTTTTCTGTGAGACAGGCTCACTTTCTAAAAGGTAAAGACGCCATGCAATTAGTTGAAATCAAGAAACTCGACCTGGTAACCAATACTGCCGCCATCGCCGAAGGTGTTGGGCGAGACCATGACACCATCATCAAGCTGGTTGACCGTAACAAAAGTGACCTTGAAGAGTTTGGAGGGGTCGGATTTGAAATCCGCACCCTGGACACAAAGGGCGGCAAGCAAAAGCAAAGGGTGGCACTGTTAAACGAGCAGCAAACCACGCTGCTGATCACCTACATGCGAAACAACGAAGTTGTCCGGGCTTTCAAGAAGCGCCTTGTGGCTGAATTCTTCACGATGCGCAGCGCGCTGGCTAAGAAGACGATGGACCGCAACTCCGCGCGCCTGGAGTACAAGCCTATGACCGACGCCATCAAGCATGAGCGAGAGGCTCAGGGTAAACAGATCGCACCGCATCACTTCTCCAACGAGGCTGACCTGATTAACAGGCTGGCTTTGGGCATGACTTCAGCCAAGTTCCGCGTGCATCACGAAATCGGGAAGAAAGAACCGATCCGCGATTACCTGACGCCGGAACAAATTCACTGCATCACCGAGCTACAGCGCGCCAACACGGTATTTATCAGCATGGGGTGGGACTTCGAGCAAAGGAAAGAGGTACTGCGTGGCATGTTCGAGCGTAACCATCGTCAGCCACTTATCGAAGAGCAGCACCGCCTGGCCGCATAACCACAGATTTGTGGTTTTGAGAGCCACTTTCACAACGGCTTTCCATTACAAAGCTCATCCGCTGGTGGGCTTGATAATGGCAAAAAAGAGCCCCCACAAGGAGGGCTATAGGAGTCTCAGTTTCAATGCTCTTTTTATTGATGTTTCCCCGGAGTTGGCATTCTCCGCATCAGAGTCACGAATAGCCT
Organism: Enterobacter cloacae complex sp. BZL2005; assembly: GCF_049238885.1. Classification (NCBI taxonomy): domain Bacteria; kingdom Pseudomonadati; phylum Pseudomonadota; class Gammaproteobacteria; order Enterobacterales; family Enterobacteriaceae; genus Enterobacter; species Enterobacter cloacae complex sp. BZL2005. The sequence goes on along the minus strand of NZ_JBMKGI010000002.1, from coordinate 216,217 downwards.
GGCACCTCAACAGGTAACAACAAGCGTAAGCGTGGGATATTAAGAATTTACTTACAAAGTCATCACCATGGGCAGACCCATCGTAATGGCGTATGACTATCGATAGAAAAGTTGTAGCGCCCATTCATACACGCATTTGTATATCGGCTCGTGGTAAATGCTGTCAATGCTGTTGAGATGATCAATCATGGACTCGATAGTGGAATCTGCTTCAATGAATCCAATAATGGCTGGACGGTCATCATCCTCATCAACGTATTCGAACAGAAGAACGGGCTTCCCTGCTAGAGCAGCGTCAGAAACTCTGAGGTTGTGAGAGCCACTCAGTTCAAAATGAATTCTGTAGTTTCCCTTTACGGTGTGGTTGATTGGGAAATAATAAAGAGAGTCATCATTATTTAGACACCAATCCCATTCGCTTCTATTCATCTGCAAACCTCAACAAATTGTTTAGCTTAAGTTTCATGCAAAATCTGAGAATTACAAAGGATAATTTATGGCAAAACCGGACTGGGGAGCACTGCAAGACCAGTTCCTCGCCGAGCATGCCAAAACAGGTATTTCCCCTAAAGACTGGTGCCAGGCTCAGGGACTGAATTACGCATCTGCGAAACGCTACATCAAAGTTACGAATTATCGTGCGAATTCGCAAAAAAGCAGTGCGAAAAAAAGTGCGAATTCGCAAAAGGGAAAGGGCGAGGCCAGTAAATCCGGGAGGGTGAAAAAATCCGACTGTGAAACAGGCAGCACCAAAAATTCCCGAGACACGAAACCGATACGCGGATCGCGCACTGCGCCCCCTGTCAATCCGTTCGCTCCCGGCAATCAGCATGCGCTCAAACATGGAGGCTACGGTCGCCGTTTGCTCCTCTCGGACGCAACCAGCGAAGACGCACAGGCGCTTAGCCTTGATGACGAATTATTCTGGCTACGTGCTGCGAACCTCACGGCGGCTGAGAATATCGGACGCTGGAGCACGATGATGGACGACGCCGCTGACGAAGATGAGAGGCAGCAATTTCTGGATAACATCAGCGCCGCTGAGAAAGCCATGCACCGCAACACAGCGCGCATTGAATCGCTGGAGTTAACCAAAGCCTCTATCGAGCATCGCCTGGCCTCTGCTGAAAAAGTAACGCTTGAAGCTGACCGCCTTAAACGTGAAGCGGGCGACCCGAATAACAATGCCCCTCGCGGCCTGAACGACTTCTATGCAGACATCAAAACCGACACTGAATCCGGCGCTGCGTCCGTTCTGGACGACGAGAGCCAGGAATAAGGTGCTTTACGGTGGCCGGTCATCGTCAAAATCATGGGATGCTGCCGGATTCGCTATTTATCTGGCTGACCATTACCCGCTGCGTTTTCTCTGTACGCGTCAGATACAGAACAAAATCGAGGAATCGGTTTACGCTCTGCTGAAAATACAGATTAACCGCTTTGGTCTGCGCCACCGTTTCCGCATTCTCGACAACAAAATCATCAACCGTCACACCGGGGCCGAGTTCATTTTTTACGGCCTTTGGCGGCACATCGAAGAGATCAAGTCGCTGGAAAGCGTGGATGTACTCTGGAATGAAGAGGCGCACGCTATTACGGAAGCGCAATGGGAAATTCTCGAACCTACCATTCGTAAAGAGGGATCGGAGTGCTGGTTTATCTTTAACCCGCGACTGGTGACGGATTACGTCTGGCGAAATTTCGTTGTTGACCCACCACCTGACACGCTGGTGCGAAAAATCAATTACGACGAAAACAAGTTCCTCAGCAGCACCATGAAGAATGTTATCGACGCGGCTAAAGCACGTGACCCGGAAACCTTTGAGCATGTTTATCTCGGCGTGCCGCGCACCGATGACGATAACGCTGTTATCAAACTTTCGTGGGTAGAAGCCGCGATTGATGCGCATAAAAAACTTGGGTTCGAACCATCCGGGCGTAAGCGCCTGGGCTTCGACGTAGCCGACAGCGGCGCGGATAAATGCGCCAACGTCTACCGCTATGGCTCTGTCGTCTACTGGGCTGACGAATGGAAGGCCAAAGAAGACGAGTTGATGAAAAGCTGTAAGCGCACCTATAACGCAGCCCTGGAGCGCGGAGCGGAAATTGTCTACGACTCCATAGGAGTCGGTGCTGGTAGTGGTTCTAAGTTCGAAGAAATCAACGCCGAGCGTAAAGCAGCTGATCCCTATCATTCAGCAGCCATCCAGCATACAAAATTCAATGCTGGTGAAGGTGTGCACGAACCGGATGAGGTGTATCAACTCGACATCCTGAATAAAGATTTCTTCGCAAACCTGAAAGCTCAGGCCTGGTGGCTGGTGGCCGAACGTTTTCGTAACACCTACAACGCAGTGAAGAACGGAGAAAAGTTTGATGTCGACGATTTGATCAGCATCGACAGTGACTGCCCGTTACTGGAAAAGCTGAAATTCGAGCTTTCCACACCTCACCGCGATTTTGACAAAAATGGTCGTGTGATGGTGGAAAGCAAAAAAGACCTCGCCAAGCGTGATGTGCCATCGCCGAACGTGGCCGACGCTTTTATCATGGCGTTCGCTCCTACTGATACGGCAATGGATATCTGGGAAGCGCTGGGGAACAGCTAAATACCTGGAAATAACCGTTTCACGCAAAATTCACGCTATTCATTTTTCGACCCTGTTTATGCATGTTTTATTCACGCGCTTTTAGCCACTTAACCCCGATAAATAAGCCTTTGGCGGACATTTCATCATGGGAGGGATCCGGCTGGTGCGGGTAACAGTCATTATGTTAAATCGGGTCGTTTTTTAACAAATTATCCTATCCGCCACGAGTACCAAAAAATCCGGAGAATAGTCACCATGGCGAAGAAAACAGGACGAGTCGCCACGGCGGATTCGTACGATAACTTTATTGCCCGTGTCGGCATGCAGCAGCCTAACCAGCATGCCGCATCGACCTACAGGGCGAACTATACCAGCCGCAACCGCCTGCTCATCGAGTGGGCTTATCGCTCCTCCTGGATTATTGGTGCCGCAGTCGATTCGAAAGCGGACGATATGACCAAAAAGGGCGTGCGGATCACCAGTGAGATTGACCCGAAACGTCGTGGCATTCTGGAATCGCGGTTCGATGAGCTTCAGCTTTGGGATTGCATCAACGAGACGCTGAAATGGTCCCGACTGTATGGCGGGGCGGTGGCGCTGATTCTGATTGAAGGTCAGGCACCGCTGACGCCGCTGGTGCTGGATAAGGTTGGCAAGGGCAGCTTTAAAGGTCTGGCTGTACTTGACCGCTGGATGATTAACCCGCAGCTCACCAGGCGCATTAAGGCACTTGGCCCCAATCTCGGCAAGCCAGAATTCTATGACATCGTGACGACGGCGCAGGGGCTTCCTGCGTGGACCGTTCACCACAGCCGACTGATTCGCATGGATGGTGTGAAACTGCCCTACCAGCAGAAAATCACCGAAAACGAGTGGGGCATGTCCATTGTCGAGCGCATCTTCGATCGCCTGACTTCCTACGATAGCACCAGCGTCGGCGCCGCCCAGCTTGCCTACAAGGCACATCTGCGAACGGCAAAGATTAAAAAGCTGCGTGAAATTATCGCCACAGGCGGTAAAGCGTTTGAGGCGCTTATCAAGAATATGGAGATGGTCCGCCAGTACCAGACGAACGAGGGTATGTCCCTGTTTGATTCGGAGGACGAATTTGAAACACATTCCTATTCTTTCGCAGGGCTGTCTGACCTGCTTAGCGAGTTTAAAGAGGATATCGCGGGTGCTGTTGGCATTCCTCTTGTCCGTCTGTTCCGCCAGTCGCCGAAGGGTTTTTCAACCGGTGACGCTGACCTCGCGAACTACTACGACGACGTGGGAACGCTTCAGGAGCGAGATTTACGGCCTCACATCCGCCTGTTATTCGATGTACTGCATCGCTCAGAGTTTGGCGAGCCGTTGCCGCAAGATTTCACCTTTGAGTTTAACCCCCTGTGGCAGATGAGCGACACCGATCGCTCTACGGTGGCGACCAACACAACTACCGCTCTGGCAACCGCGGTGCGTGATTTGGGAATGTCCCCGGCTGCTGCGCTTACCGATTTGCGCGAACTTTCTGATGTTACCGGCATCGGTGCTTCAATTAGCGATGAGGATATCCAGAATGCGGCGAAACAGTGGCAGGAGACTGAATCTGAAACCAGCCCTCCGCCGCCGATCGGAGGTCCAGTACCAGAAAAGCCTACTGGCGATAGTCGACCAGATAAACCAAATCGTCACGGGCTCCTACGATGGTTCACAGGCAAGCGCTGACAGCATTGCTAAATCGCTTGTTGACTACTCCGGGGTGATTGACGACTGGGCCGAAATGGTCGGTCGAAAGATGTTTGCCCAGGTAGAGCGTGAAGAGTGGAACCAGTGGCGCTCTGTTTCGGAAGAAATTTCCTCTGGCCTGCGTGACGTCGTGGGTAATACGCCTGTCGGTGCTGTTGCGCGCGATATTGTGGCCCGTCAGGTCCAGTACATGAAATCACTTCCGCTTGAGGCTGCCAGCCGCGTTTCTGAGATTCAGGCGCGGGCGATGGAGGCTGTAATTCGCGGAGAGCGCCCCGATCAGCTTTACGAGATGATCATGCAGTCCGGTGACGTGGCGGCCAGCAGGGCGCGGATGATAGCCCGCACTGAGATAGGGCGTGCAACTGGCGCATTAACTCAGGCTCGGGCGTTATCCGTTGGCTCTGAGGGTTACTGGTGGCGTATTGAGGGTGCTGGCACCCGGCCCTCACACCGCAAAATGAAAGATAAATTTGTCAGGTGGGATAACCCGCCAACGCTGGACGGTATGACCGGACATGCCGGATGCCTCCCGAACTGCAAATGCTGGGCGGAAGTGAATATCCCGGATCCACAGAAATAACAGGCCGCCAGTGAGCGGCCTTTTCAATACCCGCAATTCAGCAGGTAACCCCATGAAAAAAGCAATTTATTTCCTCAAGCAGCAGGTTGGCGATATCGAAAAGATAACCGCCTCCTACGACGGTATTTCAGCAACATTCCAGCGTGCAGGTGATAAACGTCGATGCAGTATCACTGGCCGCGGAAATGTTCGCCAGATTAAACATCTGCTGCGGGAATTCATTAAATCAACGCAGGCGGTAGATGGATGAAATATTTCTTTAAAACCCGCCTTGGTAATACCCGCTTTCAACTTGCTGATGGGTCAGTCCTGTTTAAGGACGTCCCGATCGCAAGGACTGGTGAGCAGGTATATGGCGCTGAGGAGCTGCCTGACCTGCAGCCTGATAGCCACGGACTCATAACCGTACAGCGCACGCCTGAAGAAGTTTTCAGCGAGCGCACTATCGCATCGTTTGAGGGTATGGCCGTCACGATAGGCCACCCCAAAGACTTCAGCGGAAACATCATCTTCGTCACGCCAGAAAACTGGCGGCAACTCTCTAACGGCCACATCCAGAATGTTCGCCGAGGCGCGGGTGATAAATCAGACCTGCTGCTGGCGGACGTCATTGCCAAAACGCCTGAGGCCATTCAGGCAGTGGAGAACGGCGACGAAGAGGTGAGCTGCGGTTATGACGCTGACTACCGACAAATCTCACCGGGCATCGCAGAGCAGTACGCGATAACCGGTAATCATCTGGCCTTTGTCCCTAACGGGCGGGCTGGTTCACGTTGTGCAATAGGGGATTCTATGCCAAGCACTACTAAAAACTGGTTTACCCGGCTCCTGAAGGCCCGTAAAACCGGGGACGCTGCCGAAATGGCGAATCTTATCGACAACCCGCCTGATGATGTCACTGGCGATAACGATGTATCGACCTCCATGACACCCGGAGGAGTGGTCATTAACCTTGCGCCGCAAAATCCGCTTCCCGGCCCGGCATTGCCTGGCACTGGCGATGAAGGCGGAGAAGTCCCCGACTGGGCGCAGGCCATCATTGCCCGTCTGGATAAGCTGGAAGGCATGGAGCGTCAGGAGCAATCGACTGGTGATGAAGATCCAGAAGAGAAGGATGAGGAGGAAGGCAAAGTAACCGGTGATGCCGCTTATCGCGCCGATCTGATTCAGCCAGGCATCCAGTTGCCAGAAAAGGCTAAGCCGACAGCGTTCAAACGCCAGGTGCTCGCTTCTGCCGATCAATCTCTGGTGCGCTCTATTGTCGGTGATGCCGATATCAGCAAGCTGAAAAAAGCCACGGTAGATATGGCTTTCACGGCTGTTTCTGAGCTGGCGAAAAACCGCAACACCAAAACCGTCGACAGCCTGCAAACGCAGACTGCCACCACTGTTAAAACCATTGCCGGTATGAATCAGGCCGCGCAGGAATTCTGGTCTAAACGAGGCTAACCAATGGGTAATACATTTCTTTACCGGATGCCTGCGGGCATCGCCGGGGCAATTTCTCGTCCGCAGGATCTGACGGTTGAACCTCAACTGCTGGACTCCTCCAACCTTTTCCCCGCTTACGGCCTTGGCGGCAAGATTTCCTCCGGGAAATTTGTGCCAATCGCTGCGAGCGATACAGCGTCGGTGCTGGTGGGCATTTACGTTCGTCCGTATCCGACCGCCAGCCAGCCGGATAAAGTCCAGCAGGTAGGCAGCGGTAAAAACTTCACCGGCGATTGCCTGGTACGTGGTTACGTCACGGTAAACATCGGCGCGGATGCATCCAGCGTTGCGCTGCATGGCCCGGTCTACATGCGAGTGGCCACACCATCCGCCTCAAGCCCTCTCGGCGCGTTCCTTGCCGCCGCTGATGGCTCGAATACCGTCCAGATCACTAACGCTTACTTCAATGGCCCTGGCGACACCAGCGGCAACATTGAGCTGGCCTTCAATATTTAAGGAAATCGCAAATGCCAATGACATTTGACCAGGCGACAGTCGACGGCACTGGTGCCTTTCTTGTCCATGAGCTGGAGCGTCTCGATCAGACACTGAATCTGCCGCTGGTGAATTTCACCTGGTCGCGCGATATCAAGTTGCGTGAAGATGTGTCTATTGCTGATGAGATCAGCTCGTTCACTAACACCACCTTTGCTGCTGCCGGTACACCGAATGCTAACGGTAAAAACTGGCTTAGCAAAATCCCTACCGCGCTGGCTGGCGTTAACGTCGACATCGCAAAAACTGGCTTCCCGCTTACCCTTTGGGGTATGGAGCTGGGATGGACCGTTCCCGAATTGCAGGCAGCTGCGCAGGTTGGTCGCCCGATCGACACACAGAAGTACGACGGCATGCAGCTGAAGTGGAACATGGACACAGACGAGCAGGTTTATATCGGCGATTCCGGTCTGGACGTTAAAGGCCTGCTGAACCTGACGCAGGTAACGCCGACCAACGCCGCGAAGACCTGGGCGACCTCCACCGCTGACGAAATCCGGGCGAGCATTAATGCCGGGTTGAGTGCTGCGTGGGCCAACTCGGCTTACTCCATGGTACCGACGGACCTGCTGATCCCGCCGGAGCAGTTCTCTCTGCTGGCAAGCACCATCGTATCCAGCGCTGGTAACCAGTCCCTGCTGACCTATCTGGAAACCAACACCATCGCATACCACCAGAACGGGCGTCCTCTGAACATCCGTCCGGTGAAATGGGCGAAAGGTCGTGGCGTGTCGAACTCTGATCGCATGATGTTCTACACCAACGACAAGAAATACGTTCGCTTCCCGATGGTTCCGCTGATGAGCGTGCCGATCCAGTATCGCGGCCTGTATCAGCTCGTAACCTATTACGGCAAGCTCGGTGCAGTAGAGCCGGTTTATCCGGAAACTCTGGCCTACGTCGACGGCATCTAACCTGCGGCGGCCCGAAAGGGCCGCTCATGAGGACTTGCAATGAAAAAGATTTACGTACTCTCCCCGTTTAACTTCAACGACGGCAAAGAGCAAAAGCATTTCCCGGTTGGCTTCCACGACGTTGATGACACGGTTGCTGATCACTGGTTCGTAAAAGCGCACTGTTCTCCGGATGGCGAAGCGCCAGCGGTCGCAGAAGACCCGCGCATTGCTGAGCTGGAAGCAAAAATCGCCGAGAAAGACGCGCGTATTGCTGAACTCGAAGCGCAATTGCCGGAGACTACCAATAATGGCAAGAAATCAAAGTCTGCCGACGCCTGAGCAGTTCAGGGCAACCTTTCCGCAGTTCGCTGACGATACAAAGTACCCCACGCCAATGATCCAGACTCGACTGAATCTTGCTGATGCCATGTTGAGTGAGTCGCGCTTTGGCGTGGATATCTTTCCCTACATCGTCGGGCTGTATGTTGCGCACTACATGTACCTTTACGCCGCCGATATGCGTGGTGTAGCTGTGGGTACTGCTGGTGGTGTAAATAGCGGCATACAGACCGCAAAATCAGTGGATAAGGTTTCGGCCAGTTACGACGCAAGCGCAACTCTGGACCCTAATGCCGGTTTCTGGAACAACACCCGTTACGGATCGGAGTTCTGGGAATACCTGATGATGTTTGGTGCCGGAGCGGTTCAACTGGGGACGCCGGAATGAAAAGCGGGCTCACAATTCGGGAAGACAATTACAGTGTCGTTCTGGATGCGCTGAAACAACTGTCAGGCACTGATGTGCTGGTTGGTATCCCGGCAGGTCCTCCGCGCGATGATGCGCCGCTGAGTAACGCTGAGCTGGGGTATCTCCAGTCCACCGGGGCAACCGTAGAGATAGACGGGGAGACCGTTACTCTGCCGCCAAGGCCATTTCTGGACATGGGCATTGAGGATTCGCGGGATAAAACGACCGAGCGTTTAAAACTGGCCGCACAGTCTGCGCTTGAAGGTAAGGCAGATGTGGCGTCGATGCATCTTGAAGCCGCAGGACAGATTGCGCGTGATGCCTCAAAGGCTGTCATTGAGGCAGGCGATCGACTGACCCCGCTATCTGAAAAGACCATCAAGAAGCGCAGAGCAATGAAACCTCCTATCCCTGGCGATAAGCCGTTGCGTGCGCGCGGATACCTTTTCAGAGCTATTCAGTATGTCGTGAGGAAAAAATAATGCCGTTTCTCGATGTGACTGATGTTCTGCTTGATCCGGACTTTGTCGATCTGACTCTGGTATGTCACCGGCAGGTGCAGACGGTTGATGAGGATAACTTCCCGGTTAACACCGCGCAGGATATCCCGTTCTCTGGCGTGGTGACTGTCGACCGCTCGCTTGAAGCCAAGCGAATGGCTGCCGGGCAGAACATCAACGGCGCAATCCTCATTGTGACGCAATTCAGGCTAACGCAGGGCCAGCCAGGGCTAGACGCTGACACTGTGACGTACAGAGGGAGAGAGTACCGCGTGACCTTTGTCGACCCGTACCCGGCATACGGCGCCGGTTTCGTTCAGGCGCATTGCGAACTGTTGGAGTTTGACGGAGGTACACCAGTTGAGTAACGACAGCACAACGGCCGGTTACCTGACTCCCGTCGGTAACTCTCCACCCTACGATGAAGATCTGGAACGGCTAATCAGTCGCTGGGTACGGGGCGTGACCGGGCTGGCTGCCACGCTGGTTTACCCGCGCTGGACCGACCCGCAGCAAGCCATTCCAAAAAACGGCGCCACCTGGTGCGCGTTCGGTATTACCGGCATCCAGGAGGACTTCAACCCCGCGTACGTGCAGGGTGAAGAGAACACCGAGCAGTGGTCGCATGAAACCATCAGCCTGATCCTCTGTTTTTATGGCCCGCAGGGGCTGGCGGCGGCCACGCGCTTTCGTGATGGCCTCCTGGTGGCTCAGAACAACGACGAACTGAACCACGTCGGGCTGACGTTCCTGCAGCATGGGCGGATCCTCAATCTGCCCGAGCTCATCAATAACCAGTGGGTGCGCCGCTACGATATCAGCGTTGACCTGCGCCGCAAAATCATCCGCCAGTACGGCATTAAATCGCTGGTCGACGCGCCAGTGCAATTCTTTGGAGATTAAAACATGGCACAGGGCTTACCTGTTTCCAATGTCGTTAACGTTGATGTCATCATGTCACCGGTAGCGGCAACGGGGCGTAACTTCGGCGCGCTCCTCATTCTGGGTACCTCTACGGTTATCCCGGTCACTGAGCGTATTCGCCAGTATTCAGCCATTGAGGATATCGGCGATGATTTTGGTGTCGATTCTCCCGAGTACGAGGCGGCGACCATCTTCTTTTCACAGTCACCAAAACCCACGCTGGTCTATATCGGCCGCTGGGCGAAGACCCTGGCAACGGGTGAATCCGGTACTGTAGAAACCCTGCTGCAGGCGGTTAATGCCTCTCTGCAATATACCAACTGGTACGGCCTGGCGATTGCCGATAGCGCCGATCTGGTTGAAGCGGATGTGATTTCGGTGGCCGCGGCGATCGAGGCTTCCAGTCTGAGCCGTATTCTGGCGGTTACCACTGATGACGCGAATGTACTGGTATCCGGTAATACCGGCAATATCGGCTATAAGCTGAAGGCGGCGGGCTACTCCCGCACATTCTGGCAGTACAGTACCAGCAGCAAATATGCCGCTATCTCGGCCTTTGGTCGTGCGTTCACTGTGAACTTTACCGGCAACAACACCACGATCACCCTGAAGTTCAAGACTGAGCCAGGCGTGACATACGAGACGCTGACGACCGCGCAGGCAGCCGCCATTGATGCCATTAACGGTAACGTCTACGTCTACTACGCCAACGATACGGCGATTATCCAGCAGGGCGTGATGGCGAACGGTGATTTCTTCGACGAACGCCACGGGCTGGACTGGCTGCAGAACTACGTTCAGACCAATCTCTATAACCTGCTGTACACCTCGACCACCAAAATTCCGCAGACCGACGCGGGCGTAACCCGGTTAATGACCAACGTCGAAGCATCGCTGGATCAGGCGGTAAATAACGGGCTGATTGCTCCGGGCGTCTGGAATGGTGGCCCGATTGGCCATATTGAATCCGGCGATACCCTGACCAAGGGTTACTACGTCTACGCAGATGCGGTAGCCAACCAGGCACAATCTGACAGGGAAGCGCGTAAGTCGCCTGTGATTCAGGCGGCCATTAAGATGGCAGGGGCGATTCACTATGGCGACGTACAGATCAACGTGGTTCGATAAGGGGGAATAAATGGGAAACACCTACAGCTTTATTGACGTCTCGGCCTCCCTTACCGGCCCAACCGGAAGTATCGATCTGGGCTACGGCTCGGCGAACTCCGAAGAGGGCATCACGGTTACGATGACCGAGGCAAAAAACACCATGACTGTCGGCGCTGACGGGGAAGTGATGCACAGCCTGCACGCCGGAAAGAGCGGCACAATCACGGTAACCTTGCTGAAAACCTCCCCGGTCAACAAAAAGCTGTCTTTGATGTACAACGCCCAGAGCCAGTCCTCCGCTACCTGGGGTAACAACGTGATCGTCGTGCGAAACAAAGCATCTGGCGACATCACCACCGCGCGCAGCTGTGCTTTCCAGAAACAGCCGGATCACGCTAACGCAAAAGTCGGCAACACGGTGTCGTGGGTCTTTGACTGCGGCAAGATTGATCAGCTTCTGGGGGAGTTTTAACAGATGGAATTTGAAATCAAAGGCGTCAACTACCGTACCGCCAAACTCGACGTTTTCCAGCAACTGAAAGTCAGCCGCAAGCTGCTCCCGGTGCTGGCTGGGCTCGTCAGCGAATTTTCCACGCTGAAAGCTCAGGCCGCTGCGGGTAACTCGGGTGCTGTGCTGGAAAGCGTACTGCCGAAAATTGCCGATACGCTGGCCGCGCTGCCGGACGAGGACGTTAACGCGGTGATTTACCCGTGTCTGGGTGTCGTGTCCCGCCAGCACGAAAAGGGATGGGCGAAAGTCTTCGATCAGGGCGTACTGATGTTCGACGATATCGATCTGTTTACGATGCTGCAGCTGGTGGCGCGGGTGGTCGCCGACAGCCTGGGAAATTTTTTGAAAGAACTCCCCGACAACGAGAAGGTGGCCCCGTCGCCGCAGGCTTAACGCTGGAATCCCTGCCGGAAGGCGAAAGCTTCCTGATGCGCCCGGTGGAAGCCGGGTACATTCCTTATACCGCATTGAAGGACGGTTCGGTCGACCTGGCCGACGTTGCCCGCATGAATGACTGGCTGGACCTGAAAGCCGATAACGAATACCGCATAGCGAAATGGAGAGAGGCTAATGAACGCTGAAACGCTCAAGGACTTTCTGATCTCGCTTGGGTTTAACGTTGATGAGGCTGGCGCCAGAAAATTCGATGCCGTCGTTGCCGGGACAACGCTTAAAGCGATTGAGCTGGGCGTCAAAGTTGAGGCGGCGGCGCTTTCCGTCGTTGCATTCACTGCGAAAATTGCCAGCGGTCTCGACGACCTGTACTGGGCCTCTCAGCGCACAGGCGCGACGGTGGAGGGCATTAAGCAGATTGGGTATGCGGTTAGTCAGGTTGGCGGCAGTGTCGACGGGGCCCGCGGCTCTCTCGAAAATCTTGCCCGGTTCATGCGTAACAATCCCGGCGCTGAGGGTTTCCTGAACCGGCTGGGTGTTCAAACGCGTGATGCCAGCGGCAACATGCGGGATATGGCGACGATCTTTACCGGCGTCGGCCAGCGTCTTAGCAGCATGCCGTATTACCGCGCGAACCAGTACGCTGAGATGCTGGGTCTGGATGAAAACACCCTGATGGCAATGCGTCGCGGTATCGGCCAGTTTAGTGGCGAATACACCGCGATGGCGAAGGCGATCGGCTATAACGCTGATGTGGCCGCCGTCAGCTCCAATAAATTCATGACCTCGCTGCGCTCCTTTGGGCTGATGGCAGGCATGGCGCGGGATAAAATCGGCTCCAGTCTCGCTGATGGACTTGCTGGCTCTCTGGACAGGCTGCGTCGCCAGATCCTGGAAAACTTCCCGAAAATTGAAGGCGCGATAACCGGTACCGTGAAAGGAATTCTCTGGGCTGGCGAGATGGTAGGCAGGGTAATTTACCGCCTCATCCAATTGGGTCAGAGTATCAGCGACTGGTGGGACTCTCTTGATAAGCAGTCGCAGCAGCTGATCGAACTAATTGGAGCGTTAACCGCAGCGTGGTGGATGCTAAACCGCGCTATGCTCGCATCGCCGATTACGTGGGTTCTTGGTCTTGCCGCTGCCATCGCTTTGCTATGGGAGGATTACAAAACCTTCAGAGAAGGTGGTAAAAGCCTTATCGATTGGGAGAAATGGAAGCCTGAAGTAGACGCAGCACTGAAGATGGTCGGCGACCTGAAACAGACTATCCTCGACCTCGGAAAAGCGCTGGCAAAGCTGCTCAATATCGACCCTAAATCCTGGTCTTTGAAATGGGATTTCAGCAACTTCATTACCCAGATGGGTGAGTTTAGTAAGATGCTGAGTATGATCGGCGACCTGCTTAACGCTATCAAGGACGGTCGCTGGTCGGATGCTGCAAGCATTGGCAGGGCTCTTCTCAAGCAAGGCAGTAACCAGCCTGATGCGCTGCCCGGCGTTTCTGATAGTGCCAATAGCGCAGCTGACTGGATAAAGGATAAGACCGGATTTGACCCGCGCAGCATAGGCCGTTTCTTCCGTGGCGAAGGGAATACGCTTGCAGATCGCAACAATAACCCCGGCAATATTCGGCCCGTAGGCGGTGGTGGTTTTCGTGCGTTTGGTTCTGCGCTGGAAGGCTGGGAGGCCATGAAAAACCAGCTCATGCGGTACTTTACTGGTAAAACGACCGGGCGCCGCCTGCAGACTATCATGGATATCGTCAGCACCTGGGCGCCTGCGGCCGATAACAACGATCCTGCCAAATATGCCCGTGACGTTGCTGGCTGGATGGGTGTATCGCCGACAGCAGCATTAAACCTGTCCGACCCCAATACGATGGCTATGCTCATGCAGTCTATGGCCCGCAAAGAGGGATATTCGAACTGGAATAGCCCACTTGCCCATCAGGCTGCTGGAGCGCAGGTGAATCAGCAAAACACCTACAACATCTATGGCGGTAATGCTCAGGAGATTGGGCAGGAAGTCAGTCGCCGCCAGCTTGATGCTAATGCCAGGGTGCTGAGAAATAACCAAACTGGAGCAGGATGATGGATATTCTTTCTACTCTCTTTCAGCAGCAGAGCAGGCGGATCGGGCTGATAGTCCCCAGTGTTGTTATTTCGGAAAAGCATGATGACTCTCTTGAAATAACCGAGCATCCCGTAGAGGTTGGCGCAGCAATTTCCGACCATGCATTTCGACGTCCTTCGGAAGTGGTAATGCAGGTCGGTTTTGCTGGTGGCGGTTCCTTACTTGACTTCGTAGATACATCTTCTCTTGGGCTAAGCGTTGGTATTGGCCCGAAGGAGACTTATCAGGAGCTGTTAAATCTGCAGAGCAGCAGGGTGCCTTTAGATGTGGTGACCGGTAAGCGGATTTACACCAATATGCTGATCCGTGCGCTTGAGGTCACTACCGACAGGACGTCGGAAAATATTCTCTCTGCTGTGCTGACGCTCCGGGAAGTGATTATCACAAGCACAACCACCACGCAGGTAGCTTCAAAGTCCAATATGAAGTTAGGGGCGAACACCTCAGCCGTGCAAAACTCCGGGGTGAAAACGCCAGTTCAAAAAAATGAATCAATATTGAGCCGGTTAAGTGGCTTTGTAGCGGGAGGGTAAATGACGATCAGCGAAATCCCTCTTTCTCCGGAAAACCAGCGATTCTCCATATCCGTGGCAGGTCAAAGTCTGCAAATGGCTGTGACCTGGCGTGCTGCTTTCTGGTGTCTGGATATTATGGATAGCAGCGGCGCGGACCTGATAAAGGGGATCCCGCTTATCACCGGCGCCGACCTGCTGGCGCAGTATCGCTATCTCGGGCTTGGCTTTTCGCTTTATGTGGGCTGCGACAACCAGTCCAGCGAAAATCCAACTGAGGCCGATCTGGGTATTTACAGCCATCTTTATGCGGTAACGGAGTAAAAATGTCTCAGAACTGGATGCGGCACTTCGAATTGCAGTTAGTCGATTCGAAGGGGAACGCCACTGATTTTGGTAGCTTCAAGAGCACTTTTACTATCGACTGGTTTAATCTCAGCAGCGAAACGCGAGTAGGTACTTTCAAAATCTATAACCTTTCAGCTGATACCGTAAACCGGATCGTCGGAGAGGAATTCTCCCGGATTAGGGTTATCGCTGGTTACGATGGCATTGCAGCTGACGTTCCCGCCAGCCAGGTAGGCGTCGCCAGGACAGTAAAACCCGATGAAGTCGGGCAGATGGACGGTCGAAATTATGGGCTGATTTTCGACGGAGAAATCCGGTACACCATCACAGGAAAAGATAACCCCGTTGATAGCTTTGTCCTTATTCAGGCGGCTGATTCTGACCGGGCATTCGCTACCTCGATCACTGCGCAGACGCTGGCGGCTGGCTATACGGTCTCTGACGTCAATGCAGTGCTCATGAAGGACTTCAACGCTAACGGAGCCACGGAAGGGAATACCCCCGCCATGCCTGCAACGGTGTTTCCTCGCGGCAGGGTGCTTTTTGGTATGACCAGGCATCTGATGGATAACGTCGCCGAGCAATGCAAGGCTGACTGGATGTTTGTCGACGGTAAGCGGGAAATGGTGGCGAAAAATGAGGTTGTTCACGAAGCCATTAAGCTGAACAGCGCCACCGGCCTTGTCGGCATGCCTCAGCAGACCATTGGTAGCGGCGTTAACGTCCGTTGCCTGATTAACCCTAACATCCGCGTTAATGGCCTGATCGAGCTGAATCAGGCTTCTGTGTTCCGTACCGTGCTGGGGAATAACGATATCGCCATGACGCAAGGGCGTATCACTGACCAGAACAACAACGGAAACATCACCATTGAAGGCACAACTGCGCAGCCTGCCAGTATTGCTACTGACGGCGTTTATATTGTCCGTGGCATTATGTACACTGGCGACACAAGGGGCCAGGCGTCGTACATGGATATGATGTGTGAAGCGCGTGGCGCGATGGATCTAAAAACTCAATCAGCACTGGAGAGAGGCGCTGGGTGAAAAAATTATTGATATTGATCGCTTTATTTTCTGCACCGGCACTTTCTGCCATCCAATGTGGCGGTTACAAGCTAACTATTAACGATTCTGAGGGTCTGGTAAGAATCAATGGAGAATTGGTTACCAGTCAAAAGGTTAAATATCTCGGAAAGAAAGGTGACGAATCAAATGCCAAATGGGATATGGGTATAATGCCTTCCCGTGATGGAAATAATTACGGATTTCAATTCATCAAGCGGGATGGCAAATCTTGGCTCAATGTTCAACTGCTACAGAACAGTATGGATGCGCCTAAATTGATTGGTTCATATCCATGCAAAACAGTATAAAAAAGCCCTGAGTTAATCAGGGCTAAAATCTCACTGCTTAAATATTTGCGATAGAACTATGGCGGCAATGATGAAAACTGCAAGCCTCCACCAATGGATCCCTTCCCTTTGAGCCGTTGGTTCCTGTTCTGAAAATTCCTCTTCCGATGTAGCTTTTCCAGATTTTTTCCCTGGGCCAACGGTGTATGACAAACCGGATCCCGGAATTCCAACGGTGGTTTTTATTCCTCTTCCACTTATGTTGGTAGTGGCGCCTTTTGGGCCAATCGACGTACTAACGCCACTCTTGCTGATATTGATTGCTAGGCCTGGAGCTATGCGTATCCGCTTCCTAAATCTGAAGCCCATAGGTATCTCCTGTAGTCAAAAATACTAAGTAATTAAATTTTTATTCTACCCCTCACTAAGTGAGGGTAATCATTATCTGGAGAAAACATGGGCGTATCAAGCCAAACCCGTAGTGGGGCGCTGGCGGAGGTTCTGGCGTCTGAGCGAAAGACGCTTAGCGAGCAAATGCGCGTAGCACTGCCGGGGATCATCCAGTCATTCGACCCAGAATCTTTGACGGCTGTTGTTCAGCCAGCGATCCGCTACATCGAGCGCGACAACGACGGCAACAAAAGCACGAAGGATTATCCGCTGCTGGTGGATGTTCCAGTTGTATTCCCCCGCGGGGGCGGCTGTACGCTCACTTTTCCCGTTAGCGAAGGCGATGAGTGTCTGGTGATATTTGCCGACCGCTGCATTGATTTCTGGTGGCAAAGCGGGGGTGTACAGGAGCCGGTAGACGGGCGCATGCATGATTTATCGGATGCGTTCTGTATCGTGGGCCCGCAGTCGCAGGCGAAGAAAATCGGCGGCATCAGCACTACGGGAGCGCAGCTGCGTACCGATGATGGTTCGGCTTTCATTGAGGTGGCAGCCGGAGGGGATATCACTGCCACCACCGCCGGCAGCGCGACTATTAACGCCCCGGAAATCGTCCTTAACGGCAACGTGACGATCAACGGCAACCTGTCGCAAGGAATGGGTGAGAGAGGAGGCACGGCCACAATGCACGGCCCGGTCACCGTAACCAACGACGTGACTGCAGGCGGTAAGAGCCTAATGACGCACACGCATGGTGGCGTTGAACATGGCAACGATAGCACCGGAGAGCCTGAATAATGCGATACCGACGTGAAGATGATGACGGGGATTACACTTTCGGTGAGGGCGATGATACCTGGCTGGTGAACTCTCCGGAGGCCGTAGCGCAGGCCATTAAAACGCGCTTCCTGCTCTGGTACGGTCAGTGGTTCCTCGACACCACAGAGGGAACACCCTGGATTCAGTCCGTACTGGGTAAGCAAAAGCCTGACACCTACAACCTGGCTATCCGCCGGCGCATCCTGGAAACGCAGGGGGTTAGCTCAATCACTGCATTTAATACCACCGTTGACGGCACCACACGCCGTGTAACGTTCACAGCGACGGTGGAAACCATCTACGGGACAACCACAGTAACTTCGGAGGCGTAATGTCTTTGGACCTCGACACACTCGGCTTATCGGCAACGGTAACCGCTGAGGGGATAAGTGCGCCCGACTATCAGACCGTTCTGGACACCATCACCGGCTATTTTCAGCAGATTTATGGCAGTGATGCCTATCTCGACCCGGACAGCAAAGACGGCCAGATGGTCGCTCTGGTGGCTCTGGCCATTCACGATGCGAACAACACGGCCATTTCTGTTTACCGGTCATTTTCTCCATCGACGGCGCTGGACGATGCATTAACCAGTAACGTCAAAATTAACGGCATCACTCGCCGTGCTGCGACAAACTCTACGGTCGATGAGCTGATCGAGGGTGAGGCCGGAACGTTAATCACAAACGGCTCTGTGAAAGATGCCAACGGCATCATCTGGAATCTTCCTGCTCAGGTGACAATTGGTATTGATGGGACGGTTATTGCTACTGCGACATGTTCTGTTGCTGGCGCTGTGGCCGCCCCTGCCGGGTCAGTTAATAAGATAAACACCCCGACACGTGGCTGGGTATCAGTAACTAACCCGCAAGCGGCTACGGTAGGCGTTGCCGCCGAAACAAATGCTGAATTGCGTGTCCGGCAATCACAGAGCGTTGCCTTACCGTCTCTGACGCCTTTTGATGCTGTTGACGGTGCGCTGGCGAACATTGCAGGCGTTACGCGCCATAAGCTCTATGAAAACGATACTGGCGCCGGTGATGCTAACGGACTTCCGGCTCACTCCATATCGGCAATTGTGGACGGCGGTGACGCAACAACGATCGCGCAGACTATCCGGGGTAAAAAAGGTCAAGGGGTTGCCACTTATGGAACAACTACTGTTCAGGTTCCTGATTATTATGGCAACCCACATAACATAAGCTTTTCACGTCCAGTTGATGTGCCTGTGTATGTCGCTATTACTCTCCGCGTTTTTACTGGTTATACGTCGCAGATCGGGGAAGACATTAAAAAAGCAGTTTCGGATTACATTAACAGCCTGAAAATCGGCGACAGCGTTCTGCTAAGCCGGATTTATTCACCGGCAAACCTTGGTGTCGTAAGTGGCGGAAACGCGCGCTATTACGATATTACTGAACTGCTTATTGGCAAGGTTGCTGGTAGTGAAGCGGCAGCGAATATTGCTATTGCGTATGACGAGTCAGCAAGCTGCACGACAGCCAATATCTCTATCACGGTGTCATCATGAGCAAATACACCGACCTGATAACCAACTACCACGCCGGGAAGCCCCTTTTTTTTCAGCATGTTGATTTATCCACCCGGCCACTTACCGACGTCTCTACTTCGCTTAATAGTCTAATTGCTGCCTTCGACATAGATACTGCAGTCGGTGTGCAACTGGACATTCTTGGTGAGTGGATCGGGCGCAGTCGCATCGTCAGTGTGCCAATCAGCGGAATTTATTTCTCGTTCGATACTGATGGCCTCGGATGGGATCAGGGCGTATGGCAGGGACCATTTGACCCGGACAGCGGCTATACGGCACTGAGTGATGAAACATACCGCGTAATTCTTAAGGCAAAAATCGCTATCAACAACTGGGACGGTACCAACGATTCGTTGCCTCAAATCCTTGATACAGCTCTGACCGGCTCCGGCCTGCGAATGCAGATCGTCGACAATCAGGACATGACGATCAGTATCTGGGTATTTCCGGAGGTTGATATCTCAGATGTTTCGCTTGAACTCATCGCGGCAATTAAACAGGGCTATTTGACCGTTAAAGCTGCTGGCGTGTGGGGGGGAAGTATTGAAATACCGGCGGTGGAAACGCCATCGGAAGGAAACCGTTTTTTCGGTTTTGACATGGACAACGACTATATCGCCGGATTTGATGACGGCTCATGGGAGAAATTACTCTAATGCCTACCAATGACTTTAAGCCCTTCGCAACAGGTTCCGGGGCAAACGTAATGTCACAAGCTGACTGGGTGGCACTTGCCGCCCTGGCTACCGGGTTTCAGTCCGGCAAAGCCAGCAGTGCACAGATCAACAAAGCGATCCGCCAGGCTCTCTTCATCGCATCTGCACTGGCGCAGTATACCGCTGATAAAAGCGGGCAAAATGTGCTTGATGACGGTAACGTTGCTGGTTTCATTACCAAAATGCATACCGCATTTGGTGCTGATTTCCAGCCTCTTGACGCTACCTTGACAGCCATTGCAGCTCTCACTGGCGCTGCGAATAAGCTGGCGTATTTCAATGGGCCGGATACTGCTGCGCTCACAGATCTAACATCTGTAGGCCGGGACATTATCGGCAAGAGCACTATTGCTGATGTTGTTTCATATTTAGGGTTGGGTACTGGCAGGCTTTTAGGTGCGCCTCAAATCTTTACCTCTTCTGGCACTTATACACCGTCAACAGGTACAAAGTTTGTTTATGTTGAGCTTATTGGGGCCGGTGGCGCAGGAGGCGGCGCGGTTGTTACCAACTCATCTCAGGTAAGTAGCGGAACAGGCGGTACAGCTGGCAGCTATGGTGCAGCTGTATTTTCTTCAGATTTCTCCGGCGTATCAGTGACCGTTGGAACTGGCGGTGTTGGCGTCACTGGTGCAACAGGTGGTAATGGTGGAACCTCATCATTCGGTGCGCTTCTGTCATGCCCTGGTGGCAATGGCGGAACGGTTGGCACAGCCGGGGCACCAAGTTCGGCAGCGGGCGGGCTTTCTCCTGCGCTGGAGCCAACTGGAGCCACAGTAATTGAGCGCGGTGAAGGCGGTTGGAGTGGTGTAGCAAATAGCCTCACAAACCCGTTTGGCGGCAGAGGTGGTCGAGGATGGTTTGGTTGCGGTGCTCAGCCATCAGGTCCGGCGAAAACCGGCACTTCTTCAGTTAACTATGGTGCTGGAGGTGGCGGGGCATGCAATGCAAACTCTGCTGGAGCCACATTTGCAGGGGGTAGTGGTGGTAATGGGCTTTGTATCATTTGGGAGTATGCATAATGTCAGATGAATATGCGATCATACGTGATGGCGTGGTGGTAAACAGAATTAAATATGATGGCGTAAGTGATTATGCAGTTGATGACGACGCAACTCTTGAGCCATGCGATGAGTCAGTTCTGATTGGTTATTTTTACAAGGACGGTGTTTTCTCAAGCCCTCCATCAGTAGAAATTTCATCTGAAGAAATGATTTTACTTAATTCCGCAGAGAAGGCATTTAGAATCGAGCAGGCGAAAGCGAAAATCATGGTGCCACAGACAAAACTTCTGCTTGGGAGGGATGTCTCAGATGCTGAAAAGGATTATCTGAACAAGTGGATTGATTATATTGATAAAGTTCAGTCTCTTGACGTCACTGAGTCGATGGTATGGACTCCTATTCCTGAGTAACCCCATGTGATAAAGTCTCCATCATGGATGTTAGGAGACGTTTGTATGTTCATTAATCGCAGGAAGTTTTTATGTGGTGTGGCGATAGCGCCGGTCGCCACAGCTTTAGCAAGCACAGACAAAGAGAGCACGAGTAAGCCTTTTACACCAGGAGACGATATGCGTGTAAATGTAGAAGATTTTGGTTGCTCACCATCAAAAACACCGCAGGAAAATGCTAACTGCCTTAATTCCGCTATTGATAGCTGTATTAGTAATGGTATTAAAAACCTGTATGTTAACAGTGATTTTGTTGTTGATGATGTTACAGTTCCGGTAAGAAATAAAACAAGAATTTTTCTGCATGGCAATGATATTCAGGGTTTATATCGCAGGGCATCACTTAAAGGGAATGAGCCATCAAATTGCAGGATAGGAGGGAATATCCCTGATATATCATTAAAACAGTTCAGTGATGCGGCAAGTCCTGTTGTCGTAATGATGGGCGACTCTCTTAGTGGTTATTCCGTTTCAGACTGCACGCCTCCTGATTCAATGTATGGATGCATTGTTCAGCACATCAAAGAAAAGAATCCGGACACTCAAATAAGATTTTATAATCGTGGCATCGGTGGTCAGGTGTGGGGTAACGCCAACAATCTTCCAGGAGCTTTTCCTGCATGGTATGTAGATCGCCAGAAGCCATGGCTTGACTATGTTAAGGATTTATCTCCTGATTTATTATTTCTTGCGTTCGGGATGAATGATGCGCAGGGTTTTGATGCCCCATCCATGCATGCTGTTATTGCCAAAATAAAATCATGGAGTAAGGTTCCAAGCATTGTCTTCGTAACAACGCCTAACCCTTCAATGTCCACGCTATACGGTAATGGATCGGGTTTCTATGATTATGCCAGTCAGGAAGGAAGGGATTACGTTGCTGGGTATGTAAGGTCATATGCTAAAAGGAATGGTTACGGTTTGCTTGATATCAACAGGCAGACAAACCTGCTGAGAGACGGAAGGGATATTCTGTCGTGCCCAATGACCGTGCAGGAAGTTAAATCTGGATCGTACGCAGCGCCTTCTGATGCGTGCCATGAGTATTATTTTAATGGCAGTGCCTCATCATGGGGAGACAACAGGCCAGTCAGATTTATTGTGGGTGCAGGGTCTCAGGATTGGGTTACCATCAATAAAAATGGTAATCAAATCAATATTGTCGCCCAGACAAATGCCGGTGTTTATGAAAACATAAATTATACAATGCCGGTATCTTCCATCGGAAGTATCAGCCTTTCCGTAACCTCAATAAATATTGTCATTTCACTGGATGGTGAAAGTGAGATTGTAAGATTCAACTGCATTCGGCATGGTGGAGAATTTCATCCAAGAATTAGCTACCCAAACACAGATGATGGCCCATTCAGTAGTTATTATCTGTCCATGGGATACCCTGAAAGGGTGCAGCAAAGCTTGTTTGATGATGATATTTTTGGCACTCCTGGCATTGACGCAAAATCTAAAAAGCCATGGGGTGGTAATGGAGTTAACCATTATTCTTCTCAGGGTGTAGCGGCTATAGTCAGGCCGGTTGTTGAATCTGCAAATATTCAGAGAAGAAGCTACACCATAAAATATTATGATCTGCTTCCTACAGTTCCAAACATCATTGTAGTTGACCCAATATCAGCCGTTCTGAGGTCTGGTGTCGTAACCCTGCAAGGTTCCTTTGGAGTAGGAGGAAGTTCGCCGTCTACTAAAATCACAACCCTGCCAGCGTGGTGCAGACCGAAAAAACAAGTCATGGTGAGTGGAATGAAGATGATTGGAGCTGCATGGTCTCCGGCAATCATCCTCATTGGAGCGGATGGGGCAGTTACATTTTATGAAACAGCGCCTGCTGACCGGGTACAGATAAACGTCACGTACTCTGTTTTGTAATCTTAGAAAAAATGGGGCATACAAAGCTTTGCTTCGGTTGGCAAGGCTTTGCATGTGATGGGGCATGGGTGGGACACAAAACAGCACTCGCTCTAAGGTGAACTTAGACGACTGATGTTTTCGACGACTCTAACCATCTGTTATTTGGTGCGCTCTTGGACGATCTTTGTCGATTATGAAAAATGTATGCTCATATGATGGGGATGCAGGTCTAAGACCTGTCGATCTTCGCTGGCAGCCGCAGCGCTTTAATGCCACAATATTTTTTTCTTCGAATGCAGGAAAGATGATGAAAAAAATAGCAATTGCTGGCGCGCTGCTGGCACTGACCGGGTGCGTTCAGGTCGATAATTATAAAGAGGTGATCAAGCATCCTGTCCCGGCGCATCTGGCGGGATACTGGCAGTCAAAAGGGCCGCAGAGCAAAATGGTCAGCCCTGAAGCGATTGCCACGCTGGTGGTGACGGAAGAGGGCGATACGCTGGACTGCCGTCAGTGGCAGCGCGTGATTGCCGTGCCGGGTAAAATCATGCTGCGTTCAGACAGTTATTACAACGTGACGCGCAAGCTGGATATCTATCCGCTGGAGCGCGATGGCTCGACGCTTGAGTACGACGGGCTGGAGCTGCAGAAGGTCGATCGCCCAACGGTTGAGTGTGCCGATTACCTGAGCAAGCATCCGCTGGAGAGTAAACTACCGTAGCCGTTTGTTGCCGGGTGGCGCTGACGCTTACCCGGCCTACAAAAGTGCCCTCCAGTAGGCCGGGTAAGGCGAAGCCGCCACCCGGCATGGTTTCTACAACGCATCCTCAATTACCCACACGCTTACGCTTCCGCCTTTGCAGGTAAACGTCCCTTCGCCATCCTCCGCCGTGGTGACCGTTTCTTCGCGATTGCCGAGAAAATCACGCCACGTTTTGTTGCCGTAGTTTTCCCCCAGGCAAATTACCTTCTCGCCGTCGTCCCCGTTCGACATCACCACCACGCAGCCGGGATCGTCTTCCGTGCCGCTGCGGCTGAAGGCGATGCAGTTAGGATGGTCAAAAAAGAGCGTCTGCACGCCGTGGGCAAAACGCTGGCGCGCGAGGATCAGCTCGTGGAGCTGCTCAATCACAGGCATATCAATATGGTACGTTTCACCGTCTCCACCCGTATCGTCATAGCTGGCGCCAAAGAGGTCCGGATAAAAGACGCTCGGCACGCCATTTTCCCGCAGCAGGATCAGCGCATACGCCAGCGGTTTAAACCAGGCTTCGACCGGGGCTTCCAGCGCCTGCAAAGGCTGGGTGTCATGGTTTGCGACGAGGGTGACCGCATGAAACGGATCGGCTTCCACCAGCGTGCCGGTAAAGATTTGGCTCATGTCGTAATCCCGGCCCTGACGTGACGCCTCGTGGAATTTCATCTGCAGGGGGGCATCAAACAGCATGGTTTTGCCTTCGACCTGGTCGATATAGGCCTGAAGTTTATCCACCTCATGGGACCAGTATTCCGCCACGATAAAAAGCGGCTGGTCGGCGACCTCCTGGACGTGCTCAATCCACTCTTTGTAAAACCAGGCGGGAATATGCTTGACGGCGTCCAGACGAAAACCGTCGCAGCGCGTCTGTTCCATGACCCAGCGGGCCCAGTATTTGATCTCCTCGGTCACGGCGTGATTGCGAAAGTCGATATTTTCGCCCATCAGATAATCGAAGTTACCCATCTCATCATCAACCTGATCGTTCCAGCCTTCGCCGGTGTAGTCGTTGACGATTTTAAAAATGCCGTCTTCATCGGGGTTTTCAATGTGGTCGACGCCGCTGAAGCATTTGTAGTCCCAGATAAACTGCGAATATTGCCCGGCGCGGGCAGGGAAGGTATAGCGGGTCCAGGCTTCACACTCGATGACCTCATCGTCGATCTGCGTGCGATCCTGCTCGTTCACGCGCTGAACGCGGACGGGCTCTTTTTCATCGGCACCCATTTTGTGGTTCACCACCACGTCCAGCAGTACGGCAATGTCGTTGCGCTTGAGGGCGTCGATGGCTTCCAGCAGCTGCGCTTTGTCACCGTATTTCGTGGCGATACTGCCTTTCTGGTCAAACTCGCCCAGATCGAACAGGTCATAGGAGTCATAGCCGACAGAATACCCGCCTGACGCGCCTTTATAGGCGGGCGGGAGCCAGATCATGTTAATGCCGATTTCGTTAAGATTGGGGGCTAGCGCCGTGACCTCTCGCCACAATTCACCGCCAGCAGGGTAGTACCAGTGAAAACATTGTAACAGGGTGGGGTTTTTCATCATCCTTGCTCCAGAAGCCATTGGCAGACTTCTGGAGTATGGATGAAGAAATCATAGTTGTGTGTCGCGGGTAAAACTTTCTGGGTAAAGAATATTCCCTGACAGCTTTCCATAGGTAGACGTGATGGATTGCTGTTTACCGGTCTGGCCGATGAGATTGCGTAATTCATCCATTCGGGACTGGAGCAGCGCTTTAAGTTCACTCTCATTTTCGAGGATTTTTTTTAACAGGAAACGCGCTTGCTCTACTTGAGCAGGAGGGCACGACGTAATGGGATTACTGGAAATACTTTCCACCAATTGTACGTAATGCATCTCTTGCTCAATGAGCTCATCCCACTTACCGGTATGAGCAAGATTTAGCATCGTTATGCTTTGAGCATGTAAAGCGTGCCATTGACTAAGCGCTGCGCTGGGCATATTCATCAAAATTATCCTGAGATAGAGGACGCATTGGGGCCAATTTGCTTCCACGCATCCGCAATATTGTTTAAAAGGTTTTCAACCTCAACAATTGCCTCAACGTCGTTATGCAAATTCGCAATTAATAACCGTCGAACCATATATTCGTATAAAGACGCCAGATTAATTGACAGTTCTCCCCCAGCCTCCATGTTCAGCGCTGATTTCAATCCGTTGTCGATGATATTGATTGCTTTTGAAAGCGCCAGGCCTTTCTCTGCAAGGTGTCCTGCATCAAGAAACAAGCGCGCTCGGATAAGGGCGCTGTGCGCCCCATCGAAGAGCATGACAATCAACTGGTGAGGGCTGGCATTCATCACCGCGCTTTCCACTCCTATATTTTGATAGGACTGGACACCAGAGGTGTTATACATACTTACTCCTACATTTATGATGATTTAGTGAACTGCTGAGTCAGATAGTTCGCTGTATTGGTCATTTTCGTCACCAGTACGTCCAACTGGGTAAACTGGGCTTTGTATCGCGCCATAGTTGCATCGATAGACGCTTCCATATCATCGTAGCGTTCACTCAGACTCTTAAGTGTTTTATTGATACCGTCTTTGGCATTCTGGATGACCCCGGTTTTACCGACGCTGGTACTCAGCATAGAATCCAGCGTGCTGCTCATTTTAGTGGCCAGCCCGGTGGTTTTTCCATCACCGATAAAGTATTGCTGTACACCAGCAGGGTTGTCTGTTAGTGCCTTTTTCAGTTTATCATTGTCAATTTTCAGGTTACCCATAGTGCCATCGCTACCTTTCGCCGGGTCCTGAGTAATACCTATCTGCGCCATAATCTGTACGGAGCCGCTTTGAATATCCGTCAACATGCTGCGAAGCTGCGCCTGGATGCTACGGACATTACCGTCACCCACTAATGCCCCGTTGCTGGCGGACTGATCTTCACCCGCGTCTACAGCCACATACTTGGTGACGCTGTTGATGGTGGACTGTAGCGAGTTATATGCCGTTACCCAGTCAGAGATCGCTTTCTGATTTGCATCGGTTGCACGGGTAATATCCAGCGTTTCGTCTGCTTTACTCTCCGCTTTGACCGTAAACGTCACGCCCGGCAGCGCATCAGAAATCGTGTTGCTCTGACGCTCGATGATGATGTCATTCACCACCATGATGGCATTTTGTGCTTTCGTCTGTACGGTTAGTGCACCCGTAGCGCTTGCAGAGTCATAACCGATCGCTGCCTGTAAGGTATTGTCGCCGGTGACATTAATGGTCATCTGACCGTCGGTACCCGTTGATTTCGAAGTCAACAACAGACGGTAGTCGCCATCTTTAGCTTTAATAACACTGGCGGTGACGTTGCCGTTCGCTTTGTTAATCGCGCTAGCGATGCCGCTCAGAGACGTGTCTGCGTCAGAGAGCTCAACTTCCAGCGGCTTTTTCGTACCTGGCTGGGTAATTGTAATGGTACGTTTAGCACCGGTTACTTCACCCAATTTTTCAGTATTACTTGAAATAGAGCCGCTGCTCAGGACCTGCGCTTTGGCCATTTGGTTCACGTTGACCGTAAACGTGCCGGTAGAAGCCTCGGTCGAGGTTGTCGCCGTGAACGCGGTATTCGTACTGCTGACAGACGTGGAGTTCCAGGTCGCAGGTTTTGCCAGTGCAGCCGTCGCAGTTTGTAGATTTGTCATGGCGCTCTGCAGCTTACCGTACGCGCTTAATTGCGCATTGTAGGTCGTCTGCTGGGTTGTAATGGTTTTCA
The DNA here is from genome assembly GCF_049238885.1 of Enterobacter cloacae complex sp. BZL2005. NCBI lineage: Bacteria > Pseudomonadati > Pseudomonadota > Gammaproteobacteria > Enterobacterales > Enterobacteriaceae > Enterobacter > Enterobacter cloacae complex sp. BZL2005. Next base: position 188,609 of record NZ_JBMKGI010000002.1, on the reverse strand, counting down.
GCTTCGTTCTTTCTGCTGTATCTAACTGATTATACAAGTCCCCGAGTCCTGCTGAGCCTATCCCGAGGTTAGTGATAGTAGCCATATCTCTTTTCCTTAAATGCGGTGGTAGAACAGGACTCTTTATCGGCGCAATGGTGGAAAAGTTTACGCCAGAGACAAAAAAATAATCCCTGGAATAGCCACCAGAGGCGGGGGCTTATAGCTGGATTACACCTTGAGGTAAAGAAAAGGGCAACTTACGTCCATGAACGAGAAGTGTTAAACAAACACTGACAGGGCAGAGGATTTGCTTTTAGGATGCGTCACCGCAAAGCAGGTTTGATATATAAACACATATGAATCAATGAAATAATTTTTTTTTGAAATTGATTCTAAAGTCTTTTTGGGACGCGTCGATAACCTTGTTGACGGTGAGAGACGCCGTGAGTGTTAGGCACCGAAACCTAAACCCATTTTTGAAGGAAATAAAATTATGGCAGTTATCAATACTAACCTGTTGTCCCTGACTACTCAGAACAACCTGAACAAATCTCAGTCTTCCCTGGGTACTGCGATCGAGCGTCTGTCCTCTGGTCTGCGTATCAACAGTGCAAAAGATGACGCTGCTGGCCAGGCAATTGCTAACCGTATGACCGCACAGGTTAAAGGACTGACTCAGGCTGCACGTAACGCTAACGACGGTATCTCTGTTGCACAGACTACCGAAGGCGCACTGAACGAAATCAACACCAACTTACAGCGTATTCGTGAACTGACTGTACAGGCAAACAACGATACTAACTCCGGTGATGACCTGGTTTCTATCAACAACGAAATCGTTGACCGCGTTAAAGAAATCAACCGTGTTTCTGCACAGACCAGCTTCAACGGCGTAAAAGTACTGTCTACTGCACAGACTCTGAACATCCAGGTTGGCGCAAACGACGACGAAACCATCGGTATCTCCCTTAAGAAGATCGATTCAACCACTCTGTTCAGCACCGCAGGCCTGACTGGTATCACCGAAGGCTCCACCGGTGCAGCTGCTGTTGGCATCCTGTCAGCCTACACTGCTGCTGCCGGTACCACTGCGACCGTTGCAACTGTTAACACCAATCTGCTGACTGAAATCGACAAAGCAATTTCTGACGTTGACTCCCTGCGTTCAAGCCTGGGTGCGACCCAGAATCGTTTCGAATCTACCGTTAACAACCTGAACAGCACTGTTAACAACATCACTGCAGCTCGTAGCCGTATCGAAGATGCCGATTACGCGACAGAAGTATCCAACATGAGCCGCGCGCAGATCCTGCAGCAGGCTGGTACTTCTGTACTGTCTCAGGCTAATCAGGTTCCTCAGACAGTTCTGTCCCTGCTGCGTTAATCGCTGAGTAACAATCTGTCTAATTAAGCTAAAAAATAACGGGTATTTCACCCGTTATTTTTTTTTGTGCTTTTTATACTGAACGCCCAATCTCAGCCAGACGGTTTAACCTGGATTAATGTGCCTTTATGAAAAAATCACCCGCCACGTCTTTCCCAAATAGTAAACAGGCTATTAATAATTTGCTTAATGAGAAGATGCGTCTTGCTGTGGACTGGTTAACTACCAGCCCACAAGATTCTCTTGCTCTGGTAAATGAGCTAATGGTGAATAATAAGGATAATATCCTGCTACTGGTCATCGCTGGACGCGCTCATCAGAGACTGGGGCAGTTTTTCCAGGCGGGTGAATGTATTGATAATGCACTGAAAATTGACAGGACTAATGTCGAAGCCATCTATGCAAAATCAGATTTGTTATACCGCAGCGATCGTTTGTCGGAAGCAGAAGAATATCTAACGGATGCGATATCTCGTATAGACAAGAGTACCGCCAGGCCGCTGCGTCTGCTTCACGCTACCGTTCTGCAGAAAGCAAAAAAATATGAACAGGCACAGGCGCTTTATAAGCAGTTAACTACGGAAATGCCAGCTAACTGGCTCTACTGGAATAACCTGGCGATTGTCCAACAAGACCTGAGCCAGTTCAACGAGATGGATGAGGCGTACCAGCACAGCTGTGAAGTCTCAAAAGATAACCCTACGCCTTATTTTAACCGTATCGTTGGTGCGCACTATAATCCGGAGCGCAGCGCCGCAGACATTCTTGAATTGTGTAAAAACTGGCAGGAAAAGTTCCCCCCGCGCTCGGTTAAGCGTGCGGTTGCCAAAAATAAAGCACCAGATAAATGTCTGCGTATTGGTTTTGTCTCGGATGGTTTGCGCATGCATCCGGTCGGGCAGATGATTGTGATGGGGCTGGAGCACATTCCCGCCTCCCAGATCGAATTCTACGCCTACAGCACCAACTATCAGGAAGATCACCTGACCCATCGACTGAAGCGCATGTGCGCCAGTTGGCGAGTCGTTGAGCATGTTGGCGCCGCCGAACTTGATAAGATTATCCGCGATGACGAGATTGATATTCTGTTCGACCTCTGCGGATACAACGCTAACAGCCGTATGCAAACCTTCCAGCTGCAGCCTGCGCCTATTCAAATCAAGTGGGTAGGGGGGTTAATCAGCAGCACCGGGCTGGCCGGCATGGACTACCTGCTCAGCGACTCCATCGAAACGCCGGAGTGGGCGGATTCACTGTATACTGAAAAGTTGATCCGTATGCCGGATGACTACATTTGCTACGACCCGCCTTTCTATCTGCCGCCTGTCAGCGATATGCCGGTTAAATCCAAAGGTTACTTTACCTTCGGTTGTTTTAACAATGCGTCTAAGATCAATGACCTGTTATTGAATCAGTGGGCGGTGTTACTACACAGCGTCCCGGACTCCCGACTGTTTCTGAAAAGTTTTAACTTTGATAACGAAAACCTGAAAGAGCGTATTCTTAGCACTCTCGAAGGGCATGGCATTTCGCGCGATCGTGTTCGTATTGAAGGGATGGCACCGCACCACGCACTTCTGGCGTGCTATAGTGATGTTGATATTGCCCTTGATCCCTGGCCGTACTCTGGCGGGCTGACCACCTGTGAAGCCCTTGCGATGGGGGTGCCAGTGGTCACGTTACCTGGCCCGACCTTTGCCGGACGCCACTCAGCTTCGCACCTTGTGAACGCTGGCCTGCAGGAACTGGTCGCCTCTGACTGGCAAAACTTTATCGATATTACCGTGGGTCTGACGCAAGACTTATCCAGCCTGGAGATTATTCGCAGCAATATACGTGAGATTTTGCTCGCCTCCCCAGTCTGCGATGGTCAGCGTTTTGCGAAACACTTTGCTGACGCCATGCGTGCAGTATGGCAACGCTACTGCGAGGGCAAAAAGCCTGAGGCGCTCACCTTACATCATGGCGAAGCTCCGTATTTCCATGATGATAATGAACCCGTAGTACTGCAGATGCCTGGAGGTGCCGCGACCGTGGAAAAAAGAGTCGAAAGTAAAGATTTCTCGTTCCAGTTGGCGGGCAGAATTATGATGATGGATTTCGGTGGCAGTTTTGCCATGAGTAAGAAATTTATCAGTCTGACTGAGCTGGATTCATTCTTCTTCGTTATCATGGATACGCTTGGGGTGATAAATGATAATCACCTGCCACCGCGCCGTAAATCAATCCAACATATCAAACTGCATGCGCTGGGCAATGGCGAATTGACGCCAGTCTATATGTGCTTGGATAATCAACTTAGCAGTACGTTGAAACCTATTGCTGATGCAGGAAATTCGGGAGCAGAAATTCTGGTTGCACTACAGTCACAGTCATCAAAACTCGATAATATTCATGGCCTAGAAAAACTTGAATTATTAGCGCTGGATAATAAGTTCGATCTTAAACCTGTTTTTGAGTTTGGCTCACACATTATTCAGGGGTGTTTGGCTGTTGATGTGCGCATCAGTTTTGTCCAAACGCATCAGGACCAAATGTCGTTTGAGGCGATCTCGTCCTTGCTCAGTGATTATGGGTTGGTATTCCACGCCTTTAATGAAATTGAATACGAAAATCCTGTCTCACACCCTAAATTTGGTGACATAGCATCTTCTAAAATGCTATCCGCGAAGGCGCTGTTCATTCCAGATGAAAAACGGTTGCATATCCTTGATAAAAGCCAGAATGAGAAATTAGCCTTCATTCTTCATTCAGTTTATGACATGAAAGATGCGGCCTGGCATGTGCTTTCAGCAACCTCATATGAACGTGCTGAGGATTATCTTAATAGTCTGAACGGTGAAGAGAGTAAAAGCACAGGACCAGTTTTCGAGACCGCAAAAACGATTATTCCGGTTATGCCAAGAATGTCACAAAGTGAAATCGCGTTGTTTGAAAAACATATCAAACAAGCCGAGGCATACTTTGAGTTTGGTAGCGGAGGGTCGACAAAGCTGGCTGCACGCAACAATGTTGCTGTCTATGGCGTTGAAAGCGATAAGTTCTGGGTCGATACTCTGCATAAAGAGACCGGTGAATTGTGCAAAGTTGAATATGTTGATATCGGTCCAACCAAAGAGTGGGGCTATCCGGTGGATGACTCACATCAGGATAAATTTGCCGATTACAGTGCGGCTATCCTCAAATATGATCAGCCTTTCGATCTTATTCTGGTGGATGGACGCTTCCGTGTGGCCTGCACTTTAAACGCCATCAAGCATACGCTTGAAAAGCAGAAAAACACGGCTGATACCCGCATCTTCATTCCTGATTTTTGGAACCGTTCAGATTATCACGTCGTGCTTGAATTTCTCGAGGCTGTAGACATCGTGGAAAGCACAGGTGTTTTCCGTTTAAAACAAAACATCAATAAACCTGTACTGGATAGTATGCTTAAGCAATATATGTTTGTTGCAGCTTAAACCAATGAAGGGCGGTTAAAGGCCGCCCTTCATCCGTTTCCATTAACAATTAAGGGAAGTAAGGCCGATTTATGAGTAACTTCATCAGGTTATAGGGAATTATTGCCGCTATTTTATGGTCTTGAAGCAACCTGATTTCTGATAACCCCCTAAATAACCCCCCATTTCACCCACTATTCTCCCGATTAAAACCCCTCCAGAATCGGATAATCATGCCGATAACTCAACTAACGCAGGGCTGTTTATCGTGAATTCACTCTATACCGCTGAAGGTGTAATGGATAAACACTCGCTGTGGCAGCGTTATGTCCCGCTGGTGCGTCACGAAGCATTGCGCCTCCAGGTGCGCTTGCCGGCGAGCGTGGAACTCGACGATCTGCTACAGGCGGGCGGTATCGGGTTATTGAATGCAGTTGACCGATACGACGCTCTGCAAGGAACGGCATTTACGACTTACGCAGTTCAGCGTATTCGTGGTGCGATGCTGGACGAGCTGCGCAGCCGTGACTGGGTGCCACGCAGTGTTCGCCGCAACGCACGCGAAGTGGCGCATGCGATGGGGCAGCTGGAACAGGAACTGGGACGCAACGCAACGGAAACCGAAGTGGCGGATCGTCTTGGCATTGCTGTTGAAGAGTATCGTCAGATGTTGCTCGATACCAATAATAGCCAACTCTTCTCTTATGACGAGTGGCGAGAAGAGCATGGCGATAGCATCGAGCTGGTGACGGATGAGCACCAGCAAGAAAACCCGTTACACCATTTAATGGAAGGGAATTTACGCCAGCGCGTCATGGAAGCGATTGAAGCTCTGCCTGAACGCGAACAGCTGGTATTGACCCTTTATTACCAGGAAGAGCTTAACCTCAAAGAGATTGGCGCTGTTCTGGAGGTGGGAGAGTCGCGGGTGAGCCAGCTGCACAGCCAGGCCATTAAACGCTTACGAACCAAGCTGGGTAAGTTATAGGTGATTGATTCACCTTAAAAATGCCGCACAACGTATTGACAACCAGGAGTTATCATGACGGTGCAGCAATCTAAAAGACGGCCTTTAAGCCGCTACCTGAAAGACTTTAAACACAGCCAGACGCATTGCGCCCACTGTAACAAGTTACTCGATCGTATCACGCTGGTTCGCCGCGGCGAAATCGTCAATAAGATCGCGATTTCGCGCCTCGACACGTTGATGGACGAAGCAGCATGGCTCGAAGAGCAAAAAGAGTGGGTGGCGCTTTGCCGTTTCTGTGGCGATCTCCACTGCAAAGAGCAAAGCGACTTCTTCGACATTATCGGCTTCAAGCAGTTCCTGTTTGAACAAACGGAGATGAGCCACGGCACCGTTCGCGAATACGTAGTTCGCCTGCGCCGCCTCGGGCAGCATCTGACCGTGAACAACATTTCCCGCGATCTGCTCAAAACCGGTTATCTCGACGAGAACCTGGAGCCGTGGTTGCCTGCGACCAGCACCAACAACTACCGGATTGCGCTGCGCAAGTACGCACAATATAAGGTACAAATGCCGGGTGCCATAAAGCAGAAAGCCCACGCCGGAACAACTTCTGATATATATTAAAAAAGAATAAGATGTAGCGCAGTCGCCTTTGACGTTGCAGGCGATTTCTCTACACTACGTAAAAATTCCACTATATCGGGGTATTTATGAAATTTGCACTTCTGGGTCGTCAGGCGCTGATGGGTGTTATGGCCGTTGCGCTGGTTGCGGGCATGAGCGTGAAAACGTTCGCCGCAGAAAACCTGCTGAATAAAGTAAAAGAGCGCGGTACGCTGCTGGTCGGGCTGGAAGGAACCTATCCTCCGTTCAGCTTCCAGGGCGATGACGGCAAGCTGACCGGTTTTGAAGTGGAGTTTGCTGAAGAGCTGGCGAAACACCTCGGTGTGAAAGCGTCCCTGAAACCGACCAAATGGGACGGTATGCTGGCGTCGCTGGATTCGAAACGCATTGACGTGGTCATCAACCAGGTCACCATCTCTGACGAGCGTAAGAAGAAGTATGACTTCTCCACCCCGTATACCGTGTCCGGTATTCAGGCGCTGGTGAAGAAAGGCAACGAAGGCACCATCAAAACGGCTGCGGACCTGAAAGGGAAGAAAGTCGGTGTCGGTCTGGGAACCAACTACGAAGAGTGGCTGCGCCAGAACGTTCAGGGCGTGGATATCCGCACCTATGATGATGACCCGACGAAATACCAGGATCTGCGCGTGGGCCGCACCGACGCCATTCTGGTTGACCGCCTGGCAGCACTGGATCTGGTGAAGAAAACCAACAACACCCTGGCGGTAGCGGGTGATGCGTTCTCTCGTCAGGAATCCGGCGTGGCCGTTCGTAAAGGTAACGAAGACCTGGTGAAAGCGATTGATTCCGCGATTGCTGACATGCAAAAAGACGGTAGCCTGAAGGCGCTTTCCGAGAAGTGGTTCGGGGCAGACGTCACGAAATAAATTTCTGACGTAAAAAAAGGCGCTTTTAAAAGCGCCTTTTTTATTTCTTACGCGTCTGCGTGCATAATGAAAAATATCACATTTTGTCTGAGTTACCGGAGCATCCATGTCACTACAGAATTTAACGCGCTTTCCCCGCCTGGAGTTCATCGGCGCGCCGACGCCGCTGGAGTATCTCCCGCGATTTTCTGATTATTTAGGGCGCGATATTTTTATTAAGCGTGATGACGTGACGCCCATGGCGATGGGGGGCAACAAGCTGCGCAAGCTGGAGTTTCTGGCGGCGGACGCCCTGCGCGAAGGTGCGGATACGCTCATCACTGCCGGGGCCATCCAGTCCAACCACGTTCGCCAGACGGCGGCCGTGGCGGCGAAGCTTGGGCTCCACTGCGTGGCGTTGCTGGAAAACCCGATTGGCACGCGGGCTGAAAACTATCTCACCAACGGTAACCGCCTGCTGTTAGACCTGTTTAACGTGCAGGTTGAGATGGTTGACGCGCTGACCGACCCGACCGCCCAGCTCGATGAGCTGGCGACGCGTCTGGAAGCGCAGGGTTTTCGCCCCTACGTTATTCCCGTCGGCGGTTCGAATGCGCTGGGCGCGCTGGGGTACGTTGAAAGCGCGCTGGAAATCGCGCAGCAGTGCGAGGGGGCGGTGAGTCTCTCCTCCGTCGTGGTCGCGTCCGGCAGTGCGGGCACCCATGCCGGGCTGGCGGTGGGGCTGGAGCAACTGCTTCCGGAGGTCGAACTGATTGGCGTGACGGTGTCCCGCAGCGTGGCGGATCAGAAGCCGAAAGTGGTTACGCTACAGCAGGCGGTCGCAGAGCAGCTGGAGCTGAATTCCACGGCCGATATTCTCCTCTGGGATGACTATTTTGCGCCGGGTTACGGCACGCCGAACGATGAGGGAATGGAAGCGGTGAAACTGCTGGCGCGCCTCGAGGGCATACTGCTCGATCCGGTCTATACCGGCAAAGCGATGGCCGGACTGATCGACGGCATTGCGCAAAAACGCTTTAAGGATGAAGGGCCGATTTTATTTGTCCATACCGGCGGAGCGCCTGCGCTGTTTGCCTACCATCCTCACGTTTAAAAATCAGGTCGAAAAATAATAATGCAAGAAAGTATTCAACTGGTTATTGATTCTCTGCCGTACCTGCTGAAAGGTGCGGTATTTACGTTGCAGCTCAGTATCGGCGGGATGTTCTTTGGGCTGGTACTGGGATTTATACTGGCCTTAATGCGCTTGTCGCCTGTCCTGCCGGTGCGCTGGTTGGCGCGCTTTTATATCTCCGTGTTTCGCGGTACGCCGCTTATCGCCCAGCTCTTTATGATCTACTACGGCTTACCGCAGTTCGGAATCGAGCTGGATCCGATCCCGGCGGCGATGATTGGCCTGTCGCTCAATACCGCGGCGTACACCTCCGAAACCCTGCGTGCGGCCATCTCCTCCATTGACAAAGGGCAGTGGGAAGCGGCGGCCAGTATCGGGATGACGCCCTGGCAGACGCTGCGCCGGGCCATCCTGCCGCAGGCGGCACGCGTGGCGCTTCCGCCGCTCAGCAACAGCTTTATCAGCCTGGTGAAAGATACCTCCCTGGCGGCAACGATTCAGGTTCCGGAGCTTTTCCGTCAGGCACAGCTCATCACCTCCCGTACGCTTGAGGTCTTTACCATGTATCTGGCCGCTTCGCTGATTTACTGGGTGATGGCGACGGTGCTCTCTGCTCTGCAAAACTATTTCGAAAACCAGCTTAACCGCCAGGAGCGTGATCCAAAATGAGTGCAATTGACGTCAAAAACCTGGTGAAGAAATTCCACGGTCAAACGGTGCTCCACGGGATCGATCTGGAAGTCGAGCAGGGCGAAGTGGTGGCGATTATTGGACCGAGCGGTTCGGGTAAGACGACGCTGCTGCGCAGCATTAACCTGCTTGAACAGCCGGAAGGCGGTACCATCCGGGTCGGGGAGATCACGATTGATACCGGGAAATCCATCAGCCAACAGAAAGGGTTGATTCGCCGCCTGCGCCAGCATGTCGGCTTTGTTTTCCAGAACTTCAACCTTTTCCCGCATCGTACTGTGCTGGAGAACATCATCGAAGGGCCGGTGATCGTTAAAGGTGAGCCAAAAGAAGAAGCGACGGCGCGGGCTCGCGAACTGCTCGCCAAAGTCGGGCTGGCGGGGAAAGAGACCAGCTATCCGCGTCGCCTGTCGGGCGGGCAGCAGCAGCGCGTGGCGATTGCGCGCGCGCTGGCGATGCGCCCGGACGTGATCCTGTTTGATGAACCGACCTCTGCGCTCGATCCGGAACTGGTGGGCGAGGTGCTGAACACCATTCGCCAACTGGCACAGGAGAAACGTACGATGGTGATCGTGACCCATGAAATGAGCTTTGCGCGCGATGTCGCTGACAGAGCCATCTTTATGGATCAGGGACGGATTGTGGAGCAGGGGCCAGCGAAAAGCCTGTTCGCTAACCCTCAACAGCCGCGAACCCGTCAATTCCTTGAAAAATTCCTTATGCAGTAGCATTTTTGCACGCATTTGCTCCAGAAATTGACTCTGGAGCAAATTATTCTCCCTCTGCACGAGGGCTTCTGTTTTTTTATTCCATCCAGATCGGATAAACCTTATCGATAGTAAAGTTAATTGTGCTATTGCCGATATTTTGTGGCTAGAAAAAAGTTTTATGTGTTAGCTTATATTCACCATAATAATGATTATCTGTTCAGAGGCTTCATTTAGTAAGTATGAAGGATTTAGACTTTTTCACCTGGCGACGGGATTGCTCCCTCCGGTTTCAGGAATTGACCTGTGCCGCCGAGGTATATCATGAGCTGGAGCGACAAACTCAGGCGCTGGAATTCGATTATTACGCGCTCTGCGTGCGCCATCCCGTGCCATTTACCCGCCCTAAGATCTCCCTGCAAACCACTTACCCAAAGTTGTGGATGGCGCAATATCAATCCGCGAACTATTTCGCGATTGATCCGGTTTTAAAACCGGAGAATTTCATTCAGGGCCATCTCCCCTGGACAGATGCATTATTCGCTGAGGCGCAGGAATTATGGCACAGCGCCCAGGATCACGGTTTACGCTCGGGAATAACGCAGTGCCTGATGCTGCCAAATCATGCGCTTGGTTTCCTGTCCGTCTCTCGTACGCGTGTACAGGAAGGGCCATTAGCCCATGAAGAAATAGAGCTGCGGTTGCAAATGCTGGTGCAAATGGCCTTAACCTCGCTGATGCGTTTTGACGATGAGATGGTCATGCCGCCGGAAATGAAATTCAGCAAGCGCGAGCGTGAAATTCTGAAATGGACTGCGGAAGGGAAGACGTCAGCGGAAATAGCGATCATTCTCTCGATCTCAGAGAATACCGTTAACTTCCATCAGAAGAATATGCAGAAGAAATTCAACGCGCCCAACAAGACGCAGATCGCGTGCTATGCGGCGGCAACGGGACTGATTTGACGCAGTAAAACGTTCTGCGTGACAGACGAGCGAACGGCTGAATGCACTGCATCCAGCCGTTTTTTGTTACTGACGGTACGCTTGCTTGATTTGCTTAACGGTGTTAGCAAATACCGCTGATTCAGCCTGGTCTTCCATCTCCGCGATTTGTTTTTCCATTTTAATGATCACACGACCGGCATCAGCCTGGCCCATCGCCTGCAGCATCAGCGTTAGCAGTGCTTTCAGGCAGTTTACTTCCTGTGCCAGTTCCTGGTTATTCTCCGCAGTGGCAAATTCAGGTGTGCTCATTTATTTTCCTCATTATTAAACGGCGCTAAAGCGCGACGACGAAAGTCAAGGCGGCGGAGTATACCACAAGCTGAAGCAAAAAATGCAGCGGTTGTTTTTCGTACTTTTACGCCGATGTTTAATTGCGTAAACAGATCGTACCGGTAAACTCAACCCGCTTAATGATTATTAATTGTTTAGGTCGGGTTCGCTGGCCGTTAATTATTGTTACAAAAAGTTGAACCCTGTTTTTGCGCAGGTTAAGCCAGCCCGTTTTTTGTAACTTTTTGAATACAGATGGTTAAAAAAAGCTGCAAGAGTCCAGAATGCACGGGCTCTCTTTCCACCGCCTGTACAGCCTAATTTCCAAAAACGAGAGCAAAATCGAATAGCCGGTTTTTTAACGTTTTAATCTTGTCAGGAAAACCGTTAATATAAACCAAATTATCACACAGTAGCGTTATCCCTATTCTGGAGACATTTCCTTTGATCAACGTCCTTCTTGTTGATGACCACGAACTGGTGCGCGCAGGGATACGACGCATTCTTGAAGATATTAAAGGTATTAAAGTTGCCGGTGAGGCATGCTGTGGCGAAGATGCGGTAAAATGGTGCCGTACCCACTCCGCCGATGTGGTGCTGATGGATATGAACATGCCCGGTATCGGTGGTCTTGAAGCAACACGCAAAATCGCGCGTACCTTTGTAGACACCAAAGTCATCATGCTGACTGTGCATACCGAAAATCCACTGCCCGCGAAAGTGATGCAGGCGGGGGCCGCGGGTTACCTGAGTAAAGGTGCTGCACCGCAGGAAGTCGTCAATGCTATCCGTTCCGTGTTTGCCGGACAGCGTTATATTGCGTCCGACATCGCTCAGCAGATGGCGCTGAGTCAGATCGAGCCCGAGAAAACCGAATCACCCTTTGCCAGTTTGTCCGAGCGTGAATTGCAGATTATGCTGATGATCACCAAAGGTCAGAAGGTGAATGAGATCTCGGAACAGCTGAATCTCAGCCCGAAAACGGTAAACAGCTATCGTTATCGGATGTTCAGTAAACTGAACATTCATGGTGACGTCGAACTGACGCATCTGGCCATCCGACATGGTTTGTGTAATGCGGAGACGTTGTTAAGTCAGTGAGTGATGTGTTCGATTCAAAAGCATTTCTGAAAACCGTAACCAGCCAGCCTGGCGTCTATCGCATGTATGACGCTGGCGGTACGGTTATCTATGTGGGGAAGGCAAAAGATCTTAAAAAACGTCTCTCCAGCTATTTTCGCAGTAACCTGGCCTCCCGTAAGACCGAAGCGCTGGTCTCACTCATTCAGAATATTGATGTTACCGTCACGCATACAGAGACAGAAGCGCTGCTGCTTGAGCACAACTATATTAAGCTCTACCAGCCGCGCTACAACGTCCTGCTGCGTGATGATAAATCCTATCCGTTTATCTTTCTGAGCGGCGACACCCATCCGCGCCTCGCTATGCACCGTGGTGCAAAACATGCGAAGGGTGAATATTTCGGGCCGTTCCCCAACGGCTATGCCGTGCGAGAAACGCTGGCGCTGCTGCAAAAAATCTTCCCGATCCGCCAGTGTGAAAACAGCGTTTACCGTAACCGTTCGCGCCCGTGCCTGCAGTACCAGATTGGACGCTGCCTGGGACCGTGCGTGGCCGGGCTGGTGAGTGAAGAAGAGTATGCCCAGCAGGTGGAGTATGTGCGCCTGTTCTTAGCAGGCAAGGACGATCAGGTGTTAACGCAGCTGATCGCGCGGATGGAAAAAGCCAGCGCCGCACTCGAGTTCGAAGAGGCCGCGCGTATCCGCGACCAAATCCAGGCGGTGCGCAGAGTGACTGAGAAACAGTTTGTCTCAAATACCGGTGACGATCTTGATGTCATCGGCGTGGCCTTTGACGCCGGAATGGCCTGCGTGCACGTGCTGTTTATTCGCCAGGGCAAAGTGCTCGGCAGCCGCAGCTATTTCCCGAAAGTGCCTGGCGGTACCGAACTGGGTGAAGTGGTGGAAACCTTTGTCGGCCAGTTCTATCTGCAGGGCAGCCAGATGCGCACGCTGCCTTCTGAAATCCTGCTCGATTTTAATCTTGACGATAAAACCCTGCTGGCCGATTCGCTCTCTGAACTGGCGGGGCGCCGGGTCAATGTTCAAACCAAACCGCGCGGCGATCGCGCGCGTTATCTGAAGCTGGCGCGGACCAACGCGGCAACGGCGCTGAGCACGAAGCTGTCGCAGCAGTCGACGGTGCACCAGCGTTTAACGGCCCTGGCGGCGCTGCTGAAGCTGCCGGAAGTGAAACGGATGGAGTGTTTCGACATCAGCCATACGATGGGTGAACAGACGGTCGCGTCCTGCGTGGTGTTTGATGCTAACGGTCCGCTGCGCGCCGAGTATCGCCGCTATAACATCACCGGCATCACGCCGGGCGATGACTATGCGGCGATGAATCAGGTGCTGCGTCGTCGCTATGGTAAAGCCATAGAAGAGAGCAAGATCCCCGATGTGATCCTGATTGACGGCGGGAAAGGGCAGCTCGGCCAGGCGAAAGCGGTATTTGAATCGCTTGATGTCAGCTGGGATAAAAACCATCCGCTGCTGCTGGGCGTCGCAAAAGGGGCCGATCGTAAGGCCGGTCTGGAGACACTGTTCTTCGAGCCGGAAGGTGAGGGCTTCAGCCTGCCGCCGGACTCTCCGGCGCTGCACGTCATTCAGCATATTCGCGATGAATCGCACGATCACGCCATCAGCGGTCACCGCAAAAAACGGGCGAAGGTGAAAAACACCAGCTCACTCGAGACGATCGAAGGCGTGGGGCCAAAACGTCGCCAGATGCTGCTGAAGTATATGGGCGGATTGCAAGGATTACTCAACGCCAGCATGGAGGAAATTGCAAAAGTGCCGGGTATTTCGCAAGGGCTGGCAGAAAAGATCTACTACTCGTTGAAACATTGAGGGCTCTGTAGCAACATAGAGCTAAATTTTACTGACAACAAATAGTTACCGTCACTATGCAATATAACATCCCTACGTTGCTCACTCTTTTTCGTGTCGTACTCATCCCGTTCTTTGTGCTGGCGTTTTACCTGCCGGTTGTCTGGGCACCCTTTGCCTGCGCATTGATCTTCCTTATTGCAGCGGTAACAGACTGGTTTGATGGCTATCTGGCGCGCCGCTGGAATCAAAGCACCCGTTTCGGCGCCTTCCTCGATCCGGTGGCGGATAAAGTGATGGTCGCGATTGCGATGGTGCTGGTGGCTGAGCACTATCACACCTGGTGGGTGACGCTGCCTGCGGCAACCATGATCGGCCGTGAGATTATTATCTCTGCGCTGCGCGAATGGATGGCGGAACTGGGGAAACGCAGCAGCGTGGCGGTTTCCTGGATTGGTAAAGTGAAAACGACGGCGCAGATGGCGGCGCTGGTCTGGATGCTGTGGCGTCCGAACGCCTGGGTTGAGTGGGCGGGGATTGGCCTCCTGTGGGTGGCGGCAGTGCTGACGCTGTGGTCAATGCTGCAATATTTGAACGCTGCGCGCGGAGATTTGCTTGATCAGTGATCGTTTCGCCGTAATTTTCAGCAAACGATCCGGGGATGCAAAAAATAACGTTGACTCATAACGTCATATCAGTAGAATGCAACGCATCGAACGGCGGCACAGCAAGCCGGACGATAATGAAATCAAGTGGTTAGACATTTACTTGATGACATGCGGGAATAGCTCAGTTGGTAGAGCACGACCTTGCCAAGGTCGGGGTCGCGAGTTCGAGTCTCGTTTCCCGCTCCAGATTAAAGACATGCGCAACAGCGGGTGTCAGTTTGAAAAGTTTTACGGCGCGTTAGCAAAGCGGTTATGTAGCGGATTGCAAATCCGTCTAGTCCGGTTCGACTCCGGAACGCGCCTCCACTTTCTTCCCTGGCCGGATGGTGGAATCGGTAGACACAAGGGATTTAAAATCCCTCGGCGTTCGCGCTGTGTGGGTTCAAGTCCCACTCCGGCTACCATGGGAAACAAAGAATAATCAAAGCAATAAGCAGTGTCGTGAAACCACCGAAAGGTGGTTTTTTTGTGCCTCCAGTTTAGCGCGAAGTGAGCGTATCTCATCGTCATCACGATCGTGCTGTGCCCGGGAATTTGCTGCCATACCAGAACGTTAAGCCTGACTCTCTAATATCAAGCCCGGAAAGCAGGGCGATTGTCAGCTAACCTGCAACCAATCTTAAACAAACATTTCACTCGCCAGACACAGGTTGCCGCCGCTGATAAACTGGTCGGTATCCACCCTGGAGAGCGGAAGGTTATTGTCATGCAATATGAAGAACAGCAGCTTATCAACGGCCTTTTCGAGCGTCTTAAACAGGCCGAACAACAAAACAGCCAACGGGATGCAGATGCAGAGCGTCAGATCGCTGAATTTGTCAGACAGCAGCCTGCGGCCCCCTACTATATGGCGCAGTCGATTTTGATTCAGGAAGCGGCGCTGAAACGTCTGCAGGCCCGGGTTCAGGAGCTTGAAAGCGAATTAGCCGCGCAAAAAAGCAAACCCTCGACGGGCGGCAGCTTCCTCGGCGGCCTGTTTGGTGGCGGGAAAAGTAACCCGCAGCCTGACAACAGCTGGAATGCCCAGCCGCAACAGCCGCCGGCGCAGGATTACTCTCGGGCGCCAGCGTCGGCTACTCGCGGCGGCGGTTTTATGGCTGGCGCGCTCCAGACAGCCGCTGGCGTGGCCGGTGGCATCGCGCTTGCCGAGATGCTTACCAGCATGTTCCATCAGTCGCGGCCGGAAGAGATCGTGAACATCATCGAAGAGCCGACAATGCCCGTCGGTGGTGAACCGTTTGTCGGTAATCAATACGGCGACGTTAATAACGTCTCTGACACCCGTTTCCTCAACCAGAACGATCCGTTCGGCAGTAATAACGACGTCTGGCAGAACGACGATGTAGATGACGACTACAGCAATGACGACGATAGTTTTATTTAACGACGTTATCGTGTCACCATCGAAATTAAGTTAACCCTGAAAGTTGGGTATCCAACTTTCGGGGTTTTGCTTTTCCGGGTCAAAAAAGCCTTCGAGGCTAAGCCTGAAGGCTCATAAATCACATTCTTTTTACTGCTTTTCTTACTAACAAACCTGTAAGAATTGCCGGAAGCAATCCAAACAAAGAGGCGATATCGACTAACGTATCCTCCAGTTCTTCTATCCCGTATGTCCCGAAATGGTCCATCACGGCATAAGCCCATTCGACAGGTATCAAAATAAAAAGCCAGCGCGTATATAAAAGAAAACTGATAAGACCGATTGCAAGGCTGAAGGTGATTTCTATAAAAGTCCTCATGTTACTGTTATTGTCCCGTAAGCTTTAAAGCTCGTGCAAGGTACCGGCATCATAGTTGTTTTCATAAGAGCTTCGTGCAAGTAATCAAAGTCACTCAGATGAAGAAGGGTTATACAGCCTTCGCTTAACCCTCTTGGTCCTATCGGATGGAGGCGGAAATGGCCACGCCGGACACCTTCAACAAATACTTGATCATCTATCTGCCAGTCATCTTTGTATAAGGCAAACCATTTTGAGCGATCGGTGCCATAAATATTTTTCAGGGCAAAATCACTTAGTCCTCCGAGCCTGCCTCCGCTCTGTCGGTTCACGATGAAGTAACGTCCTGGCGGGATAGGTCCGATTTCTGGTTTGCTTGCCATAGTCGGATTGTTTCTGCCATAGAGCTGGCCTGAGAATGCCGGAAAGTTTCCTATACCCGGAACGGTAAGAATAGATGACGGTAAGCCATTCAATGCATAGCGAGCAATAATCATGCTGTAACCCGAATATTCCAGCCGTCAGTAAACTGGATATTCCCGTCGCAGTGCTTCCATGTGATTCTCTCATAACGCAGTTCTATCGCCTCAAGGTGATTGTGTTTTTCCATTGAGGGATTTTTTACGTTATGCATTACAGGCGTTATCCCTACGATTTTCACATTTTCTAAAAGCATGTTGAAATACTCAACTTCCTGCCCTGCATCGTTGATACGGTACCATTTGATTTCAGCTGACTTTAGGGTCTGGCCAGTTGCTACAGCCCGGTAAAGGTAAGGCGAGGATGAATCAAACTCTTTTTCGATTGTTAGTGGGGAGTGGACGCGGGTACCGGTTAGTTTCCCTGTATTGCCATCGGTTGGAATGTGTAAACCATGGCCAAACGATAAAACCTCAATGCTACCTTCACGGTGCTGAACATCTACAGAACCTGTAATATTCGCACCTCCGTCATCTTTGAGCCATAAATATGCGGGTATAGCCATTCTGAACGCTCCTTTTCAGTGAGTTTGACGTGATTGTCAAAGACTAATAAATCAACAAACTCAGGCCTTCTCAAGGCATTGCGTGCTATACTTTTCGTGAATATCTCATTGTTATTTATATGAAAATATTTCTAATGGTTCCTTAGGTGTCAAATCACACCCCGCCCAAATACGCCTTCCTCACCTCCTGATTCCCCAGCAATTCCTCACCGCTGCCGCTCAGCCGGATCTGTCCGTTCACCATCACATACCCGCGGTCAGACAGCTTCAACGCATGGTGCGCATTCTGCTCCACCAGAAAAATGGTCATGCCGCTGCGGGCCAGCTCGCGCAGCGTCTGGAAGATCTGCTTCACCACAATCGGGGCTAAGCCCAGGCTGGGCTCATCCAGCAGCAGCAGCTTCGGACGGCTCATCAGCGCCCGGGCGATCGCCAGCATCTGCTGTTCTCCGCCGGACATGGTCATCGCGCGCTGTTTACGTCGCTCCTTAAGGCGAGGGAAAAGGTCGAACATGGTTTGCATATCCTCAGCGGCAAACTGGTTGCCGATGGGGATGGTCCCCATCAGCAGGTTCTCTTCCACAGTCATATCCGGGAAGATACGTCTGCCTTCCGGTGCCTGCGCAATGCCGCCGGACGCAACGTAGTGGGTGGATTGATGGCTGATATCTTCACCACAGAACAGGATCTGCCCGCTGCGGATACGGGGCTGGCCGAAGATGGACATCAGCAATGTCGATTTACCCGCGCCGTTTGCGCCAATCAGCGCCACGGTTTCCCCCTTATTCACCTCAAGAGAGACCTGCTTCAGCGCCTGAATGACGCCGTAAAACACATCCACCTCGCGAAAAGCCAGCAGCGGTTCGCTCATAGGGAGACCTCGCTTTCATCCGTGCCCAGGTAGGCGGCAATGACCTTTTCATCATGCTGGATCTGCTCGGGTTTCCCCCTGGCAATCACATCGCCGTGGTCGAGCACGATAATGTCGTCCGAAATGTCCATCACCATCCCCATATCATGCTCAATTAGCAATACCGTGATGTCGTGATGATCCCGCAGAAAGCGAATAATGCCGCTCAGCTTGTGTGTTTCAACCGGGTTAAGCCCGGCGGCGGGTTCATCCAGACAGATCATTTCCGGCCCGGTACACATTGCCCGCGCGATTTCCAGTCGCCGCTGCTGGCCGTATGACATCTCTCCCGCCAGGCGATTGGCGCACTCCACCAGATCCACCACTTCCAGCCAGTAGAAGGCTCTGTCCAGGGCGTCGCTTTCCGCCCGCCGGTATGCCGGCGTATTTAAGATCCCGGCGAGCAGATTACGGTTAACGCGCATATGCTGCGCGACCAGCAGGTTTTCCACGACCGACATCTCGCGAAAAAGACGGATATTTTGAAACGTGCGCGCCAGCCCGGCACGGTTGACCAGGTGGGTTCCGCCAAACATTTTGTAGAAAAGACGCTGCCCGAACTGCGCGGGGTTAATCCAGTCGCCGGGCTGGAATTTTGCCCGAGGACCTGAATAACGTTGGTCGTTTTATGGCGGGTATTAAACAAAATGTTGCCGCCGGAGGCTCTGTAGAAGCCCGTCAGGCAGTTAAACACGGTTGTTTTTCCCGCCCCGTTGGGGCCAATCAGGGCGGTAATGGAGCCGCGCTGCATGTCCAGGTTGACGTCGTTTAGCGCCTTAATCCCGCCAAAATGCATCATCAGATGCTCAACGCGTAATATCGTTTCGTTCATGGTGCGACGCCCTTACGCACGGCAAACCCGCTGCGGTTAATGCGGATCAAACCGCGTGGACGCCAGATCATCATCACCACCATCAGCATGCCAAACAGCAGGACGCGGTACTCGGCAAAACTGCGCAGCAGCTCCGGCGTTACCGTGAGCACAAAGGCGGCCAGCACTACGCCCAGCGTAGAACCCATACCGCCCAGCACCACAATGGCGAGGATCAATGCCGATTCAAAGAAGGTAAAGGAGGTCGGATTCACGAACCCCTGATAGGTGGCGAAGAACACCCCGGCAATGCCTGCGGTGGACGCGCCCAGCGTAAAGGCGGAAAGCTTAACCAGAACATGATTTAACCCCATTGAGCGGCAGGCAATTTCGTCTTCGCGCAGGGCTTCCCACGCCCGACCAATCGGCATGCGCGTCAGGCGGTGCTTGATGTAAAGCACCAGCATCACCACCAGAAACAGCACCGCGTAGATAAAGATAAACTTCATGTTCGGGTTGTAGGTCAGGTGGAAAAACTCGTGGAAGGGCACGCCGCCTTCTTTTGCGCGTCGCCCAAACTCAAGACCGAAAAAGGTGGGGGGAGGGGCAGACACGCCGTTGGGGCCGCCGGTGAAGGTCAGCCAGTTGTTCAGTATCAGGCGAATGATTTCCCCGAAGCCGAGGGTGACGATGGCCAGATAGTCACCGTGCATGCGCAGTACCGGGAAGCCGAGCAGGGCACCTGCGGCAGCGGCCATGATTGCCGCGAGCGGCAGCATGCTCCAGAAGCCCAGGCCGAGATACTGGTATC
Source organism: Enterobacter cloacae complex sp. BZL2005 (assembly GCF_049238885.1). Classification (NCBI taxonomy): domain Bacteria; kingdom Pseudomonadati; phylum Pseudomonadota; class Gammaproteobacteria; order Enterobacterales; family Enterobacteriaceae; genus Enterobacter; species Enterobacter cloacae complex sp. BZL2005. Next base: position 168,719 of record NZ_JBMKGI010000002.1, on the reverse strand, counting down.
CCAGCGCCAGGCCGTACGCACCAATCGCATAGAACGCGACATACCCCAGATCCAGCAGACCGGCCAGGCCCACGACGATGTTCAGCCCCAGACCGAGAAGCTCGTAGATCAGCCCGAGGATGGCGACGGTCAGAACATACTTGGTGGCGACAAACGGAAAGCAAATCGCAAGGGTAATCACCAGAGGAATAATCCAGCGCATGCGGCTTTTATATTCCGGGGGGCGGACATATACGCCCGCGCTATCGGCCTCGAAGCGCGCCTGGAAACGAGCACCGGCAGCGGTACCTAAAAAAGCGCTCAGCAGAAAACGCCCTGCCATGACGATACCGACCATCCAGGCCAGTCGCTGCCCGGCGAAGGTAAAGCTATATCCGTCCAGCACCACACCTGCAATGGGGCCGAAGATAATCAGCGCAATCAGCCCGGAGAAAATCGCGTCCAGAATGCAGCGTTTAAGTGAAAAACCGTGTGACGTCATCATTGTCTCCCTCACACTTTGGCCACAATCGGGCGCCCGAGCAGCCCCTGAGGGCGGAAAATCAGGATCATCACCAGCAGGCCAAACGAGAAGACGTCTTTATAGTCCGAGTTCACCATGCCCGAGAACTGCGCTTCCGCCACGCCCAGGATAAGGCCGCCGAGCATGGCGCCGGGGAGGGAACCGATGCCGCCCAGTACCGCCGCCGTGAAGGCTTTAATGCCGATCACGAACCCGACGTAGAAATCAAAGGTGCCGTAATTCATGGTGATCAGCACCCCCGCCAGGCCCGCCATCGCCGCGCCGATGACGAAGACCAGCGAAATAATCCGGTCGGTGTTAATCCCCAGAATGGAGGCCATTTTGCGATCCTGCTGCACCGCACGGCACATCCGCCCCAGCCGGGTACGGTTGATTATCCAGGTGAGCACCAGCATGCCGGCAAACGAGGCCACCAGAATAAACACTTTGGTGTAGGTTATCTGCACGAACCCTTCGCCCAGATGCAGGCGAATCACGCCGTCCAGCATGGTCGGTACCCCTTGCTGGCGCGGGCCCTGGCTCAGCTGCGCGTAGTTTTGCAGGATAAGCGATATCCCGATGGCGGAGATCAGCGGTGCCAGGCGCGTGGAGTTGCGCAGCGGCTTATAGGCGATACGCTCGATGGTCCAGCCGTACACCCCGGTGACCACAATGGTGAACACCAGCGTGCCGAGGATCAGCAGCGGGAAGGACTGCAGGCCGAAGAATGAGAGCAGCGCCAGGCCAATGGCGCAGAGATAGGCGGAAATCATATACACTTCGCCGTGGGCGAAATTAATCATGCCGATAATGCCGTACACCATGGTGTAGCCGATGGCGATCAGGCCGTAGACGGAACCCAGCGTTAAGCCATTGATTAACTGTTGCAGGAAGAATGTACTCATTTTAGCGCGCTCGTTTTATAGGCTGCGCGAGCCGCGCAGCCTGATGTTTATTACGCGCCGACGGGAAAGCCCGTCGGCGTTGAGCGTGACTCCGTCCCGTTACTCCACTTCCTTATATTTTCCTTTGTCGTCCCACTGGTAAACCACGTAGTCAGAGACTTTCAGATCGCCTTTGCTGTCCCAGGCTTTTTTGCCCATCACCGTGTCGACGGAATTGGCCTTCAGCCACTCGCTGGCTTTGGCAGAGTCTTTGCCGCCGGTGGCCTTGAAGGCGGCGGCAATCGCCTGTACCGAGGCGTAGGAGTACAGGGTGTAACCTTCCGGCTCGAATTTACCGGCGCGGAATTTCTCGATTACCGCTTTGCCGTCCGGGATCAGGCGCGGATCTTTACCGAAGGTCATGTAAATGCCGTTGGTATATTGCGGGCCGCCCGCCGCGGTCACCATCTCTTCGTTGACGATACAGTCCCCGGAGAAGAATTTCGCCTGCACGCCCTGCTCACGCATCTGGCGAACCAGCGGGCCGGCTTCCGGATGACAGCCCCCGAAGAACACGACGTCCGGTTTTTGCGCGCCGATCTTGGTGACCAGCGCGTTAAAGTCTTTTTCACCGCGGGATAACCCCTCGTACATCACATCCTGAACCCCGCGTTTCGCCAGCGCCGCTTTGGTGGCGTCAGCCAGGCCCTGACCATAGGTGTCTTTATCGTGAATAATCACCACCCGTTTGGCTTTCAGCTTGTCGATGATGAAGTCGCTGGCCACCTGGCCCTGCTGGTCATCGCGGCCGCACATGCGGAACATGTCGCTCATGCCACGTTCGGTGATCAGCGGGTTGGTTGAACCGGGGGTAATAGCGATGATCCCCGCATCGCTGTAAACCTCGGAGGCGGGCATGGTGGAAGAGGAGCAGAAATGACCGACCACGGCGTTGACTTTATCCTGGTCGACTAAGCGGTTGGCCACCGCCACCGCCTGCTTAGGCTCGCAGGCGTCATCCCCCTGAACCAGTTTGATCTTCTCGCCGTTAATGCCGCCGGCGGCGTTAATGTCTTCAGCGGCCTGCGTTGCGCCGTGCCAGTACTGATCGCCATAGGTGGCATTAGGACCCGTGAACGGCCCGGCCACGCCAATCACGATATCTGCCCTGGCGGAAAACGCCGTCACCAGGCAACCGGCCAACACGAGAGAAAGCGGAGTTCTGATAAATTTCAGCGACATTATTATGTTCCTTAGCAAAGAGGTTTTTGCACCACGGCGTAAACCCGAACGCCCGACGGCGCAGCCAATCCGAAACACGAGCAAGAACAAAATGCACTAAACGAACAAGATACAGACGGCATCCTGCATATACGGCGAGGTTTCCCTGCGCAGCGTCGCGCGAAGAACATTAAGCAAAAACGTTGCCAGAATGGTTAACCCATTGACGGGCCTGTGACATGTTTGAGTATAGAGCGCCGCGTTATGCCGCCTTGCGGGAGGAGAAGAAATTACAGCGGAGATCACATATCGTTAACAATAAAGCCCATAAGTTGTGCAAAGGTCACGATTTGCACGTTTTTGCAGCAATAAAGACCTAAACTTCAGCCCGGAGAGGCGTGAGATATGTGTTAGGATCGTTTCCTTTTTATCAGGAGTGTCAGCGATGACTGAAGGCCCATTAAATGAAAGCGAAATGGCGTGGCTTGAAGAGACGTTAATCTCTTACGGTCATGACGATGCGTCCGTGCTTGACGTGTCTGAACTGGACGGCATGTTTACCGCAGTGCTTTCCGGTCCTGTTGTCGTTGAGCCAGATACCTGGCTGGTGGCGGTGTGGGGTGGCGAGAAATACATTCCGCGCTGGAAAAACGATCGCGAGATGAACCGTTTTATCGATCTTTGCTTTAAGCATATGAACGATATTGCCGAGCGCCTGAGCGAATATCCGGACCAGTTTGAACCGATGTTTGGCTATAACGACATTGACGATGAGAGCTATACCGTGGTGGAAGAGTGGTGCTACGGCTACATGCGCGGCGTGGCGCTGACGGACTGGTCATCCTTGCCGGACGAGCTGAAGGCCGATCTGGATGTGATTGCGCTGCACGGTAGCGAAGAGATCGGCGACCAGCTGGATGAATTGACCGAAGAAGAATATACCGCCAGCATTGAACGCATTCAGCCTGCGGCGCTGCGCTTGTATAACTACTGGGTGAACAATCCGCAGCAGCCGGAGGTGAAGAAGCCGATGGTGAACGGCACGAAGGTTGGGCGTAACGATCCGTGTCCTTGCGGCAGCGGGAAGAAGTTCAAGAGCTGCTGTTTGCACTGATAAAAAAAGGGGCTGATGACAGCCCCTTTTTTCATTAACCCACTTCCGGCAGCATTCCCGCCGCAATCAGTACCTGCACCAGAATAATCACCACGCCACAGCCAAACACAATGCACAGCAGCGGTTTTCCTCCCGCCACGCGGTAACCCTGTTGCGGATGCTGCTGGCGGCTCTTCCACGCCAGCAGGGAGGGGAGGAGCAGGGCAAGGACCGAGAGCGCCACCCCCGCATACCCCAGCGCCATCACAAACCCGCGTGGATAAAACAGCGCAAAGGCCAGCGGCGGCAGGAAGGTGATGGCCCCGGTCTGTAATCGTCCTGCGGCGGTATTGCGGCGCTGGAACAGGTCAGCCAGATAGTCAAACAGGCCAAGCGCCACGCCCAGAAACGAGGTTGCCAGCGCCAGGTCGGCAAAGAGGTGTACCGCCAGCTCCACGTGCGGGGAGGTGACGACCTCGCGCAGCGCCAGCAGAAAACCGTTCAGGCCTGCGTGCTGTGCCATCAGGCCAATAAAGGTTGAAGAGTCGATGCTGCCCAGGGTCACCAGCTGCCAGAAAATGTAGGCAATCAGCGGGATCGCGCTGCCGATAACAAAGACGCGGCGCAGCTTGCGAATATCGCCGTTCATATAGCTGACGATGCTCGGCACGCTGCCGTGGAAGCCAAACGAGGTGAAAATGACCGGGATAGCGGAAAGCGCCAGCCCTTTTTCCAGCGGCAGCGTCAGCAGGTTGACCTTGTGCACGTGCGGTGCCAACAGGACCAGCATGACAATCAGGAACAGAATTTTGGCGCTGAACAGGAAACGGTTAAACAGATCGACCAGCGACGTTCCCACGCAGACCACGCCGCCGCCGATGAGCGCAAAGAAGATGGCGCCCGTCGCCGGGGTAATGTCAGAGCCAAACCAGTCGTTAACGCTTGAGGCGATCAGCTCCCCGGCCCCGCTGATGTAGGCGGCGGTCAGGGCGTACATCAGGAACATCATGCTGAAGCCGGTTATCCACTGGCCGTAGCGTCCCAGGTAGCGCGCCGCGAGGGAACCCAGACCGGTATCGGCGGGTACATGCTGGTAAACCTCAAGCAACAGCAGGGCGGTGTAGCACATCAGCGCCCAGAGCGTCCCCAGCAGCAGCAGGGTCATGCCAAATCCCACGCCCGCGGCTGCCAGAGGCATTGCCAGCATTCCTGCGCCAATCGTCGTTCCGGCGACGATAAAAATACTTCCCAGAGTTCTGTTTTTCACGCTTTCCTCTACAACGCTTCTTAACCGCGACAAAATCTGCGGCGCAGAGTAAGGGAAAAGCCGTAACTCGTCAAATCACCGTTACAAGCAGTGTAATGAATGTTTTACACATTAATGTTCCTCTGACCCTTTATAGGCTTCCGCCTACTACATGAGGGCAATGTTGCTGAGCAACATTTCGGCGTAACGTAAACAATTAATATAAATTATCAAATAAAGTGAGGGTTTTATGGCGGGGGAGAATCCTTTTACCGCGGCATGGAGCCGTGGAGGCAACCTGTTGTGCCATGGCCACTGGATAATCCACTGGCAGAACCAGCCCCTGATACTTCCGGAGTCCCGCCGCGAAAAAGATATGGGCACCTGGGGAATCTATTCGGTTATTGATCCTGAGGATGAGACCTTTGCACAAGGCTTACAGGAAGATGAGTGGATCATAGAGAATGTCGACTGGTTGACGGATATGTTCTACGAGAGGGGTATTCCGCTGGAGACGGCCAGCTACCGCTATTTTTACCAGGCCGTGAATCCCCACGACTGGCGCTGTACCAGCTGCGCTGGGTGTATGTAAATTAACGCGGTGCAGGGAACCCGCACCGCGCTGAAATTAATTCTGCGTATCCAACGTGGAAAGTTCTTTATCAATAAAGTAAAGACCTTCGCCTGATTTCCCCACCAGAGATAATTTATCCAGCACGGATTTAAACAGCTTCTCTTCTTCATGCTGTTCGGCGACATACCACTGCAGGAAATTGAAGGTTGGATAATCCTGGCTGGTCATCGCGGCATGAACCAGTTCGTTAATTTTCTGGGTGATCAGCTGCTCGTGCTCGTAGGTGGCGCGGAACAGTTCATCGAGAGAATTATATTCAGCAAATGGGGATGCCACGGTTTCAATGCGCGGCAGGCTGCCGGTATCCGTCAGATAATCAAACAGACGCTGCATGTGGGTCATCTCTTCCTGCGCGTGACGACGCAGAAACGCGGCAGCGCCTTCAAAGCTGTGATAGCTGCACCAGGCGCTCATCTGCTGGTAGAGAAGGGATGAATACAGCTCAAGATTCATTTGTGCGTTGAGCTTGTCGATCATTTCAGTTTTCAGCATGGTGGCGCTCCGGGTTATTATTTCTGGTTCACAATGAGCGACACTATAATTTGTTATTTAATTATTTGCAAAACGTAAAATATTTATTTTATTTATTTAAAATACGAATGGGAATAAAACGCATTGGCGATTTTATCATTTATTAATGAGAATTGTTTTTGTTCGTAATAAATAAACTGCCAGCCTGCGCTGGCAGTCTGGATTAATACCACGGATTGTTTGACTTAGGGCTCACGGCATAACCCATACATTTATACTGGATAGTCACGCTCTCGTTCAGACACAACGAGCCGCTAATGAGGGTGCAGGTTTTAATGGGCTGACCATAGGCTGAGGCAGTGGCGTACCCCATGCTCTGACACGCTTTTGCCGCCGTACCGTTATTCACATACTCATCGGAATACGCATTTTGCAGCGCTGCCTGACCGTAGTTAAGGCGGACGATGCCGTTCGGCGCATCGAGGCTGCTGACTTCAGCCTGGCGGTTAATGCTGCACCCCGCGAGCAGGAGGAGTGTGCCGGCTACAATGACTCTTTTCATGGTTCGCTCTGAGTGGATGGAAATACGTTATCGTACCCGCAGATGCCCGCCGCAATGGCTTGAATAGCCGGATAATCTGCCCTCACTCTTCGCAACGGGTTGATGGTGAACGCGATCAGACCCCATTCTGATTAAATTGTGATTTCTATCACAAAAGCATTGATTTTTGTGATGGTGGTCATATTATAGGCGCATTGACGATAAAGTTGTATAACACGTTGATGGAGCATCACTGTGAAACTGCGCAAAATCCTGAAAAGTATGTGGGCCAATTACTGCCGCACGTTCAAAGACGTGCCGCCGGGCGCCATGTTCTGATAAAAAAAACCTGCTTCGGCAGGTTTTTTTATACCTGCAGACGTTGAAGGGAAGATGTCAGGGGGCGTGTTTTGATACTATGGCGGCCTTTAAATAAGGAGAAACCCCATGTCACAAAACCTGAGCGCCGATCAGGAACTGGTCTCTGACGTTGTCGCCTGCCAGCTGGTTATCAAACAAATCCTGGATGTTCTGGACGTGATTGCGCCGGTTGAAGTGCGCGAGAAGATGTCTACCCAGCTGAAAAACATCGATTTTGCCAGCCATCCTGCTGCCGCTGACCCGGTAACGCTTCGTGCGATCCAGAAAGCCATCGCGCTGATCGAGCTGCGATTCACGCCGCAGGGTGAGTCCCACTGACGCAGGGAAATGGGCGACGGCATGCGTCGCCCTTTGATGTTATCAGAAGAACGTCTGGACCAGCAGGTAGCTCGCGGCACACGCGCAGCTTACCCCAATCAGCCCTGGCAAAATAAAGCTGTGGTTGATGATAAATTTACCGATGCGGGTCGTGCCTGACCGGTCAAAGCCGATGCAGGCCAAATCGCTGGGATAGGTCGGCAGGACAAAATAGCCGTAAGACGCCGGGAAAAAGGCGATCAGCATTTTCGGGTCGATGCCCAACATCAACCCCATCGGCGCCACCGCCGTCAGCGCCGCCGCCTGGCTGTTCACCAGTTTTGACACCAGAAACAGCACAATCGCATATGTCCACGGGTGGCTTTTCACCACGCCTTCCAGGGCCAGCTTTAACTCGTCGAGATGTGCCTGGAAAAAGGTATCGCTCATCCACGCCACGCCGAATACCGAGAAGATCGCAACCATACCGGCCTTGAACACCGCGCCGTTGGAAATCGCGGAGGCATTGACCTTACAGGCCATCAGCATCACGGCACCCGCAATTAACATCATCATCTGGATGACAAGGTTCATCGACAGCGCCGTCATTTTGCCTTTCAGTTCAAAGGCGGGGCGCAGCTCAGGGAAGGCCCCCAGCAGAACGACCACGGCAATGCCGGCAAAGAAAATCCACGTGGACCAGTAGGCCTGTTTTGGGAAACGCTGATTCATTAACGTCTCTGTTCCGCCGTAGATAAACTCGCGCTGCTTAGGATCTTTTAGCTTTTCCTGAAACTCCATGTCGTCCGCCAAATCTTTCCCGCGGCGTAAACTCCACAGTGCAGCAATAGCCACGCCGAAAAGTGAAGCAGGAACCGACACGGCGAGAATTTCCAGAATTCCCCACGCGTGGCCGATCCCATGCTGGGCTGCCAGGATGGACACCAGCGACACGACGGCAACGGAAACGGGGGAGGCCGTGATCGCCATCTGCGACGCGACCGATGCCACGGCCATAGGGCGCTCCGGGCGGATCCCTTTTTTCAGGGCGATATCCGCAATAATCGGGAACATGGTGTAGACCACATGGCCGGTGCCGCACAGAAAGGTCAGCATCCAGGTGGTAAACGGGGCGAGCAGGGTGATGTGCTGCGGGTGTTTGCGCAGCAGACGTTCCGCAAACTGCATCATCACGTTGAGACCGCCCGCCGTTTGCAGGGTAGCGGCACAGCCAATCACCGCGAGGATGGTCAGCATGACGTCAACCGGGGGTTTACCCGGCTGCAGACCAAAGACGAAACATAAAATAAAAAGACCAATACCGCTGATTAACCCAAGCCCCATACCGCCGAAACGCGTACCCGTCAGCAGGCAGAGGAGAATGACAACAAACTCAATGGTGATCATGATGCTCCCTCGTCAATGATTATGTAATTAAATAAATCATCACACGTTGTGTGGTTAATCATTGGGAGCCAGATCTGATTTGTTAAATTTCAGCAAAAGCAGAAGGTTGGAGAGGGGAAGGGGACCTGCTCCCCGGGACGGAAGCAGGCCAAAAACTCAGTGGTGCTGCACCGCCACAATGTCGAGCAGGTGACGGTCGGTTTGCTCAGGACATAAACCTGCCTGCTGCGCGTTATGCAGCTCATCCGCCAGCGTCTTCAGCAGCAGGCCATCCTGCTGCTGCTCTTTATCCATATCGCGTAAGAATCTCAGCGTCGTAATGTCCTGCTGCGCTTTGGCTTCATCGGCCAGTTTGTTGAGGGTGCTGCAGCGTTGTTCATACTCTTCAAGCGTTTTCTGAAACAGTTCTTCCAGACAAGAGTAGCTCTCGTTTATCCCATCAAGGGCTTTAACGACAGGGTTTGCCCCTGCAGCTTTCAGGAAGTTAAAAACGCGCATCATATGGGTGACGTTACTTTGTGCCTGAGAGCGAAAGAAGGTGGCAGAGCCCGTGAGGCTATTCTCAGCGCACCAGGCACTTAAGTGAAGGTGCAGGTTGGAGGCGTAGAACTCAAGGTTCATCTGCGCGTTAAGTTTTTGCATCATCGTTTGGGTAGCCATACTCATATCCTTATTGACGGTGGGACGTGATGTCCGCTGCTTAACCTGAGCACCAGGCAAGTACGAAGAAAAAGAGCAGAAATACGCTTTCTGCAGTAAACGAAGTCGACCGAAATTCACTTCCTGTGTTCGATATAAATAAGCATACCCTTGTCTTTGGTCTAAGAAAACTCTTAAATTGGCTGTGTTTACCATACATTACAAACTTTAATATAGTACAGAAATACAATTAGCTCGCCATAGATCGGTGTTTAGATAATCCTCTGATAATCAACATTTTTTATCGAAGAGATATGCTGTTACTCTTTCGGGAATATTAAACCGGAATAATGCTCCGTAAAAAAATGAATCACGGATTAATTATTCCGTATATCAGGTGCATTAATAAAATTGCGCTACATCAAATTCTGTGGAGTAAATAATTTTCAGCGCGTGTGGCATTTTTGATGGAAAACATACTGCACTTTTCTGACGTCCAGCGTTCTCGTGCCCGATCCGGGGCATCAGGGATATCTTAGCTAATCTTATGGATAATCCTGCTTACCCTCATTTCATTTGTCTGACAAATACTGCCTTTTTTATGTCATTTTTCGCTGAATTTATGTACGCAATTACTGTAATTCTGCGGTGTGATGGGGCTCTCTTATGGATGATTAATTTCCCGCTAAAACTATCACCAGCAATAACGCTTATAACGAGGTAAGCGCTAATGCCTTGTTTTAAGTCCGATTAAATAAGAAGCACGCACATATTCCCTACAGAAAAGAAAGCTAAAGCTGGAGTTTACCATGCACAAATTTACTAAAGCGCTGGCGGCCATCGGTCTGGCTGCCGTTATGTCACAATCCGCTATTGCTGAGAATTTAAAACTCGGTTTTTTGGTAAAACAGCCCGAAGAGCCCTGGTTCCAGACGGAGTGGAAATTCGCCGATAAGGCCGGGAAAGATTTAGGTTTTGAAGTGATTAAAATCGCCGTGCCTGACGGTGAGAAAACCCTGAACGCCATCGACAGCCTGGCGGCCAGCGGTGCGAAAGGTTTCGTTATCTGTACGCCGGATCCAAAGCTGGGCTCGGCCATCGCGGCAAAAGCCCGCGGTTACGACATGAAGGTCATTGCCGTTGACGATCAGTTCGTGAACGCCAAAGGCAAGCCGATGGACAGCGTCCCGCTGGTCATGATGGCCGCGACAAAAATCGGCGAACGTCAGGGCCAGGAACTCTATAAAGAGATGCAAAAACGCGGCTGGGACGTCAAAGAGACCGCAGTGATGGCTATTACAGCGGATGAGCTGGACACGGCGCGTCGTCGTACAACCGGGTCAATGGACGCGCTGAAGGCGGCCGGTTTCCCGGAAAAACAAATCTACAAAGTCCCAACCAAATCTAACGATATCCCGGGCGCTTTCGACGCCGCCAACTCCATGCTGGTTCAGCATCCGGAGGTCAAACACTGGCTGGTGGTCGGCATGAACGACAACACCGTGCTGGGCGGCGTGCGCGCGACGGAAGGTCAGGGCTTCAAGGCACCTGACGTGATCGGGATTGGCATCAACGGCGTTGACGCCGTCAGCGAGCTGTCCAAAGCGCAGGCCACCGGCTTCTACGGCTCACTGCTGCCAAGCCCGGACGTTCACGGCTATAAATCCAGCGAGATGCTTTACAACTGGGTCACCAAAGGGGCTGAACCGCCGAAATTTACCGAAGTGACCGACGTGGTGCTCATCACCCGCGACAACTTCAAAGAGGAGCTGGCGAAAAAAGGACTGGGCGGGAAGTAATTCGCGGTGATTGTGCCCCTCATCCTGCGTGAGGGGCCTGACGTACACACTACAGGAATCACGGAGACGTTATGCGACAGTCTGATCCGTATCTCTCTTTTCGCGGCATCGGGAAAACCTTCCCCGGTGTGAACGCGCTGACCGATATCAGCTTCGACTGCTATGCCGGCCAGGTTCACGCCCTGATGGGGGAAAACGGTGCGGGAAAATCCACGCTGTTGAAAATCCTCAGCGGCAACTACTCGCCAACAACCGGCACGCTGGCGATCCGCGGCGAAGAGGTCTCTTTTGCCGATACCACGGCGGCGCTCAATGCCGGGGTGGCCATTATCTATCAGGAGCTGCACCTCATCCCTGAGATGACCGTGGCGGAAAACATCTATTTAGGACAGCTCCCGCACAAAGGCGGCGTGGTGAATCGTTCGCTACTTAATTATGAAGCGGGGCTGCAGCTTCAACACCTGGGTCTGGACGTCGATCCCCAGACGCCCCTGAAATATCTCTCCATCGGCCAGTGGCAGATGGTTGAAATTGCCAAGGCGCTGGCGCGTAACGCCAGAATTATTGCCTTCGATGAACCCACCAGTTCGCTCTCGAAGCGGGAAATCGAAAATCTGTTCCGCGTGATCCGCGAATTGCGTCAGGAAGGCCGGACGATTCTGTACGTTTCGCACCGCATGGAAGAGATTTTTGCTCTCAGCGATGCCATCACCGTGTTTAAAGATGGACGCTATGTGCGCACCTTTACCGACATGGCGCAGGTGAACCATGACCAGCTTGTTCAGGCGATGGTCGGACGCGATCTGGGTGATATCTATCACTGGCAGCCTCGCCAGTACGGCCCTGAGCGTCTGCGCCTCGATAGCGTAAAAGCGCCGGGCGTCAGAACGCCGATTTCGTTATCCGTACGCAGCGGTGAAATCGTCGGCCTGTTTGGTCTGGTAGGCGCGGGGCGTAGCGAATTGATGAAAGGGCTGTTCGGCGGTACCCGTATTACCGATGGGCAGGTCTCCATTGACGGCGAGCGGGTAGACATTCAGAAACCGGCCCACGCGATCGGGGCGGGAATGATGCTCTGTCCGGAAGACCGGAAAGCAGAGGGCATTATTCCGGTGCACTCGGTACGCGACAACATCAATATTTCCGCCCGCCGTAAGTTTATTCGCGCAGGTTGCCTGATAAACGATAGCTGGGAGTCGAGCAATGCCGACCACCATATTCGTTCACTGAATATCAAAACGCCGGGTCCGGAACAGCTGATCATGAATCTGTCAGGCGGAAACCAGCAGAAGGCCATTCTGGGCCGCTGGCTGTCGGAGGATATGAAGGTCATCTTGCTGGATGAGCCGACGCGCGGTATCGACGTGGGGGCAAAACACGAGATTTATAACGTGATCTATGAGCTGGCAAAACGCGGCGTGGCGGTGCTCTTCGCCTCCAGCGATCTGCCGGAGGTGCTGGGCGTGGCCGACCGCATTGTGGTGATGCGTGAAGGCGAAATTGCCGGCGAATTACTTCATGAACAGGCGAATGAACAACAGGCGTTGAACCTCGCCATGCCTAAAGTTAGCCAGGCCGTCGCCTGAGTAAGGAGTTAATGATGTCCTCTGTTACTACATCCGGAGTGCCGAAGTCGAAGTCGGCGTTGAGCGTTGGGCGTATCTGGGATCAGTACGGCATGCTGGTGGTGTTTGCCGCACTGTTCGTCGCCTGCGCGATCTTTGTCCCCAACTTTGCCACCTTCATTAATATGAAGGGGCTGGGTCTCGCCATCTCCATGTCCGGGATGGTGGCCTGCGGGATGCTGTTCTGTCTGGCCTCCGGCGATTTTGACCTGTCGGTGGCGTCGGTGATTGCCTGTGCAGGCGTTACGACGGCCGTGGTGATCAACATGACGGAGAGCCTGTGGATTGGCGTTTTTGCCGGTCTGTTACTCGGCGTCATCAGCGGCCTGGTGAACGGTTTTGTTATCGCGCGCCTGAAGATTAACGCCCTGATCACGACGCTTGCGACAATGCAAATTGTCCGCGGGCTGGCCTATATCATCTCCGACGGTAAAGCGGTGGGGATTGAAGACGAGCGTTTCTTTACGCTGGGTTACGCCAACTGGCTGGGTCTGCCTGCGCCTATCTGGCTGACCGTGGCCTGCCTGATCCTGTTCGGCTTCCTGCTTAACCGGACCACCTTTGGCCGTAATACGCTGGCGATTGGCGGTAACGAAGAGGCCGCCCGTCTGGCCGGGGTGCCGGTGGTGCGCACCAAGATTATTATCTTTGTGCTCTCGGGGCTCGTTTCTGCCGCGGCGGGGATTATTCTGGCGTCGCGTATGACCAGCGGCCAGCCAATGACCTCTATCGGTTATGAGCTGATCGTTATTTCGGCCTGCGTGTTAGGGGGCGTTTCCCTCAAGGGAGGCATCGGAAAAATCTCATATGTGGTGGCCGGTATCCTGATTTTGGGCACGGTAGAGAACGCCATGAACCTGCTGAATATTTCGCCGTTCTCGCAGTACGTGGTGCGTGGTCTGATCCTGCTGGCAGCGGTGATATTCGACCGTTACAAGCAAAAAGCGAAGCGTACCGTGTAACCGTTTTGCACCTCTTTTATTGCTCAACTTATAACCATAGCTGACCCCTTCACCGCCCCGCCAGTAAAACTGGCGGGGCGGTTGTCAAATGGCGAGCGACGTCACACTGTCTATACTTACATGGCTATGAAAGAGGTAAAGGCGTTTACCTCTCGTCAACCGTAAGGAGGAAAAGGGTGGCTGACTTGTTAACCGCACCGCCTGTACTGCCCGGACATTATGCTTTCTTTTTTGATCTCGACGGCACGCTCGCCGGGATAAAACCGCACCCCGATCAGGTGTCTATTCCGGAGGCGGTGTTACAGGATTTGCATCAGCTCTCGCTCATGAATGAGGGAGCACTGGCATTGATATCAGGGCGCTCAATGGCCGAGCTGGATCTGCTCGCCAGTCCATACCACTTTCCGCTGGCCGGTGTACACGGAGCGGAGCGCCGCGACATCCATGATCAAACGCATATCGTTTCACTCCCCGACGCACTTACGCAAACGCTCCAGAAGCGGCTCTCTGCTGCGCTGGCCGACCTGCCTGTCACCGAGCTGGAAGCCAAAGGCATGGCCTTTGCCCTGCATTATCGCCAGGCACCGCAGCACGGAGATGCCGTGCTCGCGCTTGCTCAGACGGTTGCGGATGCGCATCCACAGCTGGCGCTGCAGCCGGGCAAATGCGTGGTGGAGTTAAAGCCGAAGGGGATTAATAAAGGCGCTGCCATCGCCGCATTTATGGCGGAGGCACCTTTTAAGGGCCGGACGCCTGTTTTCTTAGGGGATGACCTGACCGACGAGGCCGGGTTCCGTGTGGTTAATCAGGCCGGAGGGATCGCCGTTAAGGTAGGGCCTGGTGACACTGTCGCCGAATGGCGGCTGGCGGATGTCGCCAGCGTCTGGCAGTGGGTATCTGATATCGCTAACCAGCAACAACAACAAATAGCGCAAAACAAAGGGGGAAACCATTATGGGTCGCTTAGTCGTCGTCTCTAACCGAATCGCACCGCCTGATGATAAAAAAGCCAGTGCGGGTGGCCTGGCGGTAGGGGTGTTAGGTGCCTTGAAAGCCGCTGGCGGGCTGTGGTTTGGCTGGAGCGGAGAAATCAGTGAAGAAGAGAAACCGCTCACAAAAGTGACGCGCGGGAACATCACGTGGGCGTCGTTTGCACTGAAAGAGAAAGACTACGACGAGTATTACTCGCAGTTCTCGAATGCCGTCCTGTGGCCGGCGTTTCACTATCGTCTTGACCTGGTCAAATTCCAGCGTGAAACCTTCGAAGGCTACGCGCGCGTGAATGCGCTGCTGGCGGATAAACTGCTGCCATTGATAGAGGAAGACGATATTTTATGGATCCACGATTATCACCTGCTGCCGTTCGCCAGAGAGCTGCGAAAGAGGGGAGTGAATAACCGGATTGGCTTCTTCCTGCACATCCCGTTCCCGACGCCGGAAATTTTTACCGCGCTGCCGCCGCATGAAGAGCTGCTGGAAGCGCTGTGTGACTACGATTTGCTGGGCTTCCAGACGGAAAATGACCGCCTGGCATTCCTGGACTCCGTGTCAGGGAAAGCGCGTCTGGTGACCAAAGGCGGGAAAACCCATACGGCGTGGGGAAAAACGTTCCACACCGAAGTGTATCCAATAGGGATTGAACCTGACGAAATCGCGGAGCAGGCCTCCGGCCCGCTGCCGCCGAAGCTGGCGCAGCTTAAGAATGAACTCAAGCACGTGAAAAATATCTTCTCGGTCGAGCGTCTTGATTATTCTAAAGGGCTGCCGGAACGCTTCCTGGCATATGAAACGCTGCTGGATAAATATCCGGAGCATCACGGTAAAATCCGTTATACCCAGATTGCGCCGACGTCGCGCGGTGAGGTTCAGGCCTATCAGGACATTCGCCATCAGCTGGAGACAGAAGCCGGGCGCATTAATGGCCGCTACGGGCAACTGGGCTGGACGCCGCTGTTTTATCTGAATCAGCACTTCGATCGCAAGATCCTGATGAAGGTCTTCCGCTATGCGGACGTTGGCCTGGTGACGCCGCTGCGCGACGGGATGAACCTGGTCGCGAAAGAATACGTGGCAGCGCAGGATCCCGCCGATCCGGGTGTTCTGGTGCTTTCCCAGTTTGCCGGGGCCGCGAATGAGCTCACGTCGGCGCTTATCGTGAACCCTTACGATCGCGATGACGTGGCGAATGCCCTGAACCGCGCGCTGACCATGCCGCTCACGGAACGTATTTCCCGCCATGCTGAAATGATGGAGACGATCCGGAAGAACGATATTAGCCACTGGCAGGCGCGTTTTATTCAGGATCTCCGCGATATCGCCCCACAAAGCCATGAAGGCGATTTACAAAAAAAGATCGCAACTTTCCCTAAACTTGCCTGATATTTCCCTGGGGGGTTAACGCCCCCCAAGCGGCACTAATAACACGTCAACCTGACTTGATGCGACAATGGATTTCGCCGCGCAGGCCGCGCGCGATAAAAAGCTGTGGTTATGATTCCCGCATATCACTAAATCAATATTCTGTTTACGACACATGTCGAGAATATGGGCATTAAGTTCTCCTGTCGCAATTACGGTTTCATAGACAGGATAGTGTGCCTTTTCGACCAGCTCGCGCAGAAATTGCTGCGTTTCCTCCTGAAGTACCTCACGAATATCCTCCAGCATGGGGGCAGCCAGCTGATTATACATCTCGGGTTCGGCCGCAAGCGTGATGAGGCTGATGCGGGCATTGTGAGGTCTGGCAATGGAAACTGCCCGGGCGACGAGTTGATGGCTTTCTGGGGAAACGGCAACAGAAACAAGTAGATGGGAGTAACTCATGGCGCACTCCTTGGGTGTCTGACTGACAGCGTTTGATCACCTTTACCGCGATTTTGCGGGTTCTGCAAGGGCTGATTACGACATTAGTGTGAAGCTTATCATAATTATTCATTAATTATTCTTATAAGAAGAATAACTGAAAAATGCCCCTAAATGAAAAAAATTAACAACTTAACGTAAATCACACAATTTTGTGCCTTGACTGTTGAATCGTTTTGATGCGTTACAAAATCATTTCGAATGATCACTCTCTGAAACATCTTTTTTGGGCTGCCTGCATAACTCTATGTTTTTTCACAGTAAGAAAAATGTTTCCTGGAGGGGTGAATGATGTAAATGTTTCCGCGCGACGCCCACCCGAGGAAAAGCACGTTGCATGCCAGTTCTGATCCCCCTTCTGCATGAGTATTCGTCAATTAAGAATACAAAACAGTGTTGATTGGTTAATATTTGAGCAAATTACAAGTCATACTGATGGATTTATGGGTCATATTCACTTAAATTGTGTGACGTAGATCACATTTTTTTTAAATTTGAGGATGGCTGGATTGTATGTGTCAAAACTGACGAGTAGAGTTTGCGTCGAATTAGGAAAAATCTTAGTTATTTGTAAGAAATGATAAAACATGTAAGAGACGCATTTGCGTTTCCTCTCTTACGCGTTTCGATGAATACAAACCTAAATTCAACTATGCATTTAGCCTTTTCTTTTTTATACCGGGTGATTTCCCGGCGACATCACGGGGTGCGGTCTTTCCGCATAAAAATAATAGTTGGTTATTCGGGATGGGAACAATGCATACATCCGAGTTGCTAAAACATATCTATGACATCAATTTGTCGTATTTACTGCTCGCGCAGCGTTTGATTAGTCAGGACAAGGCGTCCGCGATGTTTCGTCTGGGTATTAACGAAGAGATGGCAACCATGCTGGGTGGTTTAACCCTCCCGCAGATGGTTAAACTGGCTGAAACGAATCAACTGGTTTGCCAGTTCCGTTTCGATGACTCTCAGACTATAACGCGTCTGACGCAGGAGTCCCGTGTAGACGATCTTCAACAGATCCATACCGGTATTCTTCTCTCTACTCGCTTGCTTAACGAAATCAGCCAGCCTGATGACGTAGCCCGTAAGAAAAGGGCCTAGCAATGAGCGAGAAAAGCATTGTTCAGGAAGCGCGTGACATACAGTTGGCCATGGAGCTGATTACGCTGGGTGCTCGTTTACAAATGCTGGAAAGCGAGACGCAGTTGAGCCGTGGTCGTCTCATCAAACTGTACAAAGAGTTACGTGGTAGTCCCCCGCCGAAAGGCATGCTGCCGTTTTCTACCGACTGGTTTATGACGTGGGAGCAGAATATTCACGCTTCCATGTTCTGCAATGCCTGGCAGTATCTTCTCAAAACCGGTTTGTGCAGCGGCGTTGACGCCGTGATCAAAGCCTACAAACTTTACCTTGAACAATGCCCACAGCAGGAAGAAGGTCCTCTGCTGGCGCTGACCCGCGCATGGACGCTGGTGCGTTTTGTTGAGAGCGGAATGCTTGAGCTGTCGCGCTGCAACTGCTGCAACGGCAATTTCATTACCCATGCTCACCAACCTGCAGGCAGCTTCGCCTGTAGTTTATGTCAGCCTCCTTCCCGTGCAGTAAAAAGACGTAAACTTTCCCGGGATGCTGCCGATATTATTCCACAACTGCTGGATGAACAGATCGAACAAGCTGTTTAACCCGAACGTGTGGGAAAGATTCCAGCAGCGGTAAGCGATTACCGCTGCTTTTTTTTACCCCGCGAACGGTCAACGCTGCGAGCTGGACGTCCTTGCCATAGTCACTAGCGGAAGGATGATGTCGTGCTTATCTTATTAGGTTACCTGGTAGTTCTCGGTACAGTTTTCGGCGGTTACATGATGACCGGCGGGCACCTTGGAGCACTCTATCAACCGGCTGAACTTATTATCATCGGCGGCGCAGGGGTAGGGGCTTTTATCGTTGGCAACAACGGTAAATCGATCAAGGGCACGCTGAAAGCAATTCCATTGCTGTTCCGTCGCTCAAAATACACCAAAAGCATGTATATGGATCTGCTGGCACTGCTCTATCGCCTGATGGCGAAGTCGCGTCAGCAGGGCATGTTCTCGCTTGAGCGGGATATTGAAAACCCGAAAGAGAGCGAAATTTTTGCCAGCTATCCGCGCATTCTCGCTGATGCCATGATGCTGGATTTCATCGTCGACTATCTGCGACTGATCATCAGTGGCAACATGAATACCTTCGAAATCGAAGCGCTGATGGATGAAGAGATTGAAACCCATGAAAGCGAATCGGAAGTACCGGCCAACAGCCTGGCGCTGGTCGGCGACTCGCTTCCGGCATTTGGTATCGTTGCTGCGGTCATGGGGGTGGTTCACGCCCTGGCCTCGGCAGACCGTCCGGCAGCCGAGCTCGGCGCGCTGATTGCCCATGCGATGGTGGGCACCTTCCTCGGTATTTTGCTGGCGTATGGATTTATCTCTCCGCTGGCCAGCGTGCTGCGCCAGAAGAGCGCGGAAACCACCAAAATGATGCAGTGCGTGAAGATCACGCTGCTCTCTAACCTCAACGGTTATGCGCCACCGATCGCGGTTGAGTTTGGCCGTAAAACGCTTTACTCCAGCGAGCGTCCGTCGTTTATCGAGCTTGAAGAACACGTGCGTGCGGTGAAAAACCCAAACCAACAGACGACAACTGAGGACGCATGAAAAACCAGTCCCATCCGATCGTCATCGTAAAAAAACGCAAGCACAAGGGCGGTGGGCATGGCGCCCACGGCTCGTGGAAAATCGCGTACGCCGATTTTATGACCGCAATGATGGCGTTCTTTCTGGTGATGTGGCTGATCTCCATCTCCAGCCCAAAAGAACTGATCCAGATTGCCGAATATTTCCGCACGCCGCTGGCAACGGCGGTGGCCGGCGGGCCGCGTATCTCTAACAGCGAAAGCCCGATCCCGGGCGGCGGCGATGATTACACCCAGCAGAAGGGTGAGGTGAAAAAAGAGCCGAACATCGACGAGCTGAAACGAAAGATGGAACAGGCGCGCCTGAAAAAACTGCGTGGCGATCTCGATCAGCTGATTGAAGCGGATCCGAAGCTGCGCGCGCTGCGACCGCATCTGAAGATTGACCTGGTGCAGGAAGGGCTGCGTATCCAGATTATCGACAGCCAGAACCGCCCGATGTTTAAAACCGGGAGTGCGGAAGTCGAACCGTACATGCGCGATATTCTGCGTGCCATTGCACCGGTGCTGAACGGCATTCCTAACCGAATCAGCCTGTCAGGCCACACGGATGATTTCCCGTACGCCAGTGGGGAGAAGGGATACAGCAACTGGGAACTTTCTGCCGACCGTGCCAACGCCTCGCGCCGCGAGCTGGTGGCAGGTGGGCTTGATGATGGCAAGGTACTGCGCGTAGTCGGCATGGCCGCAACCATGCGCGTTTCCGACCGCGGGCCGGATGATGCCATCAACCGTCGTATCAGTCTTTTAGTGCTGAACCAGCAGGCGGAGCAGGCCATCCTGCATGAAAACGCCGAAAGTCAGAATGAGTCACTGGACGATTTAAAACAGCCTGGGGCCGTTCCTTCGGCTGCCGTTCCAACATCGCCACCAGCCAATCCGAGGTGATAGCGTGAGCATGGATATTAGCGATTTTTACCAGACATTCTTTGATGAAGCCGACGAATTGTTGGCCGATATGGAGCAACACTTGCTCGATTTGGTGCCCGAAGCACCGGATTCCGAGCAGCTCAATGCCATCTTCCGTGCGGCGCATTCCATTAAAGGCGGAGCCGGAACGTTTGGATTTACCATCCTGCAGGAAACGACCCATTTAATGGAAAACCTGCTTGATGAAGCACGACGCGGTGAGATGCAGCTCAATACCGACATTATCAACCTGTTTTTGGAAACCAAAGATATTATGCAGGAACAGCTCGACGCCTATAAAAGTTCGGCAGAGCCTGATGCCGCCAGCTTTGAATACATCTGCAATGCGCTGCGCCAGCTCGCGCTGGAAGCCAAAGGTGAGGTTGCCGCAGCCGTGGTTCCTGCCGCAAAACTGAGCGTTGTGGACACGGTTGCCGCGCAGGCGTCTGCCCCTGCTGACGCACCGGCAGGCAAGCTGCGCGTGGTGCTGTCTCGCCTGAAAGAGAATGAAGTTAACCTGCTGGAAGAAGAGCTGGGTAACCTGGCGAAATTAAGCAACGTGGTTAAAGGCAAAGACAGCCTGGCCGCGACGCTTGATGACGGTATTGGCCAGGACGATATCGTGGCGGTGCTGTGCTTTGTGATTGAAGCCGATCAAATCGCCTTCGAAACCGAAACGGTCGCGGTTGATGCCCCTGCGGCTGTGGAAGAGGCGGCTGTTGTCGCTCAGGCTGCCGCACCGGCTGTGGCGCCTGCGGCTCCGGCGCTCAAGGCGGTGCCAAAAGAGGCTGCTGCACCGGGCCGTGGTGAAAAACCTGCCGCGCGCTCCAGCGAGTCGACCAGCATCCGTGTCGCCGTTGAGAAGGTTGATCAGCTGATTAACCTGGTGGGCGAACTGGTGATCACCCAGTCGATGCTGGCGCAACGTTCAAACGAACTCGACCCGGTCACCCACGGGGATTTGATTACCAGCATGGGCCAGCTGCAGCGTAACGCCCGCGATCTGCAGGAATCGGTCATGTCCATCCGTATGATGCCGATGGAATATGTCTTCAGCCGCTTCCCGCGTCTGGTTCGCGATCTCGCCAGCAAGCTGAACAAGCAGATTGAACTGACCCTGATGGGCAGCTCAACCGAACTGGATAAGAGCCTGATCGAGCGCATCATTGACCCGTTAACGCACCTGGTGCGTAACAGCCTCGACCACGGTATCGAACTGCCGGAAAACCGCATTGCCGCCGGGAAATCCCCGGTCGGGAATCTGATCCTGTCTGCGGAACATCAGGGCGGAAACATCTGCATTGAAGTGACCGATGACGGCGCCGGTCTGAACCGCGAGCGCATCCTGGCAAAAGCGATTTCGCAGGGAATGGCGGTCAATGAAAACATGACCGACGAAGAAGTGGGCATGCTGATCTTCGCACCGGGCTTCTCTACCGCAGAGCAGGTGACCGACGTCTCCGGACGCGGCGTGGGCATGGACGTGGTGAAACGTAACATCCAGGAGATGGGCGGCCACGTTGAGATCCAGTCCAAACAGGGCTCCGGCACGACCATTCGCATCCTGCTGCCGCTGACGCTGGCGATCCTCGACGGCATGTCAGTCAAAGTGGCGGACGAAGTCTTTATCCTCCCGCTGAACGCCGTGATGGAATCCCTCCAGCCGCGTGAGGAAGATCTGCATCCGCTGGCGGGCGGCGAGCGCGTCCTCGAAGTGCGCGGTGAGTACCTGCCGCTGGTGGAACTGTGGAAAGTGTTCGAAGTGGACGGGGCGAAGACCGAGGCCACGCAGGGTATCGTGGTGATCCTGCAAAGCGCGGGCCGCCGCTACGCATTGCTGGTCGATCAGCTGATCGGTCAGCACCAGGTGGTGGTGAAGAACCTCGAAAGCAACTACCGCAAAGTGCCGGGTATTTCTGCCGCCACCATTCTGGGTGATGGTAGCGTGGCGCTGATCGTCGACGTGTCGGCGCTTCAGGGATTAAATCGTGAACAACGTGTGGCGTACACAGCCGCCTGATTAAGTAGAAGGTAATAACATGACCGGTATGAGTAATGTAACGAAACTGGCGGGCGAGCCATCAGGACAGGAATTTCTGGTATTCACTTTAGGCGATGAAGAGTACGGCATCGATATCCTGAAAGTGCAGGAAATCCGTGGTTACGACCAGGTTACCCGCATCGCTAACACGCCTGCGTTTATTAAAGGTGTCACTAACCTGCGTGGCGTCATTGTGCCCATCGTGGATCTGCGCGTGAAGTTCAGCCAGGGCGACGTTGACTACAACGACAACACCGTGGTGATCGTCCTGAATCTGGGGCAGCGCGTGGTGGGGATCGTGGTGGATGGCGTGTCTGACGTGCTTTCCCTGACCTCTGATCAGATTCGTCCTGCGCCAGAGTTTGCGGTCACGCTGTCGACCGAATACCTGACCGGTCTGGGCGCGCTCGGCGAGCGTATGCTGATTCTGGTGAACATTGAGAAGTTGCTGAACAGCGATGAGATGGCGCTTCTGGATATCGCCGCGAGTCACGTAGCCTAAAACAAAGCCGGGTGGCGCTGACGCTTACCCGGCCTACGTGTTCAAGTCATTTGTAGGCCGGGTAAGGCGAAGCCGCCACCCGGCTTTTTTACATCCTGCTCCACCAGCCCAGCTTCCGTGGCCACCCATACGTTAATGCTCGGGGCCGTCTTCGCAGCTGGATATCGCGGCGAGTCACGTAGCCTAAAACAAAGCCGGGTGGCGCTGACGCTTACCCGTCCTACGTGTTCGGGCCATTTGTAGGCCGGGTAAGGCGAAGCCGCCACCCGGCTTTTTTACATCCTGCTCCACCTGCTCAGCTTCCGTGGCCACCCATACGTTAATGTTCGGGGGCCGTCTTCACTGCAGGATATCGCGGCTAGTCGCGTAGCCTAAAACAAAGCCGGGTGGCGCTGACGCTTACCCGGCCTACGCGTTCGGGCCATTTGTAGGCCGGGTAAGGCGAAGCCGCCACCCGGCTTTTTCATGCCATTACGCTTCCTGCTTTACCAGTTCAGCTTCAGCTTCCGCGTCCCGCGCGCCTTCATTCTGCGACAGCATGGCGGTCGCAATACCATTACCCAGGACGTTAATTGCGGAACGGCCCATATCCAGGAAGTGGTCGATCCCCATCAGCAGCAGAATACCGGCCACCGGAATGTTAAAGCTTGGGATCGTCGCAGCCAGCACCACCAGCGAGGAGCGCGGTACGCCCGCAATCCCTTTTGAGGCCAGCATCAGGGTCAGCATCAGCACCGTCACCTCAGAGAAGCTCAGATGAATGTTGTACGCCTGCGCGATAAACATCGAGGCGAAAGAGCAGTACACCATCGACCCCACCAGGTTGAAGGAGTAGCCAATCGGCAGTACGAAAGAGGCGATGTTGCGCGAGCAGCCAAAACGCTCCAGCTGCTCCAGCGTTTTAGGGTAGGCCGCTTCAGAACTGCTGGTGGTAAACGCCACCAGAACCGGATCTTTCAGCATGCTGACCAGGCGGAACACCTCTTTTTTCAGCACCATGTAACCCACGGCCAGCAGCACCATGCAGGTGAGAAGAATGGCAACGTAGTAGCCGCCAATAAAGGAGGCATAGTTCAACAGAATGCCCAGACCCTGCGTGGCGATAACGGATGAGATTGCCGCGAAAATGGCCAGCGGCGCAACGTACATCACGTAGCCTGTGACCTTCAGCATGATATGGGAAACCACGTCCAGCGCAGCCACCAGCGGGGCGTTGAATTTCTGCCCCAGCGACGCGCCTCCAATGCCGAAGAACATGGAGAACACCACAATCTGCAGGATCTCATTGTTCGACATCGCCCCCGCGATGCTGGTCGGAATGGTGTGAGACAGGAACGCTTTCAGCGTCATCCCCCCAACGGCTAATCCGGTATCCACCGCCTCGGTCGGAACGGTCAGGTTCAGTCCGCTGCCCGGATGCTCCAGCGTGACGATAAACAGGCCGACCAGAATTGAGAGCACGGATGAGCTGATAAACCATACCATCGCTTTGCCGCCCACGCGGCCAATGGTGGAGGTTTCGCCCAGCTTCATAATGCCGACGGTGAGCGTACTGAAGACCAGCGGCGCAATGACCATTTTGATCAGTCGCAGGAAAATATCGGTCAGAAGGGTAATATTATCCGACCAGGCTTTGATGGCATCCGCAGATGCATATTCATGAATTGCTGCCCCTGAAAGAATACCCGCCAGCATGAATATCACGATGAAGAGTGTGAGTTTGTTTGCACTTGCCACGAAAAAAGACCCTCTATGCGCTTCAGATGTAGCCCGCACCGATACATATAAATTTTTTATTACGACGCGGGAAATTATTCGGCACATAAATTGACGCAAAGCGTAGGGGGATACAACTCCTTTTTAAGTTTTATTAATTTTGTTGTTATTGCCCTGACGATATATTGTGATCCGCATCACACTTTAATGGATATATTCTCTCCTGATAGCATGAAAATGCTGAAAAAGATAATTTAACTCTCTGTTATTTAAGGCAATAGGAAGTCAATAAGACAAAGTGCTTATGCGTTAAGGGGCAGGTGGTCGAAGCGATATCCGTAAACTAAATTCTCAATAACCCCCCTCAGAGGAACATTAAGCGGGGCTAACATCTTGAACGACAAAAATAAAACGTGGCAAGGGAACGGAGACGTCTTCTGGAGGGTGGTAAATGAAAAGAAAACTCCTTTTGATCTGCGCAGGCACCTTACTGACTGCGACAACGGTCCATCAGGCGCTGGCCGTCACCAGTAGCGGCACCATCGGCGCGACGCTGACGCTCACGAACGGTTGTCTGATAAACGGATCGCCCACGCAAAACGGTATTAACTTCGGGACACTGGATTTCGGCACCCATCCCGCAACGTTTTCCACTCTGACCACGCAGCTCACCGGCGCCAGCGGCGGAAACACCTTCACTATTCAATGTACGACCGCCAGCTATACGGTGGCGATCACCGGCAACACCAACTCCACCGCACCCGGCACCGTTGTCGGCACCCCGGGAACCCCTGCGCGCTATCTGGTTAACACCGCCAACGCGGCACAGGGCGTGGCATACAGCCTGTACAGCGACAGCGGGTTTAACAGCGTGATTGCCAATAACACCGCGCTGCCGATCGCCTCTACGGCCGGAGGGGTGGACAGTTACACCCTCTACGGGCGTATTACCGGCGGCGGTAACAGCGTGACGGTCGTCCCGGGCACCTACACCGACACGATTAACGTCAGCGTCACCTATTAGTCCTGCACCGCCATGAAGGCAACTCTTACTGGTCTGCGCATATGCGCAGAGGGATACGTGCAGCCTTTTTTCGCGCTGATCGTCGGATTGCTGATGGCGCCCGCGGCGGATGCGGTGACGTCACAGTCCTTTAAGGTCAGCGCGACGATTGTTCCGGGATGCGCGGTGGCCACCGGCAGCGGAGGGGTTCTCGGGACGCTGGATTTTGGCACCCATAACGGCGTCGAGAGCGCACCGGTCAGCACCAGCTTTGTGCCAAACGGGGCGTTGTCTATCGCCTGCACGCCGGGCGTGGCGCTGAGCATGAGCATTAATGGCGGACAGAATTATTCAACCGTTCGCCGCATGAAGCGCTCGAACGGCGCCGACGTGGTGGGATACCGGCTTTACAGCAGCAGCTCGCTGGCCGCGAACAGCGAAATTGGCGTCAACCAGGCGATACCGGTGACCTATAGCAACAGCAATAACATCGCGCTGCCGCTTTTTGGCGTGGCGCTACTGACCGGATTTAGCCCGGCAGGAACGTATTCCGATCAGCTCACCGTGACCTTGTCATGGTAATAAAGGGAGAGTGTTGATGAAGCCAGTTTTCAGACCTGTTTGTCTGGCGGGCGCGTTGGGAATGGCTGTGGCAACCGGTCAGGCGCAGGCGGCTGCCACCATTCTGCTCTGGCCTATCGACCCGTGGCTTGCGGCAGACGCCAACGCCACGGAGCTGTGGATCCAGAACCAGGGAAACAGCGCCACCACGATGCAGGTGCGCATTGTGCGCTGGAAGCAGGAGGACGGACACGAGCGCTACACCGCGCAGCAGGATGTGGTCGCCAGCCCGCCCATCGTCACGATTGGCACAGGCAGCAAGCAGCTTATCCGTCTTATTAAGCAGGCCCCCGTTCCCGCAGGCGTCGAACAGGCCTACCGCATTATCGTGGATGAAATTCCTCAGCCTGATGCCAAAGCCGAACCCGCCATCGGCCTCAAGTTGCAGATGCGTTACTCCATTCCGCTGTTTGTGTATGGCCAGGGGATCCCGACAATAAAAGAGGGGGCGCATCACGCGCTGGTGGAGACCCGGAACCTGAGCTGGCGGGTGACGCGAGCGGATGGGCAGCCGGTACTGGAGGTTCGGAATCGGGGGGATGTCCATGTCAGGCTGAGCCAGGTGGCGCTGGAGCAGGGAGGGCAGAAACGCACGGTCGCGGAGGGATTGCTGGGTTACGTACTTCCCGGCAGCACCCGCAGCTGGCCGATACCCGCAGGCGTTCGTCAGCCAGAGCGGATGAGCGCGCAGATTAATGCCAGGGACGCACAATGGCAGTCGACGCCCGTCAACTGAAGCCGGCGATGATGATACTGCTTTGCGTCAGTTCCGCGACCTGGGCTGAGTCCGGCGATGACAGCCTTCCGCCGCCGCCCCAGGCACAGGCGATACATGATGAAGCGGTCTTCCAGCTTGCCCTCGTGCTCAACCACTACGATACCGGTCTGGTCGTGCCCGTGACGCAGCGCAAAGGCACTTTCTTTATCTCCAGCGCTGACCTGCTGCGCGCGGGGCTGCCCCCAGAACATGTTCCTGCCGGAGAGGTGAATCTCTCATCGCTTTCTCAGGTTCGGGTGGAGTACGACAGCGCCGGACAGCGCCTGCTGCTGACCGTTCCCCGGGACTGGGTTGCATCCCGCGTGACGCCGTTCGGCGCGCAAACGGCGCAGGCCAAACCGCACTTCGGGCGCGGCGCGCTGCTCAATTACGATCTCTACACCAACCACACGGAGCATATCGGCGGACAGGCGTCCCTCTGGCATGAATTCCGCTATTTCAATGAGAACGGCTCGTTTTCCTCCACCGGCTATGCCCGGGAAAATTTCACCGGTAACGACGGTCAGCAGGAAGGGTATGTCCGCTATGACACGACCCTGCTGTTCACGAATGAGGATGACGCAATGAGCTGGAGCGTCGGGGACGTGATCAGCGATGCCCTGAGCTGGAGCTCCAGCGTGCGGATGGGAGGGATCAGCGTCGGGCGGGATTTCTCCCTGCGCCCTGACCTGGTGACGTGGCCGCTGCCCGAATTCGCGGGGGAAGCGGCGGTACCCACCTCGGTTGATCTCTTTATCAACGGCTATCGGTCCGGCTCAACCCAGCTTCAGCCGGGCCCCTTCACCCTGACCAATCTGCCCTATATCAACGGCGCCGGGGATGCGGTACTGGTCACGACGGATGCATTAGGGCGCCAGGTCAGCACCACGCTGCCGTTTTACGTCTCCAGCGACCTGCTCAAAAAAGGGCTGAGCGACGGCGCCGTGACGCTGGGCAGCCTGCGGCGTAATTACGGTATCAAGAATTTTGACTACGGCCCGGCGGCAGGCAGCGGTTCGTATCGCTACGGGGTGACGGACTGGCTGACGCTGGAGGGTCATGCCGAAGGGGCGGAGGCGCTGGCACTGGGCGGGGCTGGGACGGTGATTAAACTCGGCCAGTTTGGCGTGGTGAATACCTCTTACTCGCAAAGCCGCATGCGCGGGGAGGCGGGCGGGCAAATCAGCTGGGGTTACCAGTACAGCACCAGCGAGTTCAGCGTGGCCACCCAGCACACGCGTCGGGACCGCGGCTTTGGCAATCTGGCCCTCTACGACCAGCCTACGGTGTATGACGAGAACGATAAACCCATCGCCAGCTTCAGCCGCAATACGGACCAGTATTCTCTGACCTTCAACCTGGGACAGTACGGCAACATCGGCGCAGCCTGGATTGGCGTGGAGAGTTTTGACAGTCAAAAAACCGAGCTGCTTAATCTCTCATGGAGCCGTAATTTGTGGGGCGCGAGCAGTATTTACCTCGCCGGGAGCCGGGACCAGCAGCGGGGAGACTGGACGGTCGCGCTGTCGCTGCAGGTGCCGCTGGGGGCACGCGACAGCGCCGCGTTCACCGTCGAAAACGCCCCGGATGCGGGCAACACCCAGCGCATTAACTACAACCATTCCATGCCGTCTGACGGCGGCTTTAGCTGGAACATGGCCTGGGCCAACCAGTCAAAATCCAGTGACTATCAGCAGGGCACGCTGGGCTGGCGTAATAACAATATTGAACTGCAGGGCGGCGGCTACGGCGAAAGGGACATGATGACCTGGTGGGGCGAGGCGATGGGCGCGATTGTTCTGATGGATGGCGAGCTGTTCGCGGCGAATAAGATCAACGATGCGTTTGTGGTCATCAGTACCGACGGCCATCCGGACGTGCCCGTCAGCTATGAGAACCAGCCCGTTGGCAAAACGAATAACAACGGTTACCTGCTGGTCAGCGGGGTGTCGGCGTATTACCCGGCAAGCTACCGCATTGATACCCTGAACCTGCCGGCGGACACCCGGCTGAAAGAGACCGAGCGGCGAATTGCAATTCGGCGTCACAGCGGCTATCTGGTCGATTTCCCGATGGAGCAGGAGAGGGTGGCAAGCGTCATCCTCCACGATGCGCGCGGCCAGGCGCTGCCGGTGGGAAGCCAGGTCCGGCGTGCCTCGCGCAGCAATGCGGTGGTGGGGTATGACGGTATTGCCTGGCTGGAAAACCTTAGCGATGTGAATCCGCTGGAGGTGATCGCGCCTGACGGAAAACGCTGCAAGGTCACCCTGACCGTGGGAGCCAACCCGGAGCACAAGCTGCAAACCTACGGTCCGCTGGTGTGTCGGGAGGCGCCATGAAGCGTCTGCTGCTGTTGATGCTGTTGCTATTCTCCGGCGGCGGCTGGGCGGCGTGTACCGTCAGTACGGTTAATGCGTCGTTTGGCAGCGTCACCTCGTTCGCGCTCAGCGGAACCGGGGAGGTTGAAACCACCGGCAGGCTTGTTGTGGCGTGTGATACCGTGCTCAACGTTCTGACCAACGATTCGGTGACCCTGAGCTACACCGCGGCGTCAGTCTCGGGCAACAGTCGCGCGACCATGAAACGTACGGATAATGCCGCCATTACGGACGTAATCCCCACCCGGCTGTGCGGATTATCGGCTTGTGCGAGCAGCAGCGAGGTGCAGATAAGTAAAACGTATACCTGGAGCGGGAATACCTTGCTGGGGCTGCTGGGGACAAGGCAGTATAACATTCCGCTCTATTTTCGCACCGTCGCTGGACAAAACGTCACTGCCGGTCCCTACCAGGTGCAGTTGACCTTCAGCATCAGCTACAGCGTCTGTGCCTTCGGTGTTGGAAGCCTTTGTACGAATGCCCAGACGGGGACCTCAACAACCACCATCCTGTTGGATATGACCGTCACCAACGACTGTAGCGCCATGACCACGCCGGACGTCAACTTCAACAGCGCGCCGCTGGTACAAAGTTTCCCCACCGTCTCACAGGCGATTGCCGTCACCTGTACCAAAGGCAGTACCTATACCATCGGCATTAACAACGGTGCTAACGCGCTGAATAACGTGCGCCGGATGGTAAGCGGCAGTAACTACCTCAGTTATGACATCTACAAAGAAGCCACGGGTAACCGCTGGGGCGGCAGCGGCAGCGAACGCTGGACCAGCGCGACGTCGTCGCAGGTCAGTGCCGACGGTTTACTGCGTACCTACAACTACACCGCGAAAGTGCTAACTAATCAGGCCACGCCACCCGCCGGAACCTACACCGATACGCTGATTGTCGACGTGGCTTTCTAACCCCGCGCTTTTCCCTTTCTCAAATGTAAAGTTCCTGTTGGCTGTGCCGATAACACCGTTAATAAATCTATGAGAAGGTGTTGTATGTTGAACCGTATCCGCGTTGTCACAATGCTTATGATGGTGCTGGTCATTTTCGCACTACTTCAGCTTATCTCCGGCGGGCTTTTTTTCTCGTCATTAAAACAAAACCAGGACAGCTTCGCGGCCTCGAACGATCTCCGCCTGCAGCAGAGTGAACTCACCTCAACGTGGGATCTGATGCTGCAAACGCGTATCAACCTGAGCCGCTCGTCCGCGCGCATGATGATGGATCCCAACAATCAGCAGAGCAGCGCGAAAACCGATCTGCTGAAAAATGCCCGGGCGACACTTGCGGATGCCGCAAAGCATTACGAGGCCTTTAAGAAAATCACCCCGCAGCCTGCGATGGAGCAGGTGAGCCAGAATATCGACGAAAAATACAACGCCTACCATGCCGGTCTGGCAGAGCTGATTCAGTTCCTGGAGAGCGGCAACATGGACGCCTATTTCGCGCAGCCGACGCAGGGGATGCAAAACGCCCTCGGCGCGGCGCTGGGGGAATATGCAAAGGTCAGTGGCGATCTGTATCACTCCGCGTTTGCTGAAAGCCAGAATGACTACCGCTTTGCGAAATGGCAGATGGCGGTGCTGGCGCTGGCGCTGGTCATTGTGCTGATCGCGGTCTGGTACGGCATTCGCCATATCCTGCTGAACCCTCTCGGTCGCGTCATCGCCCATATTCGTGACATTGCCGGCGGTGACCTGACCAAAACGCTGACCGTGTCCGGGCGCAATGAGATCACCGAGCTGGCAAACAGCGTTGACCATATGCAGCGTTCGCTTATCGATACCGTCGCCAACGTGCGTAGCGGCACGGATGCCATCTATACCGGCACCAGCGAAATTGCGATGGGCAATAACGACCTCTCATCGCGCACTGAACAGCAGGCGTCCGCCCTGGAAGAGACGGCGGCCAGCATGGAGCAGCTCACCGCGACCGTGAAGCAGAACGCCGATAACGCCCGCCAGGCGTCTCAGCTGGCGGAAAGCGCCTCCGAGACGGCGCAGCGCGGCGGCCGCGTGGTGGATGGCGTAGTGAAAACCATGCACGACATCGCCGAGAGCTCGAAGAAAATCGCCGACATCATCAGCGTTATCGACGGCATTGCCTTCCAGACCAACATTCTGGCGCTGAACGCCGCCGTGGAAGCGGCGCGCGCGGGCGAACAGGGACGCGGGTTTGCCGTGGTGGCCGGGGAAGTGCGCAACCTGGCCAGCCGCAGCGCCAACGCGGCAAAAGAGATCAAATCGCTGATTGAAGATTCCGTCTCCCGCGTCGATACCGGCTCCGTGCTGGTGGAAAGCGCCGGGGAGACCATGAATGACATCGTGAATGCCGTCACCCGCGTGACGGACATCATGGGTGAAATCGCCTCTGCGTCTGATGAGCAGAGTCGTGGTATCGACCAGGTTGCCCTGGCGGTATCGGAAATGGATCGCGTGACACAGCAAAACGCCGCCCTGGTGCAGGAGTCCGCTGCGGCGGCCGCTGCCCTGGAAGACCAGGTGAGCCGTCTGAAGATGGCCGTCTCGGCGTTTCGTCTCGCTTCACTCGCTGGAAACACGGTCACCCCGCAGGCGACGTACCGCGCGCCAGCCGCTGAAACGGCTGCCAACCGTACGCGTACCGCGACGACCGGACAAGATGAAAACTGGGAAACATTTTGACTGACAATTAAACCGCGGCTGCTTGCCGCTTGATGGGAGCGTGGATGTTAAATCGTATTCGTATCTCGACCACACTGTTTTTGATACTGATCCTTTGCGGTGTGTTGCAGGTTGGCAGTAACGGGTTGTCTTTTTGGGCGTTTCGCGATGGCTATCAGAATTTGCAGGACGTTGAGACGAGTAATCAGCAGCGCTCCGCACTGGCACAAACCCGTGCCGTGCTGTTGCAGGCAAGCACTGCGCTGAACAAGGCGGGAACCTTAACCGCGCTAAGTTATCCGCCGGATGACATTAAGGCGCTGATGGCCACCGCGCGCGACAGCCTGAAACAGGCTGACGCACAGTTTAAGGCCTTTGCGGCACAGGCCACTGGCAGCGAGAAAGAGAAAGCGCTGAAGGCCGCCATGAAGACCCATTTTGAACAGTGGTACAGCGATCTCGACCATCAGGCGACGTGGCTTGAGAACAACCAGCTGTCGGACTTTATGACCGCGCCGGTTCAGGCCTCACAGGCGGCGTTTGACGGCAGCTTTGACGCATGGCAGCAGGATATCAATCAGTCTGTTCTGCGCGCCGGTGAAGCAAGCCGCACCAGCTATCACATGTCGGGCGTCATCTTCGGCGTGATGGTGATTCTGGCGGGCTTGCTGACCGGCGCCGCGCTGCTCTGGTCACGCAAAATGATTGTGCAGCCGCTGGCGATTATCAGCAGCCACTTCGACAGCATTGCGAAAGGCAACCTGGCGCGTCCGGTGGCGGTGTTCGGCAAAAACGAAATTTCGGCGATTTTTGCCAGCCTGAAGGCGATGCAGGGATCGCTGCGGGAAACGGTATCCGACGTGCGTCAGGGCAGTTATGCCATGCACACCGGGATCTCAGAGATTGCGGCGGGTAACAACGATCTCTCATCCCGCACCGAGCAGCAGGCGGCCTCGCTGGCGCAGACGGCAGCCAGCATGGAGCAGCTGACCGCGACGGTTAGCCAGAACGCCGATAACGCGCGTCAGGCGTCTGACCTGTCAAAACAGGCGGCGATGACGGCGAAGAAGGGCGGCGACCAGGCGTCCCATGTCGCCAGCACCATGCAGGAGATCGCCACCAGTTCACAGAAAATTGGTGACATCATCAGCGTGATTGACGGTATCGCATTCCAGACCAACATTCTGGCGCTGAATGCTGCCGTTGAAGCCGCGCGTGCCGGGGAGCAGGGGCGCGGGTTTGCGGTGGTGGCGGGTGAGGTGCGTAACCTGGCGAGCCGCAGCGCCAACGCGGCGAAAGAAATTAAGGTGCTGATTGAAGAATCGGTGTCACGGGTTCAGCAAGGCTCTGCCCTGGTGGATACGGCGGCACAAACCATGCACGAAATCGTCACCTCGGTGACGCGGGTGAACGACATCATGGGCGAGATTGCCTCGGCGTCGGATGAACAGCGTCGCGGGATTGAGCAGGTTGCTCAGGCGGTCACCCAGATGGATCAGGTGACGCAACAGAACGCCTCGTTAGTTGAGGAAGCGGCAGCGGCAACCGATCAGCTGGCCAGCCAGGCGGATCGTCTGACCGGGCTGGTCGCGGTATTTAATGTGAAAGAGCACGTTGAAGCAGTAACAGAAGTCGGGCGGTCGCAGGCCGTGCCAGTTGTATCCTGAATGTAATTAAGAAGGCGCTATGACATCACCAATGCCCCCTGGGCAAACGTCATTATTGTTGCAGATGACACAGCGCCTCGCGCTGTCCGACGCGCATTTTCGTCGGATATGTCAGTTAATCTACCAGCGTGCGGGGATCGTGCTTGCGGATCATAAGCGGGACATGGTCTACAACCGTCTGGTGCGGCGCTTGCGTACGCTGGGGCTGGATGATTTTGGTCGCTATCTGAGCATGCTCGAGGCGAACCAGAACAGCGCCGAGTGGCAGGCTTTTATTAACTCGTTAACCACCAACCTGACGGCGTTTTTCCGTGAAGCCCACCACTTCCCGGTCCTGGCCGAGCATGCGCGCCGGCGCACCGGGGAGTATCGCGTCTGGAGTGCGGCCGCCTCGACGGGGGAAGAGCCGTACTCGCTGGCGATCACCCTTGCCGATACGCTGGGGATGGCGCCGGGACGCTGGAAGGTCTACGCCAGCGATATCGATACCGAAGTGCTGGAGAAGGCGCGTAACGGTGTTTATCGCCAGGATGAACTGAAAACGCTGTCGCCGCAGCAGCTGCAGCGTTATTTCATGCGCGGCACGGGCCCGCATGAAGGCCTGGTACGCGTACGCCAGGAGCTGGCGAACTGCGTCGAATTCGCGCCCGTTAACCTGCTGGATAAGCAGTACAACGTGCCGGGGCCGTTCGACGCCATTTTTTGCCGTAACGTCATGATCTATTTTGATAAAACGACGCAACAGGACATTTTGCGTCGGTTTGTTCCGTTGCTCAAGCCTGACGGTTTACTGTTTGCCGGGCACTCGGAAAACTTCAGCAACCTTGTGCGTGAGTTTAGCCTGCGTGGGCAAACGGTATATGCGCTGAGTAAGGAAAAAGCATGAGTAAAATCAGGGTATTGTCCGTCGATGATTCAGCGCTGATGCGTCAGATCATGACTGAAATTATCAATAGCCACAGCGACATGGAGATGGTGGCAACCGCCCCCGATCCGCTCGTAGCGCGGGATTTAATTAAAAAATATAACCCCGACGTGCTAACGCTGGATGTCGAGATGCCGCGCATGGATGGCATAGATTTCCTCGAAAAATTAATGCGGCTGCGGCCCATGCCGGTGGTGATGGTCTCCTCCCTGACCGGGAAAGGATCGGAAATCACCCTGCGCGCGCTGGAGCTGGGAGCGGTGGACTTTGTCACCAAGCCGCAGCTCGGCATTCGCGAGGGGATGCTGGCGTACAGCGAGATGATCGCCGAGAAGATCCGCACCGCGTCGCGGGCAAAGCTTGCCGCCCATACGCCGATGGCCGCGCCTGCGACCCTGAAGGCCGGTCCCTTACTCAGTTCGGAAAAACTGCTGGTCATTGGCGCGTCAAC
This sequence comes from Enterobacter cloacae complex sp. BZL2005, assembly GCF_049238885.1. Taxonomy (NCBI): domain Bacteria; kingdom Pseudomonadati; phylum Pseudomonadota; class Gammaproteobacteria; order Enterobacterales; family Enterobacteriaceae; genus Enterobacter; species Enterobacter cloacae complex sp. BZL2005. Next base: position 133,797 of record NZ_JBMKGI010000002.1, on the reverse strand, counting down.
CGGAGGAACAGAGGCAATTCGTCATGTACTCCAGCCATTGCCGCTCTCAAGTCCGGGTATTCTGATCACGCAGCATATGCCGCCAGGCTTTACCCGTTCGTTCGCCGAACGCCTGAACAAGCTGTGCCAGATCAGCGTGAAAGAGGCGGAAGACGGCGAGCGCGTGCTGCCGGGACATGCCTATATCGCCCCTGGCGACAAGCATATGGAACTGGCGCGCAGCGGCGCTAACTATCAAATCAAAATTCATGACGGACCGCCGGTCAACCGGCACCGTCCGTCGGTGGATGTGCTGTTTCATTCGGTGGCGAAACATGCGGGGCGCAACGCCGTGGGGGTGATCCTGACGGGGATGGGCAACGACGGGGCCGCCGGAATGCTTGCAATGCACCAGGCTGGCGCCTGGACGATTGCGCAGAATGAAGCAAGTTGTGTGGTGTTCGGCATGCCGCGCGAGGCCATCAATATGGGTGGCGTGAGCGAAGTGGTCGATCTTAGCCAGGTAAGCCAGCAGATGCTGGCGAAAATCAGTGCCGGACAGGCAATACGTATTTGACTCAGGAGTATTATTTTATGGCGGATAAAGAGCTTAAGTTTTTGGTTGTGGATGACTTTTCCACCATGCGTCGCATTGTGCGCAACCTGCTGAAAGAGCTGGGCTTCAATAACGTTGAAGAAGCAGAAGACGGCGTGGATGCGCTGAACAAGCTGCAGGCGGGCGGGTTTGGTTTTGTGATCTCCGACTGGAACATGCCAAACATGGACGGTCTGGAACTGCTGAAAACCATTCGTGCTGATGCGGGAATGGCGTCCATGCCGGTTCTGATGGTCACGGCAGAAGCGAAAAAAGAGAACATCATTGCCGCTGCACAGGCGGGCGCAAGCGGCTACGTGGTGAAGCCATTCACGGCGGCGACCCTGGAAGAGAAGCTCGGTAAGATCTTCGAGAAACTCGGCATGTGAGGTGTTGGTTATGATGCAACCTGCTATGAAACCCGTTGAAGAACACTCGCCGAGCGACATTATCGTCCGCATCGGCAGCCTGACGCGCATGTTGCGTGACAGCCTGCGTGAGCTGGGTCTGGATCAGGCAATTGCCGAAGCGGCGGAAGCGATTCCTGATGCGCGCGATCGTCTGGACTACGTCGTGCAGATGACCGCTCAGGCCGCGGAACGTGCGCTGAACAGCGTTGAAGCGTCACAACCGCACCAGGATGCGATGGAAAAGGGTGCGAAAGCGCTGACCAAACGCTGGGACGAGTGGTTTGAGAACCCAATCGAGCTGGCGGATGCCCGCGAACTGGTGACCGACACCCGTCAGTTCCTGGGGGATGTGCCCGGCCACACCAGCTTCACCAACGCCCAGCTGCTGGACATCATGATGGCGCAGGATTTCCAGGACCTGACCGGTCAGGTGATCAAGCGCATGATGGATGTGATCCAGGAGATTGAGCGCCAGCTGCTGATGGTGCTGCTGGAGAACATCCCGGAACCGGCAGCCCGTCCAAAACGCGAGAACGAAAGCCTGCTCAATGGTCCACAGCTCGACGCCAGCAAGGCGGGCGTGGTGGCAAGCCAGGATCAGGTGGACGACCTGCTGGACAGCCTCGGCTTCTGATGGTCCATTCCGCTTCAGGGGGGTAACGCCGCCTGGGGCGGTTTGCGACAAAATCACCGAAAAGAGCCCGAATAAACGGGCTTTTCCCGCCATTGGATTTCCGCTGCGCTGGCATGATACCCGTGACGTAATGGGCTGAGCGTGCACAGTGGCAGAAGAGAACGACGACAAAACGGAAGCCCCCACACCCCACCGACTAGAAAAGGCGCGTGAGGAAGGGCAGATCCCCCGATCCCGAGAATTGACCTCCCTGCTGATCCTTATCGTAGGGGTGTGCATTATCTGGTGGGGCGGGGAGTCGCTCGCCCGCAAGCTGGCGGGCATGCTCTCAACCGGCTTACGTTTTGACCACAGTATGGTCAACGATCCGAATCTGATCCTCAGCCAGATTATTCAGCTGATTAAAGGGGCCATGGTTGCGCTGCTGCCCCTCATTACCGGGGTTGTGCTGGTCGCGCTGGTCTCGCCGGTGATGCTCGGCGGTCTGGTCTTCAGCGCCAAATCGCTGCAGCCGAAATTTTCCAAACTCAACCCGCTGCCGGGTATTGCGAAAATGTTCTCTGCCCAGACCGGGGCCGAGCTGCTCAAAGCCATTCTCAAATCGGTGCTGATGGGCAGCTCCGCGGGGTTTTACCTCTGGTACCACTGGCCGGAAATGATGCGTCTTATCAGCGAGTCGCCGCTCACCGCGATGAGCAACGCGCTGAATCTGGTCGGGCTCTGCGCGCTGCTGGTGGTGCTCAGCATTATCCCGATGGTGGGTTTTGACGTGATCTTCCAGCTCTATACCCACTTCAAGAAGCTGCGGATGTCGCGTCAGGATATCCGTGACGAATATAAGCAGATGGAAGGTGACCCGCACGTGAAGGGGCGCATCCGCCAGATGCAACGTGCCGCCGCCCGTCGCCGCATGATGGACGATGTGCCAAAGGCCGACGTCATCGTTACCAACCCGACACACTATTCCGTTGCGCTGCGCTATGACGAAAACAAAATGAGCGCGCCGAAAGTGGTGGCGAAAGGGGCGGGACTGATCGCGCTGCGTATCCGTGAAATTGGCACCGAACACCGCGTGCCGATCCTCGAAGCCCCTCCGCTGGCGCGTGCCCTGTACCGCCATGCGGATATTGGACAACAGATCCCCGGACAACTCTACGCCGCCGTGGCGGAAGTGCTGGCCTGGGTATGGCAGTTGAAGCGCTGGCGTCTGGCCGGCGGTCAACGGCCTGTGAAACCTGAGAACCTTCCGGTGCCTGCCGCGCTGGATTTTATGAACGAGAAGGACACTGATGGCTAATCTGGTGGCAATGTTGCGCCTGCCCGGCAACCTGAAATCGACCCAATGGCAGATCCTGGCCGGGCCGATTCTGATCCTGCTAATTCTGTCGATGATGGTACTGCCGCTCCCGGCGTTCATCCTCGACCTGCTTTTCACTTTCAATATCGCGCTGTCCATTATGGTGCTGCTGGTGGCGATGTTCACCCAGCGTACCCTGGAGTTCGCCGCGTTCCCGACCATTCTGCTGTTTACCACCCTGCTGCGACTGGCGCTGAACGTGGCGTCCACGCGTATCATCCTGATGGAAGGCCACACCGGGGCGGCAGCGGCAGGTAAAGTGGTGGAAGCGTTCGGCCACTTCCTGGTGGGCGGTAATTTCGCTATCGGGATCGTGGTGTTCGTCATCCTCGTGATCATCAACTTTATGGTTATCACCAAAGGTGCAGGGCGTATTGCGGAAGTGGGCGCGCGATTTGTGCTGGACGGAATGCCGGGCAAGCAGATGGCGATCGACGCCGACCTGAACGCCGGGCTAATCGCCGAAGATGAAGCCAAAAAGCGCCGTGCGGAAGTGACGCAGGAAGCGGACTTCTACGGATCCATGGACGGTGCGAGTAAGTTTGTGCGCGGTGACGCCATCGCGGGCATTCTGATCATGGTGATTAACGTGGTCGGCGGCCTGCTGGTGGGCGTATTGCAGCACGGGATGGACATGGGCCACGCGGCGGAAAGCTACACGCTGCTGACCATCGGTGACGGTCTGGTCGCGCAGATCCCGGCGCTGGTGATCTCCACTGCGGCGGGTGTCATCGTGACCCGCGTGAGCACCGATCAGGACGTTGGCGAGCAGATGGTGGGCCAGTTGTTCAGTAACCCGCGCGTGATGCTGCTGGCCGCGGTGGTGCTCGGGTTGCTCGGTCTGGTGCCGGGTATGCCAAACCTCGTCTTCCTGCTGTTTACGGCGGCGCTGCTGGGCCTTGCCTGGTGGATGCGTGGCCGTGAAACCAAACCGGCAGCGGAACCTCTTCCGGTCAAAATGCCGGAGAATAATCAGGCCGTCGAAGCGACCTGGAACGACGTTCAGCTGGAGGATTCTCTGGGAATGGAAGTCGGGTATCGCCTGATCCCGATGGTCGATTTCCAGCAGGACGGCGAGCTGCTCGGCCGTATCCGCAGTATCCGTAAAAAATTCGCCCAGGACATGGGCTTCCTGCCGCCGGTGGTACACATCCGCGACAATATGGACCTGCCGCCCGCGCGCTATCGCATCCTGATGAAAGGCGTTGAAATTGGCAGCGGTGATGCCTATCCGGGCCGCTGGCTGGCGATTAACCCCGGCACCGCCGCAGGCACGCTGCCGGGCGAGCAAACCATCGATCCGGCCTTTGGTCTGGCCGCGATCTGGATTGAAAGCGCGCTGAAAGAGCAGGCGCAGATCCAGGGTTACACGGTTGTTGAAGCCAGTACCGTGGTGGCAACCCACCTTAACCACCTGATTGGGCAATTCTCGGCGGAGCTGTTTGGCCGTCAGGAAGCGCAGCAGCTTCTGGACCGCGTCACGCAGGAGATGCCGAAGCTGACGGAAGATCTGGTTCCGGGCGTGCTGACCTTAACCACGCTGCACAAGGTGCTGCAAAACCTGCTCGACGAGAAGGTGCCGATCCGCGATATGCGCACCATTCTGGAAACGCTGGCAGAGCACGCGCCAATCCAGAGCGATCCGCACGAGCTGACGGCGGTGGTGCGCGTGGCGCTGGGACGCGCCATTACCCAGCAGTGGTTCCCGGGAACCGGGGAAGTGCAGGTGATCGGCCTCGATACGCCGCTTGAGCGTCTGCTGCTGCAGGCCCTGCAGGGCGGCGGCGGCCTGGAGCCGGGCCTGGCCGACCGTCTGCTGGCGCAAACCCAGGAGGCGCTGGCGCGTCAGGAGATGCTCGGCGCGCCGCCGGTGCTGCTGGTGAACCACGCGCTGCGTCCGCTGCTGTCCCGCTTCCTGCGCCGCAGCCTGAGCCAGCTGGTCGTGCTGTCGAATCTGGAGCTGTCGGATAACCGTCATATCCGCATGACCGCGACGATTGGAGGAAAATAATGCGTAAATGGCTTTGGATGTTGCTCTTCCCGCTGGCGGCGCAGGCTGCCGGGGGAGGCGCCTGGCAGGCGAGCAGCATGGGGGTGACCCTCAGCAACCGCGGTGTTGCCATGTCGTCTAACCCGCTGGCGCCTGCTGAAGAGGTTTCCGGTCTGATGGGTCTGGTGGTCTGGAACTACCGGCTGATTGGCCCAACGCCAGCGGGCCTGCGGGTGCGCCTCTGCTCTCAGACGCGCTGCACGGAAATCGACGGCGAAAATGGAACAACGCAGGCGTTCAACGGCGTGCCGGCTATTGAACCTTTGCGTTTCATCTGGGAAGTGCCGGGCGGGGGACGTTTGATCCCGGCGCTGAAGGTGCAGAGTAATTCTGTCATCGTGAACTACCGCTGACGGTTGAATTGTCAGGACTGCAAAAAAACAAAACCCGGCGATTGCCGGGTTTTTTGTATTACATACGTTCTACGGTTTCGATACCCAGAGTATCCAGACCCAGCTTCAGGGTCTTCGCCGTCAGCTGCGCCAGCTTCAGGCGGCTGTTGCGGACCGATTCATTCTCCGCAGAGAGAATAGGGCAGTGTTCGTAGAAGCCGGAGAACAGACCCGCCAGATCGTACAGGTAAGCACACATCACGTGCGGCGTGCCGTCACGTGCGACCACGGTCAGCGTCTCTTCGAACTGCAGCAGACGCGCCGCCAGCTGCGCTTCACGATCTTCCGTGATGGTCACGGTGGCATTCGCCAGCACGCTTTCGTCGATATTGGCTTTGCGGAAGACCGACAGCACGCGGGTGTAAGCGTACTGCATGTATGGCGCGGTGTTGCCTTCAAACGCCAGCATGTTATCCCAGTCGAAGATGTAGTCGGTGGTACGGTTCTTGGACAGGTCCGCGTATTTCACCGCGCCGATACCTACGGCGTTCGCCAGTTTTTCCAGCTCGTCGGCCGGCATGTCCGGATTCTTCTCGGCCACCAGACGACGGGCGCGTTCCAGCGCTTCGTCCAGCAGGTCGGAGAGCTTCACGGTCCCGCCCGCGCGGGTTTTGAACGGCTTGCCGTCTTTACCCAGCATCATGCCGAACATGTGGTGTTCCAGCGGAACGCTGTCCGGTACGTACCCGGCTTTACGCACGATGGTCCACGCCTGCATCAGGTGCTGGTGCTGACGGGAGTCGATGTAGTACAGCACGCGGTCGGCATGCAGCGTTTCGTAACGGTATTTCGCGCAGGCAATGTCGGTCGTGGTGTAGAGATAGCCGCCATCCTTTTTCTGGATGATCACGCCCATCGGTTCACCTTCCTTGTTTTTGTACTCATCAAGGAACACCACCGTTGCGCCTTCGCTCTCCACCGCCAGGTTTTTCGCTTTCAGGTCAGCCACAATGCCGGGCAGCATTGGGTTGTACAGGCTTTCACCCATTACGTCATCACGGGTCAGGGTGACGTTCAGACGGTTATAGGTAAGCTGGTTCTGCGACATGGTGATGTCAACCAGCTTGCGCCACATCTCGAGGAAGTATTGATCGCCGCCCTGCAGTTTTACCACGTAGCTGCGCGCGCGCTCGGCAAAGGCTTCGTCTTCGTCATAGTGCTTTTTGGCTTCGCGATAGAACCCTTCCAGGTCCGCCAGCGCCATTTCGCCTGCGTTTTCCTGCTGCTGTTTTTCCAGGTAAGCAATCAGCATCCCGAACTGGGTACCCCAGTCGCCCACGTGATTCGCGCGGATCACCTTGTGACCGAGGAACTCGAGCGTACGCACCGCGGCATCACCGATGATGGTGGAGCGCAGGTGGCCAACGTGCATCTCTTTCGCCACGTTCGGGGCAGAGTAGTCGATCACGACGGTCTGCGCTTCCGGCTGGGAAACATCCAGACGATCGGATTTCAGCGCCGCGTCAACGTGGCTTGCCAGGAAGGCAGGCTCAAGGAAGATGTTGATAAAGCCCGGGCCGGCGATTTCGGTTTTGCTGGCAATGCCGGCGAGATCCAGATGCGTCAGTACCTGCTCAGCGAGCTGTCGCGGCGGCATACCCAGTTTTTTAGCCACTGCCATCACGCCATTAGCCTGATAGTCGCCAAACTGTACTTTTGCTGACTGACGAACCTGCGGTTCGCAATCCGCAGGCGCGCCTGCGGCAATCAGTGCCTGACTGACTTTTTCGGAGAGAAGAGCCTGAATATTCACCTGGATACCTTACTTTTTTGATGCGGGCTCACAACCACCCGCGCCAGTTAGAGAATTTAGGGCGGGAGTATACTGCAAATGCCTTCTGCCGTCAGCATCGCGGGGCCTGAAGATTGCTCAGAATCCAGGCTAAGAAGGTGTGCATAAACATGCAGTCGTAAAAAGCCGGATTCTGCGGTTGGTCAAAACAGAGCAACAGAGTAAATTAGCGGCTTTGCGACACGAAAAGAGAGTGACTTATGGCGAACTGGCAATCCATTGACGAACTGCATGATATTTCCGCAGATTTACCGCGCTTCACCCAGGCGTTCACAGAACTTGCCACCCGTCTCGGCCTGGATATCGCGCCGCTCGAGGCCGATCACATCTCTTTGCGCTGCCATCAGAATGCTACCGCAGAGCGCTGGCGTCGCGGATTTGAACAGTGCGGCGAGTTACTGTCCGAGAATATCATTAACGGTCGCCCCATCTGCCTGTTCAGGCTGCGTGAGCCGGTGAACGTGGCCCACTGGCAATTCACCGTGGTTGAACTGCCGTGGCCGGGCGAGAAGCGCTATCCGCACGAAGGGTGGGAGCACATTGAAATTGTCCTGCCGGGTGAGCCGGAGACATTAAACGCGCGCGCGCTGGCCCTGTTAGCTGACGAAGGCTTAAGCCAGCCGGGGATTTTTGTGAAGACCAGTTCGCCCAAAGGCGAACGAGAGCGGTTACCCAACCCGACGCTGGCCGTCACGGACGGGCAGGTCACGGTGAAGTTTCATCCCTCGACCATTGAGCAAATCGTTGACAGTGAGGCGCAAGAGATGTGAGTTCCCGCCGGGACTGAAAACAGACGGCATGTCATGATGGTTCGTTTGGTGGAATTTAAGGAGGATTACATGGCGCTGCTGGAGATTTGCTGTTACAGCGTGGAGTGTGCCGTCACCGCGCAAAATTACGGAGCTGACCGCATTGAACTGTGTGCGGCACCCAAAGAGGGCGGGCTGACGCCTGCTTACGGCGTGCTGAAGGCTGCCCGTCAGGCCGTCACGATTCCCGTTCACCCGATTATTCGTCCACGCGGCGGTGATTTTTGTTACACGGCGGGCGAGTTCGGTGCCATGCTTGATGATATCGCCCTCGTGCGCGACCTGGGGTTCCCCGGGCTGGTCACCGGCCTGCTGGATGAAGACGGCAATATCGACCTCCCGCGCATGCGTCAGGTCATGAGCGCAGCGCAGGGGCTCGCCGTCACTTTTCATCGCGCATTTGATATGTGTAAAGATCCGCTTCAGGCCTTTGAAACGCTTGGAGAACTTGGCGTGGCGCGCATTCTGACATCGGGTCAACAGCCGTCCGCTGAAAAAGGACTGCAATTAATTACGGAACTAAAAGCACATTCCGGTGTTCCAATAATAATGGCGGGTGCGGGAGTCCGTGCCAGCAATCTGGAACGGTTTTTAAACGCCGGGGTAGAAGAGTTGCACAGCTCGGCAGGCAAATGGATGCCGTCACCCATGCGTTATCGCAATACAGGATTGTCAATGTCGACGGATGCTGAAGCGGATGAGTATTCACGCTACGGTGTCGAGGGAGAGTCGGTTGCGGAAATGAAGTCGCTGATTGAGCGCCATCACGTGTAGCAACGTACCGATTTTTACCGCGCATCATGTCGCCCAATATGATGCTTGCTTGTACCAGGCCCCTGCAAATTACACAGGGGCCTTTTTTTCTCCTGCGCCCGGTAGCGCTTCGCTTACCGGACCTGGAAAATCGGGAGTAGGCCGGGTAAGGCGCAGCCGCCACCCGGCTAACAGGCTACGGCTTCGTCGCAATCAACACCGCTCGCATCGGGGCTGGATAGCCTTCAATGGTTTTGCTGTGATCGGTCGGGTCGAGGAACTGCTCCAGCGATTCGGTGATCATCCACTCGGTCCGGCGCTGCTCTTCGATAGAGGTCACGCTGACATCGGCAATTCGCACATCCACAAATCCGCACTTCTCCAGCCAGTTCTTCAGCGCCAGCGCGGAAGGGATGAAGTAAACGTTGCGCATCTGCGCGTAGCGATCGCCCGGTACCAGAACGGCATGTTCATCGCCTTCGATCACCAGCGTTTCCAGCACCAGCTCGCCGCCGCTGACCAGCTGATCTTTCAGTTGCCACAGGTGCTCCAGTGGGGAACGGCGGTGATACAACACGCCCATGGAGAACACGGTATCAAAGGCTTTCAGTGCGGGCAGCTGCTCAATACCCAGCGGCAGCAGGTGCGCGCGCTGGTCGTTACCCAGCAGCTTACGTACCGCTTCAAACTGACACAGGAACAGCTGCATCGGGTCGATACCAACCACCAGATGCGCGCCTGCGCCAATCATGCGCCACATGTGATAGCCGCTACCGCAGCCCACGTCCAGAATGGTGCGCCCGGTCAGGTCGGAAAGGTGCGGCAGAACGCGATCCCATTTCCAGTCTGAGCGCCATTCGGTATTGATGTTCACGCCGTACAGCGAGAACGGCCCTTTACGCCACGGCATCAGGTTTCGCATCAGCGTTTCGATACGGTTGATCTGCCCTGGCGGAAGCGGTTCTTCACTCTCTGCGGTGACGCTGTGCAGGAGATCCAGACGATGCGGGGTCAGTTCCGGCAGAAACTCCACCGCATTTGACCACTGCTTTAACAGGCCGTGCTGCTGATCCCGCTGCCAGGCGGCAATCTGCGCAGGCAGCGTCTCCAGCCAGTGGGAGAGGTGATTTTTGGCAATCAGCTGATAGAAGTTGCTGAACTCGATCATGCGGGTTTCCCCGCTTTCAGCGCCACCAGAGACCCAAAGTTGAAGCACTGGAACCACAGTTCGCTATGCTCAAATCCGGCCTGACGCAGGCGCGTCTTGTGGGTTTCTACGGAGTCCGTCAGCATCACGTTTTCGAGCATGCTGCGCTTCTGGCTGATCTCCAGCTCGCTGTAGCCGTTCGCCCGTTTGAAATCGTGGTGCATATTGAACAGCAGCTCGCCAACCTCGGCATCTTCAAAGCTGAATTTCTCCGAGAGCACCAGCGCGCCGCCAGGATTCAGCCCCTGATAGATTTTGTCCAGCAGCAGCTGGCGGTCTTCCGGCACCAGGAACTGCAGGGTGAAATTCAGCACCACCATCGAGGCGTTTTGGATCTCAATCTCACGGATATCGCCTTCCACCACGTCAACCGGAACAGGGGCTTTGTAGGCGTCAATATGGCGGCGGCAGCGTTCCACCATGGCCGGAGAGTTATCCACGGCAATGATTCGGCAGCCTTCGTGATGAACGTTACGACGTACCGACAGCGTTGCCGCGCCGAGCGAGCAGCCCAGGTCATAGACCTGCGTGCCGGGTTGAACGAAGCGCTCAGCCAGCATGCCGATCATAGAGATAATATTGGAATAACCGGGAACAGAGCGCTGGATCATATCCGGGAAGACTTCGGCTACCCGTTCATCGAAGGTCCAGTCGCCCAGGCTGGCGATAGGCGCGGAAAAAAGCGTGTCGCGATCTGACATAACGTAAAAATCCGGGAAAAATAAAGTGGCGTATTGTGCGCTAATGGAGGGAGAAAACCAACTCCCACGGCATATACCACAGGTTAGCCAGCACCATCAGCAAAAGCGAACACCAGGTTGCACTCATGCCGGAACGACGCCAGCGGATTAAGCGGTGGTGAAAGCCGTAATAATGCATCAGGCGGCCAGCGATAAGCAGCAGGCCACAGATGTGCACCATCCAGGTTTCTGCGCCATTCATCTCCATAAACAGCAGCAGGATGAGGGCCGCGGGGATGTATTCGACCGCATTGCCGTGAATGCGGATAGCGCTTTGCAGCTCGGAAAAGCCGCCGTCACCGTAAGAAACGCGGTAGAGCGTTCTGAGGCGCACAACGTCAAATGAAAACTTAATCAGCAGTAATGCACCTAACACCGCGTACAGCGCGCTGACCATACAAACTCCCTGTTTTTGGCAGATGGCACTTCCCTATGATAGGGGGTGATATCAGAAAAGAGAAGATTGTTGTGGGATGGAAGGGGCGCTGCCCACGGACGGCACCGCAGCCTGCAAGGCCTGCCACAGAGCATCGACCAGTTCGGGGGCCTGGGTAATATCCGGCGTGTGCAAAAAGAGATACGGCGTGGTGGTGTGTTCCCACGAGGCCAGTTTTTCCAGCCAGACGGCGAACATCGCCTGGTTTTGCAGCATGTTATCGCTGCCGATAAACCTGACCATTGGGTTCTTCGCGGTCACGATGGCGTGGACCGGCACTTTCGGTTTTTTACGCTGAGCTTCAACGATGGCCTCGTTATGCGGTATCGCGCTGTGCACCGGACGGCTATCGAGGATCACCCGGTTAACGGAACGCTCAAGCAGGCCGCGGTTGAGCGCTTTTTCCGCTTCGCCTTTCGCAAAGAAGTCCTGGTGTCGAACCTCCACGCCGTAGGTAAATTCCCGGGGCAGGGCATCCAGGAACTGCCAGAGCGCAGGCAGGTCGCGCGGAGCAAACGTGGCCGGAAGCTGCAGCCAGTACTGGCCGATGCGGTTTGCCAGAGGCGCCATCCGGCCAAAGAATTCGTCGGTCAACTCACCGCAGTTTCGCAGCGCGGCCTGGTGAGAAATGGTCGCCGGAAACTTGAAGCAGAAGCGGAAGTCGTCGGTTGTTTGCTCCCGCCAGCGTGCAACAATCTCGGCTTTCGGGAGCGCATAGAGGGTAGTGTTACCCTCGACGCAGTTGAAGTGTCGAGCATACTCTTCAAGGCTGGTGATGCCAAGGCGCACCCATTTCGGGTGCGACCACTGGGGTAAACCGACATACATCATAGCGCGCTGACAATCTCATCCGTGCTGCGCACGCGGCCGATGCGCGGGAAGATATGGGTCATGCTGCCCTGGTGCTGTTCCGCGGAGGCCGCGCTGCAGGGATCTTCGGCGATCACCAGATTAAAGCCGAGCTCCCACGCGTTGCGGGCAGTCGACTCCACGCCGATGTTGGTGGAAATACCGCACATGATGATCGTGTCAATGCCGCGACGGCGGAGCTGCAGCTCAAGATCGGTGCCGTAGAAGGCGCCCCACTGGCGTTTGGTGACTTCAATGTCGCTGTCGCGTTTGCCAAGCGATACCGGGTACGTCCACCAGTTTTCCGGCAGGGCGCGGGCGGGAGTCTGCGCATCAACGGGCTGTTTTAACGCTTCTGCGTAATCCGCAGACCAGCCGACGCGCACCATGACAACCGGGGCACCGCTGGCACGGCATTGTTCCGCCAGGCGGGCGGCTCGGCTGACCACATCGTCCGCGGTATGCGGGCCACCGGCGAAGGGCAAAATGCCTTCCTGTAAATCAATCACCACAAGCGCGGTTTTGCTGGCATCAAGGGTTAACATCGTTACTCCCGTTAAATGAATCACTTCCACACACCATACGACGCGATGGCCTGTTATTGGTCGCATAATTTTGTTAATTTTTGTGAGAATGCGCAATAAGAGTGCAGCAAACGACCGCCTGGCCGTGGTTCGCTCTTATCGTCCGGCGGAATTTCCAGTATAATAGCCGCCTTTTTTCATCCAGTTGTGACATACAGAAAGCTGCGACATAGTAGCCTGCATACCAGGCGACATTTAGCCTGCGGCTAATTAAGGGATATCTCATGCGTACAGAATATTGCGGGCAGCTGCGTCAGTCCCACGTCGGACAGCAGGTCACCCTGTGTGGTTGGGTCAATCGTCGTCGTGATCTTGGTAGCCTTATCTTCATCGATATGCGCGACCGCGAAGGTATCGTTCAGGTGTTCTTCGATCCGGATCGTGCAGATGCGTTGAAGCTGGCCTCTGAGCTGCGTAATGAGTTCTGCATTCAGGTCACCGGCACCGTGCGTGCGCGTGACGAGAAAAACGTTAACGCCGACATGGCGACGGGTGCCATTGAAGTGCTGGCGTCCGATCTGACGATCATCAACCGTGCTGAAGCGCTGCCGCTGGACTCCAACCACGTCAACACTGAAGAAGCGCGTCTGAAATACCGCTACCTGGATCTGCGTCGTCCGGAGATGGCTCAGCGCCTGAAAACCCGTGCGAAAATCACCAGCCTGGTGCGTCGCTTTATGGATGACCACGGTTTCCTCGATATCGAAACCCCGATGCTGACCAAAGCCACGCCGGAAGGCGCGCGCGATTACCTGGTGCCATCCCGCGTTCATAAAGGCAAATTCTACGCGCTGCCACAGTCTCCACAGCTGTTCAAACAGCTGCTGATGATGTCCGGCTTCGATCGCTACTATCAGATCGTGAAATGCTTCCGCGACGAAGACCTGCGTGCTGACCGCCAGCCTGAATTTACCCAGATCGATGTGGAAACCTCCTTCATGACCGCCGAGCAGGTGCGTGAAGTGATGGAAGCCCTGGTGCGTAGCCTGTGGAATGACGTGAAAGGCGTTGAGCTGGGCGATTTCCCAATCATGACCTTCGCGGAAGCCGAGCGTCGCTATGGCTCTGACAAACCCGACCTGCGTAACCCGATGGAGCTGGTGGACGTAGCTGATCTGGTTAAAAACGTGGAGTTCGCGGTCTTCGCGGGTCCGGCTAACGACGCCAAAGGCCGCGTGGCCGCGCTGCGTGTACCGGGCGGCGCGGCTCTGAGCCGTAAGCAGATCGACGACTACGGCAACTTCATCAAGATCTACGGCGCGAAAGGTCTGGCCTATATTAAAGTGACCGAGCGTGCGAAAGGTCTGGAAGGTATCACCAGCCCGGTTGCGAAATTCCTGAACGCGGACATCGTGGAAGCGATCCTGGAGCGCACCGGCGCGCAGGACGGCGACATGATCTTCTTCGGTGCAGATAACAAGAAAGTCGTTGCGGATGCGATGGGCGCGCTGCGTCTGAAGCTCGGTAAAGACCTGAATCTGACCGACGAGAGCAAATGGGCGCCGCTGTGGGTTATCGACTTCCCAATGTTTGAAGACGACGGTGAAGGCGGCCTGACCGCGATGCACCACCCGTTCACCTCGCCGAAAGACATGACGGCTGCCGAGCTGAAAGCGGCACCGGAAGAGGCCGTCGCCAACGCCTACGATATGGTCATCAACGGCTACGAAGTGGGCGGTGGTTCCGTGCGTATTCACAGCGGTGAAATGCAGCAGACCGTGTTCGGCATCCTGGGCATCAACGAGCAGGAGCAGCGCGAGAAATTCGGCTTCCTGCTGGACGCGCTGAAATACGGTACGCCTCCGCACGCGGGTCTGGCCTTCGGTCTTGACCGTCTGACCATGCTGCTGACCGGCACCGATAACATCCGTGATGTTATCGCTTTCCCGAAAACCACTGCTGCAGCGTGTCTGATGACCGAAGCGCCAAGCTTTGCCAACCCGGCCGCACTGGCTGAGCTGGGCATTGAGGTGGTGAAGAAGGAAGAGAAAAACTGATATGACATATAAGCTCCCCGTTTCGGTCCTGGTGGTCATTTATGCAGAAGACACGAAGCGGGTGCTGATGTTGCAGCGGCGCGATGACCCTGAATTCTGGCAGTCGGTTACCGGCAGTCTGGAAGAGGGGGAAACCGCGCCGCAGGCCGCCGCGCGTGAAGTAAAGGAAGAGGTCGCCATTGACGTTGCCCGCGAGCAACTGACCCTGAAGGACTGTCAGCGCACGGTGGAGTTCGAAATTTTTAGCCATTTACGTCATCGCTACGCGCCGGGTACCGAGCGCAATACGGAATCGTGGTTCTGTCTCGCGCTCCCCCATGAACGGGAGATCGTGTTTACCGAACACCTGACCTACCGCTGGGTGAATGCGGCGGATGCCGCCGCACTGACCAAGTCGTGGAGCAACCGGCAGGCGATTGAAGAATTTGTAATTAACGCTGCCTGAAAAGGCGCGCTCTTTGAGGATATTTTTATGGCAGGTCATAGTAAGTGGGCCAACACCAAACACCGCAAAGCGGCACAGGATGCCAAGCGCGGTAAGATCTTTACCAAAATCATTCGCGAGCTGGTGACGGCAGCGCGTCTGGGCGGCGGCGATCCGGCCTCTAACCCACGTCTGCGTGCGGCGGTGGATAAAGCGCTGTCTAACAACATGACGCGTGACACCCTGAACCGTGCTATCGCACGTGGCGTCGGCGGTGATGAAGACGCGAACATGGAAACCATCATCTATGAAGGTTACGGTCCTGGCGGTACGGCGGTGATGGTTGAATGCCTCTCCGACAACCGTAACCGTACCGTTGCGGAAGTGCGCCACGCGTTCACCAAAACCGGTGGCAACCTGGGCACTGACGGTTCCGTTGCTTACCTGTTCAGCAAAAAAGGCGTCATCTCCTTCGAGAAAGGCGACGAAGATGCGATCATGGAAGCGGCGCTGGAAGCCGGTGCGGAAGACGTAGTGACCTTCGACGACGGCGCTATCGACGTTTATACCGCCTGGGAAGAGATGGGTGCCGTGCGCGATGCGCTGGAAGCGGCGGGCCTGAAAGCGGACAACGCTGAAGTCTCCATGATCCCGTCCACCAAAGCGGACATGGATGCAGAAACGGCACCAAAACTGCTGCGTCTGATCGACATGCTCGAAGACTGCGACGACGTGCAGGAAGTGTATCACAACGGTGAAATCTCTGATGAGGTTGCAGCGACTCTCTGATGGGAGCGTGTAAACCCGTTACAGGAGACGCGTGATGTCGATTATTCTCGGGATTGACCCAGGCTCACGCGTCACCGGTTATGGCGTTATCCGTCAGGTGGGACGCCAGTTAACCTACCTGGGCAGTGGCTGTATTCGCACCAAAGTGGACGATCTGCCGTCGCGCCTGAAGCTCATCTATGCGGGCGTGTCGGAGATCATCACCCAGTTTCAGCCGGACTATTTCGCCATCGAGCAGGTCTTTATGGCGAAAAACGCCGATTCGGCGCTAAAGCTCGGTCAGGCGCGCGGGGTGGCCATTGTCGCTGCGGTGAACCAGGATTTGCCGGTTTTCGAATACGCGGCAAGGCAGGTTAAGCAGACGGTGGTGGGCATCGGTAGCGCGGAGAAAAGTCAGGTGCAGCACATGGTGCGGACCCTGCTCAAGCTCCCTGCTAACCCGCAGGCCGACGCCGCCGATGCGCTGGCGATTGCGATTACCCACTGTCACGTCAGCCAGAACGCGATGCAAATGAGCGAATCGCGGCTCAATCTGGCGCGAGGCAGGTTACGATAATGACAAATCAGGCTGGATGTTTATCCAGCCTTTTTTTATTATGTCGGCAGTTAATTTCTTCCAGAACGCAGGAGCGTCACGTGATAGGCAGACTTAGAGGCATCATCATTGAAAAACAACCCCCGTTAGTGCTGCTGGAAGTGGGTGGCGTGGGCTATGAAGTCCATATGCCGATGACCTGCTTCTACGAGCTGCCGGACGCGGGCAAAGAGGCGATTGTCTTTACCCAGTTTGTGGTGCGTGAAGATGCTCAGCTGCTGTACGGCTTCAACAACAAACAGGAACGCACCCTGTTCCGCGAGCTGATTAAAACCAACGGCGTCGGGCCGAAGCTGGCGCTGGCGATCTTATCCGGCATGTCTGCACCACAGTTTGTGAATGCCGTTGAGCGTGAAGATCCTGCGGCGCTGATTAAGCTTCCTGGCATTGGTAAGAAAACGGCAGAGCGCCTGATTGTCGAGATGAAAGACCGCTTTAAAGGCCTGCATGGCGATCTCTTCACGCCGGCGGCCGATCTGGTGCTGACCTCCCCAGGCGCGCCTGCGGCGGATGATGACGCGGAGCAGGAAGCGGTTGCCGCGCTGGTGGCACTGGGCTATAAACCTCAGGAGGCCAGCCGTATGGTGAGCAAAATTGCCAAACCGGACGCCAGCAGTGAAACCCTGATTCGTGAAGCGCTGCGCGCTGCATTGTGAGGTAAAGGATGATTGAAGCAGACCGCCTGGTTTCGGCAGGCACTGTTCAGGCAGAGGATGTGGTGGATCGCGCGATTCGCCCAAAACTGCTTGATGAGTACATTGGCCAGCCGCAGGTTCGTTCCCAAATGGAGATTTTTATCCAGGCGGCAAAGCTGCGCGGCGATGCGCTCGATCACCTGCTGATTTTTGGCCCGCCGGGTTTAGGCAAAACCACGCTGGCGAACATCGTTGCTAATGAAATGGGCGTTAACCTGCGCACCACCTCCGGCCCGGTGCTGGAGAAGGCGGGCGATTTGGCGGCCATGCTGACCAACCTCGAACCGCATGACGTGCTGTTTATCGATGAGATCCACCGCCTGTCACCGGTGGTGGAAGAGGTGCTCTATCCGGCGATGGAAGATTATCAGCTGGATATCATGATTGGTGAAGGTCCGGCGGCACGCTCCATCAAAATCGATCTGCCGCCGTTTACCCTGATTGGCGCAACAACGCGAGCCGGGTCGTTGACCTCTCCACTGCGCGACCGCTTCGGTATCGTGCAGCGTCTGGAGTTTTACCAGGTGGCCGACCTCCAGCACATCGTTGGCCGCAGCGCCCGCTATATGGGGCTGGAGATGAGCGAAGAGGGGGCGTTTGAAGTGGCGAAACGTTCCCGCGGTACGCCGCGTATCGCCAACCGCCTGCTGCGCCGCGTGCGTGACTTTGCTGAGGTGAAGCACAACGGTTCGATCTCCGCAGAGATCGCCGCGCAGGCGCTGGATATGCTGAACGTCGATGCCGAAGGTTTTGACTACATGGACCGCAAGCTGCTGCTGGCGGTGCTGGACAAGTTCTTTGGTGGCCCGGTCGGGCTGGATAACCTGGCGGCGGCAATCGGGGAAGAGCGTGAAACCATTGAGGATGTGCTTGAACCGTATCTGATTCAGCAGGGCTTCCTGCAGCGCACACCGCGTGGACGTATGGCGACGGTGCGGGCGTGGAATCATTTCGGCATTACGCCACCGGCAATGCCGTAAGCAGCGATAATTTGTCGCCCCGGTAAGCGAAGCGCCACCGGGGACATGTCCACTACTGCGCGGTCTTCTTCATCATACTGAAGATAAACAGCACCGCCGCACTCAGCACCACGGACGGCCCGGCAGGCGTGTCATAGAACGCCGAGAAGGTGAGTCCACCCGTTACCGCAATCATTCCGACAATCACGGCCACACCGGCCATCTGCTCCGGCGTACGGGCAAAACGACGCGCCGTAGCCGCAGGGATGATCAGCAGCGACGTAATAATCAGCGCGCCGACAAACTTCATCGCCACGCCAATGGTTAACGCCGTTACAAGCATCAGCAGCAGCTTAACGCGCTGCAGCTTCACGCCATCGACGAACGCCAGATCGGGGCTGACGGTCATCGCCAGCAGGTTACGCCACTGCCAGAGCAGAATCCCGAGCACCACCACAACGCCAATGGCGATAGCGATGAGATCGTCAGGCGTGACGGCCAGCAGGTCACCGAACAGGTAAGCCATCAGATCCACGCGGATATTCGACATCAGGCTGACCACCACCAGGCCCAGCGACAGGGCGCTGTGCGCCATGATGCCAAGCAGGGTATCGATGGCGAGGTGAGGGCGTTTTTCCAGCCAGACCAGACCGGCCGCCAGCAGCAGCGTGACCACAATCACCGCATAGAACGGGTTGACGTTCAGCAGCAGGCCAAAAGCCACGCCCAGCAGGGACGCGTGCGCCAGGGTATCGCCGAAGTAAGACATTCTGCGCCACACCACAAACGAGCCGAGTGGACCCGCGGCGCAGGCAAGCATAATCCCGGCCAGCCAGCCGGGCAGTAACAGTTCAATCATGAGTGTCCATTTCCCCGACGCAGAACGATTCGTCCCTGCAAATCATGGCGGTGATTATGATGATGGCGATAGATGCCGAGCTGTTCAGCGCCGCGAGGGCCGAACATGGAGATAAATTCCGGGTGCATGGAGACGACTTCTGGCGTGCCGGAGCAGCAGATGTGGTGGTTAAGACACAGCACTTCGTCAGTCTTTGCCATCACCAGATGCAGGTCGTGGGATACCATCAGTACCGCACAATTCAGTTCCTGACGCAGCTGGTCAATAAGATCGTACAGCGCTACCTGGCCGTTGACGTCGACCCCCTGAGTCGGCTCATCCAGCACCAGCAGCTGCGGGCTGCTGAGCAACGCACGGGCAAGTAATATGCGCTGCGTTTCACCGCCGGACAGTTTTTGCAGCGGCGCATCGACAAGATGGCCTGCCTGCACGCGCTTCAGCGCCGGGAGAATATCGGCTTTACGCGTGCCGGGGCGCAGGCGCAGGAAACGGCTCACCGTCAGCGGCAGGGTGGCGTCAAGGTGAAGCTTTTGCGGCACATAGCCGATACGCAATTTTTCCTCACGCTTGATCACGCCTTCATCGGGTGCGACCAGACCCAGCACCACGCGAACCAGGGTGGATTTGCCTGCGCCATTGGGGCCGAGCAGCGTCAGAATTTTGCCGGGCTTCAGATCGAGCGACACGTCAGAGAGGACGCGGCGCTGGCCAAATGAGACCGAAATATTTTCAAGAGAAACCAATGTCGTCATGTCATTTTAAGCTTGAAGAAGTCAACGAATGTTATAATATCACATTCCACGCATTCACTACGATGATTAGTCGCATTATGTTACATAAAAATACGCTTCTTTTCGCAGCATTATCCGCTGCCCTTTGGGGCACAACCGCACAAGATGTTAACGCTGCGGTTGTCGCTTCGCTTAAACCACTCGGGTTTATCGCGTCAGCCATTTCTGACGGGGTAACAGAAACCCAGGTTCTGCTCCCGGATGGTGCATCCGAGCATGACTACTCCCTGCGCCCTTCAGACGTAAAACGCTTACAAAACGCGGACTTAGTTGTCTGGATTGGTCCGGAAATGGAAGCGTTTATGCAGAAGTCAGCAAAACAGGTGGCGGGCGAAAAACAGGTCGCGATTGCCGCCCTCCCAGGCGTGAAACCGTTACTCATGAAAGGGACGGATGACGACGGCGATGAACATGACCATCATGCTGCCGACGGTGAAAAAGGTGATGGAAATCACCATCACGGCGAGTACAACATGCATCTTTGGTTATCCCCAGAGATAGCGCGGCTTTCAGCGGTTGCAATCCATGACAAATTAGTGGAACTTATGCCGCAAAGTCGAGCCAAACTAGACGCCAACCTGAAAGATTTTGAGGCACAATTAGCCGCAACCGATAAGCAGGTAGGTAATGAGCTCGCACCGTTGAAAGGAAAAGGGTATTTCGTTTTTCATGACGCCTACGGCTATTACGAAAAACACTACGGTTTGACCCCGCTGGGGCACTTTACCGTCAACCCTGAAATTCAACCTGGTGCGCAGCGTTTACATGAAATCAGAACACAGCTGGTTGAGCAAAAAGCGACATGCGTTTTTGCTGAGCCACAGTTCAGGCCAGCGGTCGTAGAAGCCGTGGCCAGGGGGACATCCGTGCGCATGGGGACCCTTGACCCGCTAGGAACGAATATCCAGTTGAGCAAAGCGAGCTATTCGCAGTTCCTCAGCCAACTGGCGAACCAGTATGCGAGCTGCCTGAAAGGAGATTAACGAGGAAGTGAATACGTGCAACAGATAGCCCGCTCTGTCGCCCTGGCATTTAACAATCTGCCTCGACCCCACCGCGTCATGCTGGGGTCGCTTACAGTACTCACCTTAGCGGTCGCCGTCTGGCGGCCCTATGTTTACCACCCGAGTTCTGCCCCTATCATCAAAACCATCGAGCTTGAAAAGAGCGAAATCCGCTCTTTGCTGCCTGAAGCCAGTGAGCCTATCGACCAGTCGGCTCAGGAAGATGAAGCCATTCCACAGGATGAACTGGACGATAAAACCGAGAATGAAGCGGGTATCCACGAATATGTAGTTTCTACCGGGGACACGCTGAGCAGCGTGCTGAACCAGTACGGCATCGACATGGGCAATATCAGCCAGCTGGCGGCGGCAGATAAAGATCTTCGCAACCTGAAAATTGGGCAACAGCTCTCCTGGACGTTAACGGCCGATGGCGATCTCCAGCGTCTGACCTGGGAAATGTCCCGCCGTGAAACCCGCACCTACGATCGCACGGCAACCGGTTTCAAAATGACCAGCGAAATGCAGAAGGGCGACTGGGTCAACAGCGTTCTCAAAGGCACCGTGGGCGCAAGCTTTGTCTCCAGCGCGCGCGACGCAGGGTTGACCAGCGCTGAAATCAGTTCGGTGATCAAAGCCATGCAGTGGCAGATGGATTTCCGCAAGCTGAAAAAAGGCGATGAGTTTTCCGTCCTGATGTCCCGCGAAATGCTGGACGGCAAGCGCGAGCAAAGCCAGCTGCTGGGCGTGCGTCTGCGCTCCGAAGGCAAAGATTACTACGCGATCCGTGCCGAAGACGGCAAGTTCTACGACCGCACCGGTACGGGCCTTGCAAAGGGCTTCCTGCGCTTCCCGACGGCGAAACAGTTCCGCGTCTCCTCCAACTTTAACCCGCGTCGTCTGAACCCGGTCACCGGACGCGTCGCACCGCACCGTGGCGTTGACTTTGCTATGCCGCAGGGTACACCGGTACTCGCGGTTGGGGATGGCGAAGTGGTGGTGGCCAAACGTAGCGGCGCAGCCGGATATTATGTTGCGGTACGTCATGGTCGCACGTATACGACCCGCTATATGCACCTGCGTAAGCTGCTGGTTAAACCAGGACAGAAGGTGAAGCGTGGTGACCGCATTGCGATCTCAGGTAATACCGGTCGCTCTACCGGCCCGCACCTGCACTACGAAGTGTGGATCAACCAGCAAGCCGTGAACCCGCTGACGGCGAAACTGCCGCGCACCGAAGGCCTGACGGGTAAAGATCGTACGGATTACCTGGCGCAGGTGAAAGAGGTGTTGCCGCAGCTGAGCTTAGACTAAGCCCTCTGTTTTTGTTAAAAAAGCCGGCGCACCCTGACGCCGGCTTTTTCTTTTGTGCGCGGACGACTGCCTCGCTACACTATCTGAATTAATTTTGCGTCATCAGACCCTGGATCCAGCATGGAAACCCAAAAAAACAATATTGAATACATTCCTGAGTTTGAAAAATCCTTCCGCCATCCGCGCAACTGGGGCGCCTGGCTCGGTGTCTACGCCTTTGCGGGGATAGCGTTGCTGCCGGCTTCCGTCCGCGATCCTGTCCTGGGTAAAATTGGCCGTCTTGCCGGGCGCTTAGGCAAGAGTGCCCGCCGTCGCGCGCAGATCAATCTCTATTACTGTTTTCCTGAAAAGAGCGACGCCGAGCGCGAGGCAATCATTGATGAGATGTATACCACCGCACCGCAGGCCATGGCGATGATGGCGGAGCTGGCGCTGAAAGGGCCGGAGAAAATTGTCGATCGCGTAGACTGGAAAGGGCTGGATATCATTGAGGAGATGCGCCGCAATGACGAAAAAGTCATTTTCCTCGTCCCACACGGCTGGGGCGTTGATATTCCGGCGATGCTGATGGCCTCTCAGGGCCAGAAGATGGCGGCAATGTTCCATAACCAGGGCAATAAAATCTTCGACTTTGTCTGGAATACGGTGCGTCGTCGTTTTGGCGGACGCCTGCATGCGCGCAACGATGGCATTAAGCCGTTCATTCAGTCGGTACGCCAGGGGTACTGGGGCTACTATTTGCCGGATCAGGACCACGGCCCCGAGCACAGCGAGTTTGTCGATTTCTTTGCGACCTATAAAGCGACGCTCCCTGCGATTGGCCGCCTGATGAAAGTGTGTCGTGCCCGCGTGATCCCGCTGTTCCCGGTCTATGATGGTAAAACGCATCGCCTGAGCATTGAGGTTCGTCCGCCGATGGACGATCTGCTGACCGCTGACGACCACACCATTGCCCGTCGGATGAACGAAGAGGTGGAGATCCTGGTAGGGCCGCATGCCGAGCAGTACACGTGGATCCTGAAGCTGCTTAAAACGCGTAAGCCGGGCGAAAAAGAGCCGTATAAACGCAAAGAGCTTTATCCAACGAAATAAAAAAAAGCCCTCTCCATCTGGAGAGGGCTTTTTAACAGAGACGTTATTACTCGACGGTCATAACGCGCGTGGTGTTGGTTGAGCCGATGGTGCTCATCACATCGCCCTGGGTCACAATGACGATATCACCAGAGACCAGATAGCCTTTGTCGCGCAGCAGGTTTACGGCATCGTGCGCCGCGGCCACGCCGTCATTGGTGCTGTCGAAGTGTACCGGCGTCACGCCGCGGTACAGCGCCGTCAGGTTCAGCGTACGTTCGTGACGGGACATGGCGAAGATCGGCAGACCCGAGCTGATACGAGAGGTCATTAGCGCGGTGCGGCCAGATTCGGTCATAGTGATGATCGCGGTAACGCCCTTCAGATGGTTTGCAGCATACATTGCAGACATCGCAATCGCTTCTTCAACATTGTCGAACTGCACGTCCAGACGGTGTTTAGAGACGTTGATGCTTGGGATCTTTTCAGCACCCAGGCAAACACGTGCCATGGCGGCCACGGTTTCTGCCGGATACTGGCCCGCAGCGGTTTCCGCAGAGAGCATTACCGCATCGGTACCGTCCAGCACGGCGTTGGCCACGTCCATCACTTCTGCACGGGTTGGCATCGGGTTGGTGATCATCGATTCCATCATCTGAGTGGCGGTGATCACCGCGCGGTTCAGCTGACGTGCGCGACGAATCAGGGCTTTCTGAATACCCACCAGCTCAGGGTCGCCGATTTCCACACCCAGGTCGCCACGCGCAACCATCACCACGTCAGAGGCAAGGATCACGTCGTCCATAGCATCCTGATCGCAAACGGCTTCCGCACGCTCAACTTTGGCGACGATTTTGGCATCGCAGCCTGCATCACGCGCCAGACGACGCGCATAGTTCAGATCTTCGCCGCAGCGCGGGAAGGAGACAGCCAGGTAGTCAACACCGATCAGTGCAGCAGTCACAATATCCGCTTTATCTTTATCAGTAAGCGCTTCCGCAGAGAGGCCGCCGCCCAGCTTGTTGATGCCTTTATTGTTGGAGAGTGGGCCGCCGACGGTGACTTCGGTGAACACTTTCATGCCCTGAACTTCTAGCACTTTCAGCTGCACGCGACCGTCGTCAAGCAGCAGGATATCGCCAGGTACGACGTCAGCCGGGAGGCCTTTATAGTCGATACCGACTTTCTCTTTATCGCCTTCGCCTTTGCCCAGGTTGGCATCCAGCAGGAATTTGTCGCCGATATTGAGGAAAACTTTACCCTCTTTAAAGGTCGAAACACGGATTTTAGGACCCTGCAAATCGCCGAGGATCGCAACGTGACGGCCCAGTTTAGCTGCGATTTCACGCACTTTATCGGCACGTAATTTATGGTCTTCTGGCGTACCGTGAGAGAAGTTCATACGCACCACGTTGGCGCCAGCGGCGATAATTTTCTCGAGATTATTATCGCGATCGGTGGCCGGGCCTAAGGTGGTTACGATCTTGGTTCTGCGAAGCCTTCTGGACATGTAATACTCCGTTGACTGAAACAACTTTGGTGTTGCGTGAACATTGAATCGGCCTTCATCTGCTGCAAGGCAGTGGAGAGGGGACCGAATGCCGTAAATCGTTACTTCGTCATTATTCGTGACGTCTTCGTTATCAACTATCGAACATCGCTCTTTATAAGCAATTCTTTATCAAAACGCGATTCCTTCAGCGCTTCCTTGACCCGCTTCAAGTTATCCCGGAATTTTGCCCCCCGGCGTAAGGTAAAACCGGTCGCCAGCACGTCAATCACGGTGAGCTGGGCCAGTCGGGAGACCATTGGCATATAAATGTCGGTGTCTTCCGGCACGTCGAGAGTGATCGCCAGCGTCGCCTCACGGGCCAGCGGTGTGCCCGCCGTGGTCAGCGCAATCACCATGGCATCGTTTTCACGGGCCAGCTGCGCCAGTTCTACCTGACTCTTAGTGCGGCCAGTATGCGAAATCAGTACCACGACGTCATCTTCACTGCAATTCATACAGCTCATGCGTTGCAGGACAATGTCATCGGAATAAATCACCGGGACGTTAAAGCGGAAAAATTTGTTCATGGCGTCATGCGCGACGGCCGCCGACGACCCGAGCCCAAAGAAGGCAATTCGCTTGGCCTGGGTGAGTAAATCCACTGCGCGATTCACGGAACTCATGTCCAGAGACTGACGGACGTGGTCAAGCGAAGCCATGGCCGACTCAAAAATTTTCGCGGTATAGGCATCAACGCTGTCGTCTTCATCCACATTACGATTAACATAAGGGGTGCCGTTAGCCAGACTTTGTGCCAGATGCAGTTTAAAATCAGGAAAGCCGCGCGTTTCCAGGCTGCGGCAGAAGCGATTGACCGTGGGTTCGCTAACACCCGCTTCCTGTGCCAGAGCGGCGATGCTTGAATGAATCGCCTGAGCGGGAGAGGCGAGAATGACCTCGGCCACTTTTCGCTCGGATTTGCTAAGGTGTTCCAGTTGAAACTGGATTTTTTCCAGCATGTTCATGTTAACAGGACGCTCATGGGTGTAAACGATTTCATTAATTGATGAAATCGTGATTCGATTTAGCCGATATTACCCCTGTGGCTTCCATTAAGGGTAACAATCGACGAGATAATGTTGTTGTTTTTTTTCATTACTTGATCGATGTCGGGTTTTGCTATGACCCTGTTGCGCAAAGAAACGACGGTTGTTGCGTCATTAAGCCGTCTAAATCATCCGAAGGGTGAAAAATCGCGGTATCGCACGCGACGATAAGCGCTAATGGTTTCGGGAATGACGTAAAAGCAGTACAGTGCATTGTAATAAAATTACAACGATACCTGGCAGAAGTACCAGGTGATCCAACTGAGGAGAATGACATGGCGGTAACGCAAACAGCCCAGGCATGTGACCTGGTCATTTTCGGCGCGAAAGGCGATCTTGCACGCCGAAAATTGCTGCCTTCCCTGTATCAACTGGAGAAAGCGGGCCAAATTCATCCGGATACCCGTATCCTGGGTGTTGGGCGCGCCGACTGGGACAAGGACGCTTATACCAAAGTCGTCCGCGAGGCGCTCGAAACTTTCATGAAGGAAAAAATTGATGAAAGTTTGTGGGATACCCTGAGCGGTCGTCTCGATTTCTGCAACCTTGACGTGAATGACGTCAGCGCATTCGCTCGCTTGGGCGCGATGCTGGATCAGAAAAACCGTGTCACCATTAACTATTTCGCCATGCCGCCAAGCACCTTCGGCGCCATCTGCAAGGGCCTGGGCGAAGCCAAACTGAACGCCAAACCGGCGCGCGTCGTGATGGAGAAGCCGCTGGGCACGTCCCTGGCAACCTCGCGTGAAATCAACGACCAGGTGGGCGAGTTCTTTGAAGAGTGCCAGGTCTACCGTATTGACCATTATCTCGGTAAAGAGACGGTGCTGAACCTGCTGGCGCTGCGTTTTGCTAACTCCCTGTTTGTGAACAACTGGGACAACCGCACCATCGACCACGTGGAAATCACCGTGGCGGAAGAGGTGGGGATTGAAGGCCGCTGGGGTTACTTTGACCAGGCCGGTCAGATGCGCGACATGATTCAGAACCACCTGCTGCAGATTCTGTGCATGATTGCCATGTCTCCACCGTCTGACCTGACGGCGGACAGCATCCGTGACGCCAAAGTGAAAGTGCTGAAGTCGCTGCGCCGCATCGACCGCTCCAACGTGCGCGAGAAAACCGTTCGCGGCCAGTACACCGCCGGGTTTGCGCAAGGCAAAAAGGTGCCTGGCTACCTGGAAGAAGAGGGCGCGAACAAGTCCAGTAACACCGAGACGTTCGTGGCCATCCGCGTGGACATCGACGACTGGCGCTGGGCGGGGGTTCCGTTCTACCTGCGCACCGGTAAGCGTCTGCCTGCGAAATGTTCCGAAGTGGTAGTCTACTTTAAGAACCCGGAACTGAACCTGTTCAAAGAGTCCTGGCAGGAGCTGCCGCAGAACAAGCTGACCATTCGTCTGCAGCCGGACGAGGGCGTGGATATCCAGATCCTGAACAAAGTGCCGGGCCTGGATCATAAACACAACCTGCAGACCACCAAGCTGGATCTGAGCTACTCCGAAACCTTCAACCAGACACACCTGGCCGATGCTTACGAGCGTCTGCTGCTGGAAACCATGCGCGGTATCCAGGCGCTGTTCGTGCGTCGCGATGAGGTGGAAGAGGCGTGGAAATGGGTCGACTCCATCACCGAAGCCTGGGCTGCCGATCAGGATGCGCCAAAACCGTATCAGGCGGGCACATGGGGACCTGTCGCGTCGGTGGCAATGATCACCCGTGATGGCCGCTCCTGGAACGAGTTTGAGTAAGATAATCCGCTAGCCCGAAAGTGTTATTTTACCGGTAACATGATCTAACACAGCTCGTGGCACAATTTTCAACTTTTAAGCTCCGCGTGGATTCACCCGCGGAGCTTTTTTTATTACACTGCCGGAAGTGATTTTGCCCCTGAGCTCCGGACAGCAAGCGTTTCAGCGTTGTTAACAACTGCCAGCGACTTTGTAAACTCCCGAGCCCGGACAGATAAATGAGAGGAGCTTTTATGAATCCGACATTGTTACGCGTAACACAGCGCATTATTGAGCGCTCGAAAGAGACCCGTTCGGCCTACCTCGCCCGGATTGAACAGGCGAAGAGCAACACCGTTCACCGCTCCCAGCTGGCCTGCGGTAACCTGGCGCACGGCTTCGCCGCCTGCCAGCCTGACGATAAAGCGTCGCTGAAAAGCATGTTGCGTAACAATATCGCCATCATTACCGCCTATAACGATATGCTCTCCGCGCATCAGCCCTATGAGGTTTACCCGGACATCATCCGTAAAGCGCTGCACAGCGTGAATGCGGTCGGCCAGGTGGCGGGGGGGGTACCCGCCATGTGCGACGGCGTGACGCAGGGTCAGGACGGTATGGAGCTCTCCCTGCTGAGCCGTGAAGTCATTGCCATGTCCGCGGCGGTGGGCCTGTCACACAACATGTTTGATGGTGCGCTCTATCTCGGCGTATGCGACAAGATTGTTCCGGGCCTGGTGATGGCCGCGCTGTCGTTTGGTCATCTGCCTGCGATCTTCGTGCCGTCGGGCCCAATGGCAAGCGGCCTGCCGAACAAAGAAAAAGTGCGCATTCGCCAGCTGTACGCGGAAGGAAAAGCAGATCGTCAGGCGTTGCTGGAAGCGGAAGCTGCATCCTACCACGCGCCGGGCACCTGTACCTTCTACGGTACGGCCAACACCAATCAGATGGTGGTGGAGTTTATGGGGATGCAGCTTCCGGGCTCGTCCTTTATCCAGCCGGATGCACCGCTGCGCAAGGCGCTGACCGAGGCTGCGGCCCGTCAGGTCACGCGTCTGACCGGAAACGGCAACGAATGGATGCCGATGGGCAAAATGGTCGACGAAAAAGTTATCGTCAACGGGATTGTCGCGCTGCTGGCCACCGGCGGTTCGACCAACCACACCATGCACCTGGTGGCCATGGCGCGTGCCGCGGGCATTCTGATTAACTGGGATGACTTCTCCGAGATCTCTTCCGTGGTGCCGTTGATGGCGCGCCTGTATCCAAACGGTCCGGCGGACATCAACCACTTCCAGGCCGCAGGCGGCGTACCGCTGCTCATGCGCGAGCTGCTGAAGGGCGGTCTGCTGCATGAAGATGTTAACACCGTAGCGGGCTTTGGCCTGCAGCGCTACACCCAGGAGCCATGGCTGAACAACGGCGAGCTGGACTGGCGCGAAGGGGCGACCGCATCTCTTGATGCGCAGGTTATCGCCACCATCGACAAACCGTTCTCACCTCACGGCGGCACAAAGGTGCTGAGCGGTAACCTCGGTCGCGCGGTAATGAAGACCTCTGCCGTACCGGAAGAGAACCAGATTATCGAAGCGCCAGCGGTGGTATTTGAAAGCCAGCACGACGTATTACCTGCCTTTGACGCCGGTCTGCTCGACAAAGACTGCGTGGTAGTGGTGCGTCATCAGGGGCCTAAAGCCAACGGGATGCCAGAATTACATAAACTTATGCCACCACTTGGTGTATTATTGGACCGCCGTTTCAAAATTGCACTGGTGACCGATGGACGCCTCTCTGGCGCCTCAGGTAAAGTGCCATCAGCTATCCACGTGACGCCGGAAGCGTACGACGGCGGCCTGCTGGCGAAAGTGCGTGACGGTGACATGATCCGCGTTAACGGTCAGACAGGCGAGTTAACCCTGCTGGTGGATGACGCCGAGCTGGCGGCACGTCAGCCCCATATTCCTGACCTGAGCGCGTCGCGCGTGGGAACAGGACGCGAAATGTTTGGCGCACTGCGTGAGAACCTCTCCGGTGCTGAGCAGGGCGCAACCTGTATTACGTTTTAAGACGACTTGATTTTAACGATCTGGCGAGAGAAGACTCTGATGAAAAACTGGAAAACAAGTGCAGAAGCAATCCTGACCACTGGCCCTGTCGTGCCGGTTATCGTGGTAAACAAGCTGGAGCACGCTGTACCGATGGCGAAAGCGCTGGTTGCGGGCGGCGTTCGCGTTCTGGAAGTGACCCTGCGTACCGCCTGCGCGATGGATGCCATTCGCGCGATTGCCAAAGAAGTGCCGGACGCCATTATCGGTGCGGGTACCGTAACGAACGCAAAACAGCTGGCTGAAGTGACCGAAGCGGGCGCACAGTTTGCCATCAGCCCGGGCCTGACCGAGTCGCTGCTGAAAGCCGCGACCGAAGGCACTATTCCGCTGATCCCGGGCATCAGCACCGTCTCTGAACTGATGCTGGGCATGGACTACGGTCTGAAAGAGTTCAAATTCTTCCCGGCGGAAGCGAACGGCGGCACCAAAGCGCTGCAGGCGATTGCCGGTCCATTCTCTCAGGTACGCTTCTGCCCGACGGGCGGTATCTCTCCTGCCAACTACCGTGACTACCTGGCGCTGAAAAGCGTGCTGTGCATCGGTGGCTCATGGCTGGTTCCGGCGGATGCGCTGGAAGCGGGCGACTGGGATCGCATCACCAAACTGGCTCGCGAAGCGGTAGAAGGCGCGAAGCAGTAAGTCATTCGCCGCATGAAAAACGGGCCTTTCGGCCCGTTTTTTTATCCCGTTACCTTAACGCTTGCTGCGGCCGCTTTCGCTCTCGCCACGGCGTCGTCAACGTTATCTCCGGTGGCTAACGCCACGCCAAGACGACGGGTACCGTCGATCTCCGGCTTACCGAACAAACGGACCTGCAACCCGGCACCCACCGCCGCTTCGACGTTATCAAACGTAACGTTCTGGCTGGTTAACTGCGGCAGGATCACCGCCGAGGCGGCCGGGCCGTACTGACGGATACCGCCGACGGGCAGGCCGAGGAAGGCGCGCACGTGCAGGGCGAACTCGGAGAGATCCTGCGAAATCAGCGTGACCATGCCGGTGTCATGCGGGCGAGGGGAGACTTCGCTGAAGATCACCTCATCGCCGCACACAAACAGCTCCACGCCAAACAGGCCATAGCCGCCCAGCGCCAGGACGGTTTTACGGGCGATCGCCTGCGCACGCTCCAGCGCCAGGGCGCTCATCTGCTGCGGCTGCCAGGATTCGCGGTAATCGCCATCTTCCTGGCGGTGGCCAATCGGGTCGCAGAAATGGACGCCGTCAACGGCGCTGACGGTCAGCAGGGTGATCTCGAAATCAAACTTCACCACCCCTTCAACGATCACGCGACCGGCACCGGCGCGGCCACCCTGCTGGGCGTACTCCCACGCCTTGTCCAGCGTGCTGCTGTCGCGGATAAAGCTCTGTCCTTTACCGGAGGAGCTCATCACCGGCTTAACGATGCACGGGTAACCAATCTCCTCAACGGCCTGCAGGAATGCGGCTTTATCGCCAGCAAAACGATAGCTCGACGTGGGCAACCCGAGCTCTTCTGCCGCCAGACGACGAATGCCTTCGCGGTTCATGGTCAGCTTTGCGGCTTTCGCACAGGGCACCACGCGCTGGCCTTCCTGCTCAAGCGCAATCAGCGTGTCGGTTGCGATGGCTTCAATTTCCGGTACAACGAAATCAGGCTTCTCGCGTGAAATCAGCTCACGAAGGGCATCGCCGTCCAGCATGTTAATCACATAAGAACGATGGGCGACGTGCATGGCAGGTGCATCAGCGTAGCGGTCTACGGCAATGACTTCCACGCCTAAACGCTGGCACTCAATGGCGACCTCTTTTCCCAGCTCGCCCGATCCCAACAGCATCACTCGCGTCGCCGCAGGTCGCAGCGCGGTTCCTAAACGAATCATAACAATCCCCCTGAAAAAGTTGCGGGCAGTATAAACGAAAACGTTTGCGTCTGTCTTGTGCACGGCCAGGTGAGGGGAGAAGAAATTTGCGCTTCTTTAGCCCGTCCAGACATTTCCTGACGCCTGCTCGCTTACGCTGTGGAACATGTTCACCGTTAAGTGAGGGAAACCATGTCTGGCTGGCTAAATCAATTGCAATCACTGTTAGGGCAGAAAACGTCGTCTTCCGGCGCGCGGGATCTCAGCAAACTGCTGGTGCCCGGGGCGCTCGGCGGGCTGGCAGGCCTGCTGGTCGCGAATAAATCCTCGCGCAAGCTGCTGGCAAAGTACGGGACAGGCGCGCTGCTGGCCGGTGGGGGCGCCATTGCGGGCACCGTCCTGTGGAATAAATACAAGGACAGGGTCCGGAACGCGCACAGTGATGAACCGCACTACGGCGAGCACACCTCGCCGCTGGATCTGCGTACCGAGAGGCTCATTCTTGCGCTGGTTTTTGCCGCGAAAAGTGACGGACATATCGACGATAAGGAACGACTGGCGATCGAACAGCAGCTGCGCGAAGCCGGCGTCGAAGAGAAGGGCAGAGCGCTGGTGGCGCAGGCCATCGAACAGCCCCTTGATCCGCAGCGTCTGGCGCAAAGCGTGAAAAATGAGGAAGAGGCGCTTGAACTCTATTTCCTCAGCTGTGCCGCCATCGATATCGATCACTTTATGGAGCGCAGCTACCTGAATGCGCTTGGCGACGCGCTGAAGATCCCGCAGGACGTGCGTGAGGGCATTGAGCGGGATATTCGGGAACAAAAACAGGCGTTACAGGGATAGTTCTCGCCGTTGCAACCCTGTTTCGCTTGCATCATGCGTGGGTTTTGCCAACCTTATAGGGTGTAAAACGAAAAAGAATGACGACATGCCACCGAAAGCCCGACGTATACCTTATGCGATCACCACGCATGGCGATACGCGTGTAGACAACTATTACTGGCTACGGGACGATTCGCGCTCCCGGCCAGAGGTGCTCGACTACCTGCACGAGGAAAACGACTATGGCCGCAAGGTCATGTCCAGCCAACAGACGCTTCAGGACCAGCTGCTGAATGAAATGGTGCAGCGTATTCCTCAGCGCGATATCTCCGCGCCCTGGACCAAAAATGGCTATCGCTATCGCCATATTTATGAGCCCGGCAACGAGTATCCCATCTACCAGCGTCAGTCCGTCCTGAGCGCCGAATGGGATGCGTGGGATATTCTGCTGGATGCCAACCAACGCGCGGCCCACAGCGAGTTTTATACTCTGGGCGGCATGTCCATTTCGCCGGATAACGCGGTAATGGCGCTGGCGGAGGATTATCTCTCCCGTCGCCAGTACGGCCTGCGTTTTCGCAATCTGGACACCGGCAACTGGTATCCGGAAATGCTGGAAAACGTCTCCCCGGATTTTGTCTGGGCGAATGATTCCGAGACGGTGTACTACGTCAAAAAGCACGCCTGTACGCTGCTGCCCTATCAGGTATGGCGGCATACCATCGGAACGGACTCCGCAGACGACGAGCTGGTCTACGAAGAGAAAGACGAAACGTTTTATGTCAGCCTGCATAAAACCTCTTCGCGCCACTATGTCATTATCTTCCTGGCCAGCGCCACGACGTCGGAAGTCCTGCTGCTGGATGCCGAACTGCCGGACGCCCAGCCGCTCTGTTTCCTGCCGCGCCGAAAGGATCATGAGTACAGCCTGGATCACTTCCAGCACAGCTTTTATCTGCGCTCGAATCGCGAGGGTAAAAACTTTGGCCTCTATAAAACCAAAGTGCGCGATGAGCGCAAGTGGGAGGTGCTTATCCCCGCGCGGGATCAGGTGATGCTGGAAGGGTTTACCCTGTTCACCGACTGGCTGGTGGTGGAGGAGCGCCAGCGCGGGCTGACCAGCATCCGGCAAATCAACCGTAAAACGCGGGAAGTGGTGGGGATCGCGTTCGACGACCCAGCCTATGTGACGTGGATTGGTTTCAACCCGGAACCTGAATCCTCGCGGCTGCGCTACGGCTATTCTTCCATGACCACACCGGACACCCTGTTTGAGCTGGACATGGATACCGGGCAGCGTCAGGTGATAAAGCAGACCGAGGTTAAAGGGTTTGAGTCCGAAAACTACCGCAGCGAGCACCTGTGGGTCACCGCCCGGGATGGCGTCGAGGTCCCCGTCTCGCTCGTCTATCACAAAGCCCATTTCCAGAAAGGCAAAAAACCGATCCTGGTGTACGGCTACGGCTCCTACGGCTCCAGCATGGATGCTGATTTCAGCAGCAGCCGTTTAAGCCTGCTCGACCGCGGCTTTGTTTTCGCCATCGCCCATATTCGCGGCGGCGGTGAGCTGGGGCAGCACTGGTATGAGGACGGGAAATTCCTGAAAAAGAAAAACACCTTCAATGACTACCTCGACGTCTGCGATGCGCTGATTGATCAGGGCTATGGCGATCCGAAACTCTGCTTTGGCATGGGCGGCAGCGCGGGAGGCATGCTGATGGGGGCGGTGATCAACCAGCGTCCCGAACGCTTTAAGGGGATTGTCGCGCAGGTGCCGTTTGTCGATGTGGTGACGACCATGCTCGATGAATCCATTCCGCTGACGACCGGGGAGTTTGAAGAGTGGGGGAATCCGCAGGATGAGATTTACTATCGCTATATGAAAACGTACAGCCCTTACGATAACGTCGAGGCGAAAGCCTATCCCCACATGCTGGTCACCACCGGTCTGCATGACTCTCAGGTGCAGTACTGGGAGCCGGCAAAATGGGTGGCGAAACTGCGGGAGCTGAAAACCGACGACAACCTGCTGCTGCTGTGTACCGACATGGATTCCGGACACGGCGGGAAATCGGGACGATTTAAATCGTATGAAGGGGTGGCGCTGGAGTATGCCTTCCTGATTGGCCTGGCGCAGGAGACGCTGCCAGGCCGTGCAGAGCGTTAAGCTTCGCCCAGATAATGTTTCAGCGTCAGGCGCAGTTCCGGGCTCATTTTGTCGAGGTTGTTATACAGCCAGCGTAAATAGCCCGGGTCTTTATCCGCAATATCCGACACCGCTCTGCCCCGGTATTTACCAAAGGTAAACGTGGTCAGCAGTGCGGGACGGCCGGTGATGGTCGCCATATCATCCGGCGTCCAGCCTGAGGTGTTCATAATATCGATGAGTAGCGCGGCGGTGATATAGCAGTCGTACAGGGCGCGGTGATGATGAAGCCCCTCAGGCGTGCGGACGCTGAGCTTGCGGGACTTGTACAGCGCCATGTTGCTGTATTTAATGCCCGGCCAGAGGCGACGCGCCAGCTTCATAGTACAAATCCATTCCCCCGGCATCTCAGGGAGCACCCGGCGGTCAAAACTGGCGTTATGCGCGACGTACCACGGGCTACCGTAATAGTGGGGAATGATCTCTTCGATCCACGGCTTGTCCGCCACCATCGATTCGGTAATGCGATGGATAGCCATCGCCTGAGGGCTGATGGGGCGGTCAGGACGCACCAGATGGCTCATTGGGTTGACGATTTTACCATCAACCACGTCGACAGAGGCCACTTCCACAATTCCGCCCTGAAGATCGCAAGTTTCGGTATCGATGACGCGCAGCATTGAACTCTCCTGAGCTTAAAACGCCTAGCCTAAAGGAATGATATCGCCTTGCCAACCCTCTCCGCCGAGCGTGCCGGTCAACAGCAGCTCGCCCTTATCCGCGCGAACGATCAGCTGGCCTTTTTCATCCCACAGCGCGCTACCGCCGCAGGCGTTCGCCATCAGCACCGCTATGGCATATTTATGCGCGAAGCGCTGCAGGGTACTGATGGACTGCCGCCAGCGGTTATCCTCCACTGACTGACAGCTGGTAAACAGCGACGCTCTGGGATCGAGATTGGGGGAATCGGCATGCGCATCAATAATGCTAAGCTGTTTCTCTCCCGGCACCAGGCTGGCTCCGCCACCTTGCGGGTAGCGAAGGATGCGTTGACGAGCGGGGGTGAAGAGCGCGAGACCTTTCTGGCGCTGACCATCCCGCTCCACGGGGAGCCCGGCAATCACGGTTATTCGGTAACGATGCGCCGCGTCGAGCAGCGGTTCCAGCTGGGCGTCGCCGGGTGGGAGAGGTAACGTCGTCGTTCCCGAGCCTGTTAATGACAGTTCAGGAAACACCAGCAGATCGCACCCTTGCCGTGCTGCTTCGGCGATGAAGCGCAGGTGGTGCGTGATATGGTCATCGACACTCTGATGCTGCCCGCTATACTGGGCCGCCGCTATATTCCAATGTGACATCGTGACTTCCTTATACACTGAGTCGCAGGGATTTAAGAATACACCTAAATTTATCAGGGTTTTCTTATCCTGCCAGATTCAGCGTAAGGAAGTGTAACGGCTCGTTAAGCTTATTTAACTTTAGGTTCGTACGGTAAACGGGAGAGGTTGACCGAGGCGAGACGGTGGGCGATGAGTCTTTCGCGAAACCAGTCGCGCAGATGGGCGGGCTGTTCCCGTTCAACGACTTCAGCCACGACAGGCATGTTGTAACGCTCTTTAAACGCGACGCCAGCGGCAGCGAGATCGACATTCACTTTATCCATCTCGTCCTGTGGAAGGGCGGCCAGATTGATCTTCATTACCTTCTCCTTTTTATGCGGCGGCAACGTTACCGCGATTGCACGACGATGACAAGCGGAGGCAGGATGATCCTCGACTCGTTTATTATACAGCGTTATTCTTTAGCATACAGACATAACAAAAAGGAATGATTGCGATGGGTTTCTCCGCTTCCCGCGCGGTAAGCGCACTGGTTTTTCTGGCCTCTACAATGATGACCCCCTCCGTGCTGGCGCATGCGCACCTTAAGCAGCCGATCCCGGCAGCGGACAGCGTGGTGAGCGCTCCGCAGGCACTTACGCTGAATTTTTCAGAAGGCATCGAACCGGGATTTAGCGGTGTGGTGGTGACGGATGCGCAAAAGCAGGTCATCAAAACGGGAACCGCCACGCGCGACGAAAAGAACAAGGAGCAGCTCACCGTTCCGCTGGATCAAACGCTGACGCCAGGGACGTACCAGGTAGACTGGCATGTCGTCTCGGTAGACGGTCATAAAACCAAAGGTAGCTACCACTTTAGCGTGAAATAGCATGCTGGCGCTGTGTTATATCGGGTTGCGCTTTATCCATTTCGGGGCGCTGATGCTGATTTTTGGCAACGCGCTTTACAGCGTCTGGTTTACGCCTTCCTCTCTCCAGCGGCTGATGTCCCGACGTTTCCAGCTGCAGCAGAAAGTGGCGGCTTTTGTGAGCCTGGCGGCTGCACTCCTGATGTTTATGCTTCAGGGCGGGCAGATGGGTAACGGCTGGGGCGATGTATTTGCCCCACAGGTCTGGTCCGGCGTAATGAGGACACAGTTTGGCGGCGTTTGGCTGTGGCAAATGATTCTCGCTGCGATGACGGTCGCTGCAGCATGGCTCGCGCCGCTGAAAGGTTCGCGGCTGCTGCTGCTCGCCATGGGGCAGCTTATCCTGCTGGCGGGGGTAGGGCACGCGGCGATGAACGACGGTCCGATGGGGGCGTTGCAGCGCCTTAATCACGCTTTTCACCTGATCTGTGCTGCTACCTGGCTTGGCGGATTACTGCCCCTGCTGTTCTGCATGCGTCTGGCGAAAGGGCGCTGGCAGAATGCCTCCATCTATACCATGATGCGCTTCTCGCGCGTGGGCCATTATGCGGTCGCGGGCGTGCTGCTCAGCGGAGCGATCAATGCGCTCATGATACTGGGCGTCCATATTCCCTGGCAGGCTGACTACGTGCAGTTTTTGTTGTTCAAATGTGCGCTGGTGGCGTTGATGGTGGTAATTGCGTTGGCAAATCGGTATTTTCTGGTGCCACGGTTTCGTCCGGAGACCGGGCGAGCACAACAGATTTTTATCAGGATGACACAGGCAGAAGTGGTGCTGGGGGCGCTGGTACTGGCAACGGTCAGTCTGTTCGCCACCTGGGAACCCTTCTGACAAGGTTAAATATCATATGAAAAAGACAGTACTTTCTCTCATATTGCTGGCCTGCACGGGGAGCGCGTTTGCCGCACCGCAGGTTATCACCGTCAGCCGTTTTGAAGTGGGTAAGGATAAATGGGCGTTCAACCGCGAAGAGGTGATGCTGACCTGCCGTCCGGGCCATGCGCTGTATGCCATCAACCCGAGCACGCTGGTGCAATACCCGTTAAATGAAACCGCCGAGCAGCAGGTGGCCAGCGGCAAGAGCAGCGGCCAGCCGATTAGCATCATTCAGATCGATGACCCGGCGAATCCGGGACAGAAAATGAGTCTGGCCCCGTTTATCGAGCGCGCCGACAAGCTCTGCTAACGTTCAGGTTTCCAATAAAAAACCGCAGATGCTTGCGAAAGCACTGCGGTTTTTCACATTTTATGATGCTCTGGCGCTTTTTTTCCGACCGCTTTAGCTGTGGACTGGAAAACCTGGCGTCGTCATCTATTCTTAAAAGGCAAGGCGACTTAGCCTGCATTAATGCCAACTTTTAGCGCACGGCTCTCTCCCAAGAGCCATTTCCCTGGACCGAATACAGGAATCGTATTCGGTCTCTTTTTATCTGCATGAAAGTAAAAGACTAATCCTTTCGTTGTCTCACTTCTGCAGCGCACGTCCTGTACGTCTGGTTAAAACATAACACACTACGGCATGCTGTAGTCCAGCCCTTTTTGCCTGTTTTGTTAAATTTTCGTGTGCAATTCAAGAAAGCGCGTGCGGGGTCTAAAAGTGCGACTTAACCGACGCCTCAATTTCATCAAGCAGCTCAAAACGACGGCGGTATTCAGCGCGTTTTTTACTGGCAATCTCTTCAAGCGATTTACGCGCCATCTGTAGCGGCAGCTGCCAGCAGAAGGCTGAGAGCTTTTTACCGTCCAGAGAGGCCCAAAATTCATCATAGCTGGCGTGGAAATGGCGTCCTTTGCTGAGGCGATAGCGCAGCGCGCGGAATACGTGGCCCTCATCGCTGACGGCAAAAATCGCCCGGACGGAGGACTGTGCAGCCAGCTGGAAAAGCACTTCCATCAACACGCGCTTAGGGAACAAACCGTGGCAGGCGCGGGTGGCCTGTTTAATCACGTCACGCGTTACGCTGCGGCGGGGGCCCTGAAGCCCACCGATGACCATGACCTGTTGCCCATTGCTGCGCGCGACGCTAAAGGTCAGGCTGGCCAGCAGCGTATCCTTGTTGTCGCGAAGCCAAAGCGTGCTTTCGCCTTCACGCTCGGCTTTCCCCGCAGAGGACGCATTAACCGTATAGATAACTCCGTCTTTTGCATGGAACTGCGCAACGGGCTTCTCCTGTGGGCTGGTCAGTGCCAGGGCGAGGCCGCTCTCTTTCAGGCTATCAATCCAGTAATAATGGCTAACGATCGCGTCGGCGCGATCGTTAGCCGTCAAACCGCGCATCAGGTACTGCCGGTGGGTTTTGCTCGGCAATGTAATTTGAGAGGCCAGAAGTCTGTCGAAATCGTCGCGACCAGAAAGCGCCTCCAGCATGCGATGGGTAGAAGACCAGAACACCAGCGAACGTAACAGGAACTTCAGGCGATATTCGCGCTTGCGCCAAATCGGCCCCGGGACGCGTTTGCCGTTCACCAGCTCAGAAATAATATTTGTGCGATGCGGATAGAAAACATCGTTATGCAGGTGCGTATTAGACACGTGAAGACCCCTCTTTTTTTATACCCTTATTCTAAAGAGCCAGGAAAAAGGGATTAATAGCGCGAGGATCTTTATTTCTGTTTGGTTTACCGTTTGTTTCACTTCGTGAGGACCACGCCCGGCTGTTGCCCTTTCTGTGGCGGCTATACTGTTAAAAGGAGGGGCTATGTATCAGCGAATTGAAGGTGGAATGTGGCGTCACGTCTGGGTGGTCAGCGATATACATGGCTGTTATCAGCGGCTTATGGATGAGCTTAAACGCCGTCATTTTAATCCGTATGAGGATTTGCTCATTTCCGTTGGGGATATGATCGATCGCGGTCCGGACAGCGTTAAATCATTACAGCTTATCAATGAAAAATGGTTTCGTGCCGTCCGGGGCAACCATGAGCAAATGGCGCTCGACAGTCTGGATAATAACGATTTTTCACTCTGGACAATGAATGGCGGAATATGGTTCAGGCAACTTGAACGGGACCAGCAACAGCTTGCGCTATCGTTGCTCGAGGCCTGTCACGATTTACCGCATATCATCGAGATAACCTGTGCGAACGGTCTGAACGTGATCGCCCATGCGGATTATCCGGGAGCGGAATACCGCTGGCAAAAACCGGTGAGCGCCCAGCGCGTTTTATGGGATCGCGATCGGTTGATGGGGTTCATGGTGGGTAAAGGGCAGGGCATTAGCGGTGCGGATCATTTCTGGTTCGGACATACGCCCGTCGACAGAAGGTATGATTTTGACAATCTCCACTACATTGATACGGGCGCCGTATTTGACGGTTACTTTACGCTGGCGCAGCTGCAGTAATAAATAACCCGCCTTCGGGCGGGTTCTCT
This sequence comes from Enterobacter cloacae complex sp. BZL2005, assembly GCF_049238885.1. Lineage (NCBI taxonomy): Bacteria > Pseudomonadati > Pseudomonadota > Gammaproteobacteria > Enterobacterales > Enterobacteriaceae > Enterobacter > Enterobacter cloacae complex sp. BZL2005. The sequence continues at coordinate 93,852 of NZ_JBMKGI010000002.1, read as the reverse complement.
TTAGGTCAGGCAAGACGCATGACCCAGGCATCGGTTTTACTATCGTAATGCTCACGGTAAAGAACAGAATGTTCGCCATCAAGTATTGCCGGGACGCTGGTGTCTGCATCCCATGCATCGAGCTGCATGCACAAATCAGGGTCGGATTTGCAGGGAATACTTAACGTTCGATCGCCTTGCGCTTCGCCGCGCAGTTCTGCGTCGTCGATCTCAAAAGCGCCAATACGCACGCTGGTTTTCGTCATAGTGCTCTCCGGGTCGGTTGTCAAAATCTGGTATGACCAGTACGGCCACCCATTTTTGATCGTAGACAAGGAGAGCAAAATCGCCAGTAAAAAAATGCGCTTTTTTTCAGGCCGTGCGATCGTTACCGGTAAACAGTCGTCCATCCCGGACCAGCTCGCGCGGATAGCTGTTTTTCAGTCGTGAACCGACTTTTTTTGCCAGCCCGAGCGGGTATCCCTGATACGTCACGATCACTTCATCGCCTGATGGCGTGCTGTCAGGATAGACATCGCGACCACGGTACCACTCTTCGGCTTCCTGATGCGTCAGGGCAAAGGTATTCTCGTGCCCGGCAAGGGCGATGACGGCCTCATGCTGCCAGCGATAGCCTTTATTATGCACTTCCGCCAGGCGGATCCCGATTCGGGAAAAACGGACCTTTCCGATGAGCGGCTCGATCTCAGCCGGGAACAGCCATACCTCTTTATCACGCATCCAGAGGTGCAGGCTCTCATCCCAGACCAGGCCAATTTTTTCGGCGGCGGCGACAAGCTGTGCTGCATCGCGACCTTTGAGGGGGGCAAACGGGAAGTTGCCGACCTTGAATTTGGGGGCGGGCAGGGGAGCAACCGCCTGCGTTTTACGCAGACGTGCCACAAAGAAGCCTTCGCAGTCGTAAATCTGCGGGAATACGTGGAGGAAACCCTCCGGCGTAATCGCCTCCTGTGCCGAGGCGAACAGATCGTTAAGCGGCAGGAATTCGACCGCATCCGGGTATTGCGCTTTCAGCCACAGGCAGACGTCTTCGTTTTCATCGCGGTTTAAGGTGCACGTTGAATAGACCAGCGTGCCGCCAGGGCGAAGGGCATGGAATGCGCTCTCGATCAACTCCCGCTGCGTGGCGGCGATCTCAAGGTTGCTTTCCACGGACCAGTTCTTTAACGCATCGGGATCTTTACGCACCACCCCTTCGCCGGAGCAGGGAGCGTCCAGCAGAATGGCGTCGAAGGCTTCCGGCAGGGCAGCGCCAAACACGCGGCCGTCGAAGTGCGTCAGGGCAACGTTATGAATACCGCAGCGGCTGATGTTGGCATGCAATACCTTCACGCGGCTGGCGGAAAACTCGTTGGCGAGGATCGCGCCGCGGTTACCCATACGGGCGGCAATCTGCGTGGTTTTTGAGCCGGGCGCCGCGGCCACATCCATCACGCGCTCGGGCGCATTGCCCTCTGCAAACAGAGCAGCCACCGGCAGCATCGAGCTGGCTTCCTGGATATAGAACAGGCCGCTCAGATGTTCAGCGGTGCTTCCCAACGGCACGGCGTTTTCGTCATCGCGCTCGATCCAGAACCCCTCAGCGCACCACGGTACCGGCGTAAGCTGCCAGCTGTAGGGCGCGACCAGCGCCAGAAAATCCTCGACGCTGATTTTCAGCGTGTTGACGCGAATACTGCGGCGTAACGGACGCTGGCAGGCGGCGATAAAATCGTCTAACGACAGGTGAGAAGGAAGCGCCTCGCGCATCTGCGCCAGGAATTGTTCAGGAAGAAATACGGAGTTTTGAGCCACGGGCACACCACAGGGAAAAGTTCAGGTGCGCAGTGTAACATAAAGGCTCCGGTGCGTTGACACCGGAGCCTTGCAGATTAACGCGGCAGGGCGGTTCCCCATTCGCGCCACTCTTTCGGTTCGCTTTCGAGCAGCAGGAAATGTTTACCCGGCTGCGCTTTCGGCGCCAGCGGCGTCCCCGGCGGTGTGGCAAACGCAATACCGCCGCGAATGAACTGGTTGAAGGTCCCGGTTTTCACCACGCCTCCCGTCAGGCCGAAGTCCAGCGAGTAGCCGGATGCCAGCCAGAACACCGAGTTATTACGCACCAGGTGCTGGTAGCGTTCGCTGATGCGTAGCGCCACCATCACGCGGTCGGAGAGCGTCCCGAGCGTCAGGCCCGTGACCGTACCGACCTCAATGCCGCGGAACAGCACAGGGGTGCCGATGCTCAGCGAGCCGGCTTCCGGCACTTCCACCACGATGCTCAGGCCGCCAAGGTAGCGCGAGTCGGTGATCGTGGCTTCCTGCAGCTCGAAATCACGACGGGCATTGCCCTGGCCGGGCTCAACGTTGATGTACGGCTGCAAAATGGTGTCGAGATGCTCAACGCCTGCGGCCGAGATCTGCGGTGTCACCACCGAGAAGCGCGAACCCGCGCGCGCAAAGGTCTGCACATATTCCGGGTAGAGCACGGCGGTAGCCTGCACCTCGTTGCGCGAGGTGATCAGCGTCAGCTTCTGGATCTGCCCGATATCAATGCCCAGGTAGCGGATCGGCATGCCTTCCGCCAGCTTACCGGCATCAAACGCGTGCAGGGTAATCTGCCCGCCCACGGCGCGTGCGGCGGTCTCGGACGGGAAGAGAATTCGCTTATCGCCTTTACGCAGGTTCGCGCCCGCTCCGCTGAGGTTATCGAAGCTAATCGCCCCGCGCAGCGCGCGTGACAGCGGAGAGGCCTGTACGGTCAGTCCGTTACCGTTCAGCTGCACTTTCGCACCGCCTTCGGCCCAGAAGACGCTGTTCGGCGTCAGCAGCTTACGGTACTCCGGCTTGATGTGCAGTTCGATATCAAAGGCGTCGGCACGCGGGCGAACGGCGATCACTTCCCCGACTTCAAACTTGCGATACAGCACCACGGAGCCCGCCTGAACGTCCGGCAGGGTCTCGGCGCTTAACGTCAGCGTGGTGGTAGGAAGATCGCTCAGGCTGTTTTCAATCGCTTTCTCAAGGTTGGCATACAGCGGGTAGCTGTCGCGCACGGGACCTTTATCCCCCGGCAAAATACGGATGCCGCCGTTCACCCATTCGCTGGCGCTGGCGCCGAGAAACTCCACGCCGTCCAGTCCTACCTTCACGTCGACGCGACTGTTCACCACGAATTTACTGTCGCCATGTACCAGGTCTCTGTATTGCGGGTCGATGGCAACGGAGAATTGCACCCCATCCGCGGAGAGCTTGCGCTCCAGCACCTGTCCCACCTGCACGCCGTGTAAAATCAACGGCTGACCAGCTTCAATGCCATAGCTTTCTGGCGCATTGAGCGTAACCGTCACGACGCCCGGCTTTTGCAGCAGGGCTTTATCCGCCGGGGCAATCACGAAGCTATTGCTGGGCTGACCTTCCCCGGGGATCAGCTCAAAGGTATTGCCGGTCAGCAGCGTGCTGAGGCTGGTATCGTTCAGGGAGATCTTTGGACTGCGCATTTCGATGCGCGTTTTCTCGCGCAGGAGATCGACCACGCTCGGATCGACCGTCATTTCGCCAGTGACCGATCCGCCCGGGTTGAGCGTCATTTTGGTGAGCTGGCCGACCTGCAGACCCTGATACATCAGCGGCGTTGAACCCGCTTTTAGTCCTTTAGCATCGGGAAGGGCGAGTTTGACGATCACGCCGCGCTGGCTGTGCGCCAGATCGGCGTACAATCCGAACGTGTCATCAGCCGTGGCAGGGCTTGAGTTTTCCGGGGAGTCAAAGGCGATGGCGCCGTTCACCAGTGCGGCCAGACTCTCCAGCTTCACTTTTGCACCGCTCAGGCTGAGGTCGGCATCCACGCCGGACACGTTCCAGAAGCGGCTGCCCTTTTTCACCAGATTGGTGAAGCGGCGCTCGATCAGCACATCAATGGTGACGCCCTGTTTATTCGGGTTAATCGCATAATCGTACACGCGGCCAACCGGGATCTTACGAAAATAGACCAGGGAGCCGCTGTTCAGGGAACCGAGGTCCGGCGCCTGGAGATGAATCATCAAATCGCCGTTATTGAGGCGGTATTTGGGCTGCGTATCCAGAGCCACAAAGTGATCCTGCGGTTCGCCTTTGCCGGGCATCATGCCGATATAGTTACCGCCGACGAGCGCATCCAGACCGGAAACACCGGCCAGCGAGGCTTTTGGCGTCACCAGCCAGAACTGCGTTTCGCTGCGCAGGGCATCCTGCATGTCAGATTTAATGCTGACCCGCACCTGAATCTTGTTCAGCCCTTTTCCAAGGGAGATATCCTGAACCGTACCCACTTCAACCCCCTGGAAGCGAACGGGGGTTCGCCCGGCGACGATGCCGTCGGCGGTCTGGAAATCAATGGTGACGGTACTGCCGCGATCCTCATAGCTTGTCCAGATAAGCCAGCCTGCAATCATCAGGGCGATGACGGGCAGCAACCAGAATGGCGAAATGCGGCGTTTTGTTTTAATTCTCGCTTCAGTCGGCGAAGCGGGGGTTTCCTGACTCATGTGCATCCCAAAGTAAGCGGCTATCCAGCCATTCCACAGCAAGAATAGTCAATATCACCGCAGAGCCGAAATAAAAAGCCGCGGGTCCCATTGTAAAAGCAAGTAACTGATCGCGATTGATGAGCGACATCATCAGCGAAATCACGAACAGATCTAACATTGACCAGCGGCCAATCCAGGTGACGAATCGCAGAAGCAAAATGCGGGTCCGTAAACCTTGTTCACACTTTAAGTGAATGCTGATGAGCAGGGTAATCATCACCACCACTTTGGTAAAGGGAACCAGGATACTGGCAATAAAGACGATTGCCGCCACCCCGACATTGCTGTGCCCAAGGGAGATAATCCCGGATAGGATAGTATCCTCCTGACGTCCACCATTCACGTAAATGATGGAAATCGGCAGCATATTGGCGGGGATCAGGAACACCAGGGAGGCGATCAGCGCCGCCCAGCATTTTTGCAGGCTGTTATTGCGCCGCAGTCTCAACGGAATGTGGCACCGCGGGCAGCGTCCGCGCGTGTCGGGTAACCCGGTATAGTGGCAACCCAGACAGACGCGCAGATTTTCATCGGGACGCGTGGCGGGGCGCTGAGGGTAGAATCGCTCCCAGAGCTGCTCAACGTTCAGGTGGATCAGCGTCAGGATGCTCAGCAATACCAGACAGATGAAGGCAAAGAGTCCGACGCCGGGCTGCAAAAAGGCGTAGTCCTGCACCTTTATTGACGCAACCCCCACGCCCACCAGATAAATATCCAGCATGACCCACTCTTTGAGCTTATCCAGCATCAGCAGCACCGGGCGAAGGTTCATGCCAAGAATATTGCCAAACCAGAGATAGGCAATGGCGGCAACCAGCACCAGCGGTGCGCCGACGGTGCAGAACAGCACCATCGCGGCGGTGATGGGATCGCCCTGACGGGTCATCTGCCAGATGCCCTGCAGCACGTTGGCGTCAATGCGCACGCCGAGCAGGTAGAGTTTTAGCAGCGGCTCACTCCAGGCGAAGGGCATCAGCAGCAGCATGGTAACGGCCATGGCGGCGAGGCGGGTCAACGACCAGTCGCGGCCATCGCGAATTTTGGCGTCACAGCGGGGACAGAAGGCACTTTGGTGCGATTTCATCTTCGGCAACATAAAAAGCGTATCGCACTGGGGGCAACGCTGATAATGTGCACGAGGCAAAGCTTCGCTTACCGTATGGACAGTTATCTTTCTTGTCGGCGTAATTTTGGTTGTTTTTAAGGCCATCAGCTGCGCACAAATAAGTATTGTTGAAAGTTATAATAACTCATGAACGGATTCATCTTGAGCATGAGCGCATTTAATGCTTATTTTAATAGGCTATGCGGTAATTTTGTAAGACAACTAAGTGATTGAATAATGAACAAAACAGAATTCTACGCGGATCTGAACCGCGATTTTAAGGCATTGATGGCGGGTGAGACCAGCTTCTTAGCCACTCTGGCAAATACTAGCGCATTGCTGTTTGAACGTCTCTCTGACGTGAACTGGGCGGGCTTTTACCTTCTGGAAGGTGAAACGCTGGTGCTCGGTCCGTTCCAGGGCAAACTGGCCTGCGTGCGTATCCCGGTTGGGCGTGGCGTATGCGGCACGGCGGTGGCCGAGAATCAGGTCCAGCGTGTGGAAGACGTTCATGCGTTTGACGGGCACATCGCCTGTGATGCCGCCAGTAATTCTGAAATCGTTCTGCCGCTGGTGGTCAAAAATCAGATTATTGGCGTTCTGGACATCGACAGTACGGTCTTCAGTCGCTTTACAACCGAGGACGAACAGGGGCTGCGCGAGTTGGTGGCGAATCTGGAAAACGTACTCGCAGCAACCGATTATCAAAAATTCTTTGCGAGCGTCGCAGGATAATCAACGGATAACGTAGCATTTACTGATAGCGTCATTATAATGACGCCTGTTCATGCCTGCGCTTGTTGGCAACGTCCGTTGTAATCAGGAAATTTCATGGAAAATCAACCTAAGTTGAATAGCAGTAAAGAAGTTATCGCATTTCTGGCCGAGCGTTTCCCGCAGTGCTTCAGCGCGGAAGGCGAAGCTCGTCCCCTGAAAGTCGGTATTTTTCAGGATCTGGTGGCGCGTGTTGAAGGGGAAATGAACCTCAGCAAAACTCAGCTGCGTTCCGCCTTACGTCTTTATACTTCGAGCTGGCGTTACCTGTACGGTATCAAACCTGGCGCGACCCGCGTGGATCTCGACGGCAACCCTTGCGGTGAGCTGGACGAGCAGCACGTTGAGCACGCGCGCAAGCAGCTGGAAGAAGCCAAAGCACGCGTTCAGGCACAACGTGCGGAACAGCAAGCGAAAAAACGCGAAGCCGCCGCGGCAAACGGCCAGGAAGAAGCGCCTCGTCGTGAGCGTAAACCACGCTCTGCGCCGCGTCGTCACGATAATAACGATCGCAAACCGCGTGCAGACAAACCAGCAGCAAAAGCCCCGCGTGCGCCTCGTGAAGAGCCGCGCCATACGCCGGTTTCTGACATTAACGCCCTGAGCGTGGGTCAGGCGCTGAAGGTAAAAGCGGGTAACAATGCTATGGACGCCACCGTACTGGAAATCACCAAAGATGGCGTTCGTGTACAGCTGACTTCTGGTATGTCAATGATTGTACGCGCAGAACACTTGTTGTTCTGAAACGGAGGCCAAGCCTGGCATGAACACTTTTTTTAAGCTCACCGCGCTGGCGGGCCTGTTTGCTATAACAGGTCACGCCTTTGCAGTGGACGATATCACGCGTGTTGATCAAATTCCGGTACTCAAGGAAGAGACGCAGCACGCGACGGTGAGCGAGCGCGTGACCTCACGTTTCACCCGTTCGCACTATCGTCAGTTCGATCTCGATCAGGCCTTTTCGGCCAAAATCTTTGACCGCTATCTGAACTTGCTGGATTACAGCCATAACGTTTTGCTCGCCAGCGATGTCGAGCAGTTCGCTAAGCGGAAATCCGAGGTGGGTGACGAGTTGCGGTCAGGTAAGCTGGATCTCTTCTACGATCTCTACAACCTGTCGCAAAAGCGCCGCTTCGAACGCTATCAGTACGCGCTGAAAGTGCTGGAACGTCCGATGGACTTCACCGGCAACGACACCTTCAATCTGGACCGCAGCAAAGCGCCCTGGCCAAAAGATGAAGCCGAGCTGAATGCGCTGTGGGACGGCAAAGTGAAATACGACGAGCTGAGCCTTAAGCTCACCGGCAAAGACGAAAAAGAGATCCGTGACACGCTGACGCGTCGTTACAAATTTGCCATTCGTCGCCTGGCACAGACCAACAGTGAGGATGTTTTCTCACTGGCCATGACGGCCTTTGCGCACGAAATCGATCCGCACACCAACTATCTCTCACCTCGCAACACCGAGCAGTTTAATACCGAAATGAGCCTGTCTCTGGAAGGTATCGGCGCGGTGCTGCAGATGGACGATGATTATACGGTGATCAATTCGATGGTCGCGGGTGGTCCGGCATCCAAAAGCAAAGCCATTAGCGTAGGCGATCGCATTGTGGGTGTGGGACAAACCGGCCAGAACATGGTCGATGTGATCGGCTGGCGTCTTGATGACGTGGTTGCGCTGATCAAAGGTCCGAAGGGCAGTAAGGTTCGTCTGGAAATTCTGCCAGCCGGAAAAGGCACCAAAACCCGTATCGTTACCCTGACCCGTGAGCGTATCCGTCTGGAAGATCGCGCGGTGAAAATGTCGGTGAAAACCGTGGGTAAAGAGAAGGTGGGTGTCCTGGATATTCCTGGCTTCTACGTCGGGTTGACTGACGATGTGAAAGTTCAGCTGCAGAAACTTGAAAAGCAGAACGTCAGCAGCATCATCATCGACCTGCGCAGTAACGGCGGCGGGGCGCTGACGGAAGCGGTTTCACTCTCTGGCCTGTTCATCCCATCTGGCCCGGTGGTTCAGGTGCGCGATAACAACGGTAAAGTGCGTGAAGATGCGGACAATGACGGTGTGGTCTACTACAAAGGCCCGCTGGTGGTTCTGGTTGACCGCTTCAGTGCATCTGCATCTGAGATCTTCGCCGCTGCCATGCAGGACTACGGCCGCGCGCTGATCGTCGGTGAGCCAACCTTCGGTAAAGGCACCGTTCAGCAGTACCGCTCTCTGAATCGGATTTACGATCAAATGCTGCGTCCGGAATGGCCTGCACTGGGCTCGGTTCAGTACACCATTCAGAAATTCTACCGCGTAAACGGCGGCAGTACGCAGCGTAAGGGTGTCACGCCGGACATCATCATGCCGACAGGCACCCAGGAGACGGAAACTGGCGAGAAGTTTGAAGATAACGCGTTGCCGTGGGACAGCATCAATGCCGCGACCTACGTGAAAGCGGGTGATATGACGCAATTTGGCCCTGAGCTGCTGAAGGCGCATAACGACCGCATCGCGAAAGATCCGGAGTTCCAGTACATCCTGAAGGATATTGCCCGATTCAATGCCCTGAAAGATAAGCGGAATATCGTTTCTCTGAACTACGCGCAGCGTGAAAAAGAGAACAACGAAGACGATGCAACCCGCCTGGCGCGTATCAACGATCGCTTCAAGCGTGAAGGTAAACCTCTGCTCAAGAAACTGGACGATCTGCCAAAAGATTACCAGGAGCCGGATCCGTATCTCGACGAGACGGTGCATATCGCGCTCGACCTGGCGAATCAGGAAAAAGAGAAACCTGCCGTACAGCCCGCTCCGGCAAAATAACCTCCCAACAGGCACAAGAGATTGTGCCTGTTTCTTTTTGTTCTTCATCCTTCCGTCAGCCAGATTTTCAATTGTGTAAAGTTGTGTCTTTCTGGTGACTTACGCCCTCAGGATGCTTGAAAATAGCCGCAATACCCATACGATGTGGGTAATCGCATAGTGCGTTTTGTTAAACTGAGGTAAAAAGAAAATTATGATGCGAATCGCGCTCTTCCTGCTCACCAACCTGGCGGTGATGGTGGTTTTCGGGCTCGTGCTAAGCCTGACAGGAATTCAGTCGAGCAGCGTTCAGGGTCTGTTGATTATGGCGCTGCTGTTTGGTTTTGGTGGCTCGTTCATCTCCCTGCTGATGTCGAAGTGGATGGCATTGAAATCGGTAGGGGGTGAGGTTATTGAACAGCCGCGTAACGATATGGAACAGTGGCTGATGAATACGGTGGCTCAGCAGTCCCGTCAGGCCGGGATCGCCATGCCGCAGGTGGCCATTTACCATGCTCCGGACATCAACGCGTTCGCCACGGGTGCCCGTCGCGATGCGTCACTGGTCGCTGTTAGCACCGGACTGCTGCAGAACATGAGCCGTGACGAAGCCGAAGCGGTTATCGCCCACGAAATCAGCCATATCGCAAACGGTGACATGGTGACCATGACCCTGATTCAGGGCGTGGTAAACACCTTCGTGATCTTTATCTCCCGTATTCTGGCGCAGATTGCCGCTGGCTTCATGGGCGGCAACCGTGACGAAGGCGAAGAGAGCAACGGCAACCCGCTGATCTATTTTGCCGTGTCGATGGTGCTGGAACTGGTATTCGGTATTCTGGCGAGCATCATCACGATGTGGTTCTCCCGCCACCGTGAATTCCACGCGGATGCCGGTTCTGCGAAGCTGGTTGGTCGCGAGAAGATGATTGCCGCGCTGCAGCGTCTGAAAACCTCCTACGAGCCGCAGGAAGCGAACAGCATGATGGCCTTCTGCATTAACGGTAAATCCAAATCGCTGAGCGAGCTGTTTATGTCTCACCCGCCGCTGGATAAACGTATTGAAGCGCTGCGCAGTGGGGAATACCTGAAGTAACGCAACAAAACACAATAAGCCGGGCAGGAGAACACTCCGCCCGGCTTTTTTTATGCCTGAACCCTGGGCTGGGTCACCCGCAGGCCGCTGACGATAGCCGCGAGGGTGGCAAGTACACCGGCGGTGAGGAGGGCAACATGGTTGCCGTTCTGGCCTGCGAGGTTAAACATCAGGGCGACCAGCGCCGCACCGGTGCTTTGCCCAAGCAGACGCGCGGTTCCCAACATGCCGCTGGCCCCTCCGCTACGATGTCGCGGTGCTGAGGTGATAATGGTGTGGTTATTGGGGGACTGGAACAGCCCAAACCCCGCGCCGCAGAGGATCATGCGCCAGATAATGTCCAGATCGGAAGGCGACGAGGGCAGCAATGCCAGTGCGAAAAGGCCTGTCGCCATCACCGCCAGCCCCAGAGCCCCGAGTAAACCGGCATGAACGCGTTCAATTAAGTAACCTGCCAGCGGGGCCATCACCATGGTCGCCAGCGGCCAGGGGGTGAGCAGCAGTCCGGTCTCCACTTCTGACCGGCCTACCACGCTCTGCAGAAAGAAGGGCAGAGAAACCAGAGCCAGCATCTGGGCGCAAAACGAGCAGACGGACGTGCAAATGGAGAGTGAAAAGAGAGGAATTCGCAGCAGATCAACGGGCAGCAAAGGCGCGGGGAGGGTGAGCTGGCGGCGAACAAAGAAGAAGCCGATCGCCAGCAGGGCGATGAGCTCCGCGCCGGTAAGCATCAGCGATTGTCCTTGCGCAAAGCCGCTGAGCGCCGTAATCAGCAGGCCGAAGGTCAGGGCATTCATCACCGCGCTCGCCACGTCGAAGCGCGGCATGCTGATTTTGGGGCCGTTAGCGGGAAGAAAGCGCAGGGCAAAGAAGATCGCGAGGATACCCAGCGGCACGTTAATGGCGAACAGCCATTGCCATGACGCGACGGAAAGGATCGCCGCCGCAATGGTTGGCCCGGCGGCTGAAGAGACGGCCACAATAAACGAGTTTATCCCCATCCCGCGCCCCAGATGGCGCTGGGGATAAATCAAGCGGATCAGCGCCGTGTTTACGCTCATCAACGCCGCGCCGCCAAAACCCTGGGCGATGCGCGCAAGCGTCAGGGTATGCAGTGAATCTGAAAGGGCGCAGAACAGGGAGGTAAACGTGAAAACCACCAGGCCACACTGATACACCCGGCGATAGCCGAACATATCGCCCAGGAAAGAGAACGAGAGCAGTGAAACCACAATCGCAATCTGGTAGGCGTTAACAATCCAAATCGAACTGGCGGGTGAGGCATGCAGGTCGCTGGCGATGGTTGGCAGGGCAACGTTGGCAATCGCGCCGTCAAGGACGGCCATGGAGATACCGATAATGATGGTCGCTATTGCGCCATACCGCTGGGGTAATGGCAGACCATCGGAAAGATTCTTTTCCATCAGGAGTAAAAAGCTCAGCGTGAAATTATTCTCAGGGTAACTATTTTAGCATTGTTACAGCCGCGATATGTCGCAGATTTGTAACGAAGTAAACGCGGATTGATTGCAGCTGACATGACGGGAACTTATAATAAAAACCAGTTCTGATTTTTATAAAACACTCGCTATGAGGTGGTAAATGGCTATTGCGGATTTGGATAAACAACCAGATTCTGTTTCTTCCGTGCTGAAGGTGTTTGGCATCTTACAGGCGCTTGGAGAAGAGCGTGAGATAGGTATTACAGAGCTGTCACAGCGCGTGATGATGTCAAAAAGCACCGTTTATCGCTTTTTGCAAACCATGAAATCATTGGGTTACGTTGCGCAGGAAGGCGAATCTGAAAAATATTCTCTGACGCTGAAGCTGTTTGAATTAGGTGCGCGTGCGCTACAAAATGTTGACCTGATCCGCAGCGCGGACATTCAGATGCGTGAAATCTCTCGCCTGACCAAAGAGACCATTCATCTCGGTGCGCTGGATGAAGACAGCATCGTTTACATCCATAAAATCGACTCCATGTACAATCTGCGCATGTATTCGCGCATTGGGCGCCGCAACCCGCTCTACAGTACCGCGATTGGTAAAGTTCTGCTGGCGTGGCGCGATCGCGAGGAAGTGGAGCAGATCCTCGACGGCGTGGAATACAAACGCAGCACGGAACGAACCATTACCAGTACGGAAGCGCTGCTGACGGTGCTCGACCGCGTGCGCGAGCAAGGGTATGGCGAAGATAACGAAGAGCAGGAAGAGGGGCTGCGCTGTATCGGCGTCCCGGTATTTGACCGCTTTGGGGTGGTGATTGCGGGCTTAAGTATCTCTTTCCCAACCTTACGTTTCTCCGAAGAGCGTCTTCATGAGTATGTGTCTATTCTGCACACTGCCGCACGTAAAATTTCTGAACAGATGGGCTATCACGACTACCCGTTTTAATCCCTGCTGAAATGAAAAAACGCCGCATCTGATGCGGCGTTTTTTATGCCTCATGAACCTGGCTGATTAGCCGTTATCAATCACGACGGAGGTTTTACGCAGTACAGGACATTGGGTTAAGCCAATGATCCCGCTGTCAGTATGCAGATACTGGGCGGTGCTCATTCCTTGTGCGGTTAGGTATTTACACTGAATGCCTAACCCGGCTGCGTTTTCTGTGCTCCCCACAAGCACACCATAGCCCGTTAACAGAAGGCCAATCCAGACAAGGGCCAGTGCAATAATTGTTCGAATGATGAATCGCATTATTACCTCTTTTATCGTTGTTATCGTAATGCTAGCGTAACGTGTTTACGCAATGAAACAAGTGCAGCATTCTTAAAAACCGCGATGGAGGCGCAGTTAGCCCTTGTTTAAGATAAGCGTGATAATCTCGTTACATCAGGTCCTTAGACGGAGTGTGGAGTGAAAAAAATACGCTGGGTAATTCTGATTATCGTACTGATAGCGTGCGTGGTGTTATGGACGCAGACGATCAATGTGATGTGCGATCAGGATGTACAGTTTTTTAGCGGCGTTTGCGCAATCAACAAATTTATTCCGTGGTAATACACATTTTTTCTCAACGTGATTTCCTTCCTTCACGCCAGTGGTAAAATAGACGTTTTTATTGAGGTGGTGAAATGGGTGAGTTACTGAATTCAGGGTTGCTGAATATGGCATCCCTGATGATTTCTTTGGTGGTTCTGCTTGTGGGGCTGGTCATCTGGTTTTTCGTGAATCGGGCCAGTTCGCGTACAAATGAGCAGATCGAACTGCTGGAAGCGCTGCTCGATCAGCAAAAACGCCAGAATGCATTGCTACGCCGTCTTTGCGAGGCTAACGAACCGGAAGAGAAAGACGCGCCGAAAGACGCGGTCGCTGAAGATAACAAAGACGAAGACGACTTTATCCGCCTGGTGGCTGAGCGTTAATCTTTTTTGTCCTGGGAGGTGGCTGTGGTCTGGAAAAATCCCTGGTATGACCCCTCCCTGAAACATCATACCCCGAACGGTTTTCGTAATACCCTTCCTGTCGGACATCAACCCGGTGACCTTGACCGTTGGCGTAAAGCGCGCAAAGAGGCCGGTTTACCGAAGCCGCCCGCGCTGGGTTATGACGATTTCATCCGCCAGTGGTGGCAACCCGTTGAGCTGGCGCAATCTCATGAAGATGGGGTGTGGTGGCTCGGACACGCGAGCGTGTTGCTGCAGCTGGACGGCAATATCATCCTTACCGATCCGGTGTTTTCACGACGTGCTTCTCCGCTGCCTTTCCTGGGACCCCAGCGCAAAACGCCTCCCGTACTGTCTGTCGAGCAACTTCATCAGCTTGATGCGGTTGTCATCTCCCATAATCATTACGATCATCTTGATGACGCAACCATTCGCAGAATCCTCAAGCGCTTTCCCGACGTCTGTTGTTTCGTTCCGTTGGGCCTGGCCGACTGGTTTCGTCGCCGGGGAGCAAAACGCGTGGTCGAACTCGACTGGTGGCAGAGTTTCACCTGGCAGGGGATGACGCTGACCGCCGTGCCGGCACAGCACTGGAGCATGCGCACGCCATGGAACCGCAATCGTTCCTTATGGTGCGGCTGGGTGATGGAAGGACGGCATCACCGTTTCTGGTTCAGCGGTGATACCGGCTATTCGCCTGAGCTGTTGTTGATTCCTGAACGCCTGGGCCAGATAGATGCCGCCGCGTTGCCGATTGGTGCCTATGCCCCACGATGGTTCATGGCTGTTCATCATATGGATCCGCAATCAGCGGTGGCATTGTGGCAGCAGTTGGGTTGCCCTCTGGCGTTTCCAATTCACTGGGGCGTGTTTGAACTGGCAGATGAAGCTTTAGATGAACCTGTGCAGGAGTTAACTGACGCGCTCGATAATTTAGCACCAGTTAATCATTCTTTCAGGATACTGAAAATTGGTGAATATTTATCCTTCTAAACGAAGCGATAAATTATTGCATATATTCTTGATGTAAACGCGCCTGGGAATGTTTTATTTTTATCGAAACGTTTTGCTTGCCTTCTTTTGATGCAGAGTCATAAAAATTTCATTATTTTGGTGCATAACGCTGTTTATTCGCTGGTGCATTTTAATACAGATGGAAGCGGGTTTTTAACAGTGTTTTTTCTCTGAAACAATTTGGTCGCGTTACAATGATTTAAGCATAACTTTTCACAAATTGTTCTAACTCAATCAGGACGAAAGATTTCTTTTCCTGGTTGCTGGACGGTTCGTAATGAATGAGCTATGTTAAAAAAGTCTTAGATTACAGCGGTTGTGCAAGCAATGCTGGGTCTTTGTTACGCAGCAGGGCTGTCTGTACGCGATGCGCATAATTGTGCAAAACCTGACAGGCACTGTTCGAATTTGTGCGGCGGATCGAGACATGTTTAAAAATGGCTTGCCATATTAAACATAGTGTGTGATAACACGTTTTGGGTCAAACGAGGTACAGTTCTGTTTATGTGTGGCATTTTCAGTAAAGAAGTCCTGAGTAAACACGTTGTCGTTGAATACCGCTTCTCTGCCGAACCTTATATTAGTGCCTCATGCAGTAATGTCTCAGTTTTATCTCAGTTAATGCCTGCGGGCTAAGAAAACACTCTAAGGAATTTTGCAAAATGGCAAAGATTAAAGGTCAAGTTAAGTGGTTCAACGAGTCTAAAGGTTTTGGTTTCATTACTCCTGCTGACGGCAGCAAAGACGTGTTCGTACACTTCTCTGCAATCCAGGGTAACGGCTTCAAAACTCTGGCTGAAGGCCAGAACGTTGAGTTCGAAATTCAGGACGGCCAGAAAGGCCCAGCTGCAGTTAACGTAACTGCTATCTGATCGAACCGCTGCTGACTGAAGTGCCCTGCACTTCACTCTCAGACATAAAGCCTCGCCTGTCGCGGGGCTTTTTTATGTCCCTTATCTTTCAAAATATTACCATCCACGGTCTTGTTAGTAACTTGTTGCAAAGCTGCGAGGTTAGTAGCACTGTTTTGCCACCCTAAACCCATCTTTTCCCGTTAAATCAGTGCGTTGTTTTACAGCCCTGGGGTTCAGGTGAAGAAGAAATCGATAGCGACCGTCGGAAATTTCACGCCGGCGCGTTTTGTGCTGCTCTGTTTAGCTATTTTTTGTAGTCTGGCTTTTCTGCTGGGCCGCGTTGCCTGGCTGCAAATCATTAAGCCTGACAATCTGGTGAAGCAGGAAGATATGCGATCCCTCCGCCAGCTGGCGATTGATGCGCCGCGCGGCATGATAATGGATCGCGAGGGCCGCCCTCTGGCGGTGAGCGTGCCTGTCCAGGCCGTCTGGGCCGATCCTAAGACGGTGCTGGCAAAAGGGGGCGTCAGCCTTGATGAGCGCTGGCAGGCGCTGGCCAGCGCGCTGCATCTCTCCCTCGGCACGCTCTCGGCACGCATCAACGCCAACCCGCAGGGTCGTTTTATTTACCTTGCCCGCCAGGTTGATCCGGCACAGGCAAAGTGGATCGATAAACTGAATCTGCCCGGCATCAATTTACGCGACGAGTCCCGCCGTTTTTATCCTGCTGGCCATGTGGCAGCGAACCTGATTGGCTTCACCAATATTGACGGGCAGGGCATTGAAGGTGTGGAAAAGAGCTTCAACGCCCAACTCACCGGCAAACCGGGCGTACGTCAGGTGAGGGAAGATCGCTACGGGCGCGTGGTTGAAAACCTGACTGAAATCGCGCCCTCACCGGCGCATAACATTCAGTTAAGTATTGACGAGCGGCTGCAAACCATCACCGAAGATGCGCTCGACAATGCCGTGGCCTGGAACAAGGCCGAGTCGGGGGCATCGGTATTAATTAATATCCCAACCGGGGAAATACTCGCGATGGCGAGCTATCCGGATTTCAATCCCAATAATCGGGAAGGCGCGACGATAAACGATTTCCGCAACCGCGCGATCAGCGATACGTTCGAACCCGGTTCGACCGTCAAGCCGCTGGTGCTGATGACGGCCCTGCAGCAGGGCCTGGTCCAGCCGGATAGCGTGATTGACACCCATCCGTATACCCTTGACGGGCATCGCATTCGCGACGTGGGCTATTACCCTGAGCTGACGATGACCGGGATCCTGCAAAAATCGAGCGACACCGGCGTTTCCCGGCTTTCTCTGGCGATGCCCGTTCAGCACCTTATTGACACCTATCGAAACTTTGGTTTTGGCACCAATACGGGGCTTGGCTTAACGGGGGAAAGTTCAGGGCTGTTGCCACAGCGTAAATACTGGAGCCAGCTCGATCGCGCGACCTTTGCCTTCGGCTACGGGCTGATGGTCACGCCGCTCCAGCTGGCCCACGTCTACGCCACGATTGGTGGGTTCGGGCTTGAGCGTCCTCTCTCCATCACCCGCATCGATCCCCCCGTTATCGGGCACCGCGTCATGCCGGAAGAGATTGCGCACGAAGTGGAGCACATGATGGAGAGCGTTGCGCTGCCGGGCGGCGGTGGCGTTAAGGCTGCCGTGCGTGATTACCGGGTGGCGGTGAAAACCGGCACGGCGAAGAAAATTGACGATAGCGGGAAGTATGTCGATAAATACGTCGCCTACACCGCGGGCGTTGCGCCTGCCAGCAATCCGCGTTTTGCTCTGGTGGTGGTGATTAACGATCCGCAAAACGGGGCCTACTACGGCGGTGCCGTCTCTGCGCCTGTCTTCAGCGAGATTATGGGTAACGTGCTGCGTCTGGAGAATATCAAACCTGACGGATTACCAGCGGGGTCCGATCACCTTATCGTCATGCGCTAACCGGGCGTTTATAACAGGGGCGAATAGCGGTACACTTCGCCCTTTGATTATGCTCCGGAGTTGCCATGTCCTTCAGCTGTCCCCTTTGCCACGCCCCCCTGACGCACTCAGATAAACGTTATACCTGTCCGCAGGGGCATCAGTTTGACCGGGCAAAAGAAGGCTACGTGAATCTTCTGCCGGTGCAGCATAAGCGCTCGCGCGATCCTGGCGACAGTGCAGAGATGATGCGGGCGCGCCGCGCGTTTCTCGATGCCGGGCACTATCTGCCGCTGCGGGAGACCGTCGCGCAGAGGCTGAATGACATTCTGCCTGCTTCCGCCACCGCCATGCTCGATATCGGCTGTGGGGAAGGGTACTACACCGCACGGTTTGCGGAGGTTGCTCGTGAGAAGGGCGCACAGACATTCGGTCTGGACGTGTCGAAAGTGGCCATTCGCGCGGCGGCAAAACGTTATACCGACGTGACGTTCTGCGTGGCGTCCAGCCACCGGCTGCCGTTTGACGATGCCAGCATGGACGCGGTTATCCGCATCTACGCGCCGTGTAAGGCGGAGGAGCTGGCGCGCGTCGTGAAACCGGGCGGATGGGTGGTCACCGTAACGCCTGGCCCGCGTCATCTGATGGAGCTGAAAGGGCTGATCTACGACGAAGTGCGTCTCCATGCCCCTCATTCTGAACAGCTGGCCGGTTTTACCCTGAAGCAGGCGGAATCGGTGGCGTACGAAATGAAGCTGAAAGGGGAAGAGGCCGTCGCGTTATTGCAGATGACGCCGTTCGCGTGGCGGGCAAAACCTGAGGTATGGGAAACGTTAGCGGCACACTCAACATTTCGCTGCCAGACGGACTTTAGCATCCACGTCTGGCAGCGCGAAGATTAACCGGCAAAGTGTGCCCAGAGGATCTGGGCACCAATGCCAATCAGCACAATCCCCCCGAGGATCTCGGCGCGTTTACCCAGCAGCGGGCCGATAAACCGTCCGACCATTATGCCCAGCGTGGACATAATCAGGGTTGCACAGCCAATAGCCAGCGCGGTGGCGATAATATTGACCTGCAAAAATGCCAGACCGACGCCGACGGCCATCGCATCAAGGCTGGTGGCAATGGCCGTGGTGACCAGCAGCCAGAAGCCGTGGCGGTGCTGCGGCTCCTCGTCTTCATCATCGCCGCCGCGAAAACCTTCAATGACCATTCGGCCACCGAGAAACACCAGCAGGACGAAGGCAATCCAGTGGTTCCACTCCAGCACGAACTGGCTGGCGAGCATGCCAAGTCCCCAGCCGAGAAGCGGGGTCAGCGTTTCGATAGCGCCAAAAATCAGGCCGGTACGCAGAGCTTCTGAGAATTTAGGTTTGTGGAGCGTGGCGCCTTTTCCGATGGAAGCAGCGAATGCGTCCATGGACATGCCAAAAGCGAGAAGGATCGTAGCGGAGATATTCATAACAGCGTCCAGACCGGGGATATCCATATGACACATCACTGCCCCCAGTAAAAAGCAGTTGATGTATCTATGGTCTCGCCTGATCGCAACGCACATAAGACATGCGGTAAGCGATCCGTACGTGCCACGTTTTTCAACGAGTATGTTGACACGTACATTTCCTGCGAACAGGAAATCGGCTACTCCCCAACGACGGGCGCAACCTTAACATATTTTGAGAATATAAAACAACAATGAAGAGGCATTATTTAAATCGTTTGTTGATAACGATTTTCATTTGTCTTTAAGCGTGAAAATATCGTTAACAAATAGCATTCAAATTAGCGGTGGGGATATAGCTTTGGCTATGTTGCTTGCGCAAAATAAAGACAAGTTATAGCCATTGCTATATTGCTAACTCATTGAGTTTTAACAAGTAACTTGTATGTCTTTTCCAGGTCATCAATATTCTTCACCCGAATAAGCAGGCGGCGTTGTTCTAATTGCATCACCAGTACGCCGTCCTCGGATAAATTCATTTCTTTAATACGGTTATATTCTATCCATACATTGGCGAAGAAGAATCCGTGGGATTTAAAAATGATTTTCGGCGTGCGAATCCAGAACAGATAAATCGCCATTAATGCCAGCGCACATAATAACCATGTGGTTAATAATGCACCATGGCTGGTGACGTTATTGTAAATAAGAATGGCGATAAGGCCCACGAAGATAAAGGCATCCACGCGCCCGCGTCGTAGCAGGGGAAGGGAGAGCAGCGTCTCGCCGTGACGGCGCGGCATGATTAACTCGTCATAGATCGCATAAGCCAGAAGGGCAATAATAAATAAAACCAGTACGATGTCCGTGACAGTCATTCTTCCTCCAGATAACCAATAAAAAACCGGGGGCAAGCCCCCGGCGTCTAACGTTATTGCATTACAGACCCAGCAGGCCGACGGCGTAACCCGCGATACCGATGACGAAGAAGCCAACGATAATCCACAGCGGGTTCACTTTCTTACGCAGCAGCCACATACAGGCGAAGGTCAACAGCAGCGGGACCAGGCCCGGCATCAGCTGGTCCAGAATCGTCTGCACGGTGGTGACGCGAGTCTGACCATCCTGTCCGGTGATGGTCGATACCACCAGCGGGATGTTCACGTGCGTCCACTTGTTAACCAGTGCCCCCATGACAAACAGGCCGAGGATTGACGCCCCCTCAGTCAGCTTCTGCAGGAAGCCGCCTCCCATGTCCTTAACGATGTCCACCCCTTTACGGTAGCCGTAGGCCACACCGTAGTAACGGGTCAGCAGACGCACGGCGTTGAACAGGATGAAGAACAGCAGAGGGCCAAGCAGGCTGCCGCTCATCGCGATACCGGCACCCAGCGCCGCGAAGACCGGACGAACGGTACCCCAGAAGATCGGGTCACCGACGCCGGCCAACGGGCCCATCAGGCCGACTTTGATACCGTTGATGGCACCGCCGTCAATCTCTGCACCGTTCGCACGCTGCTCTTCCATCGCCAGCGTTACGCCCAGAACGGGGGCCGCAACGTAAGGATGGGTGTTAAAGAATTCCAGGTGACGCTTGATGGCCTGACGGCGCGCTTCGTTATTTTCCGGATACAGGCGTTTGATCGCCGGTACCATGGAGAAGCAGAAACCCAGCGCCTGCATACGTTCGAAGTTCCATGAACCCTGAAACAGGTTAGAACGGATGAACACGCCACGAATATCACCCGGAGTGAGTTTTTTCTCGGTGGTAGTTTTTGTCATATCAACCATGTCGCTCACCTGTTAGTCCAGTTCGTTATCGAGATCGTTGTTACCAGCAGCCTGCGCTGGGGCACCCGCGACGCGGTTATATTTCGGGCTGAGCTGGATGTAGAGAATCGCCATTACCGCACCAATCACACCCAGCGCAACCAGGTTGAAGTTGGTGAATGCCGCGGTCACGAAGCCGAGGTAGAAGAACGGCATCAGGTAGCCTGCGCGCATCATGTTGATGACCATCGCATAACCAACGACCACGATCATGCCGCCCGCGATGTTCAGACCGCCGGTGACCACTTCAGGAATGGCGTTCAGCATGCTCTGGACTTCACTGGTACCGACGGAGATCGCAACGATAACCGCCGGGATCGCGATACGCATCGCCTGCAGGAACAGGGAAGAAACGTGGATCCACGACAGTGCCGTGAGGTTGCCGTTTTCGGCGGCCTTATCCGCTGCGTGCTGGAAGGCTACGGTGATAGTACGAACAATGATGGTCAGAACCTGGCCTGCGGCTGCCAGCGGGATCGCCAGGGCGATACCTGCACCAATACTCTGGTGACCGGCAATAACCAGAACGGTCGAAATGATAGAGGCCAGCGCGGCATCAGGCGCAACTGCCGCACCGATGTTCATCCAGCCCAGGGCGATCATTTCCAGGGTACCACCGATGATGATACCGGTTTTCATGTCACCCAGAACGGCCCCAATCAGCGTACAGGCCACCAGAGGGCGGTGGAACTGAAATTCATCAAGTACGGATTCCATACCCGCAATACATGCGACGACGAACACCAGTACAATCTGAAGAGTGGTAATCTCCATTGCACTTCTCCTATTACATAAACTTTATGTGAGAACCGGCGCGGGCTTATTTCCCAACTTTGCCGATCAAATCCATCATTTTCAGTTTTTGATCCGTGGAAACCTTACGGGCTTCCAGCTCAATACCGCGCGCATTCAGCTTGTTGAATGCCTCGATATCTTTCGCATCAACTGAAATGGCGTTGTTGACCTGCGTTTTGCCCTGACGGAAGGCCATACCACCAATGTTAACGGAGGTGATTTTCACGCCGCCTTCAACAATGCGCTCAACGTCTGTCGGGTTAGTGAACAGGAGCATTACGCGTTCGCCCGCATATTTCGGGTTGTTGTAAACGCGGATCATCTTGGCGACATCCACGACGTGCGCGGTAACGCCAGGCGGAGCAACCTGAGTCAGAAGGGTTTTACGAACGGTGTCGGCGGCCACTTCGTCGCTGACCACGATAATGCGTTGAACGTTGGTCTCTTTGGTCCAGCGCGTGGCAACCTGACCGTGGATGAGGCGGTCATCAATACGCGCAAGGCCAATCACCATGTAATCATTCGGACCCATCGGTTTTGCAGGCGCTGCCGCTTTCGGTGCCGCTGCGGGCGCAGGGGCAGGTTTTTCCACCGGCTGTGCTTTCAGGGCTTTCACCCCTTCACGGCCCGTTTCAACGGCCAGGGCCACCAGCTCGTCGAAAGACGGATTGTCGTCGCGCGCCATGAAGGCTTCCACCAGCATGGGGATATTGACCCCGGCGACAACTTCATAGTGCTCTTTATCGACGACAATGCGGCTGGCAGCATTGAACGGGCTGCCGCCCCATGTATCAACGAGAAACAGCACGCCCTTGCTGGTATCCAGCTTCGCGAGTTGAGCGTTGTACTTCTCAATCAGCGTCTCGGCGTTTTCACCGGGAACGAAATCGATCCAGCCGACGTTTTCCTGCTCGCCCAACAGCATCTCTGCCGTTTTGAGTAGCTGCTCAGCAGCCCAACCATGTGTGCCTATGACAATAGCAATGGTCACTTGCTACCTCCTTTTATTATCATTAATACGCCTGCCGGGCAGTCGTACTGAGAATCGTATTGGCGAACCGAATCGATTCAGATAAGGGTTAGAGTTCAAAAACTAAGACTTCCGCGAATTATTTTAGATAGTGAAAAAATAATTTATGTGATGAAGATCCGTAATTTAGCCACGCGCGACAGATTTATCTTAAGGGTACAGCCACTGTGTTACAGATCTTTGCAAAGGAACGTAAATCTTTGCTAAAAATGCATTGTGTCTGATATGTTTAGCCTCCGTTTAATTGTTCAGGAGTATAGGGCTACAGCCCACTATATGGACCGTCACCGACGTCAGTCATCTTTCAGGCCATTTCGCGCCTTTTTCACCGGCGATCCTCGCCACGTATCGACTCTGTCTGCCTCTGTTTTGCCCACGTTGAGTGGGGCACCGTTTCGTCATTCCTTTAGCAGGAGCTTGTCATGGAATTCTTAATGGACCCGTCAATCTGGGTAGGATTGCTCACGCTGGTGGTGCTGGAGATTGTTCTCGGCATCGATAACCTGGTGTTTATCGCCATCCTTGCGGATAAGCTGCCGCCAAAACAGCGTGATAAAGCGCGTCTGATTGGTCTCTCGCTGGCGCTGGTCATGCGACTGGGTCTGCTCTCCGTTATCTCGTGGATGGTCACGCTGACCAAACCGTTATTCTCCGTCATGGATTACACCTTTTCCGGCCGTGATTTGATCATGCTGATCGGGGGGATATTCCTGCTCTTCAAAGCGACGACAGAGCTCCATGAGCGGCTGGAAAACCGGCAGCACGATGATGGTCACGGTAAAGGCTATGCCAGCTTCTGGGTGGTGGTGCTGCAGATCGTGGTGCTGGATGCGGTCTTCTCGCTGGATGCGGTGATCACGGCGGTCGGCATGGTGAACCACCTGCCGGTCATGATGGCGGCGGTGGTTATTGCGATGGCGGTCATGCTGCTGGCGTCGAAACCGCTGACGCGTTTCGTGAACCAGCATCCGACGGTGGTGGTGCTGTGTCTGAGCTTCCTGCTGATGATTGGTCTGAGCCTGGTGGCGGAAGGCTTTGGCTTCCATATTCCGAAAGGCTACCTGTACGCTGCGATTGGCTTCTCGATCCTGATCGAGCTGTTCAACCAGATTGCGCGTCGTAACTTTATTAAGCAGCAGTCAAATCAGCCGCTGCGCGCCCGTACCGCGGATGCCATTCTGCGTTTGATGGGCGGTCGTCGTCAGGTGAACGTTCAGTCTGATTCCGAAAACCACAACCCGGTTCCGGTGCCGGAAGGGGCGTTTGTGGAACAGGAACGCTACATGATTAACGGCGTGCTCTCTCTGGCCTCCCGTTCGCTGCGCGGCATCATGACGCCGCGCGGGGAGATCAGCTGGGTCGATGCTAACCTGAGCGTGGATGAAATTCGCCAGCAGCTGCTCTCTTCACCGCACAGCCTGTTCCCGGTGTGTCGCGGCGAGCTGGATGAGATCATCGGCGTGGTCAGGGCAAAAGAGATGCTGGTCGCTCTGGAAGAAGGCGTTAACGTCGAAGCCGTTGCTGCCGCATCGCCTGCGATTGTGGTGCCGGAAACGCTGGATCCGATCAACCTGCTCGGTGTGCTGCGCCGCGCGCGCGGTAGCTTTGTTATCGTCACCAACGAGTTTGGCGTGGTGCAGGGGCTGGTGACGCCGCTGGACGTGCTGGAAGCGATTGCCGGTGAATTCCCGGATGAAGACGAAACGCCGGAAATTGTTGCCGACGGCGAAGGCTGGCTGGTTAAAGGTACGACCGACCTGCACGCGCTCTCGCACACGCTGGGGCTGGAAAACGTGGTCAACGATGAAGAAGACATCGCGACCGTTGCCGGTCTGGTTATCGCCGTGAACGGGCAGATCCCGCGCGTCGGCGATGTGATTGAGCTGCCGCCGCTGCACATTACCATTGTCGAAGCCAACGACTATCGCGTTGATATGGTCCGCATTGTTAAAGAACAATCTGCCCACGATGAAGATGAGTAAGTCTGCTTAACGCAGCGGCATTAAGGGCACGATGTGCCCGTTATGACGCGCTGGCGGGGGAGCACTTCCCGCCAGCCAGTCTGGAAAGTCCCGCAGCGGCATCGGCCGCGCATAGAAAAATCCCTGCAGCACAGGTACGCCGTGACGGCGTAAATAGCGCGCCTGCTCCTCTGTCTCAACCCCTTCCGCCACCAGTTCGATATTCAGCCGCTGGCCCAGCGCAATGATCATGTCCGTCACCGTTGAATTCACGGCATCGGTGCCGATGGCGGTCGTAAAAGACTGGTCAATCTTCAGGACGTCCGGGTGCAGCTTTTCAAGCCAGGAGAGGGAGCTGTTCCCGGTGCCGAAATCGTCGATAGCAAGCTTCACGCCTTTGCGATGCAGTTCGCGCACGATGCGATAATCCGCGTCCAGCAGCGCATCCCGTTCCGTGAGTTCAATTACCAGCTGTTGGCGCGGACAGGCGCTGAACCAGAGACGGTTCAGATCCTGTATCAATACTGCGTGGCGGAAATGGCTGGCGGCGACGTTAATGCCGATGTGAAAACCGGGGCTGGACGGGAAGTAGCCTATCTGGCGCACCGTTTCGGCGATGACGTAGCGGGTCAGGGGGACAATCTGGTTATGTTCTTCTGCCAGAGGGATAAACACCTCCGGGGTGATCCAACCCTGACGGGGGTTATTCCAGCGCAGCAGGATCTCCACGCCAGTGCACGCCTGGGTGCGGGCATTCACCAGCGGCTGGCAGAAAAGCTCAAATTCCCGCGCCGCAATGCCCATATCGATCTCCCACGTAAAGCTCATCCGGTTTGCCGTCGCCAGCCAGGCGAGATAGCCCAGCAGCAGGCTGAGCATCAGTCCCAGCGGCAGCTGGGCGGGCAGGCTTTTTAAGGCTAACTCTCCGGGGCCAGGTCCGCCGACCGTAATCGTGAAAGGATTTTGGGTTGAAGACTGCTGGAAAAGGGTACTCTCCTCATCAAACGTCAGGCTGTCGGTGACGCGTTGACCGTAGCGTAAAAAGCGATTGCCGACTGTCAGCACCACGTCATTGATGAGCGGACGCTGGGGCTCAAGGATCATTCTGGCGATCAGGTCGATATTGATAATCTCGACGACGCCATTTTCACCGTCCTGAGAGACGGGATACCACTGGATCAAAACAGGGCTGCCCTTAAGCAGCCACTGGTCGGTCGATAAAACCAGCTTCGCCGTGCTGGCAGGGAGCTCCTGAAGGACGTCACGCACAGGCTCGCTGCGGCTACCGAAAATACTCGAACAGTACAGGATACCGTCTTCGATCAGAGCAATGGAGCGTACCGTCTGCAAAATGGCTGCCTGCTGCCGCAGTGCCAGTTGCACCTGCAGGCAGGGCTGCCCCACCAGCGGCTGCAGCACGTTGCGGTGGTTTTCCAGGGAAAGCAGAACGTTATCAAGGGCGCGAACGGTATGGCTGGTAAAATCGAGGATCCGCTGTTGGTTAACGTTGCGCTGGGAGATAAAGCGAATGCCTAGCGTCAGGATGAGCGTGAGGAGCGCAACCGTCACGCAGACGATAACGCGTTTTCGGCGATAATTTTTAATGATCGTTTGTGCAGTTTGCATGAACGGTCGCCTGGTAAGCCACCAGCCACAAAAGCCGGACGCAACAGTGAAAGTGTAGTGGGGAAAGCAGAAGGAGACGAGGAAGAAGAGGGAAATTCGCCCATCCGTTGCAGATGGGCGAAAGGCAGTATTAGTCGCACTGCACCTTAATGGCCAGGCCACCACGGGACGTCTCGCGGTATTTCGCGTTCATGTCTTTGCCCGTTTCGTACATGGTTTCAATCACCTTATCCAGCGATACGCGAGGTTCGCTGGTACGGCGCATCGCCATACGAGAGGCGTTGATGGCTTTCACCGAGGCAATCGCGTTACGCTCAATGCACGGCACCTGCACCTGGCCCGCGACCGGATCGCAGGTCAGACCGAGGTTATGTTCCATACCGATTTCAGCCGCCACGCAGACCTGCTCAGGGCTTGCACCCAACAGCTCTGCCAGACCCGCCGCCGCCATGGAGCAGGCCACGCCGACTTCACCCTGACAGCCCACTTCCGCACCGGAGATAGAGGCATTCATCTTGTACAGCGCGCCGATGGCACCTGCCGCCAGGAAGTAACGGATATAGATGTCCGGCGTCACGGGCTCAATAAAGTGGTCGTAATACGCCAGCACCGCAGGAACAATGCCGCACGCGCCGTTGGTTGGCGCCGTCACGACGCGGCCCCCGGCGGCGTTCTCTTCGTTAACCGCAAGCGCAAACATATTCACCCAGTCGACCACGTTCATCGGGTCGTTGGAGAATTTGTCCGTGGTTACCAGCATACGGCGCAGAGCAGAGGCACGACGCGGCACGCGCAGTGGACCCGGCAGAACGCCTTCGGTGTTCATCCCGCGATCGATACAGGCGCGCATGGTTTGCCAGACGTTGGCAAAATAGTCTTCAATCTCTTGTTTGCTGTGCAGGGCCAGTTCGTTCTGCATCACCATGCCGGAGAGGGAAAGACCGGTCTGTTTGCAGTAGCCCAGCATCTCGGTCGCCGATTTGAACGGGTACGGCACGCTGACGTCGCCGACGCTGTCTTTGCCAAAATGCTCTTCATCCACGATGAAACCACCGCCGATGGAGTAGTACGTTTTGCTGTAGATCTCTTTTTCACCGCTGTAAGCGTGAATGGTCATGCCGTTTTCATGCAGCGGCAGGTTGTCGCTGCGAAAACGCATGCCGTCATCCTGCGGGAAATCGACTTCCTGCTGGCCGTTTGCCAGCAGCAGGCGGCCGCGTGTTTCCACGTCGCGGATGAATGCCGGAATGGCATCAATATCAACGGTATCCGGCATATTGCCTGCCAGACCCATAATAATGGCGATATCGGTGTGGTGGCCTTTACCCGTTAATGACAGCGAGCCGTAAACATCCACGGCGACACGGGTAACGCTTTCCAGTAATCCTTTTTCGACCAGATCATCGACGAACTGTTTACCGGCCTTCATCGGGCCAACAGTATGGGAAGACGAAGGGCCAATTCCCACTTTGAACATGTCGAATATACTAATCACTTTCACACTCCTGACAGGGTTACCGGGGTTCCAGTAACGATGTTATAACTGCGCATAGTGTAAGAGGGAACACCGACCTCGGCTTAACTATTCACATGAATTAAACTAATGGTTAACGATGGGTTTTGCTAATAGCGCGACGCAGATCGCAAACCTGGCAGAAGAGGGCGGAATGTAAAGTATAGTCAAGGTTTCAGGCCGATCTGCAGCGCCAGTTCACGAATGATGCCCGCCGTCATGCCCCAGACAAAATAATGCTGATACCAGGACAACCAGACCCGATGGTCATGCCCACGACGCTGAATATCCAGCGGGTGGTAACGACTCAGTCGAAGGGCTTCATCCAGCGGCATTTCAAACACCGCAGAGACTTCATCAACGCTGGCGTGATACTGCAGACCCGGCGGGATAATGCCCACCACCGGCGTGACCTGGAAACCGGTAACGCTGTCGACGGGCGGCAGCACGCCGATGATCTCAACGGCCTCCGGCGGAATGGCCACCTCTTCCTGCGCTTCGCGCAGCGCGGCGGCAATCAGCGAGGCGTCGGAGCTGTCTACAGCGCCCCCCGGAAAAGCGACCTGACCGGCATGCTTACGTAAATGGGCGGAACGCTGGGTGAGCAGCAGGCCCGGCTTCGCGCGACGCACGACCGGGATCAGCACGGCCGCCTGACGCTGATTCAGCGCTTCGCGATTGACCTGCGGTCTTAGTAGCTGAAAACGCGATAAAAAGTCATCCAGCGTCAGGTTCTCTTTTTCCACCCGTGATTACTCCAGTAGTTTCAGGATACGGTTAACTTTATCAAAGGTTTCCTGATATTCCGCATCGACCTCACTATCGGCAACAATCCCGCCCCCGGCCGAACAGTAAAGGTTTCCGTTGCAGGCGGTCAGCGTGCGGATGGTAATGCTGGTATCCAGCGTGCCGCACAGGCTGATATAGCCGATGCTGCCGCACCAGGCATTGCGCCGGTGGGGCTCCAGTTCATCAATGATCTCCATTGCCCGCACCTTCGGCGCACCGGTGATGGAGCCGCCCGGGAACGCGGCGCGCAGCAGGTCGCAGGCCGTGCGCGAGTCTGGCAACTGTGCGGTAATGGTGCTGACCAGATGATGCACCGCAGGGAAAGGCTCAACGACAAATAGTTCCGGCACGCGGACGCTGCCCGGCACGGCCACCCGGCCAATGTCGTTACGCATCAGATCGACAATCATCAGGTTTTCGGCGCGGTCTTTTGGCGAGGCGGCCAGCTTTTCCGCCTGCTGACGGTCGGCGTCGGGATCGGCAAGACGCGGCAAGGTGCCTTTAATCGGGCGGGTTTGAATGGTCCCCTCCGCCAGATGAATAAAGCGTTCGGGCGACAGGCTGAGGATCGCCCCCTGGTCCAGACGAACAAACGCGCTAAACGGTGCCTTGTTGCTGGCATTTAGGCGGGTAAACGCCTGCCATTCATCTCCCCGATAGGTCGCCTGGAAGCGCTGAGCGAGGTTAACCTGGTAGCAGTCGCCGCTTTGCAGATACGCCTGAACGCGCGCGAATTTTTCGGCATATTCCGCAGCGCTCATGTTGGAGCGCCAGCCGGAGGTCAGCGTGAACGTCTCTGCGGGTGCAGCCTGTTGCGCCTCAAGCCAGTCCAGACGCGCCTGGACGTCACGATGGCTCAGCAGGGAAACCGTTTTTTTGAGGTGATCGACGATTAACGCCCAGTCATACAGCCCCACGGCCATATCTGGCAGGGAAATATCAGCCTGCGCACGCTCGGGCAGCGTTTCAAAACGGCGGCCCAAATCATAGCCAAACAGGCCCAGCGCGCCTCCCTGAAAGGGAAGGTCCGGGTTTGGCGTAGCGGATAAGCCCAGCGCGTTAATATCGTGCTGAAGCTGCGCCAGCGGATCGTCCGTCAGCGACAGGTCATCGGTTGTCAGCGTCTTCAGCGGATCGGCGACCAGAATATCAAAGCGGCTGTAGGGATGGTCCGCATGGCCGGAGTGCAGCAGCATCGCAAACGGAAGATGGCTCAGGCGGGCAAACCAGTATTCAGCGGCGTCTGTCCGCCAGGGCAGGGTAATAACAGTGGGGAAGCGCATGTTCATGTGTGGCATACTACCGGGCAGCGTGAAATAATTAGCGCGAATAATTTAGCAGGAGTTGACGATGTTTGCAGGTTTACCTTCTCTGAGCCATGAACAGCAGCAGAAAGCGGTTGAGCGAATTCAGGAACTGATGTCCCAGGGGATGAGCAGCGGACAGGCGATTTCCCAGGTGGCGGAAGAACTGCGCGCCACGCATACCGGCGAGCGGATCGTGGCGCGTTTCGAGGATGAAGATGAAGAGTGATCGGGCTTAAACCGCCGCGATAATCTTAATCTCAACCTTGTATTCCGGCTTCATCAGCGTGGCCTGTACGGTGCAGCGTACAGGCGCGTGACCCGCCACCACCCACGCATCCCAGGCTTTGTTCATTGCCGCGAAGTCATCTTTGTTCGCCAGGAAAATCGTCGCATCCAGAATGCGGGATTTGTCGCTGCCCTGTTTTTCCAGCACCGCGTCAATCTGCGCCAGGGTATTGGCCGTCTGCTCGAACGCATCCGCGTCAAGGTTCGCCGGGACGCCGGTGTAGTAGAGCGTCTGGTTGTGGATCACCACATCAGACCAGCGGGCTTCGGCATCAATGCGCACAATTGTCATAAACGTTTCCTCGTTATTTTTCGTCGTCAGGCGGCAAGACTGCCATATTGTTCTCGTGTCGTCACTATTTGGGGTGGCACAGGAGAGGATGGGCTGACATAATCCCTGTGCAAAAATACAGTGAGAGAGCACCGTGGCAGACGATTTTTCCCCTGAAGGTCAATTAGCGCAGGCTATCCCCGGCTTCAAACCCCGTGAGCCACAGCGACAGATGGCGCATGCCGTTGCACGCGCCATCGATAAGGCTCAGCCGCTGGTGGTCGAAGCGGGTACCGGCACGGGTAAAACCTATGCTTACCTTGCGCCAGCGCTGCGGGCGAAAAAAAAGGTGATTATCTCGACCGGTTCGAAAGCGCTGCAGGAC
The DNA here is from genome assembly GCF_049238885.1 of Enterobacter cloacae complex sp. BZL2005. NCBI lineage: Bacteria > Pseudomonadati > Pseudomonadota > Gammaproteobacteria > Enterobacterales > Enterobacteriaceae > Enterobacter > Enterobacter cloacae complex sp. BZL2005. Next base: position 63,111 of record NZ_JBMKGI010000002.1, on the reverse strand, counting down.
CAGCTCTACAGCCGCGATTTGCCCACGGTGGCAAAGGCGCTGAAATACAAAGGCCGTCTGGCCCTGCTGAAGGGGCGCTCCAACTATCTCTGCCTGGAACGCCTTGAGCAGCAGGCGCTGGCGGGCGGCGACCTGCCGGTGCAAACCCTGAGCGACGTCATTATCCTTCGCGCCTGGGCGAACCAGACCGAAGAGGGCGATATCAGCACCTGCGCGAGCGTGCCGGAAGACTCTCCCGCCTGGCCGCTGGTGACCAGCACTAACGACAACTGCCTCGGCAGCGACTGCCCGCTGTATAAAGACTGCTTCGTGGTGAAAGCGCGCAAAACGGCGATGGATGCGGATGTGGTGGTGGTGAACCACCATCTGTTCCTCGCGGATATGGTGGTTAAGGACAGCGGCTTTGGTGAGCTGATCCCGGAGGCGGACGTGATGATCTTCGACGAAGCCCACCAGCTGCCGGATATCGCCAGCCAGTATTTCGGCCAGTCGCTCTCCAGCCGCCAGCTGCAGGATCTGGCGAAAGATTTCACCATTGCGTACCGGACCGAACTCAAAGATACCCAGCAGCTGCAGAAGTGCGCCGATCGTCTGGCGCAGAGCGCGCAGGATTTTCGTTTACAGCTTGGCGAGCCTGGCTATCGCGGTAACCTGCGCGAGCTGCTGGCGGACAAAAACATCCAGCGCGCGCTGCTGCTGCTCGATGATGCGCTTGAGCTCTGCTACGACGTGGCGAAACTGTCGCTCGGCCGTTCCGCGCTGCTCGACGCGGCCTTCGAACGCGCCACGCTCTATCGCGGGCGGCTGAAACGGCTGAAAGAGATTAACCAGCCGGGTTACAGCTACTGGTACGAATGCACCTCGCGCCACTTTACCCTGGCGCTCACGCCGCTGACGGTGGCGGATAAATTTAAAGAGGTGATGGCGCAAAAGCCGGGAAGCTGGATCTTCACGTCGGCAACCCTGTCGGTGAATGCCGACCTGCACCACTTCACCGAGCGCCTCGGCATCGAGCAGGCGGAATCGCTGCTTCTGCCCAGCCCGTTCGATTACGAAAAGCAGGCGCTGCTCTGCGTGCCGCGCAATCTGCCGCTGCCGAACCAGCCGGGGGCGGCGCGGCATCTCGCGGCGATGCTGAAGCCGATGATCGAGGCCAATAACGGCCGCTGCTTTATGCTCTGCACCTCCCACGCCATGATGCGCGACCTCGCCGAGCAGTTTCGCGCCACCATGACGCTACCGGTGCTGCTGCAGGGCGAAACCAGCAAAGGCCAGCTGCTGCAGCAGTTCGTTAGCGCCGGTAACGCCCTGCTGGTCGCAACCAGCAGCTTCTGGGAAGGGGTGGACGTGCGCGGCGACACGCTTTCACTGGTGATCATTGATAAGCTGCCGTTTACCTCCCCGGACGATCCGCTGCTGAAGGCGCGGATGGAAGACTGCCGCCTGCGCGGCGGCGATCCGTTTGACGAGGTTCAGCTGCCGGATGCGGTCATTACGCTTAAGCAAGGGGTAGGGCGCTTAATCCGTGACGTCACCGATCGCGGCGTGCTGGTCATCTGCGATAACCGGCTGGTGATGCGTCCTTACGGGGCAACCTTCCTTGCAAGCCTGCCGCCCGCACCGCGGACGCGGGACATAAAACGCGCGGTGCGTTTCCTGGCAAACCCAACGGCGGAGTAATTTACCCCGGAGTGTGCTAAGATGCGCGCCATTTTGTGACTGACCCTTGCGAGAGCGCGACGACTGATGCGAATTCTGGCTATTGATACCGCGACAGAGGCTTGCTCTGTTGCTCTGTTGAACGACGGTGCTGTTTCTGCCCATTTCGAAGAGTGCCCACGGGAACACACCCAACGCATTCTGCCCCTGGTAAAAGCCATTTTAACCCAGGGCAACACCTCCTTAACCGACCTCGACGCGCTGGCCTTTGGCCGCGGCCCCGGCAGCTTTACGGGCGTACGCATCGGGATTGGCATTGCGCAGGGGCTGGCGCTGGGCGCCGAACTGCCGATGATCGGCGTCTCTACCCTCGCCACCATGGCACAGGGCGCATGGCGCATGACCGGGGCAACGCGCGTCCTGGCAGCGATTGATGCCCGCATGGGCGAAGTCTACTGGGCCGAATACACCCGCGACGAGCAGGGCGTGTGGCACGGTGAAGAGACGGAAGCCGTGCTTAAGCCGGAAGCGGTGACGGAACGGCTGAAGCAGCTGTCCGGCGAGTGGGCGACCGTCGGTACGGGCTGGCAGGCGTGGCCTGAGATGGCGAACGGCACCGGGCTGACGCTGGTGGACGGCAACATGCTTCTGCCGGCTGCGGAAGATATGCTTCCGATTGCCAGCCAGCTGCTCGCAGCAGGCAAAACCGTGGCCGTTGAACACGCGGAACCGGTTTATTTGCGAAACACCGTCGCGTGGAAGAAACTTCCGGGCCGCGAGTGAATCTCAGTAACAGGAACTGAGAAAAAGGAGTCGCATCATGGCGGTTCAGACTAAAGTAGTACGCCTTATTATGGCAGGCGCGGTTGCCATAGCACTGAGCGGATGCGTTTCCGTTCCTGATGCGATTAAGGGCAGCAGCCCGACGCCACAGCAGGATCTGGTTCGGGTGATGAATGCACCTGAGCTGTACGTCGGCCAGGAAGCGCGCTTCGGCGGTAAGGTCATCGACGTACAAAACCAGCAGGGCAAAACCCGCCTGGAGATCGCCACCGTTCCGCTGGACAGCGGCGCGCGGCCTGTACTGGGCGAGGCCTCCCGGGGACGTATCTATGCGGACGTCAATGGTTTCCTCGATCCGGTCGATTTCCGCGGACAGCTGGTGACCGTTGTCGGGCCGATTACCGGCGCCGTACAGGGCAAAATCGGCAGCACGCCGTATAAATTTATGACCATGCAGGTCAACGGCTATAAGCGCTGGCGGCTGGCACAGCAGGTGATCATGCCGCCTCAGCCGATCGATCCGTGGATGTGGGGTCCACATCCTTATCGTTACGGCTACCCGGGCTGGGGCTGGTATAACCCGGGGCCTGCACAGGTGCAAACGATCGTAACTGAGTAACTTACTGTTATTGTTAGAAAAGAGACAGCGGCTCAGCCGCTGTCTCTGTTTTTTTACGGATAAAACGAAAAAAAAGAGTGACGCGCTTCGCAACCTTAAATCTGAACAATTAATAAACTGGTACGCTGAGTTAATATAATGTTAACAAACTGTTTATTATCGGGGTTGTGATGACGACGAACACTCATTTCAGAGGTGATGCATTGAAGAAGGTTTGGCTTAACCGTTATCCCGCAGACGTTCCTGCTGAGATCAATCCTGACCGTTATCAATCCCTGGTGGAATTATTTGAACACTCGGTAAGGCGCTACGCGGACCAGCCCGCATTTGTGAATATGGGCGAGGTGATGACGTTCCGTAAGCTGGAGGAGCGCAGCCGGGCGTTTGCGGCGTACCTGCAGGAAGGGCTGGGGCTGCAAAAAGGGGATCGCGTCGCGCTAATGATGCCGAACCTGCTGCAATACCCGGTGGCGCTGTTCGGTATCCTGCGTGCCGGGATGATCGTCGTTAACGTCAACCCGCTGTACACCCCGCGCGAGCTGGAGCATCAGCTTAACGACAGCGGCGCGGTTGCGATTGTCATTGTGTCCAACTTTGCCCATACGCTGGAAAAAGTGGTCGACAAAACCCAGGTGAAACACGTCATCCTGACGCGCATGGGGGACCAGCTCTCCACCGCCAAAGGCACGCTGGTTAACTTTGTCGTCAAATACGTCAAACGTCTGGTGCCAAAATACCATCTGCCGGACGCTATCTCCTTCCGCCGCGCGCTGCATGCGGGCTATCGTATGCAGTATGTTAAGCCGGAAGTGGTCTCAGAAGATCTCGCGTTCCTGCAGTATACCGGCGGTACCACCGGCGTGGCGAAAGGCGCAATGCTGACCCACCGCAACATGCTGGCGAACCTTGAGCAGGTCAATGCAACCTACGGGCCGCTGCTGCATCCCGGCAAAGAGCTGGTCATTACGGCGCTGCCGCTGTACCACATTTTCGCACTGACCATGAACTGCCTGCTGTTTATTGAGCTCGGCGGTCAAAACGTGCTGATTACTAACCCGCGTGATATACCGGGGCTGGTGAAAGAGCTGGCAAAATACCCGTTCACCGCTATGACCGGGGTAAATACCCTGTTTAACGCGCTGCTTAATAACAAAGAGTTCCAGCAGCTGGACTTCTCCACGCTCCATCTCTCTGCGGGCGGCGGCATGCCGGTTCAGCAGGCGGTGGCCGAGCGGTGGGTGAAGCTTACCGGCCAGTATCTGCTGGAGGGCTATGGCCTGACGGAGTGCGCGCCGCTGGTCAGCGTTAACCCGCATGACATCGACTACCACAGCGGAAGCATTGGACTGCCCGTTCCTTCCACTGAAGCGAAACTGGTCGATGATAACGATAACGAAGTTGCGCCGGGTGAGCCGGGGGAGCTGTGCGTCAAAGGTCCACAGGTCATGCTGGGTTACTGGCAGCGTCCCGATGCGACCGACGAAATCATCAAAGACGGCTGGCTGCATACCGGTGACATCGCGGTGATGGATGACGAGGGCTTCCTGCGCATTGTCGATCGCAAGAAAGATATGATCCTGGTCTCCGGCTTCAACGTCTATCCGAATGAGATCGAAGACGTGGTCATGCAGCACAGCGGCGTACTCGAAGTGGCAGCGGTCGGCGTGCCTTCCGGCAGCAGCGGTGAAGCAGTGAAGATATTTGTGGTCAAGAAGGATCCTTCTCTCACCGAGGAAGCGCTGATAACGTTTTGTCGTCGTCAGCTGACGGGCTATAAAGTGCCGAAGCTGGTGGAATTCCGCGACGAGCTGCCGAAATCCAACGTCGGGAAGATATTACGACGAGAATTACGTGACGAAGCCCGTGCCAAAGTAGACAATAAGGCCTGAGCTTCACGTTAATCGTCCAGACGCCGGTTAAGCCGGCGTTTTTTATGGGCGCAAACAAAAGAGAATCCGATTTGAATTACCAGATGATCACGACCAACGACGAGCTGGCTTCGCTGTGCGAAGTGACGCGCGACTTTCCTGCCATTGCCCTGGATACCGAGTTTGTCCGTACCCGGACGTACTATCCGCAGCTGGGGTTGATTCAGATGTACGACGGTAAACACGTGTCGCTGATCGACCCTCTCGGCATTACCGACTGGACGCCGATGCGCGATCTGCTGCTCGATACCGCCGTCACGAAATACCTGCACGCAGGCAGTGAAGATCTGGAAGTCTTTCTGAACACCTTTGGCATCATGCCTCAGCCGCTGATTGATACGCAGATCCTTGCGGCGTTCAGCGGGCGACCGCTCTCCTGGGGCTTTGCCGCCATGGTGGAGGAGTATACGGGCCTGACGCTGGATAAAAGCGAATCCCGTACCGACTGGCTGGCCCGTCCGCTTACCGCGCGCCAGCTGGAGTATGCGGCGGCTGACGTGTTTTACCTGCTGCCGATCGCCGGACAGCTGATGCAAGAAGCCGAGGCATCCGGCTGGCTGTCCGCCGCGCTGGACGAGTGCCGTATGACCCAGCTGCGTCGTCAGGAAGTGGTGGATCCGAAAGAGGCCTGGCGCGACATCAGCAACGCCTGGCAGCTGCGTACGCGTCAGCTGGCGTGCCTGCAGCTGCTGGCAGACTGGCGCTTGCGTAAAGCGCGCGAGCGCGATCTGGCCGTTAACTTTGTGGTTCGCGAAGAGCATCTCTGGGCGGTTGCGCGCTATATGCCGGGCAGCCTCGGCGAGCTGGACAGCATTGGGCTTTCGGGCAGCGAAATCCGTTTCCACGGCAAAACCCTGCTGGCGCTGGTCGCAAAAGCGCAGGCGTTGCCGGAAGAGGCGCTGCCGGAACCGCTGCTGAACCTGATGGACATGCCGGGCTATCGCAAAGCGTTTAAGGACATCAAAGCGCTGGTGCAGACGGTGGCTACGGAAAGCAAGCTGAGCGCGGAACTGCTCGCTTCACGCCGTCAGATTAACCAGCTGCTTAACTGGCACTGGAAGCTGAAGCCGCAGAATGGCTTGCCGGAAATGATGGCGGGATGGCGCGGGGAATTGATGGCCGATCGCCTGAATACGCTGCTGGAAGGTTATCCGCGATAAAAATATGCCGGGTGATAAACCCGGCATATTCCCCCGGTGGCGCTGCGCTTACCGGGGCGACGAAATCACAAACCTACGGACGCGACTCTTCCGCTTCCGGGAGCGTCACGTTCAGCTCCAGAATCGAAATATCCCCGTCTTTTTGTTCCAGCTGCACCGTCACCATCTCCGGGTCAATCTGCACGTACTTACAGATCACTTCCAGGATGTCCTTGCGCAGCTGCGGCAGGTAGTGAGGCTCGGCGTCGCTACGACGACGCTCCGCAACGATAATTTGCAGACGTTCTTTTGCGATGTTGGCGGTGTTCTTTTTCCGCGAGAGAAAAAAGTCCAGTAATGCCATAACTTATCCTCCGAACAGGCGTTTGAGGAAACCTTTCTTCTCTTCTTCTATGAAGCGGAAAGGACGTTCTTCTCCCAGCAGACGGTCAACGGTATCGGCGTAAGCTTTACCTGCATCTGCCATTGTATCAAGGATCACTGGCTCGCCCTGGTTAGAGGCGCGTAACACGGACTGATCTTCCGGGATAACGCCCACCAGCTTAATGCGCAGGATCTCCAGCACGTCTTCCATGCTCAGCATGTCACCTTTGTTCACGCGGCCCGGGTTGTAGCGGGTGAGCAGCAGGTGTTCTTTAATCGGGTCTTCGCCATTTTCCGCACGACGGGATTTAGAGGCGAGGATCCCGAGAATGCGGTCTGAGTCACGCACGGATGAAACTTCAGGGTTGGTGGTGATGATTGCTTCATCAGCGAAGTAGAGCGCCATCAGGGCACCGGTTTCGATACCGGCAGGGGAGTCACAGACGATGAAGTCGAACTCCATTTTTTTCAGCTCGTCGAGCACCTTTTCTACCCCTTCACGGGTCAGGGCGTCTTTGTCACGCGTCTGAGAAGCCGGGAGAATGTAGAGGTTCTCGGTGCGCTTGTCTTTAATCAGCGCCTGGTTCAGCGTGGCATCGCCCTGAATGACGTTCACAAAGTCATACACGACGCGACGCTCACATCCCATGATGAGGTCGAGGTTACGCAGGCCGATATCGAAGTCGATAACGACGGTTTTCTTTCCCTTCTGGGCCAAACCAGTAGCGATGGCCGCGCTGGAGGTGGTCTTGCCAACGCCTCCTTTACCCGAAGTAACAACAATAATGCGTGCCATAGAAATTCCTTGTTAAAAAGGGATCAATTCAACGGTTGAACGGTCAACGCGTCGTCTGCCAGAAGCAGGCGAGCCGCTTTGCCATAAAATTCGGCTGGGATCTTGTCGCTCAGCCAATATTCACCTGCGATGGACACCAGTTCCGCCGTCAGGTGAGTACAAAATATTTGCGCGTCCCGATCGCCACTTGCACCTGCGAGCGCACGTCCACGCATCATACCGTAAACGTGAATATTGCCATCTGCAATCAGCTCAGCGCCAGCACTGACGTGGCTTGTAACAATCAGATCACAGTTTGGTGCATAAATGCGCTGACCGGAACGAACCGGCACATCAATCATTCGCGTTTTTGTGATGTTTGTAACGTTTTGCGCCGCAGGAGGGGGCGTTTCGACGGCAACGGGTGCCGCACGCGGGGCTTTTTCTTTGCCTTCATTCAGAAGCGGCAGCCCCGCACGGTCAATTTCCGCTTTCAGTTCAGTATCTTTGCAGCCGCTGATGCCGACAATACGCAGTCCGGTCGAGGAGACGGCCTGCTGGAGACGTTTCCAGTTAACCGGCGCTTCAAGACCGCTGACGTTGATAACAACAGGGGCGTGCTTCAGGAAGGCGGGAGCCTGGGCGATTTTGTCTTCTAACGCCTGACGAATAACCTCGGGTTTTGCATCATGCAAATGTACCACTGATAAGGTGAAGCTACTGCCTTTAAGCTCGATGGGCGTGTTTGACATCCTGGCCTTACTCAATTTGCTATTAACCGCAACCATTCGCTGCGATATTCCGAAGAGTATCAGGCATGTTATAGTCAGGAGTATATTGAGGCAAGCAACCACCCATTAATTCAGAGTAAAAACATGTTTTGTGTGATCTACAGAAGTACAACCCGTGACCAGACCTATCTTTATGTCGAAAAGAAAGACGATTTTTCACGCGTGCCTGAAGAATTAATGAAGAGCTTTGGCCGACCGCAGATGGCGATGCTGCTGCCGCTGGATGGTCGCAAGAAACTGGTGAATGCCGATCTGGAGAAAGTGAAAACGGCATTAGCCGAGCAGGGCTATTATTTACAGCTTCCGCCGCCACCCGAGAATTTATTAAAACAGCATCTTGAGGCGAACGGTAAAAAATAGTCTCAACTGTTTTTGAGCACAACACATCAACCGTTTAGGGGTCGACCATGTATCAACATCATAACTGGCAAGGTGCATTACTGGATTATCCCGTCAGCAAAGTGGTTTGCGTGGGCAGCAACTATGCAAAACATATTCAGGAGATGGGCAGTGCGACGCCAGAAGAGCCGGTTCTGTTCATTAAGCCTGAAACGGCGCTTTGCGATATTCGCCAGCCGCTGGCCCTGCCGCAGGGGCTCGGCTCGGTACACCACGAAGTGGAACTCGCCGTGCTGATCGGCGCAACGCTGCGTCAGGCCTCCGAAGAGCATGTGCAAAAAGCGATCGCCGGATACGGCGTGGCGCTGGATCTGACGCTACGCGACGTGCAGGGTAAAATGAAGAAAGCGGGGCAGCCGTGGGAAAAAGCCAAAGGGTTTGATAATTCCTGCCCGATTTCGGCGTTTGTGCCGGTGAGCGAATTTACCGGTAATCCGCAGGACACGCCGCTCAGCCTGAAGGTTAACGGTGAAATCCGCCAGCAGGGCACCACGGCAGACATGATCCATAAGATTGTGCCGCTGATCGCCTACATGAGCCGCTTCTTTACCCTCAAGCCGGGTGATGTGATCCTGACAGGCACGCCGGAAGGCGTTGGTCCGCTCGCGAGCGGTGATGAACTTGAAGTTGGTTTTAACGGCCTGTCGCTGAAAACCCGCGTGCTGTAACCTCCTCTTGCCGCCTGAAAAGGGCGGCAAAACTTGCAACGACGTGCCAGACTCGTTATAAGGTGCGCTTTCTTCTGACGTGTGGACATCCTGATGAACGACATCCCTTTCTGGCAAAGCAAAACTCTCGACGACATGACCGACGCGGAATGGGAATCCTTATGCGACGGCTGTGGTCAGTGCTGCCTGCACAAGCTGATGGATGAAGACACGGACGAAATCTACTTCACCAACGTGGCCTGCAAGCAGCTGAACATCAAAACCTGCCAGTGCCGCAACTACGAGCGCCGCTTCGAGTTCGAGCCAGACTGCATTAAATTAACCCGTGAGAATCTGCCCACCTTTGAATGGCTGCCGCATACCTGCGCGTATCGCCTGCTGGCGGAGGGGAAAGGTCTGCCTGACTGGCACCCCCTGCTGACCGGTTCAAAAGCGGCGATGCACGGCGAACGTATCTCCGTGCGCCACATTGCGGTAAAAGAGTCCGAGGTGCGGGACTGGGAAGATCACATCATGAACCACCCGACCCGTTGAGATTAAAAAACCCGCCAAAGCGGGTTTTTTATTGTGCGCTGTTGTGTCTGGTGGCGCTGCGCTTACCCGACCTACAAAACCGTAGGCCCGCGCAAGCGAAGCGCCGCCGGGCGAATTAGCGCCCGAACAAATCGCGTTTCTTCGGTTTGAACGGCTGAGCGATCAACACCAGCAGCGCCACGATGAAGTAGGCGGCAAAAATGCCCACCAGCCACTGCGGCATCTCCAACGTCAGGAATTCCCACTGGCGAACGGAGCAGTCACCGGAGGCAACGAACACCTGCGGCAGCCATTTGTCCAGCGGCAGCCAGCTCGGGAAGCGGGCGGCAAAATCGCAGGTCATAAACGGTGACGGATGCAGCTGCATCATCGTGTGCTGCCAGGAGAGTTCAATGCCTTTCCAGGCGCTGTAGAGCCAGATTGCGATCCCGGCATAGCGAAGCGGCGACTTCGGCGCAATCGCGCCGACCAGGCCAGCCCCCATAATGCCGAACAGCGCGCAGCGTTCGTAAATACAGAGCACGCAAGGTTTGAGTCCCATTACGTGCTGGAACCACAGCGCGACCATTTCCAGCGCAAAGGCGGTCAGGGCCATTAGCAACCACGCTCCGCGACCGCGGGAGCACTGGTTTAAAAATCTCAACATAATCATTTCCCTGGAACATGCTTAGAAAGCGCAGTGTAAACGAATTCGTTTTTCGCGCCACCTGTACCTGGCGAAATAAAACGTAATTGGATGTTTATCGTGCGAAAAGGCAAACGGGCAGCAAACTGCCCGAGTTGCAGTGTTTACTGCGCCGCAAGTATACCCGCTTGTATCAACCATTGCGTACAGGGAATAAGGGTAATTTTGACGCAAAGCAATCCCACGATCGTAAGCACCAGCGTATAGGGCAGGGCCATCCAGACCATTCTTCCATAAGAAAGACGTATGAGTGGCGCAAGAGCGGAGGTCAGCAGGAACAGGAAGGCGGCCTGGCCATTGGGTGTCGCCACCGACGGCAGGTTGGTACCGGTGTTGATCGCCACGGCCAGCAGTTCAAACTGTCCGGCGCTGATCACGCCTTGCTCCATCGCGGTCTTAGCCTCGTTAATGTAAACCGTCCCGACAAAGACGTTATCAGAGATCGACGAGAGCAGGCCGTTAAACAGGTAAAACAGCGACAGCTGAGCATCCGGTGATGCCCGTAAGACAAAGGCAATAATCGGCGCGAACAGGTGCTGGTCGATTATCACCGCCACGACCGCAAAGAACACCGCCAGCAGGGCGGTAAACGGCAGCGCTTCGGTAAAGGCTTTGCCGATGGCATGCTCATCCGTCACGCCGGTAAAGGTAGTGGCGAGAATAATCACGGACAGACCAATCAGCCCCACTTCAGCAAGATGGAACGCCAGCGCGGCGATAAGCCAGACGCCGATGATCCCCTGTGCAATCAGGCGCAGCGTCTCCTGGCGCGTCCGCTGGCGTCGGCTCTGCAGATCGAATTTATGCAGTTCCTGACGTACCGGCTCCGGGAGTTGTGCCCCGTAACCAAAGAGGCGAAACTTCTCCACCAGCAAACAGGTCGCCAGACCGCAGATCAGCACCGGCACGCTCACCGGGGCCATTCTCAGGAAGAAATCACCGAAGTGCCAGCCCGCCGCTTTCGCAATGATCAGGTTTTGCGGCTCGCCCACCATCGTCATCACGCCCCCCAGGGCGGTACCCACCCCGGCATGCATCATCAGGCTGCGCAGGAAGGCGCGAAACTGCTCAAGTACCTCACGGTTATGCGCATCGACATGGCTGTCATCCTGCAGATCCTCACCGGGACGAGAGGAGGCCACGCGGTGATAAATACCGTAAAACCCCACCGCGACGCTTATCACCACCGCGACGACCGTCAGCGCGTCCAGGAAGGCTGACAGGAAGGCCGCCGCAAGGCAAAACGCCAGCGAGAGAACCATTTTCGACGGAATGCTGAGCAGCAGGCGCGTAAAGATAAACAGCAGCAGCTGTTTCATAAAGTAGATGCCCGCCACCATAAACATCAGCAGCAGAAGCACTTCAAGATTTGAAGCCAGCTCTGCTTTGACATGCTCGGCAGAAGTCATCCCAATCACTACCGCTTCAAACGCCAGCAATCCGCCCGGCAACAGGGGATAACATTTCAGCGCCATCGCCAGGGTGAAGATAAACTCCGCGACCAGCAGCCACCCGGCAACGAACGGGTTCACGTAAAAGAGGAGAGGGTTAACGACCAGGAACACCAGCAGTATCAGTTTGTACCAGTCAGGAGACTGGCCTAAAAAATTGCGCCACAGGGCGCGCCCAAAAGAAATTTCCACGACAGACGTCCTTCCCCGTCAAGTAAGACAAAACATCAGTATACGCAAAATTCACGGTCCAGACGCGGATAAGACCGCATTGTAAATTTCATAAAAATGAAACGGCGATCCCTCTTTTCTCTCTTTGCCGCGCTACCTGCCACTGCACGCCTCTGGTATGATGAGTCCAATTTGCAAAAGCTGTGTAATGGAAATCTCACTATGGTCATTAAGGCGCAGAGCCCGGCGGGTTTCGCGGAAGAGTACATCATTGAAAGCATCTGGAATAATCGTTTCCCTGCGGGGTCCATTCTTCCGGCTGAACGCGAACTCTCTGAACTGATTGGCGTCACTCGCACCACGCTGCGTGAAGTGCTTCAGCGACTGGCGCGCGATGGCTGGTTGACGATCCAGCACGGCAAGCCAACAAAAGTGAACAACTTCTGGGAAACCTCCGGGCTGAACATTCTTGAAACGCTGGCGCGTCTCGATCATGAAAGCGTGCCGCAGCTCATTGATAATCTGCTCTCCGTTCGCACCAACATCGCGACGATCTTTATTCGTACGGCTTTCCGTCAGCATCCGGAAGATGCGCTTGCGGTGCTGGCCAGTGCCAACGAGGTGGAAGATCACGCCGACGCGTTCGCCACCCTCGATTACAACGTCTTCCGTGGCCTGGCGTTTGCCTCCGGCAACCCGGTGTATGGTCTGATCCTCAACGGCATGAAAGGGCTCTACACCCGCATTGGCCGTCACTACTTTGCCAATCCCGAAGCCCGCAGCCTGGCGCTGGGCTTTTACCATAAGCTGAGCAAGCTGTGCTCCGAAGGTCTGCACGATCAGGTGTATGAGACAGTGCGCCGCTACGGTCACGATTCCGGTGAAATCTGGCACCGTATGCAGAAAACGCTGCCGGGTGATTTGGCGATTCAGAGCCGCTGAAATAAAAAACCTCTCGTGTGAGAGGTTTTTTTTCGCCCGGTGGCGCTTCGCTTACCGGGCCTACAAAACCCGTAGGCCGGGTAAGGCGTAGCCGCCACCCGGCAAAAAACTACAGCGTATTCAACCGCGCCGGGCAGCGTTCAAGCAGCTCGACGCTCCCGTCTTCATTCTGCTGCTCCAGCTGAACATCAAAGCCCCACAGGCGATGCACGTGCTTCAGCACCTCTTTACGCCCTTTATCCAGCGGCGCGCGATTGTGGGGGATATAGCGCAGCGTCAGGGAGCGGTCACCGCGTAAATCCACGTTCCAGACCTGGATATTTGGTTCAAGGTTGCTCAGGTTGTACTGGGAAGAGAGGCGAGAGCGGATCTCACGGTAACCCTCCTCGTTGTGGATTGCGGAGATCTCCAGATAGTTGTTGCGGTCGTCGTCCAGCACGGTGAAGAAGCGGAAATCACGCATGATCTTCGGCGACATAAACTGGCTGATGAAGCTCTCATCCTTAAAGTCGCGCATCGCAAAGTGCAGCGTTTCCAGCCAGTCAGATCCGGCGATATCCGGGAACCAGTACTTGTCTTCTTCCGTCGGCGACTGACAGATACGCTTAATGTCCTGGAACATGGCGAAGCCAAGCGCGTACGGGTTAATCCCGCTGTACCACGGGCTGTTATAGGGCGGCTGGAACACCACGTTGGTATGGCTGTGGAGGAACTCCATCATGAACCGCTCGGTGACTTTCCCCTCGTCGTACAGGTGGTTGAGAATGGTGTAGTGCCAGAAGGTCGCCCAGCCTTCGTTCATCACCTGAGTCTGTTTTTGCGGGTAGAAATACTGGCTCACCTTGCGCACGATGCGCAGGATCTCACGCTGCCACGGCTCCAGCAGCGGGGCGTTCTTCTCCATAAAATAGAGCAGGTTTTCCTGTGGCTCGGACGGATAACGCCGCGCTTCGGCGATCGTTTTTTCTTCCTCACGCTTCGGCAGGGTGCGCCACAGCATGTTCACCTGGCTTTGCAGATACTCTTCGCGGCTTTTCTGCCGGGCCTTCTCCTCCTGCAGGGAGATTTTCTGCGGACGTTTGTAGCGGTCAACGCCGTAGTTCATCAGCGCGTGACAGGAGTCGAGCAGTTTTTCCACTTCGTCCACGCCGTAGCGCTCTTCGCAGTCGGTAATGTATTTACGGGCGAAGATCAGGTAATCGACGATGGAGCTGGCATCCGTCCAGCTGCGGAACAGGTAGTTATTCTTGAAAAAGGAGTTGTGCCCGTAGCAGGCGTGCGCCATCACCAGCGCCTGCATGGTAATGGTGTTCTCTTCCATTAAATAGGCGATACACGGATTGGAGTTGATGACGATTTCATACGCCAGACCCTGCTGGCCGTGCTTATACAGCCGCTCCGTTTCAATAAATTTCTTACCAAACGACCAGTGCGGATAGTTGATCGGCATCCCGACGCTGGAGTAGGCGTCCATCATCTGTTCGGACGTAATGACTTCAATCTGATGGGGATAGGTATCCAGGCGATACAGTTTTGCGACCCGGTCGATCTCGGCGAGGTAAACATCCAGCAGCTCGAAGGTCCAGTCGGGTCCATCGCTCAGACGTGTGTTGTCCTTGTTCAGGGAATCAATAGTAGCCATTAGCGCGCCCTCGTTGTGGGTGCTCTCTCTGTCTGGAGAGCCTCCTTTCAAGCATAGATCAACGTGTTAAAAAGCGTGCTGGGGCAGAAATTTTTTCTTTGCGATTTCGCGTTTTTGATACGGCAAAAAAAGGGCGTCCCTCAGCATATTATGCTGGTTAAAAATAACGCGCAGCAGGAGATCCCAAATTAGCACTATCCCCTGATGCTGGGGGATGTGTGAGGTAAGTCACCATAAAAAAGTCGTATGTTGAATAATATTTTCAACTAGGTTATCAATCTGTAATTAGAAGATTGTTCTTTTGCACATAATGGAGTGGCTATGCGTGTTGTCATACTGGGAAGTGGTGTCGTTGGGGTAACCAGCGCCTGGTATTTAAGTCAGGCGGGACATGACGTCACCGTTATCGATCGTGAGTCAGGCCCCGCGCTGGAAACCAGCGCGGCGAACGCCGGGCAAATCTCTCCCGGCTATGCGGCACCGTGGGCAGCGCCGGGCGTTCCGCTGAAAGCGATTAAATGGATGTTCCAGCGCCACGCGCCGCTGGCCATCAGCCTTGACGGCACGCAGTTCCAGCTGAAATGGATGTGGCAGATGCTGCGCAACTGCGACACACGCCACTACATGGAGAACAAAGGGCGCATGGTGCGCCTGGCGGAATACAGCCGCGACTGTCTGAAAGCGCTGCGCGCCTCAACCGGGATTGAGTACGAAGGCCGTCAGGGCGGAACGCTCCAACTGTTCCGCACCGAACAACAGTATGAAAACGCCACCCGCGATATCGCCGTGCTGGAAGATGCTGGCGTACCGTATCAGCTGCTGGAAGCCAGCCAGCTTGGTCAGGTTGAACCTGCGCTGTCGGAAGTGGCGCATAAGCTGACGGGCGGCCTGCGCCTGCCGAATGACGAAACCGGCGACTGCCAGCTCTTTACGCAGCGTCTGGCGCAGATGTGCGAGCAGGCAGGGGTGAAATTCCGGTACAACACCTCTGTCGACAAGCTGCTGTCGGAAGGGGAAAAAATTTACGGCGTGAAGTGTGGCGAAGAGGTGATCAAAGCGGATGCCTACGTCATGGCGTTTGGTTCGTACTCCACCGCCATGCTGAAAGGCATTCTCGACATTCCGGTCTACCCGCTAAAAGGCTACTCGCTGACCATTCCGGTAAAAGAGGAGAGCGGCGCACCGGTTTCTACCATTCTGGATGAAACCTACAAAATTGCCATTACCCGCTTCGATAACCGCATCCGCGTAGGCGGCATGGCGGAGATCGTCGGCTTCAACACCGAACTGCTGAAACCGCGTCGTGAAACGCTGGAGATGGTGGTAGGGGACCTCTTCCCGCGCGGTGGCTTTGTCGAGCAGGCGACCTTCTGGACCGGCCTGCGTCCGATGACGCCGGACGGCACGCCGATTGTGGGGCGCACGCCGTTCAAAAACCTGTGGACCAATACCGGACACGGTACGCTTGGCTGGACGATGGCCTGCGGCTCCGGACAGCTGCTGAGCGACCTGATTTCCGGACGCACGCCGGCCATTCCGTTTGACGATCTCAGTGTCGCGCGCTATCAATCGGGGTTTACGCCGTCGCGTCCACAGCACCTGCACGGCGCACATAACTAAGGAGTTGTCATGTCCCGTCCTGTTCTGGCTCAGCTGAACCTGAAGGCCCTGAAGGATAACCTGCAGATTGTTCGCCGGGCGGCACCTGGCGCACGGGTGTGGTCGGTGGTGAAAGCGAATGCCTACGGCCACGGCATTGACCGTATCTGGAGCGCGCTGAGCGCCACCGATGGCTTTGCGTTACTCAATCTTGAAGAGGCCATTCTGCTGCGCGAGCGCGGCTGGAAAGGGCCCATACTGCTGCTGGAGGGCTTCTTCCACGCCGACGATCTGCCGCTGCTGGATAAGTACCGGCTGACCACCAGCGTTCACAGCAACTGGCAGATCAAAGCGATTCAGGATGCGAAGCTCCACGCGCCGCTGGATATCTATCTCAAGGTCAACAGCGGCATGAACCGCCTGGGCTTCCAGCCTGAGCGGGTGCATACGGTCTGGCAGCAGCTGCGCGCCCTGAAGAACGTGGGTGAAATGACGCTGATGGCGCACTTTGCCGACGCGGAAAAACCGGACGGTATCGCCGATGCCATGGTCCGCATCGAGCAGGCCGCAGAAGGGCTGGACTGCCCGCGCTCGCTGTCCAACTCGGCGGCCACGCTGTGGCATCCCGAGGCGCATTACAACTGGGTGCGTCCGGGGATCGTTCTGTACGGCGCGTCGCCCTCGGGCCAGTGGCAGGATATCGCCAACAGCGGCCTGAAGCCGGTTATGACCCTGCGCAGCGAAATCATTGGTGTGCAGACCCTGAAAGCTGGCGACACGGTGGGCTACGGTAGCCGCTATCGGGCAAAGGGCGAGCAGCGGATTGGTATCGTGGCGGGCGGCTATGCCGACGGCTACCCGCGCATTGCACCGACCGGTACGCCTGTGTGGGTCGATGGGGTCCGCACGGGAACGGTAGGCACCGTTTCTATGGATATGCTGGCCGTTGACCTGACGCCCTGCCCGCAGGCGGGTATCGGTTCGCCGGTCGAGCTGTGGGGTAACGAAATCAAAATTGATGACGTGGCTGCCGCGGCGGGCACGGTAGGGTATGAACTGATGTGTGCCCTGGCACCGAGGGTGCCGGTTGTGACGGTGTAACGAATGTTCGCCGGGTGGCGCTAACGCGTACCCGGCCTACGTTCGAGGATTTTGTAGGCCGGGTAAGGCGAAGCCGTCACCAGGCAAAAAAAACCGCTACTCCGCTTCCTCTTCCATCGGCCTCAAACCGACTTTCCGCACCGCGTTATCTTCTTTCTCTGCTACCGTCCAGATCATCCCGGCAAACTCTACCTGATCGCCCACGACCGGGGCAGCGCCAAGCCGCTGCTGGATGATTTCGCCCAGCGTTTGCTGGCTATCTCCGTCTTCAGCACCTTCATCCAGGCCGTAAATCAGCGCGACATCGGCAAACCTGGCGCTGGCTTCCAGAATAAAATCGCCGAAGAAACGCTGATCCAGCGCCACCGGAGGCGACTGGCTGAACAGCTTGCCCAGCGCGGGCAGGTCGCGCTCGCGGCCAATCACGCACAGAATATCCCCTTCGCGCAGGCGGGTGCTGCCGGTAGGGTGCAGCAGGACATTATCGCGGAACAGGGCGGCAATGCGCGTTTCGGCTGGCATGTGCAAATCGCGCAGCGAGGCCCCCACGCACCATTTGTCAGCGCTCAGCTGATAGACGAACTGCTCCCACGGGTTTTCAGGATGAATGTCGAGCCCCACCCGCGACACCGGCCAGCCCACGGGAGGGACCACGACTTTGGCTTTTTTTGCCGCCCACCCGAGGGACGTTCCCTGGAACAGCAGCGAAATCAGCACCACGAAGAAAGCCACGTTAAAGAACAGCCGGGCGTTATCCAGACCGGCCATCATCGGAAAGACCGCAAGAATAATCGGAACCGCGCCGCGCAGACCCACCCAGCTGATAAAGACGCGCTCGCGCAGGTTGAAGCCGCGAAACGGCAGCAGGCCAGCAAATACCGACAGCGGACGGGCGAAGAAGATCATCCACGCAGACAACAGCAGCGCCGGAACGGCGATGGGCAGCAGGTCCGATGGGGTAACCAGAAGACCGAGCACCAGGAACATGCCGATCTGCGCCAGCCATGCCAGGCCGTCGAAGTTCTGCAAAATGGCATGGCGGTTGCGAATAGGGCGGTTGCCCATCAGGAACCCGCAGAGGTAGACGGCGAGAATGCCGCTGCCGTCCAGCGCCGTGGTAACGGCAAAAATGAGAATGCCGCCGCTCAAGGCCAGCAGCGGGTAAAGCCCCGCGGGCAGCGAGATGCGGTTGATCATCTGCTGTAAGAGGTATCCCCCCGCCAGGCCAATAACAATCCCCAGCCCGAACTGCTGCAGGATATGCCACGCAAACATCCAGCTGAGGCCCGTCTCGTGCTGCTGGATCATCTCAATCAGCGTGATGGTGAGAAACACCGCCATCGGATCGTTGCTGCCGGATTCAATCTCAAGCGTGGAGCCAACGCGTTCGTTAAGCCCTTTACCGCCGAGCAGGGAAAACACCGCAGCCGCATCGGTTGAGCCCACGATGGCGCCAATCAGCAACCCTTCCATGATATTGAGATGGAAAAGCCACGCGGCCATCATTCCGGTGAGGCCGGAGGTAATCAACACGCCGACCGTGGCGAGCGACAGCGCGGGCCCTAAGGCCACGCGGAAGGAGCTCGCCTGGGTGCGCATCCCGCCGTCCAGCAGGATCACCGCCAGCGCCAGGTTACTCACCATGTAGGCGAAAGGGTAGTTATCGAAAGGGATACCGCCAATGCCATCAATGCCGGCCAGCATGCCGATGGCGAGGAAAATAACAAGAATAGGTATGCCGAGACGCGATGAAAATGAACTTAATAAAATACTGCTGGTTACAAGGACCGAACCCAGAATGAAAAGGCTGATTATCGCTGCGGCATCCAATGTTCTCTTACTCCCACCTCAATGTTAACGCTGTTACTAAAACCCTAACATATTAACGACGGCAACAGCGTTTTATTAAGGGGGTATAACGGCTTTTTTATGCCTTTATGACAGGATGGCCGCTGATGGTCAGCCGGGAGCCGGAATCATTATGGAGCAGGGCGGCGTGCGCCCCCAGCGCCAGAGTCACGGTGCGCTGCTCATGACCGAAGTCCAGACCGGCGATCACCGGAATATCCAGCCGCGAGCGAATGAACTGAACCATGGTTTCCAGGGAGTAACCCGCGTCATAGTCATTCGGCTCAGAGCCGCTGAAGCTGCCCAGCACAATCGCGGACTGGCGCTCAAGAATACCGGCATGATAGAGCTGCAACAGCATGCGCTCGACGCGGAACGGATGTTCGTTGATATCTTCCAGCACCAGAATGCCGTCCTTGATTTGCGGCATCCACGGCGTACCGATGAGCGAAACCAGCATCGCCAGGTTACCGCCCCAGAGCTGGCCTTCGCATTCCCAGTGCGGTCCATTCCCCTGCCACTCCACGCTGTAGGTGGGATTACGCAGCGCGCGCCAGAAATGTTCCACGGTGAACGCTTCCAGCTCCGGCGCGCCGAAGTTACCGGCCAGCATCGGGCCGCTGAAGGTGATGACGTTATGCAGCGCCAGCAGCCCAAGCTGGATGACGGTGAAATCGCTGTGGCCGCATATCAGCAGCGGATCCTGCTGCTGACGCTCCGCCAGGCCCTGCCAGTCAATGCTCTCCAGCAGTCGGCTCGCGCCATATCCGCCGCGCACCGCCAGCACTATCCGGTTTTCACCCTTCAGGTTCACCAGGCTGTTGATATCATTCAGCCGCTGCGCTTCGGTACCGGCAAAACGCTGCTGGCGGCGGGGGATAATCGTCTGATTTTCTACCTGGTGGCCCGATTCCAGCAAACGCTGAACGCCCCGCTGCGCCGCGTCCTGGTTAATGCAGTAGCCCGACGGCGCGATGAGATGAATCTGAGACATGGCAATTCCTTGCTGAATGAGAAACTAATTGTCTATATCATGCTGCGTATACGCCGCCTGCTTCAAGGGGCGGCGCACCGCGATGACCGGCTATAAGGATAGATGACGTGAAATTGAGATGGTTTGCTTTTTTGATTGTGTTGCTCGCTGGCTGTAGTTCAAAACATGATTATCAAAACCCGCCCTGGAACCCGGAAGTGCCGGTGAAGCGGGCGATGCAGTGGATGCCGATCAGTGAACAAGCCGGGAAAGCCTGGGGCGTCAGTCCGCGTCTCATCACGGCGATCATTGCGGTGGAGTCCGGCGGTAACCCCACGCTTGTCAGCAAGTCCAACGCGGTGGGGCTGATGCAGCTTAAAGCGTCAACGGCGGGGAGAGAGGTATACCGCTACATGGGCTGGAGCGGCCAGCCGTCGACCAGCGAGCTGAAGAACCCGGAACGCAACATTTCAATGGGCACGGCCTATCTGAGCATCATGGAGCATGGCGTGCTGAAGGGGATTCAGGATCCGGAGGTCATGCAGTACGCGCTGGTGGTGTCTTACGTTAACGGCGCCGGCGCGTTGCTGAGAACCTTCTCCTCTGACCGCAAAGAGGCGATAGAAGAGATTAACGGCATGGACAAAGACGAATTCTTTGAGCATGTGGTGAAAAATCACCCGGCACCACAGGCGCCTCGTTATATCTGGAAAGTGCAGAAAGCGATGGATGCCATGTAATGCCGCAGACGGGCGGCGGTCACGCTGCCCGATGTTTTTTTACAGAACTTTATTTGCGCGTTCGCGCGCCTCCCGCTCCAGGGAGTAGATAATGCGCTGCAGTTCGCGCTCAGCGCCAGGTCCGACGTTGAGGAAACGGAAGCTCAGACGCGGCGTGGTGATCGTTTCATTTTTGCTGTCCACGACGGTGCGTTCGCTGATGGCAATCAGCTGTGCATCGAAATAAAAGCGCCCCCAGCCCCCCATATCCAGCTCGATTTGCGTGAACCGCATGCCCTCTACCAGTCCGTCAGGCTTCGGCGTATCCATCAGCGCGCCCATACCGCCCAGCGACAGATCGAAGAGACGGAAGCGAATCTCTTTTTTGTCCGGCATTTTGGCGTTGCAGAAGTAGGCAGGGTGAAGCGGGGCGCTGATGCGGAAATATTCACGACGCTGGACAAACCAAAGATTAGTGGGAAGCGGGGTCACAAAGGCCGGCAGCCCCTGGTATTCGCTCAGTTCCAGTCGCGACAGGACAAACTCCACTTTGGCGCCCTGCGTTTCGGCCATCACCGCGATATTCTCCGCCTTCAGCGCCGCGCGGTTTTCATACTCCTGACTGCCTAAATCAATCACCAGCCGCTCCTGCGAGGCGTCAAGGATCTTACTGATGAACTGATTATTCGACCAGCTGATGCGCAGCGGCACTTCACCTTTTTGCAGGTCGCGTAATACCCCTAATACAGCCAGCGGATTTTGCTTGAGGAACTGCTCACTGTAATGACTCACGCCGGATGGCTCCTTGATAGATGACAGACTGTCTTAGCGTTATCGGCAATCTGCAATGAAACTTAATACAAACCGGTGAGTTTTTTTTGCCTGTTCAGGCAAAGATAAGTCGGTGACAAGAAAATGATTTTCCGGCGATGACCTATACTTAAGCTAGCTGTGCAGATGGTTTTCTGCACATGCGTTAAACCTGCAAGAGGGCATCGCTATGGGTATCATCGCCTGGATTATCTTTGGTCTTATTGCTGGCGCTATCGCGAAATTGATCATGCCGGGAAACGATGGCGGCGGCTTTATTTTGACCTGTGTACTCGGGGTCGTTGGTGCGGTTGTGGGCGGCTGGCTGGCGACGATGTTTGGCTTCGGAGGCAACATAAGTGGTTTTGACCTGCACAGTTTTCTGGTCGCTGTCGTGGGCGCCATTGTGGTGCTGGGCATATTCAGGTTACTGCGACGAGCATAAGATAACGTAAACGGCTCTCTGCGGAGGGCCGTTTTTTTACCTGAGTATTGATTTGTTAATGTAAATGATAATAATTGTCGTTCCGTATTGCATCTGACAACAAGACGACATTATGACTCCCTCTCGTTTTACGCTTTGCGCCCTGGCAGGCGCCATCACGCTCGCACTGCACGCTCCGGCATTCGCCGAAGAATCCACTATCGTCGTCACGGGCGCAGAGCAGGGCAGCGCGCTGCCGGCCTGGACGAACAGCGCCACGAAATCGGCCGTAGCTGAAAGTAAAACGCCGCAGGTCATCACGACCCTCTCTGCGCCGGAAATTGACAAGCGCCATGCGAATTCCGTGAATGAAATCCTCCGCTATGCGCCGGGCGTTTCAACCGAAGTGCGGGGAAATACCTCCTACATGAGCGAATATAAAATTCGTGGCTTTACCGTCGACCAGGAGTTCTACAACGGGCTGCAGTTACCCTATAACGTCACCGGCAATACCAAAGCGCGCATCGATCCGCTGTTGATTGACAGCGTTGATATCCTGAAAGGCCCCTCATCGGTTCTCTACGGCGGCGGCTCGCCGGGCGGGCTGGTGAATATCCAGAGTAAAAAGCCGCAGCGGGAAGCGCGAACCGAATTCGGTTTTGACACCGGCAACCGCAACCTGAAAGAGGGCTATCTCGACTCAACCGGGCAGATTGCCAACAGCGACTGGAACTACCGCCTGCTGGGTAAAGCGACGGAAAATGACGATCAGCCGCACACCACCCGGTATGAAAACTACCTGGTTGCCCCGTCCGTCACCTGGCAACCCGACAGCAAAACCCGCCTCACCCTGGATGCGCTGGCGCAGAACTCCCCGAGCCTGACGCCGTCTAACCCGCTTCCGATCGCCTACCTGCGCTCGACATACGCGGGCAAGCGCGATTACGCCGGTGATGAGTGGAGCGGGTTTAAGCAGCGTCAGTGGATGCTGGGCTACAGCTTTGAGCATGAGTTTGACAGCGGCTGGGGCTTTAACCAGAAGGCGCGCTATTTCGACGTCGACACGCATCAGCGCAGCGTCTATGCAACGGGCACGGGAAGCGAGGTTTATCAGCTCAACCGTTTTGCCTACACCACCGATGAAGATCTGCAGAGCTTCAACATCGATAACCAGGTCACCAAAACCGTGGCGCTGGGTGACTGGCAACACCATCTGCTGGCCGGGTTTGACTATCAGAAGCTGAACTCCCATTTCCACTACCGTTACGCGTCGACCACGCCGTGCATGGATATGCGCAATCCTGACTATTCGCAAATCAGCGAAAGCGCATTAGGGCTGTATACCGCTCAGAAAAACCGTCTGAGCTATCAGCAGAACGGCTATTACCTGCAGGATCAGGTGGAGTTTGGTGGGTTAAATCTGCTGGCCAGCCTGCGTTACGATGATTATCGCTCCGTCACCACCAATTATCTGCAAAACGGTGATAAGGCCTGGGTATCGCAGGATCGCGTCACCAAACGTCTGGGCGCGCTTTACGCCTTTGATAACGGGATTTCGCCGTTTATCAGCTATTCCGAAGGTTTTGCGCCGGTGTCGCCGCAGGGCACGCTCGTGGCGAAAGACGTCAAACCGACCACCAGCAAGCAGGTGGAGGGCGGCGTGAAATATCTGCTGGCCGACTACGCCACTACCTTTACCGCCTCGGTGTTCAACATCCGTCAGAAAAATGTCGTCACCTCCGATCCGGGCTTCCTGAACTATCGTCAGACCGGGGAAGTGGAATCCAAAGGGGCGGAACTGTCTGCCATCAGCCGCCCGACGGACAACCTGACGCTGATTGCGAACTACGCCTACACCCACGCGATCAATACGGAAGATGACAAGTACAAAGGTAAACGTCCAACGCAGGTGCCGGAGAATGCCTTCAACCTTTGGGGGGATTACACCTTTGAAAACACGCCGCTGAAAGGGCTGATGCTGGGCGCGGGCGCACGCTACACCGGACCAATGGAAATCTCACCGGCTAACGATGCGGGTAAGCTGGGGGGCAGCACGCAGTACGATTTGTCGGCATCCTACCGGATGGGTGAAATTCTGCCTTCGCTGGCAGGGCTAACGCTTAAAGCCAGCGCGCAGAACATCACCAACAAAGAGACGCTGACCTGCTACGACGCGACCAACTGCTGGATTGGGCGGGACAGAACGTATCAGCTAGGGGCGAGTTACAGTTTCTGAGCAAGGCCCTGTTAGGGCAAAAAGTAGGCCGGGTAAGGCGTAGCCGCCACCCGGCAATACTCCCTTACTGCGCCGAGGCTTTCACCGGCGCCACCTCATCATTCGCCGCAGGCCGATTCTCCGGCACGCTGTCGCACGGTTTCTCTTTCGGGCAGACCCGGTCCAGCATCTTCAGGGTCACGCCGTTGCTCCAGCCGAAGCCGTCCTGCAGCGGATACTCACCGCCGCCGCCGCCCGTACCGGTGGTCGACACGTCATACTTCTCGACCAGTTTCTTTTCCCGGTCATAGGTATGCTGAACGTTTTTCAGGAAGCGCCAGGTCACATCCATTGAGACCTTCTCTTGCCCGTAATTCTGCAACCCTTCCGCGGCCACCCATTGCAGCGGAGCCCAGCCGTTTGGCGCATCCCACTGCTGGCCGCTGTTGACGGTGGTGGTCGCTATCCCGCCCGGCTTCAACAGACGAGAGGACGTTGCCGCGGCGACTTTTTCGGCACGATCCTGCGCCGCCGCCTTGACGTAAAGCGGGAACAGGGCCGCCGCCGTGAGCTGATTGCGTACCTTCTTGCTCTTCAGGTCATAATCGGCGTACCAGCCCTCTTTATCATTCCACAGGTGGCTCTCGATGGCTTTCTGGCGCGCGGTGGCCAGCGTCTCATACTTGCTTGCGCTGGCGGCATCGCCGCTCTCCTGGCTTGCCCGGGCCAGCAGTTTTTCCATCTTGAACATCAGGGCGTTCAGGTCCACGGGCACAATGCTGGTGGTCCGGATGGTGCCGAGTTTTTGCGGATCGTCCATCCAGCGGGAGCTAAAGTCCCAGCCCGAAGCCGCGGCGGACCGTAAATCACGGTAGATCTCGGTTGCCGGTCGGTTTGGGTTACTTTTCGCGGTGTTCACATCGTCAAGCCAGGACTCCGGGCGCGGCGTATCGCGGTCGTCCCAGTAGCGGTTGAGGACAGCGCCGTCATCCAGCTTCACCACGCGCTTGTTGGCCTGGCCCGGCTGAAGGGCATCAACGCCGTCCATCCAGTAGGCATACTCTTTCTCCATCTGCGGACGATATTTCTTCAGCGCGTCGCTGTCATGGGTCGCCAGCAGTTCAACCATCAGTGAGAAAAACGGCGGCTGGGAGCGGCTCAGGTAATAGCTGCGGTTGCCGTTGGGAATGTGGCCGAAGGTGTCGATCTCATACGCAAAGTTATCCACCATGTCGCTGATTTTGTCCCAATGATCGCTCTCAGCCAGGCCCAGCATGGTGAAATAGCTGTCCCAGTAGTAGACCTCGCGGAAACGTCCGCCGGGCACAACGTAGGGCTTCGGTAACGGGAGAAGGGAATCCCATTTGTTGCTGGCTTTATCGGTAGTGCGCGTCAGTACGGGCCAGAGATCGTCAATGTGCTCACGTAAACTTTGTCCAGCAGGCGGAACGTATTTTTCCCCTTCCGCAGGGAGCGTAAAGTTCATCTCGACAAAGTGGCGTAAGTCAAAGCTGGACTGCGTGTGCTGCATGCGGTAGTCCGCCAGAATCATCAGCGGGTCGCTTTTGGGGACGGCATCCGCAAAGGTTTTCTGATCGGGAAACAGTTTGGCGCTCTGCACGTCGTTAAACAGAGGGCCAAGTAAAATATCGGGTGAGGTTGTCTGGGTTGCGGGGTTATCGTCGGCATAGCCCAGTGTCGTTAGGCCGAGCAGCGCGCCGCCTAACGCAAGGGGCAAAAACGCGGGGCGTAGTGTACGAGGTCTTATCATCAGTTCGTCTCCTGTCTTCACTAAACAGCGTGACCGCTGTTGTCAATCACCTGAAAACCTTAGACGAATATTGCCCGCTTCGCGTTAAATATTGCCGCGCTTTCAGACCTCTTCCGCGGTCTGGCTGGCTTCCCGCAGCGTGCCCGGCGCATGGCCAATGATGCGCTTAAACGCCCGGCTAAATGCCGCCAGAGAGCCATATCCCAGCCGCAGCGCGACCGTTTCAATGGGCTGGTTTTCATGACGAATATACTGAATGGCCAGCCGCATTCTCAGCTCGCTGAGATATTTTGCCGGGGTCGTTCCCGTCGCCGCGAGAAACCGTTCCGCGAAAACGGATCGGGAAGTCCCGGCTTCTTTTGCCAGATCCGCCACGCTCCAGTTCAGGCCTGGCTGCTGGTGCATGGCGTAAATGGCCCGGCTCAGGCGCGGGTCGCGCAGCACCTGCACCCAGCCGGTGGCTTTGCCACAGCCGCCTTCAACCCAGCCCCGCACAATTAACGCCGCCACCACGTCGGCCAGCCGCGCAAGGATCCCGGCATACCCGGCCTGACGCGCCGCGGATTCCCGCTCCATCGCCGCCAGCAGCGGATGAATTTCCGGCCAGGTGGACATCAGCCGGCTAACCATCATCACTTCCGGCATCGCCTTGATCAGCGGCTGCATCCCGCCCAGCTCAAAATCCATGCACCCGCTAAAAATAAGGGTGTTCTCGCTCTCAGGGCAGGGCTCGCAGGTAATGGCGCAGACCGAGCTGCAGATAGGCTCGCTCGGGAAGGCGTTGACCGGGGTAAGTGTGGCCTGCTCGTCAGAGAGCAAAGCGTGGGAATTCCCGCCGGGAATAAAGAGGGCGTCGCCACCGCTCAGTTCGAACGTTGCGCCACTCTCCATGCGCAGCAGGGCGCTACCGTGGCTCACAAAATGGAACTGTGCCCGGCCGGGAGCCTGATGAAACGCGACGCCAAAGGGCGCACTGGCTTCAATCCGCCGGTATTTCACGCCTGACAGGCGCATGCCCCGTAAAAGTTCGCTGATCAAATCGGGTGACTGTACGGTCATGGCGCAACTCCGGACGAATAATCAATAAGTGGAGATTATATGTCATAGATCGTCCAGGGTGAACCTTCTATTCTTTTGCGACAGTAGTCACATTTTTATAACGGGAGATCAACAGATGAGTTCATGTGTCGCGGCGAGCGAGGCGGTAGCGCCTGCAAAACCCGCCTGGCGGGCCGTCTATTCACTGGGGCTGGGGGTATTTGGTTTGATTACGGCAGAATTTCTGCCCGCCAGCTTGTTAACACCCATGGCCGCGAGCCTGGGCGTGACCGAGGGGATGGCCGGACAGGCTGTCACCGCCACCGCGCTGGTGGCGCTGGTCACCGGGTTGTTGATCACCCCGGCAACCAAGAGTATCGACCGCCGCTGGGTACTGATGTTTTTCTCGGTGCTGCAAATTATCTCCAGCCTGCTGGTGGCCTTTGCGCCCAATCTGCACGTCCTGCTCATGGGGCGTCTGCTGCTGGGGATAGCGATCGGGGGATTCTGGGCCATGTCGACGGCCACGACGATGCGTCTGGTTCCGGCAGATAAAGTGCCGAAAGCGCTGGCGGTGATCTTCTCCAGCGTGTCGATTGCCACGGTAGTCGCGGCGCCGCTGGGCAGCTATCTGGGCAGCCTGATCGGCTGGCGCAACGTCTTTGTGCTCTGCATTCTGCCGAGCATGCTGGCGCTGCTGTGGCAGCTGTGGGTGCTTCCGTCCATGAAGCCGGAGAGCAGCGGTAGCCTGAGTACGCTGTTCCGCGTGCTGCGCCGTCCGGGGATGATCGGCGGCATGCTGGCGACCATCCTGATCTTCAGCGGCCATTTCGCTTTCTTTACCTACCTGCGTCCGTTCCTGGAGACGGTAGGACAGGCGAGCGTGGAGACCATTTCTCTGATCCTGCTGGGCTTTGGTATCGCCAACTTTGTGGGCACCTCCGTGGCCGGGCATCTGCTGGCACGCAATCTGCGCCTGACGCTGGCGCTGGTGCCGTTTGCGATGGGCGTTCTCGCGCTCATGATGGTCGCCTTTGGTCATCTGGCCATGCTGGACGGGCTGCTGGTCGCGCTGTGGGGCTTTGCATTTGGTCTGGTTCCGGTGGGCTGGTCAACCTGGCTTGCGACCACCGTTCCGGATGAAGCCGAAAGTGCAGGGGGGCTGCTGGTGGCCTCAATCCAGCTGGCGATAAGCGCCGGTGCGGCCGGAGGTGGGGCGGTATTTGATCTTAACGGTGCCAGCGGCGTGTTCGCGGGCAGCGGTTTGCTGCTGGTGACGGCGATGGTGATTGTGTTTATGGGTGTGAAAGTGAAAGCGGAGTGATTTTTTAGCCGGGTGTGCGTTCGTGCCACCCGGCCTCAGGTTTACAGCCCTTTCTTATCCATCAATACCGCCAGATCCACCAGGCGGTTAGAGAAGCCCCATTCGTTGTCATACCACGCCAGGATCTTCACCATATTCCCGCCAATCACCAGCGTGGAAAGCCCGTCGATAATCGAGGAGCGCGGGTCACCCTGGTAATCGCTGGAGACCAGCGGTTCATCGCTATAGCCCAGAATGCCTTTCAGAGGCCCGCTGGCGGCCGCGTTGCGGAACGCGTCATTCACCTCTTCGGCGGTCACGTTGCGGCTCAGCGTCACGGTTAAATCGACAATCGATACCACCGGCACCGGCACGCGCAGGGAGTACCCGGTCAGCTTGCCGTCCAGGGAGGGGATCACTTTCCCCAGCGCTTTCGCCGCGCCGCTGGAGTAGGGCACAATCGACAGCGCCGCCGCGCGGGCGCCGCGCAGATCTTTCTCCGGCTGATCGTGCAGCGCCTGGCTGTTGGTGTAGGCGTGCGTCGTGTTCATCAGGCCATGCTCAATTCCGAACTGCTGATGCAGCACCTGAGCGGCAGGTGCCAGACCGTTCGTGGTGCAGCTCCCGTTGCTCACCACCGCGTGCCGGGCGGGATCGTACTGGTCATGGTTGACGCCCATCACAATCGTCAGGTCGTCGTTCTTCCCGGGGGCGGAAATGATGACGCGCTTAGCGCCACCGTGGGTGATATGCACCGCCGCTTTCTCCCGCTCGGTGAAGAAGCCGGTGGCCTCAATCACCACGTCTACCCCGGCATCACGCCACGGGATATTCGCCGGGTCGCGTTCGCTAAATACCACGATCCGCTGGCCGTCTACCTGCAACGCACCGTCACCCGCTTCAACGGGCGCGGGCAGTTTGCCCAGAAGGGAATCATGCTTCAGCAGATGGGCGAGGGTTTTACTGTCCGTCAGATCGTTAATCGCCACAATCTGCAGATCCGGGTTGCCCAGCGCCGCGCGCAGGACATTACGTCCGATACGGCCGAAACCGTTAATACCGACCTTAACCATGGTGCACTCCTTATCTCTGTTGTCTGGAGTCACTGTAGGCGTCGGGCCGGCTGGCGTAAACGACAAAAAAGGATCAGATTACGCCATCTTGCGGCAATGAAAGCGCTTGCGGTATTCGCCGGGCGTGAGGTGAAGCTGTTTCTCAAAGATGCGGCGTAAATTAATGCTGGTGCCAAATCCGCTTTGCTCAGCAACGCGCTCAAGGGGATCGCGGGTTTGCTCAAGCAGCTGGCGGGCGGCGGCCAGTCGCGCTTCGGTCACGTAGCGGGCAGGCGAGACCCCGGCCTCTCGGGTGAACACGCGGGTGAAGTTACGCGGGCTCATCGCCGCTTTCTCGGCCAGATTCTCCACGCACAGATCGGCGGTGAGGTTCTGTAGGATCCAGCTTTGCACTTCGCCTATCGGCCCTGCTGTGCCCGGCTGCTGCAGGCTGTAGCGGCTGAACTGCAGCTGTCCGCCGGGACGTCGCAGGTACATCACCATATCCTGCGCCACGTCGCGGGCGAGGGTAAATCCGTAGTCGTCCTCCACCAGCGCCAGGGTCAGGTCGAACCCGGAACTCACGCCGCCGGAGGTCCAGATGGGGCCGTCCTGAATGTACAGCGGGCCGCCTTCGACCTGGATTGACGGGTACTGGGCTTGCAGGGTCTCCAGCAGCCGCCAGTGGGTGGTGGCGCGCCGACCGTCCAGCAAGCCAGTCTGGGCCAGCAGCATCGCGCCGCCGCAGATAGAGGCTACCCGCCGGGCGTGCGGCGCAGCGAGGTGCAGCCAGTCCACCACGGCTATGCTCTCCTGCTCGTTCATGCCGCGTCCGGTGATGATAATGGTGTCCAGCGGTTCGCGCGGATCCAGCTCCGGCAGACGATAGTCCGCCAGCAGGTTCAGACCGGACTGGCCGTGGATCACCTGGTGAGGCTGCGTGGTGGCGATGATAATCCGGTAGCGGGGATGCGCCAGCCCTTCCGGATGCAGCCGGTTGGCCTGCATCAGAATGTCGGCGATACCGGCGGCTTCAAACAGCATGCCGCCGTCGGGAACGATAATCAGGATCTTCTTCATGTCCTGAAAAGTACCTTTAACACAGAATAAGTCAAGCGTGCCCGCACTTCACGTTTCTGGCAAAGCAAAGCGATTTAAGTTGTTTGTGATTTCAGGCGTAATCCCCGATCGTCAGGGCTCTGTCTCTGGCGAAACGGCGTCTGAAGGAATGGGTAAACGAAGCTCCCTCTATTTACATCCGCAACAACGCAATCAAATTCACCGCCTCGCGTCGGGTTTCTTATGGCGAAGCGAACTGCCCACCTGGCTGTTAATGTTCACGATTTATGCGGGCTGGTTTGCCACGCTGGCGTTCTGGCAAACGCTCGGCCTGCTGCCCGCCACGCTGCTGCTGATCGGGTTTACCGCCTGGTACATGTCCCTGCAGCATGAGCTTATCCACGGGCATCCCACCCGTTTTGCCTGGCTTAACCAACTGTTCGGCACGCTCCCGCTGGCGGTCTGGTACCCGTATGGCCTCTACCGGGATTCCCATCTGGCTCACCATCGGTACGATAGCCTGACCCATCCGGTGGATGACCCGGAGTCGTACTATTTCACCGAGGCGAGCTGGTCGCGCTTTTCCCCCTGGCAGAAGCGCCTGATCCGGGCCCGGAATACCTTTGCCGGTCGGCTTCTGCTGGCGCCGCTGCTGGATATCGTCCAGACGCTGGGCAGCGCCGGGGCGGCGTTTCGTCATTTTCACCTGCGGGCGATGACGATGTGGCTGGTTCACATCACGCTGCTGGTGGCGCTTTTCGCCTGGATGACGCACGTCGGTTTTTCCCCCGTCTGGTTCGTGCTGGCGGTCAGCTATCCGGCGCTGGCGCTGACCAAGGTGCGATCGTTTCTCGAACATCGCGCGGCGGACGATCCGCTGGCACGCTCCGTCATTAACGAGGCCGGGCTGTTCTGGCGGATACTGTTTTTAAATCTCAACTACCATTCAGTACACCATGATTTACCGGGCGTGCCGTGGTACGGGCTGAAGGCGATCTACCAGCAAAACCGGGAGGCGTACCGGGAGCGAAACCGCGGTTTTCTCGTCAGGGGCTACGGTGAATGGCTGCGCCAGTTCTGGGCCACGCCCGTCGACGTCACCGTTCACCCCGGAAAACAACAGGAGGAGGGATATGAGTAACCTGCTGGCGTTTCCCATGTATGCGGTGGATCGCGCCGACACCCGCGCGCTCTGGCTGGCGGTCAAGGGGCTGCTGGCCGCGCGCGGTGTGCCCGTCGAAGATGTCCCCGACGGGCCGGAGTCCGATCTTCTGACCCACTGGCGACAGCCTGCGCTTATCCTCAGCCAGGCCTGCGGTTATCCGCTCGTCACGCAGCTTTCGGACGTGCAGGTCGTCGGCTGTTTTCACTACGCGGCCCCGGGCTGCGAAGGGTTCCACTACCGCAGCTTTCTGGTGGTGCGCGAGGAGGATCGGCACCTCACGCTGGCGGATTTTCGCGGCCGACGGGCGGTCTGTAACTCTGCGGACTCGCAGTCCGGCTACAATGCGCTGCGAAAAAAAGTGGCGCCTCTGGTGGCTCAGGAGCCGTTTTTCGCGCAAACGTTCTTTAGCGGCAGCCATCGCCAGTCGCTGATTGATGTCAAACGCGGGGCAGGGGATCTCGCGGCCATCGACTGTGTCACCTGGGCACTGCTGCAGCGTCACGAACCGGAAAGCCTGACGGGTCTGGCGGTCATTGACCATACCCCTCTGACGCCAGGGCTGCCGCTCATTACCTCGCCCCGCACCTCGCCTGAGACCCTGAACGCCCTTCGCGATGCGCTCCACGCGCTGGTGAGTTCGCCGGAGCACCGGGCCGTTTGCGACGCGGTGCTGATCCGCGGTTTTAGCGTGGTGACGCGTCAGGCCTACGCCTCATTGCTGGCGTGATAGATCTCCTGCGCGTCGGTAAAACAGCGCAGCGCCAGCGAGGAGACGGGTTTCTGTCGGCGCATAATCAGGCCGACAGGGGCCTCGATATCCGCATCGGCGATGGGGACAATCCTGAAATGGCTGTTCAACTCTTCCAGCCCGTTGTTCAGCGGCATCACGGCACAGCATACGCCGCTTTGCACCGCCTGGATGATCTGGAACGTCGAGTCGCTCTCGAAAACGGACCTCGGTTCAATGCCAGCAGACTTAAAGCTGGCCTCCATATGCGCCCGGTAATGCATCCCTTTGGTCAGGAACCCCAGCGGAAAATCCGTCAGATTGCGCCAGGTCAATGTCTCCTGGCCGAGCTGGAAATGGCGGACGTCGTGCAGCAGGCCCATATTCGTTTTGGGAAGCTGGATAATATCGAACTGGCTGGTGTCGATGCTGTTGAGATAGCAAATCCCCAGTTCAAGCTGATTGCGGCTGACGCCGTCGGCAATCTGCGCGGAGGACATGGAATAGAGGCTATAGGTCAGCTCCGGGTATTTTTGCGTCAGCAGGCGAATAAAGATCATCGGATCCACACTCGCCAGCGGCACCATCCCCAGACGGAGTTCTCCCACCACCTGGCCTTTGCACAGCGCGGCTTCCGCCTGTAGCCCGTCATGCGCGGCCAGCAGCGCGCGGGCCCATGCGAGGATGCGTTCACCCTCCGGCGTAAACCCTTCAAAGCGCTGCCCGCGCACAATCAGTACCAGCCCGAGCTCCTCTTCCAGGCTGCGGATGCGCATGGAAAGAGTCGGCTGGGTGATGTTGCACTGCGAGGCCGCCTTGCCAAAATGGCGGGTCTCGTCGAGCGCGATTAAATATTTTAACTGTTTAATATCCATCTTTTTCTCTGCGCGATCGGCTTACAGCATGCGGATCTCTTTTGAGCGCAGGGTGATGCGAACCGGAACGGATTTATACGACGGCGTACCGCTGTCCTTATCCAGATAATCAAGCGGGACCAGCACGTTGGCCTCCGGATAATAGGCCCCGACGGTCCCCGGCGCGATGTTGTACGCCACCACGGTAATGTCTTCCAGACGCTGTCCGTTGCCGGGCAGGGCGGTTTCGATATCCACGCGGTCGCCGTGTTCCAGCCCTGACTGCGCCATATCCTCTTCGTTCATAAACAGCACGTCGCGGCGGCCAAACACGCCGCGGTAGCGGTCGTCCAGCGCGTAAATGGTGGTGTTGTACTGGTCGTGGCTGCGCAGCGTGATCAGGCGCAGGACGTGCTCACCTTCACCGCTGGCGTTCTCGTGTACGCCGTCGAAGACCGAGAACATCGCTTTTCCCGTCGCCGTTGGCCAGAGACGTTGCGTTGGCGGCAGCGGCATACGGAAGCCGCCGGGAACGCGGATCCGCGCGTTATAGTTCTCAAACCCCGGAATGGTCTGCTCGATCAGATCGCGGATGCGGTCGTAATCCTCAACCAGCGTCATCCAGTCCACGCGGGTATCCGGCAGGGTGGCTTTCGCCATGCCCGCGACGATAGCGGGTTCTGACCGAAGCAACGGGGAGGCGGGTTTTAGCTTGCCGGATGAGGCATGCACCATCGACATCGAGTCTTCAACGGTAATGGACTGGCGGCCGGTGGCCTGAACATCCAGCTCGGTACGGCCAAGACACGGGAAAATAAAGGTCTCTTTGCCCACCAGCAGATGGGTACGGTTGAGCTTGGTGCCGACGTGGACGCTCAAATCCAGGGAGCCCATGGCCGGGAACCCGCGTTCATGGTCGGGCATCGCCACCGCAAAATTACCGCCGAGGCAGATGAGCGCCTTCGCGCGGCCGTCGATCATCGCCTGGGTGGCCTGCACCGCGTCATGGCCGTGGTGAGACGGTGGCTCAAAGCCGAAAACCTCCTTCAGACGGTTCAGGAAGGCCGGCGTGGGTTTCTCGCTAATCCCGACGGTACGGTTCCCCTGCACGTTTGAGTGGCCGCGCAGCGGGCATATTCCCGCGCCGGGCTTGCCGATATTCCCGCGCATCAGCAGCAGGTCCGCAATCAGGCGGACGTTGGCCGTCCCTTTGTTGTGCTGGGTAATGCCCATCCCGTAGGTGATGATGGTGGCATTCGATTTCGCATACGCCTCTGCCACCTGCTTGAGCGCCGCCTGACTGAGACCTGACTCGCGTTCGATCTCGTCCCAGCGGGTTTGCGCGATATCGGCGGCAAAGTCCTCAAAGCCCTGGGTGTGTTCGGCAATAAACGCGCGATCGAGCACGTCCCCGCGTTCGGACTCCATTTCCAGCAGGTGTTTGGCAATCCCTTTCAGCGCGGCGGCATCGCCCCCGGCCTTCACCTGGAAATAGGTCGAAGCGATATCCGTGGAGCCGTAGGTC
Source organism: Enterobacter cloacae complex sp. BZL2005 (assembly GCF_049238885.1). Taxonomy (NCBI): domain Bacteria; kingdom Pseudomonadati; phylum Pseudomonadota; class Gammaproteobacteria; order Enterobacterales; family Enterobacteriaceae; genus Enterobacter; species Enterobacter cloacae complex sp. BZL2005. The sequence continues at coordinate 28,358 of NZ_JBMKGI010000002.1, read as the reverse complement.
GCCATTTCAATCACGCTTTGCGGGTCCGCAAAACGTTCCAGCGCGCGCTCGCGCAGCGGGTTAAAGACGATAATCGGCACGTTGCGGCGGGCCAGCTCATGGAGGGTCCCCATCATTCGCGGATGGTTCGTACCGGGGTTATGGCCGATGGAGATCACCAGCTCCGTCTTGTCGAAGTCGTCCAGCGAGACGGTCCCTTTCCCGATGCCAATCGAACGGGGCAAACCGACGCTGGTGGCCTCGTGACACATATTTGAGCAGTCGGGGAAGTTATTGGTGCCGTATTCGCGGGCGAACAGCTGGAACAGATACGCCGCTTCGTTAGAGGCGCGTCCGGAGGTATAGAACTCGACCTGGTCCGGTTTGAGCCCGCGCAGTACTTCGCCGATGCGTTGAAACGCCTCGTCCCAGTCGACGGGACGGAAGGTGTCGCTCGCACGGTCATAGCGCAGGGGATGCGTCAGCCGCCCGTAGCCTTCCAGCTCAAAGTCCGATTTTGCCAGCAGCGAGGAGACAGTGTTTGCGGCCAGAAACGCGGGGGTGACGCGTTTGCTGGTCGCTTCCCAGGTCACCGCTTTGGCGCCGTTCTCGCAGAACTGGAACGTCGATTTGTGTTCTTTATCAGGCCACGCGCAGCCCGGGCAGTCAAAGCCGTCAGGCTGGTTGGTGCGCAGCAGCGTCGCCGGGGCGTCAAAGGTATCCATTTGGGTGCGTACCGCAATGGCCGTCGCTTTCAATGCGCCCCAACCGCCGGCAGGGCCGTCATAGTGTCTGATGCCTGGCACCGAGCGTCTTTTCTTGTTCATACCCACTCCTGATTTGTTCGATCACACAACGCCTGAGCTCAAAAAATCACTGACGAGAGCAATAGGTGAAAGCAATGACGGCCGGATGGTAACGCACATACGGAACGGGAAAATGCCTTAACGCAAACTCTTTTTATTACAGTAATTTATCTGGTCTGGTGTTTAAATATTTAAAGAAATTATAACGAATATTTATCATTTTAATAATAAATCTTATCTATCGTCCGGTAGGCGAGATAGATGGCAGTGAGCAGGAAAGTATGTAGCGCCAGTAAAACATCGAATGAAGCTGTTGCGCTGGAGATATCGCCACGATTCGCGGCTCGCGGGCTGCTGGAGGCATTTTTCATTTGAGAGAATGGCAGGAAGGTTTACTCACGCTTAATGAATAATAGATATAAGGTATACCTGGCAGTGGAATTATTACGGCCTAAAATATACGCTTTTTTTGCGGCATGAAATTAACATTTTTCTGCATAAGTGAAATATTCGCACCCAGGCGATGAAGCGTCTTCAATATTAAAGATACCCTGTTAGTGCAACAAATAATTCATCATGGATATATTCATTTGACATCAAAAAAACGCGAATTCTACTAATTATGGTAGTGGTGATAATAGCGTGATTGCGTTAATGAAAGTGGTTCTCTTTTGTGTTTTTTAATAGATAAAACATGATGTTATGTAGTTTTGTGGTGGAGAAATAAGAAAGGGTGGGCCATATCGTTTTTTATCATAGGATTAATCCTATAATTTTCCGACTGCTTCATTTACCAACAGTTACGCGGCGGTAAATATTGAATTGATACGAAGCTCATGTAAACTTGTTTACCGTTTGTCAAAATATGTCAGGAAGACACTGGGCCTTATTCTGAAAGGCTCGTGCGGTAGCTATGCCCTTAAAGTAGTAACGCCCCGAAAATATCCTGGCTATTTTAACAATAGCACTTAAGTCAAACTTCATCCCCTTATCTCCATCATCGAAATATCGCTACGGAAAAGCATATGAAAATGCGCGTACTGTTTTCACTTCTGTTTGTAATGGCGGTGGCGGGCTGTAAAGCACCGCAGAAACCTGTGATTAACGACGATACGATCGAGACCAGCCAGGTCAACGGCGTCACCTTAACCCACCGTCACGCTGTGACGCCGCCGACGGAGTTCACGCCGGTTAACGAGCCGTATCGTGCCATGTATCCGGCCTCCCTGATGAGCCGTCCTGACTTTGGCGGTAAAGTTATCCGCACTCTCGAGACCGGAAAAACGTACGTGGTGCTGGGGCAGGTTGAACACTACTGGATGGCGCTTGCCGATGAAGGCAACGAGCAGCTGATTGGTTACGTTCCGATGCGCGCCGTTATCAAGGCCGACCAGTACGATGCCGCCGTGCGTAAACAGGCTATTCGTCCAAAGGCGCGTAAAAAAGCGACCTGTGTTGATGTCGACGGTAACAGCAAAGCCTGCAAAGACAGCGCTAACGGTACCTGGATCCTGAACTAAACGGCTTTCATGAGCGCATTTTTATGAATAATAAAAATTTTCATAGGCTGTGGTTATTCTTTTACGCGATGATTTTCGCGCTGATCGGTGGTTGTTCGTCGTCTTCACACAGCGACCCCTCCCGCTACAATCTGCAGTTTCAGGCTCATCCACAAATCAATGAATCTGCGCCGCTTAAGGTTCGGGTGCTGTTGCTGAAATCCGATGCGGATTTCATGTCCAGCGACTTCTACTCCCTGCAGAACAACGCGTCAGCCACGCTTGGCGCGAATCTGCTGAACAGCGATGTGTTCTTCCTGATGCCGGGACAGCTGTCAAAAACTCTCAGCGGGCAAAGCTCGCCGGAGGCTCGCTACATCGGCGTGATGGCGGAGTACCAGGTGCTGGATGGCAAAAAATGGCGCGTTTCACTCCCTCTGCCCGTGCCTGGCGAAAATCATATCTACCAGTTCTGGAAATGGTCCGCCGATGAACTTCAGGCCAACGTTTTTCTCGACGTGAACGGCATTCGGGTCATCAGCCAGTAACGCGCTTCTAAACAGGAAACACATCATCATGACGAAAGCAGAAAAGGTCGTCTGGACCGAAGGCATGTTCCTGCGTCCACACCATTTTCAGCGGACTGAAAGCTATCTGCTCAACCATGTTCGTGAATGGGGCGCGCTGCAGCGATCGTATCTCTGGGGCTTTCTCGACGTTGAACTGGATGAAGCGATGCTTCGTCAGGGATGCATTGCCCTGAGCTACTGCAGTGGGCTGCTGCCGGACGGCACCTTTTTCCAGGTGCGCAACGGGCGTAACGGTCCAGTACCGCTGAAAATTCCTGACAATCTCACCAACGAAAAGGTGGTGCTCGCACTGCCGGTTCGTCGTGGCGAGAGAGAAGAGGTGATTTTCAGCGAAGAGCCATCCTCGCTGGCGCGCTTTATCGCGTTCGAGCAGGAGGTGGAGGACGATAACGCCATGTCGGTGGGGGATGCTACCGTCCAGTTTGGCCGCCTGCGTCTGACCCTGATGCTCGAAAAAGACCTCACGGCGGAGTGGACCGCCATCGGCGTGGCGTTTGTGACCGAGAAGCGTAACGACAACCACGTGCGGCTCGACAACAGCTACATCCCGCCGATGCTCAATGCCAATAACAGCCCGCAGATCTACAGCATGATCAACGATCTGCACGGCTTACTGGTGCAGCGCAGCCAGCAGATTGGCGGCCGTTTGCGCCAGCCCGGCCGCTTTAACACCTCTGAACTGATCGAGTTTACGCTGCTGTCGCTGGTTAACCGTCATCTGGGCGAGGTGTCTCATTTAAAAACCCTCCCGCTGCTGCACCCGGAAACCCTCTGGCGCAGCTGGCTGCCGTTTGCCACCGAGCTCGCCACCTGGACGTCGCAGCGTACCGCCGAAAGCGTGCTGCCGATTTACGATCATGACGATCTGGCGAACTGCTTCAGCAAGCTGATGCTGATGCTGCGTCAGGGGCTGTCGCTGGTGATGGAAGACCACGCTATCCAGCTGCCGCTTAACGAGCGCTCTCACGGCCTCAACATCGCCACGGTGCCTGAAACCAGCATGGTGCGTGAGTTCGGCTTCGTGCTGGCGGTCAAAGCCAACGTGCCGGGCGAACACCTGCAAACCCATTTCCCGGCGCAGATGAAGGTCGCACCGGTGTCGAAAATCCGCGATCTGGTTCAGCTTCAGCTGCCGGGCATTATGCTGCGCGCCATGCCGGTTGCACCGCCGCAGATCCCGTGGCATGCCGGCTACAGCTACTTTGAGCTCGAAAAGGGCAGCGAGCTGTGGCACGAGATGGATAAGTCCGGCGCATTCGCCCTGCACCTTGCGGGGGAGTTCCCGGGGCTGGATATGGAGTTTTGGGCCATCCGTAGCCCGACAGAATAATAAAGCGAGCGCTTAATATGCAGGAACGACAGGATACCGGCAGCGATGCCGCGTTCACCGGGGCCAGTAGCAACAATCAGCTGGTGGCGGCCGCCAATCCGCTGCTCAATGCGATTCCGCAGATCCGTCATTCGGTATCGCACGACGATCAGGTGGCGCTACGCCAGCGCCTGATCGATGAAATTCGCCGTTTTGAAGTCCGTTGCCAGCAGGCGGGGCTGCCCTACGAAGTGATCGTCGGGGCACGCTACTGCCTGTGTACGGCGCTCGATGAGGCTGCCGCGCTCACCCCCTGGGGCAGCAGCGGGGTCTGGTCAAGCAATGGCCTGCTGGTGACGTTCCATAACGAAACCTGGGGCGGCGAGAAGTTCTTTCAGCTGCTGGCGCGCCTGTCGCAAAACCCGCGCGAGCACATTCTGCTGCTGGAGATGATCAACTACTGCCTGCTGCTCGGTTTCGAAGGACGCTATCGGGTGCTGGACAATGGCCGCACCCAGCTTGAGACCATCAAGCAGCGGCTGTGGCAGATGATCCGCGGCGTGCGCGGCAGCTATCCGGCGCCGCTTTCTCCCCATCCGGAAGATCGCCCGGTGCTGCGCAAGCTCTGGCGGCCGATGGTTCCTCTCTGGGCCTGCGTGGCGCTGGCCGGGTTTATCGCCTGTCTGTTTTATATCGTGCTCAACTGGCGTCTTGGCGACAGCACCAACCCGGTGCTGGCGAAGATTTACCAGTCCCAGCTGCCGGAAACCACTATTCAGCAACCGGCGCGTCAGCTTCCGGCAGTGCTGAACCTGCGCGGCTTCCTGAAACCGGAGATCGAGGCTGGCCTCGTCGCGGTGAAAGACGAAGCGGATCGCAGCGTGGTTATCCTGAAAGGCGACGGGCTGTTTGCCTCTGCCTCGACCGTCGTGCGCGACCGCTATGAACCGGTCATCCACCGCATCGCGCAGGCAATGAATAACGTGAGCGGCAAAATTCTGGTGGTGGGCTACAGCGACAACGTGCCGATCCGCAGCGCGCGCTTTGCCTCTAACTATGAACTCTCTCTGGAACGCGCCCGCTCGGTACAGAAAATGCTGCAGGGAAGCCTCTCTCAGCCTGGCCGCGTGAAAGCGGAAGGGCGGGGCGAGATTAACCCGGTGGCGCCGAACACGACGCCTGAAAACCGCGCCCGTAACCGCCGTGTGGAAATTACTCTGCTGGTGTCGCCTGAAAATACCCAGGCCGAGCTGAACGGATTGCCGCAAGGAAACTAAGGAATGCTGACGACTCTTCTTTCCATACTGACTAACCGCATTCTGTGGAGCTTCCTCGGCGTCACGGCGCTGGCGGCGGTGATCTGGATGATTGGCCCGCTGTTGTCCATCGTGGACACCCGGCCGCTTGAATCTGAACAGAACCGCATCATCAGTATCGCCGTGGTCTATCTGCTGTGGGCGCAGGGCCACATTCTGCCGCGTCTTTATAACGCCTGGCTGAACCGCAAGCTGATGGACAAGCTCAATGAGAACACCACCAGCCCGGAAGCGGCGGATCCGCAGAAGCGACTGAACAACGAGGAGCAGATCCTCGCCAGCCGTTTTGATGAAGCCGCGCAGATGCTGAAAAAAGCGCACTTCAGCAAGGCGGGACAGGGCGCTCAGTGGACGCAGCGCTTCAGCACGCAATACCTCTATCAGCTGCCGTGGTACGTCATTATCGGCGCGCCGGGTTCCGGTAAAACCACGGCGCTGGTCAACTCCGGGCTGCAGTTCCCGCTGGCCGACCGTTTCGGTAAGACCGCCCTGCGCGGCATTGGCGGCACGCGCAACTGCGACTGGTGGTTTACCAACGAGGCCGTGCTGCTGGACACCGCGGGTCGCTATACCACCCAGGAGAGCGAGCAGGTGCAGGACGCCGGGGAATGGCTGCAGTTCATGGGGTTACTGCGCAAGTATCGCCGCCGCCAGCCGATCAACGGTGTGATCGTCACCATCAGCATTTCTGACCTGCTCACCCAGTCAGCCGAGGCGTCCCGCCAGCAGGCGGTGAACCTGCGTCAGCGTCTGTCCGAGCTGCATGAACAGCTGGGGATTCGCTTCCCGGTCTACGTGATGGTGACCAAGGCCGACCTGCTTAAAGGCTTCCGCGCCTGGTTTGCCGACTACGATAAAGCGCAGCGCGACCAGATTTGGGGCTTCACGCTGCCGTGGGAACAAACCAAACACGCCGATTACGACCTGATGGGCAACTTCCAGCAGGAGTTTTCTCTGCTGCAGCAGCGCCTCGACGCCGGGCTGCCGGAAACCATGCTCAAAGAGCATGACGCGAAGACCCGCGCCGAAGCGTATCTTTTCCCGCAGGAGTTCGCCGCGCTGCGTCCGCTGCTGGCGGATTACCTCAGCACGGTCTTCGCCCGCTCGAACTTCGAAACCGAGTTCTCTCCGCGCGGGATCTACTTCGCCAGCGGGACGCAGGAAGGCATGCCGTTCGACCGCGTGATGGGCGAACTGAACCGCGCGCTGTCGCTGCCGGAAGGGGCAGAGAGCGATAACTGGGATTCGGTCAGCAAAGAATCGCCAATCCCGGGCGCAAAAGGCCAGAGTTTCTTCATCAAGAACCTGCTGCAAAACGTCATCTTCCAGGAAGCCGGGATCGCCGGAGAAAACCGCTGGTGGGAGCTGCGCAACCGGGCCGTGATCTGGTCTGGCTATGCGGCGCTGCTGGCCCTGCTGGTGATCCTGGGTGGACTGTGGCTCACCAGCTATGCCAAAAACAAGGCCTACCTGGAAGAAGTGGATGCGAAGGTTCCGCTGCTCGACCAGCAGAGCAAGGCCTTACAGAACCAGACCCAGCGTGATCTGTTCGAACTGCTGCCGCTTCTGAATAGCCTGGTGGATCTGCCGAAAAGCGACGCGTTTGACGTGAACGATCCGCCGGTCTCCCGCCGTATGGGGCTTTATCGCGGGGATGACGTCAGCGATGCCTCTCAGTCCCTGTATCAGAAAGCGCTGGATCAGATGCTGCTCCCTGCCGTCGCCATGCACATCACCACCTGGCTTCGCAACGACAACGGCAGCGATGTGGAATACAGCTACGAGGCGCTGAAAGCCTATCAGATGCTCTATCAGCCGAAGCACTACGACGGCAAATTCCTGCATTCGTGGGTAATGCTCAACCTGCAGCGTAACCTGCCGCAGAACGTCACGAAGGCGCAGCTGCAGCAGCTTGAATGGCACCTGACGCAGCTGCTGGAGCCGAAAATTCAGGCCTCGCCGTACGCGCAGGACGAGTCCCTGGTGGCGCGCGAAAGAGCGATGATCGGCCAGCAGCCGCTTTCAACCCGCGTCTACGGCCGCCTGAAGCGCCTGCTGGAGCATGACGACAACCTGAAGCCGGTCTCCCTTTCCGACCTGGGCGGACCGCAGAGCGAGCTGGTATTTTCCCGCAAAAGCGGCAAGCCGGTGAGCGAAGGCGTTCCGGGTCTGTATACGCCGGACGGCTACTGGAAAAGCTTTAACGGCCAGATTGACAGCGTCACTACGGCGCTGCACGAGGACGACGCCTGGGTGCTGGGGGCCGCCACGGCGCAGGAAGATAAACAGCAGATCGATAACGCCGTGCGCCAGCTCTATATGCGCGACTTTATCGCTAACTGGGATCGCTTTCTCGCTGACATTCAGCTGAATAACAGCGCCGACCTTTCCCAGCGCATCAACACCGCGCGCCTGCTTTCCGGCGCCAGCTCGCCGCTGCGCCGCCTGGTGCAGAACCTGAGCCAGGTCCTGACGCTCTCCCGCGATACGCCAGCGCCGGAAGATGCGGGTAAAGCGCAGGCGCAAAGCAGCCGCGCGACCCGCACGCTGGAAGCGCTGTTCAGCAATAATGACAACGCGCCAACGCAGGCCGCCGCGGTTACCCAGGCGCCGGAGCAGCTGGTGACCGACCATTACGCGCCGATGATTGAGCTGGCCCAGCCGCTGGAGAAGGGCGGGAAGACCATCGTGTTTGACGATTTTATCAAGCAGGTGGATGAGCTGTATCGCTACCTGACCGCCGTGCAGGATGCCGCCAACAGCGGCATGCCGGCACCGGGCGGGGAGGCGATCAGCCGCCTGCAGGCCAGCGCCGGTCGTCTTCCCGGCGGGCTGCAAACCATGTTCAGCAACATGGCGGTGGGTGCCAGCAGCGACACCCAGCGCCGTGACCTGGAAAACGTGCGTAAGCGCATTAACGTTGAGGTGGGGGGGTTCTGCCGTCAGGCGATTGCCGGTCGCTACCCGCTGGTGCGCAGCGCCAGCACCGAGGTCACCCCTGACGATCTCGCGCGCATGTTTGCGCCGGGGACCGGGCTGATGGATACCTTCTTTCGCGATAACCTGACCAGCAAAGTGGACACCACCCAGGCCAACTGGCGCTTTATGCCGGGCATCGACGGGAAAACGCTGCCGGGAAGCGAAGGGCTGCTGAGACCGTTCCAGCAGGCCCAGTCGATTCGCGACGCCTTCTTTGCTAACGGCGCAACCACGCCGTCCTTCAAGGTGACGGTTCGCACCGTGCGAATGGATAACACCATTCTGAACCTGACCCTGGACGTGGACGGTCAGCTGCTGCGCTACAGCCACGGGCCGCAGGCGGTGCAGATCATGAACTGGCCGGGGCCGGGCGGCACCAACCAGGTCCGCATGCAGCTGGGTCTGGCGAACGGCAGCACGGCGACGCTGGTGACCAACGGTTCCTGGGCGCTGAACCGCTTCTTTGATAAAGCGAGCACCAGCCCGGGGGCGGGTAGCCTCAGCCGTCAGGCCACCTTCAACGTCGACGGACATCAGGTCACGCTGGAGTTTGCGCCAAACAGCATTCGCAACCCGTTCCAGCTTCCCCGTTTCTCATGCCCATAACCGCAAGGACAGCCGTATGACGAATACCCCTGCGATGAACCGCTACAGCTGGTATGGCAAGTTACCCAGCGCCGGAGATTTTTTGCAGCGCCGCTTTCCTGACACCTTACAGCGCCAGTGGTCGCACTGGTTCCAGGTCGGTCTGCTGGCCTGGCAGCAGGAAGAGCAGCGCAGCGGCGAGCGCCCGTTTCAGAAAGCACCCGTCTGGAATTTTGTGGTACCGCCCATGCTGGGCAGCCAGATGATCCAGATGGGCTGTCTGCTGCCCGGGCGCGACAGCGTCGGCCGACAATACCCGGTTTGCATTCAGCTGAGCTTCGCCCCGTCAGAGTGGTCGACCAGCCTGCTCAGCCAGGCCGAAAGCTGGTATCAGCAGATTGGACGCCTGGGGCTGCACGCGGTGCGCAACAGTTTTTCCGCCTCGCAGCTCGACGAGATGCTAATGTCCATTCCGGCGCCGCAGCCGGTCGAGCCGCAAAAGCGCTCCGACATCCTGGATGTGATTGGCTACGACGAGGACGGCCAGAGCACGCTGGGCTGGCCTCAGGCGGCAGAGTGCTTTGACCCGCTGCGTCAGACCAGCTACTGGTGGACCAACCGCTGCGACGGATACCCGCTCTACACCCACGTGCACAGCGGCAACTTTACCGGGCAGCTTTTCACCCTGCTGTTCGATCCGGCAGGGGGCGCCCGTCCGGGCCGTCACGGTCTCTATCCGCCTATGTTTGAATAAGCAGGGATCTCATGAATATCGAAGAATTTCTCGCGCCCATAAGCCCCGACAACCCCTGCGGCGAAAACCTGGAGTACGACGCTGACTTCCAGGCGATGAACCAGGCAAGTCTTGGGAAAGCGGAACAGCAGTTTGGCGACACCATCATCCCGGCGGAGCCTGCTGACTGGAACACGGTCGAAAAATACGCCACCAGCCTGCTGACCCGCACCAAAGATCTTCGCGTCCTGCTGGCGTTAACCCATGCCTGGACCCGCCGTCGCGGGCTGGCGGGCTACGCGGACGGATTGCTGCTGGTGCAGGAGGCGATCGCCCGCTACTGGGAGCCGCTCTATCCGCTGCTCGAAGAGTACGGTGAAACCGACCCGTTCTACCGCATCAACGCTCTCGCCGGGCTGAGTGATAAATCTGACCTGACGGTCGCGGTACGCAACGCCTCGCTGCTGCGTTCAAACGGCGATGAAATTTCGCTGCGGGATGCCCAGGCGCTGCTGGACGGCAGTAAAACCGAATGCCCGGACTATCCCGGCGGGCGCCCGCGGCTGATTGACGAGCTGGCTCGCGGCGACCAGCCGGGGACCGCCGCGGTCATCGTCATTAACGAACGTCTGCTGGCCATTCGCGAGCTGCTCATCGGGCATCTCGGTGAAAGCGGCGTGCCGGAGATGGAGCAACTGCTGAAAACCGTGGGGCTGGTGGCCAGCGCCTGTCAGGTGACCGACATCAGCAAGCTGCTGCCGAACCGTGATGCGCAGGCCCAGGCTGAGCAGCAGCCGACGGCTACGCAGCCCGTTCAGCCGGTGACCGACTGGCGCAGCGTGCAGGTCACCAGCCGCGCCGACGCCCAGCTGATGCTGGAAAAAGCGAAGCAGTATTTTGCGCAGTACGAACCGAGCCACCCCGCACCGCTGATGATTGAACGGGTGCAGCGGCTGTCAGAACTTAACTTTATGGACATTATTCGCGACCTGGCGCCAGACGGCGTTAACCAACTGGAAAACATCTTTGGGCGCCGCGAATAGCGCGTCCAGGCATTATGACGTCAGGCATGGAGCCTGGCGTTTCACCTTCACCGCGCATCTTTGATGGAGAACATCATGGCAATGAGTAACAGTGGGCAGAAATTCATCGCACGTAACCGTGCCCCCCGCGTGCAGATCGAGTATGACGTAGAGATCTACGGTGCAGAACGTAAAATTCAGCTGCCGTTTGTGATGGGCGTTATGGCCGATCTGGTCGGCAAACCGGTGGAAAACCTGCCGGCCGTCGACGAGCGTAAATTCCTCGAAATTGACATCGACAACTTTGACGAACGCATGAAGGCGCTGAAGCCGCGCGTGGCGTTCCAGGTGGATAACACCCTGACCGGCGAAGGTAAGCTCAACGTCGATCTGACCTTCGACAGCATGGACGACTTCCTGCCGGACGCGGTGGCCCGCAAGGTTGAGCCGCTGAACAAGCTGCTGGAAGCGCGTACCCAGCTCTCCAACCTGCTGACCTATATGGACGGTAAAAACGGTGCGGAAGAGCTGATCGCAAAAATTCTGCAGGATCCGACGCTGCTCAAATCCCTGAGCCAGTTGCCGAAAAATGACGAAAGCGCGAAAGGTAGCGAGGAATAATCGATGAGCAACCAGACTCAACAACACGAGCAGCAGGCGGGTCAGGCGTTCAGCCAGGATGAATTCAGCGCGCTGCTGAACAAAGAGTTCCGCCCGAAAACCGACCAGGCGCGTTCCGCCGTCGAAAGCGCGGTCAAAACCCTGGCGCAGCAGGCGCTGGAAAATACCGTCACCTTCTCGAACGATACCTACCGCACCATTCAGAACCTGATTGCCGGTATCGACGAACAGCTGTCACAGCAGGTGAACCAGATCATTCACCACGAAGAGTTTCAGAAGCTGGAAAGCGCCTGGCGCGGTCTGAGCTACCTGGTGAACAACACTGAAACCGACGAGATGCTGAAGATCCGCTTTATGAGCATCTCCAAGCAGGAGCTGGGCCGCACCCTGAAGCGCTACAAGGGCGTGGGCTGGGACCAGAGCCCGATCTTCAAGAAGATCTACGAGCAGGAGTACGGTCAGTTCGGCGGCGAGCCGTTTGGCTGCATCGTCGGCGACTACTACTTCGACCACAGCCCGCAGGACGTTGAGCTTCTGGGGGAAATGGCGCGCATCGGTTCTGCGGCGCACTGTCCGTTCATTACCGGTACCGCACCGGGCGTGATGCAGATGGAGTCCTGGCAGGAGCTGGCCAACCCGCGCGACCTGACCAAGATCTTCCAGAACACCGAATACGCCGCCTGGCGTTCACTGCGTGAATCCGAAGATGCCCGCTATCTGGGCCTGGTGATGCCGCGCTTCCTGTCGCGCCTGCCGTACGGCATTCGCACCAACCCGGTCGACAGCTTTGACTTTGAAGAGCAGACCGACGGCGCGAACCACAACAGCTACGCCTGGGCGAACGCGGCCTATGCGATGGCAGCCAACATCAACCGCTCCTTCAAAGAGTACGGCTGGTGCACCTCGATTCGCGGCGTGGAGTCCGGCGGGGCGGTGGAAAACCTGCCGTGCCACACCTTCCCGAGCGATGACGGCGGCGTGGACATGAAGTGCCCGACCGAGATCGCCATCAGCGATCGTCGTGAAGCCGAGCTGGCGAAAAACGGCTTTATGCCGCTGGTTCACCGCAAAAACTCCGACTTTGCTGCCTTCATCGGCGCGCAGTCCCTGCAAAAACCGGCCGAGTACCACGACCCGGATGCCACCGCCAACGCGCGTCTGGCCTCTCGCCTGCCGTACCTGTTCGCCTGCTGCCGTTTTGCCCACTACCTGAAGTGCATCGTGCGCGACAAAATCGGCTCCTTCCGCGAGCGCGAAGAGATGGAGCGCTGGCTGAACGACTGGGTCATGAACTACGTCGACGGTGACCCGGCCAACTCCTCCCAGGAGACCAAGTCCCGCAAACCGCTGGCGGCTGCGGAAGTGCAGGTGCAGGAGATTGAGGACAACCCGGGCTACTACGCCGCGAAGTTCTTCCTGCGTCCGCACTACCAGCTGGAAGGTCTGACCGTTTCTCTGCGTCTGGTATCTAAACTGCCGTCGCTGAAGACGAAAGACGCGTGATGATGAGTGCCGGCCCGCAGGGGCCGGCCATTTGAACGTAAAGAGCTTAGCTAATTTCTGTCAGTGAATAAGGATATACGGTGAAACATAGACTTTTGATCGCAACCAGTTTGCTGGCAGTTTCTACTCTGGCAAGCGCGGACGCCGGAAATTATAAATACCCTCAAGCGGAAGCATTGCCTCAGGATGACACATCAAACTTTCAACGCGATCCGACGTTGTTAACGGGATACGATTTAAATTTGAGTGCAGATCGTTTCGCTAAAGCCTGGCTGTCGAAAACGAATGAACGTGAACGCATCAAGGCAAATATGTATCTTCTCGGCGTAGTCGACGCGTCTGAGGGCACTGCATGGTGCAAGGGCAGGCCTTTTTTGCCAAATACGCTACATGAGTTTCTCTATTCTCGTTTTGCGAACTTATCGAAACAGCAAGGCGAGGAACGCGCTTCAAAAATCATCATTGACGGAATGAAAGAATTACGCCCGTGCAAAAAGGAGAGTGACAAATGAGACCATTATACGAACAACTAAAACGTCAGCATTACTCTTCAAATCATACCCGCGCGGGTTTTGCCTCGGGTGAACAGGTCTTCTCAGAAATTGGCTATGATTATTCAACGATTATCAAGCAGCAACCGGCATACGAAAATACCTGTGCGGTAAGAATGAGTCTGGCATTGTTAAAATGTAATGTTGAATTCACAGGGCGTTTACCCATAAAGTCGGGCCCCTATAAAGGAAAAACAATCGAACCCGGCGCAAAATTACTTGCGGATCAACTTTATAAATCCCATGTGTTTGGCAAGGCAGAAATCTTTACCGATCGTGAGGCGGGTGCGCGATCGATGTTGGGCCGAAAAGGCGTTGTTTTCTTCAATAAAATTGATGGGTATGGCGGTGGTCATATCGACCTTATCGAGCCTCTGAGTAATAATTCGTTTATATGTAACTCCGATTGCTTTCCGTACTGTCAGGAAATCTGGTTTTGGGAATTAAAATAATTTCATCCAGGCAGCTAAAGACAGCATTTCTTTTGCTCGCTTGCTTATGTTTTTCTGCTCGCGGCGATAACCCATACGTTGATTTTTATCAGCAGCAAACATACCGGCAGGTAGTTAAAGATTTTGTCCTTGCGCGCTGCCTTGCGCAGGTGGCAGATAAAGGCAGCCAGTTTTCTACTGACGCCGCTCGCACTGCGAGTGCATTCATTGAGTGGATACCTTTTGATGCTGAAAATGGCACTGAGAAAATGGATGCGCTCATTGGAAAATATAAAGATCACATTAACGGGTTTCATGCTGAGCGAAAGCCCGACGTAAAAGGTGTCACGTTAAATTGTCTGCGTCTTTATCATAGTGACGAACTTAATAAACTTGTTCCTCAATTAATCATCGGAAATCCTGACCGCACCTGGATTCAGGATAACCCGCAGTAGTAAAAGACTTCACATTCTTTCCATTTATTCCGGGGGAATGTAAGACTGTCAAATGACACGGGTCATTTGATATGAGGCAGAGGTAAAATATGGACGGTTTTATTCAGCCCCATGCTTTCCTGTTTGCCATATAAGTGCTTTTTCGAAAGCAATATTGTTCATCCACGAAGAGTAGATATTATGGCTATTGATATGTTTCTGAAGGTCGAGGGTGTTACGGGCGAATCGAAAGATTCTAACCACACCGGCTGGACTGATATTACCTCCTTCTCCTGGGGCGCTTCCCAGCCAGGTAATATGAGCGTTGGCGGTGGCGGCGGTGCCGGTAAAGTTAACTTTAACGACCTGCACGTTAACGCACTGATCGACAAATCCACCACCGCTATCCTGAAACACTGCGCAAGCGGTAAACACCTGACTAAAGTTGAGCTGTCCGTTTGTAAAGCGGGCGGCCAGCAGGTGGAATACTCCCGCATCACGCTGGAAGATGTGCTGGTGACCTCTGTTCAGTATACCGGTGCTGACAATGGCGATACCGTTGGTGTGACCTATGCATTCCAGGCTGCGAAAGTGAAACAGCAGTACTGGGAGCAGACCACGTCGGGTGGTAAAGGTGCTGAAAGCAGCGCTGGCTGGAACATCAAAGAGAACAAAGAAGCGTAATTGCGCATGTGGCCGGGGAGTTTTCCCCGGTCATTATCAACCTCAAGAGCCCTCAGGATTGGCGGGCATGATTATGCAAAAGTTATTCGGTGTGTTTGCAGTCACGTTAATGGTCAGCGCCTGTTTGTCTCATCCAGAACAATATCAGTCGCTTTCGGTAACGCTGAAAAATAATGAACCCTGCTTTGCTATCCCTGCTAATTCCGGGTTAGAAGCGCCGGTCACCAGCCATTCACCCACCATTATGAAACGCGCGGGAAATGAATGGAAAGCGGTATCGCCGCCGTCAACGTTTAGCCCTGAAGTGACGTTAACGACCCAACAGTGTCACCAGTGGCAGGGGATTGCGTGGCAAGCCGGAGAATATGATGTTGCCCTGAAGGTGTCAGGGAAAAACGATTCTATTCGCTATGCGGCCCGCTTCACCTTACAAGAAGGTCCCTCAGGCCAGTTTAAGCTTACGCAGACTGAATAGAATGTGTTAACCCCAAACGCCGCCGTTCTCGCCCCGAGAGCGGCAGCGTTTGAGCGCTAATCATACCAGCAGGAATACGCCATGCGATTCACGATTATTTCTACGAAACCCGGTCATCAGCCGCCGCAAAGCAGCTGTGATTATTACGCCCCGGGCGGCACCATTGGGCGCGGTACGGATAACAATCTGGTATTGCCGGACAATGACCGCACCATCTCTCGTCTGCAGGCCATTGTTCACGTGGACGCTCAGGGCGAATGCCGCGTCACCAACCGCGGCAGCGTTATCCGTGTGGTATTAAATGACATTCCGCTGGAGCGAGGGCGTCAGGTTGAGCTGCAGGATGGCGACATTCTCGGTATTGATGACTACCGTATCGAAGTGACCGAGCTGATCCACGATACCCAGCCCGTGAGCCGCATGGCGGCCAGCCTGCACCAGCAGGCGCGTCCGACCGTGGCTCCTGCGCCTGCGCAGCAGCCGAAACCGGCGAGTGCCGCACCCCGTGGGAAAGCCGAGCCGACCGCCGTGCCAACGGAGATCTGGGATAGCCTGATGCAGGAGTTTTCCATCTCCGACAGCATCTCCAGCAACCGTACAAAACCGCAGCCTGCGGCATCGCACGATCCGTTCTCCCAGCCTGCAGCCCCGGAGCGTAACGCCGAAGATCCGCTGGCGATGTTCAACGACAGCGATCCCACGCTCGAACGTAAGCATGTCGATCCGGACTCGCTGTTCAGCGACGAAGCGCTGTTTAAAAAAGAGAGCATTTTTGACGACGTTACGCCTTCCACGCTGGTGCCACCGGTTGAGACCCAGCCAGCCCCGAACGAAGAGGGGACGGATGAGCTCGATCCGCTGGCCCTGTTTGGCGGTAAGTCCAGCGCGCCAGCCGCGCGTAATGACGACCCGCTCGGGCTGATGGGCGGCGCGCCGTTAACCCATCCGGATGACGTGATTAACGAGAAGCCAGCCCCCGTGCCGGAACCTGAGCAGGAAGAGGACGCGCTGGCCGATTCTCCGCTGTTCGCCCCTGAGCCGCAGGAGGAACCGCGTGCTGAAGAAGAACCCGCGCGACCGGATTACGCTGGCTTCACGATGCCGACGCCACAGGCCGTTGCGCGCAGCAGCGCTCAGGCCCCGAAGGGCCGCCTGCGCATCGATCCGGTCAATAACGCCGCCGCCCCAGCCGCCACGGCAAACAGCGGTGAGAAGGGCGAAGTGCTGCAGGGCGAGCTGCTGGAGGCGCTGCTGGAGGGGATGGGACTCAGCGAAATGCAGCCCGTTCCGCAGTTTGACCGTGAAAATATGCGTCAGCTGGGGCAGATCCTCGGCATGTTCTCTCAGGGGACCGTGGCGCTGCTCTCCTCGCGCTCCATTCTCAAGCGCGGCGTAAAAGCCGACATGACCATGGTGCTGGACGATGCCAACAACCCGTTCAAGCTGTTGCCGACCGGCAAAACCGTGTTAATCCAGATGTTCGGCACCCCGATGCCGGGCTTTATGCCGCCAACCAAATCCGTGCGCGACGCGCTGATCGACCTGCAGGCGCACCAGCTGGGCATGATCTCCGGCATCCGCGCCATTATTGCCGCGATGCTGCAGTCCTTTAACCCGGAACAGCTGGAAGAGCAGGCGAAGCAGAACGGCATGACCTCGCGTCTGGCGCTGCCGGGCAGCCGCAAAGCCGCCCTGTGGGACTACTTTGTTCGCAGCTATGGCGAGACGGCGGGCGAGATTGAGGACGACTTCCACACCCTGTTCGGCGAGGCCTTCCTTCATGCGTATGACATGGAGGTGAATCAGTACAAAGACTCACAGAGCGGATCGGAAGACAAATGAATATCGCAACGGCTTCTCTCTCCCGCCAGGGGACGCGCGCCAGCAACCAGGATCAGACGGGAGAAACCATTGGGGAACGTTCAGCCTGCTTTGTCGTCTGCGACGGCATCGCGGGGCTGCCGGGCGGCGAAGTGGCCGCCGCGCTGGCCCGCAACAGCATTATCTCCCGCTTTGATGGCGACAAACATCTTAATGCGCAGCATATTCGCGACTACGTGCAGACGGCGAATCGCACTATTCTCAGCGAACAGCAGGCCGTTCAGGACTATCGCCGGATGGGCACGACGTTGGTTAGCCTGTTCATTGACCGTGATTACGGGCTGGCCTACTGGGCCCATGCCGGAGACAGCCGCCTGTACCTGTTCCGCCGGGGATGGCTGTGGCATGTGACCACCGACCACAGCCTGGTGCAGCAGATGAAAGATGCCGGGCACCAGACCGACAACCTGAACAGCAATCTGCTCTATCTGGCGCTGGGAATTGAAAACGGCGGGCCGGAAGCGAGCTACAGCGACGTGGTGCAGGTTGAAGACGGCGATGCCTTTTTACTCTGCACCGACGGGTTCTGGCACGGCGTCAGCGAAGAGCAAATGAAGCAGTCGCTGCATATGGTGAATACGCCGCAGGAGTGGCTGACCTTAATGAACCAAATCATTCAAAAGAATGGCGAACAGGAGGGGAATGCCCAGGATAACTATACTGCCCTGGCGGTATGGATGGGCAACCCTCAGGACACCACTTTGCTGCACACCCTCTCTGACGCAGCACAATTTCTTCCCTGCGGAACTGATTAGACACACAAGGAACGATATGAAACTTTGGCTATCGGGTTTGGCACTTCTGGCGGCGACCTCTACCGCGCAGGCTGAAAATTTCCGCATCGTGCAGTCTCCTGCGCAGAAGCTGGATATCTGGATCGACAACATCAAAGACAACACGCCGCAGAGCTGGTGTAAGCCTGAGGTGGCGCTGCGCATTGTGGCGAACGGCAAGAAAGACGTCTCCGTGCTGGAGAACTTTGTGCCGCGTCTTGGCGCGCTGCTGGAACACCAGTGCAGTAAAGTCAATAAACTCAGCTGGACGCTCAACGATCCGGCGGGTACCACGCTGGCACAGGGCACGGCAGGCAAAGCGCAGGACTGGGCGCTGGTGGTGAAACAGGAGCAGGCCGCGCCTGCTGCGACCGTCACCGCCACCCCAGCCAGCGGCGCGTTACTGCCGCCCGATCAGAACGTGGCTTCCCGCACCGTTGCCGCCGACCGTACGCCGTGGCAGGAGTTTACCCTGCAGGACGGTTGCCACCTGCGCACCTTCTGGGAAGGGGGCGCCTCTGCACCGGCGCTCTTCATTCCGGATTCGGACACCACCCGCTGCGGCAACGGCAGCTGGCTGAGCGGACACACCGTTGTGTCGCAGTCCCGCAACGGCGGGCAGAAAGAGATGGCGGTAACGTACATTCATGGCTTCCCGGTAACCGGGCTGAATCAGAGCGCCGACCCGGAAAACGCGCTGATCACCTCCGTCAACAAAGAGCGCATGGTATTCAGCACCCCAAACAGCGACCAGAGCTGGATGATCCTGCCTTACGACAGCACCCTGAACAGCTGGAAGAGCAACGGCACCGTCGCGGTGGAGATCTCCCGTGAAACCGCCAGCGACGATGCAAAGCTGCAGGCGCGTATCGCGGCGGTGAAAAAAACCTGGAGCGCCTGGGTGGCACCCGGCACCCCGCTGAATATCGTGCTGATTGACACCCTGCGTCCTCAGCTGCGCGATCCGGCCGTTGGCGCATGGCGCGCGGCAAATTAAGGAATGGCGATGAATACGCTCTATCAACACCTGGCGGGTGAGTCGCTCAACGACGCGCTCGCGCGTCTGGAAGCAGAAATCAAAGCCCGTCCGGCGGATGCCGACCTCCGCGCCGCGTTCGTGCAGTTTTTAACCCTTAGCGGTAACTGGACGCGTGCCCTGACCCAGCTGAAAAGCTGGCTGGCGCTGAAGCCGCAGGCGAAACCCACCGTCACGCTGCTGGAGCAGTCCATTCAGGGCGAGCTGCAGCGCGCGCAGGTGATGGCGGGACAGGCGCGTCCGGCGATGCCTGAAACCCAGTGGCCGTGGCTAACCACCCTTGCGGCGGCGCTGAGCGAGGAGGGCGAGCGCGCGCAGGCGCTGCGTCTGGAAGCCCTTGAGCAGGCGCAGGCCACCCCCGGCCAGATTACCCTCGAAAACGAGGAGACGCAGGCCTTTGACTGGCTGATGGACGGCGATGCCCGTCTCGGCCCGGTATGCGAAACCATCGTCAACGGCCGCTATTTCTGGCTGCCGTTTAACGCTATCGCGGAGATCCGTTTCCAGGCGCCTGCCAGCGTGACCGACCTGGTCTGGCGTCACGCGCTGGTGCGCCTGACGGACGGGACGGAGCAGGTGTGCCAGATCCCGGCGCGTTACCCGTTTGCGGCCGATGCCTCTGACGCGGTTAAACTCGGGCGGACCACCGACTGGCACCCGCTCGATACTGACGGCACGCTCTATGAAGGCCAGGGCCAGAAGGCCTGGCTGAGCGAGCAAAGCGAAAGCCCGCTGCTGTCCTTAAGCCTCGTGACGTTTGCGACGGATGGAGCCGATGAGTAATCCCGCTGGCGAAGGCGATCTGCTGCGCAGCGGCTGGCAAGCCCGCAGCAGGCAGGAGAAGGTGGGGGCGCGCGACAAAATGCAACCCTCGCTGCTCGATCGCCTCACTGATAACGACCCGGAAAAAAAGCGTGAGTCGGCCAACAGCAATCTGATCACCCACGCCGCCCTGCGCCGCAATGTGCTGCGCGATTTGCAGTGGCTGTTTAATACCATCAACCACGATGCCTCCGGCGATTTAAGCGCGCTACCGCACGTGAGCCGCTCGGTGGTTAACTTCGGCGTCGCGCCCCTGGCCGGGAAAAGAATGTCGGACATCGAATGGCACGACATTCAGCGTAAGCTCACCGAGGCCATCATCAATTTTGAACCACGCATTTTGCCGCAGGGGCTGCAGGTCCGCTGCGTATCGGATACCTCCTCGCTGGATCTGCACAACGTGCTCTCCATCGAGATCAAAGGGCGTTTATGGTGCGTGCCGTACCCGCTGGAGTTTCTGTTTCGCACCGATGTCGATCTGGAAAACGGCCATTTTGAACTGAAAGATGCGGGGTAATCATGGAAAGTAAACTGCTCGAATACTACAACCGTGAGCTGGCCTACCTGCGCGAAATGGGGGCCGAGTTTGCCGAACGCTACCCGAAAGTCGCCGGACGGCTGGGCATGCGCGGCATCGACGTGGCGGACCCGTATACCGAACGTCTGATGGAAGGGTTCGCCTTCCTGACCTCCCGCGTGCAGATGAAAATGGACGCGGAGTTTCCGCGCTTCTCCCAGCGTCTGCTGGAGATGATTGCGCCGAACTATCTTGCGCCCACGCCGTCGATGGCGATTGCGGAGATTCTGCCCGACAGCAGCCGGGGCGACCTGAGCAAGGGCTTCGTCGTGCCGCGCGGTACCATGATGGACAGCCTGGCGCTGAAAAAAACCGGCGTGACCTGCAGCTATACCACGGCGCACGAGGTCAACCTGCTGCCGCTGAAAATCGACAAGGTCGAGCTGGGCGGAGTCCCCGCCGATTTGCCGCTCGCACAGCTGGGTCTGAGCCAGCGGGGGATCGGCAGCGCCCTGCGGATCCGCATCGCCTGCGACGGCCCGCAACATCTCGGGCACCTGGATTTTGACCGTCTTGAGTTTTTCCTCGCCGGTCCGGATATCGAGGCGCTGAAGCTGCTGGAGCTGGTGATGGAGCACCACGCCGGGATCGTCTGTCAGACGGTCAGCCCGCAGCCGCAGCGGCAGCTGCTGGCGACGGACGCGCTGCGCCAGGAGGGATTTGAGCCTGACCAGGCGCTGCTTCCGGACGATCTGCGCAACTTTGACGGCTATCGCCTGCTGCAGGAGTATTTCGCGTTTCCGGCCCGTTTCCGCTTCATTAGCCTCAGCGGCCTGAGCACGCTGATCCAGCGCTGTGAAGAAGAAAAAGCCTTCGACATCTTCATCCTGCTGGATAAGTCGGATGAACAGCTGGAGCGCGTGGTCGATGCCAGCCACCTGGCGCTGCACTGCACTCCCGTCATCAACCTGTTCCCGAAAGTTGCGGCGCGGCAGAAGCTTAATGACGGTCAGCATGAATACCATCTGGTGGTCGATAACATCCGTCCGCTGGATTATGAAATCTACGCGGTAAAAAAAATCTATGGCAGCGCGGACGGCCAGCGTGATGACCAGACGTTTCGTCCGTTCTGGAGCACCTGGAGCGGCGATGCGGGCAACTACGGGGCCTATTTTTCCCTGCGACGCGAGCAGCGCGTGCTGTCCGAGCACGCCCTGCGCTACGGCACCCGTACCGGCTATATCGGCTCGGAGGTCTTCGTCTCGCTGGTGGATGAACAGCACGCGCCGTGGCAGGAAAATCTGCGCTATATCTCTGCCGAGGTGCTCTGCACCAGCCGTGACCTGCCGCTGATGCTGCAGCAGGAGCTCGGGGAGTTCATTATGGCGGACTCCATGCCGGTGAAATCCCTCACCCTGCGTAAAGGGCCGACGCCGCCGCGTCCGGCGCTGGCAGAAGGGTTCAGCACCTGGCGGCTTATCAGCCAGCTGCAGATGAACTACCTCAGCCTGATGGACAGTGACAATGAGGAGGGGGCGGCCGCGCTGCGCCAGCTGTTAGGGCTGTACGCCAACCTGGCCGAAACGCCCGTGGCGCGTCAGGTGGAAGGCGTTCGTCACTGCGTGCTGGAGCCGGTTCACCGCCGCGTGCCTGAACCCGGCCCGGTGGTGTTCGCCCGCGGGATCGGCATTACCCTGACGGTGGATGAGCGAGCCTTTTCGGGGGCAAGTCCGTGGCTCTTCGGCAGCCTGATGGAGCGTCTTTTTGCCCGCCTGGTCTCCATCAACAGCTTCACTGAGTTCACCCTGAAGAGTCAGCAGCGCGGCGAGATTGGCTACTGGGCGCCGCGCATGGGTAAAAGGGCGCTGATATGAGTGACGCTGCCACTGCACCGCTGCGCGTGCATCGCCTGACGAAGCTGCCGGACGCGTTCTGGCACGGCGTCCGTGAGACGCCCTGGCGCTACGATCTGTTTCAGCTGTTAAGGCGCATTGATGCCCAGGGCGGCGAGCGCTACCCGCTGGGCCGCGCGCCGCTGCCAAAATTTGAACCGCTGCGCATTGGCCAGCAGCCGTCGATGAGTTTTGCTCCGTCGACGCTGGCCAGGGTGCGTCAGCGGGAAGAGAGCGGGCTGCATGAGGTCTCTATCCTCAGCTTCGGCCTGTTTGGCCCGAACGGCCCGCTGCCGGTCCACATGACCGAGTACGCCCGCGAGCGTATTTATCATCATCAGGACACCAGCCTGAGCGCGTTTGCCGATCTGTTCCACCACCGCCTTGCGCTGCTGTTTTACCGCGCCTGGGCGGATGCGCAGCCCACCGTCTCGCTGGACCGCGCCGATAACAAGCGCTTTGAGGGCTATCTGGCGTCGCTGATTGGGATGGGCCAGCCGGGTCAGATGGACAACGGCAGCCTGAGCGCGCACGCGCGTTTTACCCACGCCGGGCACCTGACCCGTCACGGGCGGGATCCGGAGGGGCTGGAGAAGATCCTGCGCAGCTATTTTAAGGCGCCGGTCAAACTGGTCAGCAACGTGCCGCAGTGGATGCCGCTCTCCACGCGCGAGCAGGCGCAGCTTGGGGAAGGACGCCGCATGCCGCGCATGGGTGTGTCCGCCTTTCTCGGCGTCGCCGTCCGCGACGTGCAGCATAAGTTTCGCATCGAGATTGGCCCGCTGAGCGCGGAGGAGTACAACCGCTTTCTGCCGGGTGAAGCGTGGGTCACCGAGCTGCGCGACTGGGTGCGTCAGTACGCCGGCGTGGAGTTTGAATGGGAAACGCGGGTGATCCTGCGCGCAGACGCGGTGCAGGGCGCCACGCTCGGCAGTCATGGGCGATTAGGCTATAACACCTGGCTGGGCCTTCAGCCGCAGCCTGTCCCGCGCGGCGATCTGGTGTATCGCGCAGAGCGGTAATCCTTCCGTATACCGAATCATTGTTAATGGAAACTAACATGTCAGAAATTAGCCGTGCCGTGCTTTTCGGCAAACTGGATACGCTGTTATTTACCTCTCTGGAAAGCGCCACTGCGTTCTGCAAGCTGCGCGGCAACCCCTATGTTGAGCTGGTGCACTGGCTGCATCAGCTGATGCAGCAGCAGGATGGCGATCTGCAGCAGGTCATCCGCCACTTTGCCCTCGACGAGCAGCAGCTGACGCGCGATATCGTTGCCGCGCTGGATGTGCTTCCGCGCGGGGCGAGTTCCGTTTCCGATCTCTCCGAGCATATCGACAGCGCCGTGGAGCGCGCCTGGGTCTTCGGCTCGCTGAAGTTTGGCGTCAGCCGCATTCGCGGCGGCCATTTGCTGATCGGCATACTCAAAACCTGGAATCTGGCCAACGTGCTGAAAAGCATTTCGGCGCAGTTCACCCGCCTTAACGTCGAGGTGCTGATTGAGCAGTTCGATACCATCTGCGCCAACAGCAAAGAGACGCAGCAGGCCGCTGCCGCTGTCGACGCACCGGCGGGTGCAGTACCGGCTGCTCAGGGGACGCTGGCCCAGTACGGTCAGGACCTGACCGCCCGCGCCCGGGAAGGGAAGATTGACCCGGTCGTCGGGCGCGACGAGGAGATCCGCCAGATGGTCGATATCCTGATGCGTCGCCGTCAGAACAACCCGCTGCTGACCGGGGAAGCCGGAGTCGGGAAAACGGCGGTGGTGGAAGGGCTGGCGCTGCGTATCGCCGACGGCGACGTGCCGGAGCCGCTGCAGAACATTCAGCTGTGGCTGCTGGATATCGGTATGCTGCAGGCCGGTGCAGGCATGAAAGGCGAGTTTGAAGCCCGTCTGCAGGCGCTCATTAACGAAGTCCAGTCCAGCGCCACGCCGATCATTTTGTTTATCGATGAGATCCACACCCTGATTGGCGCAGGCGGCCAGCAGGGGACCGGCGATGCGGCGAACCTGCTGAAGCCAGCCCTGGCGCGCGGCCAGCTGCGCACCATCGGCGCCACCACCTGGGCAGAATACAAAAAGTACATTGAGAAAGATCCGGCGCTGACCCGTCGTTTCCAGACGGTGCAGGTTCACGAGCCGGACGAAGCGAAAGCGATTCTGATGCTGCGCAGCACCGTGTCGCCGCTGGAGACGCACCACCAGGTGTTGCTGCTCGACGAAGCGGTCAGCGCGGCGGTGAAGCTGTCCCACCGCTACATCCCGGCGCGTCAGCTGCCGGACAAAGCCGTGGCCCTGCTCGACACCGCCTGCGCCCGCGTCGCGGTGAGCCAGAGCGCGCCGCCTGCGCAGCTGGAAGACTGCCTGCGCCACCTTGCTGCGCTTGACGTGGAAATTGAGATCGCTGAGCGCGAAGCGCGCGTGGGGGCCGGTGATGCCGAGCGCGTCACGGCATTACGCGCCGAACGCGACGCGTATGAGACAAAACGCGAAGCCCTGGCCCGGCGCTGGGAAAAAGAGCGCAGCCTGGTGCAGGAGATTATCCGCCTGCGCGCCGCGCTGTTCGCGGCGGGCGAAGAAGATACCGCCGAGCTGCGCGGCCAGCTGGCGGAGCAGCAGCAGGCGCTGAACGCCTTACAGGGAGACGAGCCGCTGCTGTTTGCCGCGGTGGATGAAAACGTGGTCGCCGCGGTCGTCTCTGACTGGACCGGGATCCCGCTGGGCCGGATGGTTAAAAACGAGATCGACGCGGTACTCAACCTTGCCGACACGCTGAACCAGCGCGTTATCGGCCAGCGTCACGGTCTGGACCTGATTGCCCGCCGCGTGAAAACCTCCCGGGCGAAGCTCGACGACCCGAACAAGCCGGTGGGCGTCTTTATGCTGTGCGGCCCGTCCGGCGTCGGTAAAACCGAAACCGCGCTGGCGCTCGCCGAATCTCTGTACGGCGGCGAGCAGAACGTCATCACCATCAACATGAGCGAGTTCCAGGAAGCGCACACCGTCTCCACCTTAAAAGGTGCGCCTCCGGGGTACGTAGGGTATGGTGAAGGCGGGGTATTAACCGAGGCCGTCCGCCGCCGTCCATACAGCGTCGTGCTGCTGGATGAAATTGAGAAAGCGCACCCGGACGTCCACGAGATCTTCTTCCAGGTCTTTGATAAAGGCTGGATGGAAGACGGCGAGGGGCGCCATATTGATTTCCGCAACACCATTATTATTCTGACCTCCAACGTCGGCACCGAGCTGATTAGCGCCATGTGCGCCGATCCGGACCTCATGCCGGAGCCTGATGCCTTAAGCGGCGCGCTGCGCCAGCCGCTGCTGGAGGTGTTCCCTCCGGCGCTGCTGGGCCGCCTGCTGGTGGTGCCGTACTACCCGCTCAGCGACGAGATGCTGGGGCAGATTGTTCGCCTGCAGCTCAGGCGCATCCAGCGTCGTCTGGAGGAGAATCACAGCATTATTTCTGAGTTTGACGACAGCGTGGTGGAACAGATTGTTCAGCGCTGCACCGAGGTGGAGTCCGGCGGCCGCATGGTGGATGCTATTCTGACCAACACCCTGCTGCCTCAGATGAGCCAGATCTTACTTACCGCCAGCCGCAGCGACGAACAGTACCGACGTCTGCACGTCACCTGCGAGCAGGGCGAGTTTCACTGTCAGTTTGCCGCGTAATAATCATCAAGAGAACTGTAAAAGATGACGGATAATGATAACAATCGGACTGTCCCAAACGCGCTCCCGGTCGGGTACCGCTTCAACGAGTTTGAAATCAAAGAGGTGATCGGCGGCGGCGGTTTTGGCATTGTCTATCGCGCGTGGGATCACCAGCTCGAACGCACTATCGCTATCAAAGAATTTATGCCTTCCTCGCTCGCCGTACGCGGCGACGACATGACCCTGGTGCTGCGCAGCGAGCGCTTTGGCAAAGCGTTTTCCGCAGGCCTGAACAGCTTTATCCAGGAAGCCCGTCTGCTGGCGCGCTTTAACCACCCGAACCTGCTGCACGTTCTGCGCTTCTGGGTGCAAAACGACACGGCCTACATGGGGACGCTGTTTTACAGCGGCACCACGCTTTCGCGCCTGCGCGAGGAAAAGCCGGAACTGATCAACGAGGCCTGGATCCGCCGCACGCTGCCGATGCTGTTCGGTGCGATCAAGACCATCCACGACGAAGGCTATCTGCACCGAGACATCTCGCTGGATAACATCCAGATCCAGGATAACGGCCTGCCGGTGCTGCTCGATTTCGGCTCCGCGCGCCGCACCATCGGTAACCTTTCCGACGAAACGGAAACCATGCTGCGCCCGGGCTTTGCGCCGATTGAGCAGTACACCGACGACAACGAAAGCGAGCAGGGCCCGTGGACGGACATTTACGCCCTCGGCGCCGTGCTGCGTACCCTGATTGTGGGTTCTCCGCCGCCGGTCAGCGTGGTGCGCTCGATTCAGGATACCTGCAAACCGCTGGTGGAAATCATGCCGCAGGGCTATTCCATTCCGCTGCTGCAGGCCATTGACCGCGCGCTGGCGCTGCACATGGAGGACCGTCCACAGTCCATCGATGAGTTCGCCGCGCTGATAGAGATGCCGGTCGCCGGGATTAACGACGTGCTGACGGCGAAAAAGCCCGGCACGATGCTGGTACCGGTGGAGGAGGAACAGCCGGCGTCGCTGCTCGACTGGCGTCGCTACAGGATCCCGGGCATGGTTGCCGCAGGCGTGCTGGTCGGCGTTGTCGCTGGCGCGATGCTGTTCAGCAGCGGCAAAGATGCGCCAGAGCAGGCTGCGCAGGCACCGGCAGAGACGCGTCCAACCGAAACCGCCGCGAACGCCCCAGACGTGAAGCCAGAAACGGCGAAGGTGAGCGAACCGGCGACGGCACAGCAGACGCCACCGCCTGCCGCGAGCCCTGTTGCGTTGGTCTATATCCGCATCCTCGACGGCGAAACGCTGAAAGTGAACGGCGAGCCAAAAGCGCTGCGTCCGGGAACCAACGGCTATGCATCGCTCAAGCTGCCGGCCGGTGAGGCGAAGATTGAACTGCAGGGCAACGGAAGAACGCGTGGCCAGACGCTGGATATTACCAAGCCGGGCACCTGGCTGGTGAATCCGTAGGAATATAAACAGGGGAGACTATGGAAGTGTACGATCTTCGAA
This sequence comes from Enterobacter cloacae complex sp. BZL2005, assembly GCF_049238885.1. Lineage (NCBI taxonomy): Bacteria > Pseudomonadati > Pseudomonadota > Gammaproteobacteria > Enterobacterales > Enterobacteriaceae > Enterobacter > Enterobacter cloacae complex sp. BZL2005. Next base: position 759 of record NZ_JBMKGI010000002.1, on the reverse strand, counting down.
GTCTTAGGCTTCATTCAAAGGAGTACGAGAAGATTGTCTCTCCTGTTTGTGCGTTTTGAATTTATTCCTAACCCGGAGGGTTGAGTTGAAGCCAATATGTGCTCCCCCATTTTTTTAAATAACAATAACGGGCGTACACAAAACAAGCTCGCTCATTTAAATAGCCATCTATGGTATTTCTGGGGAGGTATGGATCTTCTCGCAATATTGCTTTATTGCGTGAATTCAGTTCGCCAGCACAGAATTCCATTCATTTCTGACGCAAAAGCGTTTAGTGATTCGTTGCATTATTATGCAGGTGATGGTTTCAGCATTTTGGTCATGCTTTTTTTTGTGCTTGACTTACTTTTATTACTCTCTTTGTGTACTTCGGCCTGTTTATTCTTCAAGCGAAAGATCGGAGCGGTTAAACTTGCCCTCGCTCAGGAATTTTTTCGCTTGATTTCATTCAGATGTTCGGTCTCATTGTCCCCTCTTTTAGTAAGTATGTTTGATTTTTCAAACATCTGGTTGAATGTAGGTTTATTTGTCACATCAGAGTCACTGAAAATCTACTCTCTTGTTTTTTGGATGATCAAGAGGGAAAAGCCCCTTTCTTGAATGACGCTTTATCACAGATGCAGAACCTCTTATCTGCATCGCATAAGCTAGATGGAATAAAGATTATGCTCAACCGAATTACCGTTCAGCTCCCGGTGGAGGGGCTTCTGTTCTGGAAACTGACGGGCCGCGAGGCGATGTCCGAGTCGTTCGCGCTGA